>NZ_CP102294.1:695003-1390007 GCF_025144665.1 Alistipes ihumii AP11 | reverse complement strand
CATCGGGCGGAAGAAAATCGTCTCCAGATCGCGTCCGCTGTAGTTTTTGGGATTTTCGATTTTTGCCATGTTGCGATGAGTTTGGTTGATGTCGTTGTCTCGTTAACGAAAGTTACGCAGGTCGTCCTCGTAGGCTTTGGCGTTGGCCGACAGCGTCGCCTCGGCCGGAGAGGGGTCCTCGCGGGGCTCGGTCCGGGTGGCTCGCGCCGTTTCCCGGAGGTCGTTCGCCTCCGGATGCCCCTGTACGGCGGGATCCGTCTTTTTCGGGAGGTCGAGGCTTCCGTCGGCCGGTTCCGAGCTTGTGCTCGGATCGGAGCCGAGAGCCTCGTTCAGCCTTTCGACTTGCGCCGGCTCGACGCGGCATGCGTCGGAACCCGGCAGGCCGAGCCGTTCGAGCAGCGCCTGCCATTGTCGTCTGATCGTCATAGTTAGGATGGATTGTGTTTGTAGGATTAGGTGGATTTCCGGCCGGAAATCGTACGGCGAAGATCGCTCCTCGCCCGTTCGGATTTTTTCTACGGAATCCGACGGCCGTTCAGCCGATGTTCATATCGGTGTAGTAGTACATGCATTTGCGTACGTACTCGTAGGAGCAGGCGAACCGTTCGGTCGCCAGCCACATCGCGTCGGTCTTGCGGATTCCCGTCTCCATGATGCCGCGAACGTATTCGCGCACGGCTAGTACCTTGCACAGCGTGCTGTCGATCACGCCGAGGGCGACCAGCTTTTCGACCGTCTGTCCGGTCGTGAGCTCTCCGCAGCGCGTCCGCAGAATGCGGATCAGTTCCTTTTCGTAAATGGTCAGAGGCATGTTCCGGAAATCAGAAAGAGGCTTGTTCGACAACGGTTTTGACGGATCGCTGCGCGTCGGTGATATCCGATTCGAGCACGTAGACTCTCAGCGAGTTCAGCCGCGAGTCGATCATCTCGCCGATCTGTTGCCGGTCGAGACCTTGTCGCGCCTCGTGCTGTCCGTCGGCTTTTGCCTGCCGGTCGTTTCCGACGGAGCCGAGCGGGGATCGCCCGGCAAGGGGCCGGGCCGGGTAGATGCTTTCTTGCGGAGCATGTCTTTCGGCGTAGCCCGGGGGTATTGCGGGCGACGGGCTTCCGAATCCGGCTTGCATCAGCCGTTCCGGGGCATAGGTCCGATACCGGTCCGCGTCGGCAGGTTCGGCCGGATGAGACGCGGTGGGAGAGGCGATTGCTTGCGACGGCCGTTGCTCGGTCGTTTCGGACCGGACGAAGCCGGAGCCCGTTTTATCGGCCGAGCCGCGAGTAGTCTTGTCTGCCGGCATGTCCGGAGCGCCGGACGTCGGAGGCATGCCGTTCGACTGTTGCCGCTCGGCTGCCGGTCCGGCGTGGTTCCGGCCTGCCGCGTCCGGTGCTCGGTTTTCCGACGGCTGTGCATCGTGCCGGGGCGGGTCGTCTTCCCAGACGATCCGGTAAGTTTTTCTTTTCATATGCGATGAATTTGGATTGGATGATCCTTATGTCGTGCTCTGCGCGGTTGTTCCGGAACCGGTCGTCGAGAGGACAACGCGTGGACCGCAGCGTCCGGCGAGGGGCCGGTCGCGTCCGGTTTCGCTTCGGAAAATTTTGTTCGGCGGGTGCGCGGACGGACCGCTATGTTTCTTTGAGAAAGACGCACCGGGTCGATCCGGCCGACGGGTTGTAATCGCTGATCTCCTCCAGCCGGCACATGACCGTCTCGCCTTCGATCGCCAGCTTGAACAGGGCGCGGAAGTCGCGCCGAAGCCCGTTCGGGGAGATCAGCGGCTCGATGTCCTCCGGGTTGAGGCGCAGATAGAGCGTGATGCGTCGCCCGCTGTTGTACTGCTCGATGCTTCGGTCGTATCCGCCGTGCAGTCCGGTCGCGCCGTCCCTGTCTTCGAAGCAGAGGGTGAACGGCTCGTCGCCCGACGGATCGTGGAACGCGATTTCCGGATACTCGTTCCCGTAGCCGGGCCAACCCCAGCGTTGCGTGTCGGGTAAGGTCCGGACTCCGAGAAAGCGAACGATCTTCGGCGGAAAGTTCAGGTTTTCCGTGTCGGCCGGTACGCCCGTGCGGTCCCGGTCGCCTACTTGCGCGAGCGAGGCGTCCGGCGCATCGGGGTAGACTCCGGTTCGGTTCAGCGTGGGCGTGAAAAGGGGATTGGCGTAGACTCGCTCGCCCTCCGAGGCGAAACGGTTGAGAATCGGCGTACTCCATCGGCCCAGAATTTGCTTGTTGCGCTCGTCCCAGCGCGCGACCGTCCCGTCACCTTCCTGATAGCGGAGCGTAAAGAGTTTCGACAGGTCCGCTCCGAGCTCTTCGACCGTGACCGGCCGGCTGCGATCGATCCGGTCGTTCCAGTCGATGACCGTGTCGTCGCGATAGAAATCGTCGCGCGGCTCGATGTAGAGCGTGCCGGTCAGCGCGTCGCTGTAGAAGCAGAGATTGAACATTTGCTTCAGCGCGCCGATCAGGTCGATCTGGCGTACCCTATGCGCGGCCACGTCGGCGAAGCGGACGGTCGATCCTTCGCAAGGGTGGGGCAGGAAAATCGGCTTGAGCGTCGTGCGACGGCCGAGCGTCAGGTTCATTCCTTGGTCGGCTCCGCCGAAATAGACCCGGTCGAAGTAACGGGGCGACGACGGGGCGATCTCCCGGGCCGCGCTGCGGATCGTCAGGCGGATGTCGATCTGTCCCGTCTCGGCCACATAGCCGTCGTACAGCGCCCAGTCTCCCTCGTAAGGGATATATGTGCCGTTCGACAGGAACTCGAGCGACGCTTCGGTCGCCTGCTCGTCTGCGGGTACGTCGATCAGTACGCTCCGCTGCGAGAACGTCTTGAGACGGACGGTCTCGTAGTCGCCCGGTTGCAGGTCGGCGGTATCCGCTGCCGGGTTCGCGATGCGCCGGTACGAGAAACGGTATTCGGTTCCCGGTTGGTGCCCGAAAACGATCAGTCGGTACTGCCAGCCGCCGTGAAAGACCGTCCGCCTGTCTTCGTGCCGGTTCACGACGCGGAAGCGCCGTTCCACATCGTCGTCGAGAAGGACCCGGTCGAAGCATTTGAGCTCTTCCCTGCTGGCGATCCGGTAGTCCGTCCGGTAGGCGAGCGAGTATTCGAATCCGGCCGTTACTTCCTCGACCGGACAGTAGGCTATGCGCTGCCCGTCTTCCCGGAAGCAGTCGTTGCGGTTGTAGACCCCGGCGACCGTCGCGCCGTCCTGCGTCCGGTCCGGGTCGGCCGTATCCACGAGATTGCCGACCGACGAGACGGCGGTCAGCGGATCGGCATAGACCCGTCCGAACCGGTCGGCCGAGGCCGTAGCGTCGCCGAAGCGCCCGGCCAAGAAGCCCATTCGCTCCTTGAACGGCTCGGTCTGCTGCTCCGGATAACGGCCGCTCATGTAGAGCGATCGGAACGGCGCGCCGTCCATAAAGTCGGAGCGGATCGTATACCCTCCTGCGGCCGCGATCGCGTCGACGAGCGTGCGGACGTGCAGGAAAGGATGGTAGTCCGTGAAGGTCAGCATCCGTACGGTCGGCTCGATGCTGCCCGACGACACGCGGAACGTGTCCCGCAGTACCGGAAAGAAGCGCACCGGCTTCTCCCATGTCCAACTGTCGCGCACCATGCTTTCGGAAACCGTCTCCTCGAACGGAATGTCGATTTCGTTGAACATGTTCTCGCATGCCAGGCTCACCCATTGCTTGCCGGGTCCGATGATCTGCAACAGATAGGAGCCGCCTCCGGCCTCGCTCTCGTATCGGACCAGGCGGGGCGATCCCTCGATGACGGTGAATCCGTCCGCTTCGATGCGAGCCGTATGCGGCTGCTGGTTGAACAGCTCGGGAGCGTGGATCCGGTCCGCGTCGCCCAGCAGCGACCGGTTGCGGGCGGTCGCCGGGAGACGGACCGTTTTGCAGTAGCCGGTGCGGTTCGTCTCGATTTTCGTGATCGACGAAACGGCCAGCGTGATCGAGACGGCCGCATGCTGGTCCGTGTCCGCCTCGCGGTTGTCGATAAAGATGCGTATCATCGCTACCGGTTTTGAAAGGTTTCGGGTTGCGCCTCGCGCAGAACCATGTCGATTCTCGACAGCTCGTCCGACGCGACGACGGCCTCTGCGGTCAGCACGTCCGCTTCGACGAACCGGCTGTCTTCCGCGATCCATACTTTCGGCGCATTGAGCAGCCCGCACAGCCAGCGCATCGTCTTTTCGTTTTCGTAGTCCGACACGAGCCGCAGTCGGCTCTCGCGGCGGCTGGCCGTCACGGCGTATCCTTCGGCCGTCAGTACGCGCTCCTTCCCGATCGCGAAGCCTTCGGCCAGCGGCCTGCGCATCGTGTAGTAGTCGATCTGTCCGAACGTGTTCCACCAGCAAAGCCGGACGTCGCCCGCGTAGTGCGGAACGAACCTGTATTCGCGTGCCAGCACGGTCTCGTCGCCTGACGTGATGCGGATTTCCATTGAGCCGTACCGGTCCAACGAGTCGTTCCCGTCGTTTTCGACCTGAGCTTTCAGATCGCTCATCTTCAGGCAGAAAACGCTCAGATCGTCGGTCGGGGCCTGAGAGGCCAGCTCGATGCTTCGCTGAGTGCTTCCCCGGAGCACGGCTTGGGCGGTCAGCGCGCTGCCTCCGGGTAATACGGCGATCTCGTCGGATTCGTTCGGGGCGATTTTCACGGTCGTCGGCGCGGCCGACAGCGCGTCCCACTCGAACAGCGTGCGCGTCCCGGCGCAGAGCGGCGCCGAGGCTTGCGCCTCTGCCGAACGGACGGTCGTGCGGACGATCCGTCCCGCCGGCTTCGCGAACGTGCACTCTACCGCATAGAGCGGCAGGACGTCGAATTGGCTCCGGGCGTATCCGGCCACGTTGACGTCGTAGGAAGTCTGTCCCTTGAACCTCCGTCGTCCGACGATCCGCTGGTCGGCGTGGTCGTAAATATCCAGCTCGACGAGCTCTTGGGCTCCTGCCGTCACTCGGAACAGCGCGTCGCGGTACGCCGACGCATACGGAGCGGGAGTTTTCGTGATTTTCATGGCTTATCGTCCGGTTCGTTGGGGAAATACAGACGGGCGTCGAATTCGGCCTTCATCGACAGTTCGCCCTGCCGGGTCAGCGAGAATTCGGCGGGCGTCAGCGCGATGTTTCCGGTGCAGAAAATTCCCTGCAGCTTTCCGATCCGGCCGATCATAGCCAGCGCGTCGCGTTCCATCTCGGCCCATTGTCTTTCCTTGGCTTGCTCGTCGTATCGGCGGTCGAGCCGCATCAGATGCAGCGTTGCGCGATAGACGATCTCTCCCTCTTCGCGTCCTTCGACGCGTACGACGTGCGGGGGTACGAGCCAGACGGCCGGGAATCGGATCGGGACTTCGCCCATCCGGTACTCGAACCCTCGGCGGAAGCCGTACCCGAGTTCTTGTGCAGCGCTCTCGACGGCTGCGGATAGTTGGTTTCTGAGCATGATTTGAATCGTGTTGATTGGTTTCGGTATCCGGCGCCGGCTGTCACCGTCGTGCCCGTCGGAAAGGCGGGGCGCACGGCTGCGCTGTCGGCTGGCGGACGGTTCGTCGGCGCAGGCCGCAGGTCGGTTCCGGCATCCGATCCGCCGCGCTTGATCGGTTCTTGCATCCGCTCCGCGCTTTCGGGCCGGTCCTGACGGCCTCTACTGTCATACGAATAGCGGGGAACGACAGATCGCTTTCCGAACCGTTCGCATGACCGGAAGCGTCGTTGCATCGATTCGGCTTGTTTGGACTTGACCGTTTTGCCGGGCTATGTTCGCCTTGTCCGGATTGCCGGACCGATACGGTCCCGCTTGCATAGCCGGCAGCGCGTTTGACAGCGTATCCCGCTCGAACGGTGCGGATCTCGGTGCAGAACCGGTTCCGAGGCTTGATCGTGTTTCCGGACTTTCGGACAGAGAAGGGGCTGCGGTCTGATTGCCGAACCGTTCGGCCGTACGGATAGAGGCGTTCGCCGCTTGGATCCGAGCGTTTCCCCTCTGCCGTACTTTCCCCTGCCGCGCGATCCGGACAACGGCCCGGTCCGTAGTCGGGCGTTCGACTGTGCTATCCGTGCATTTTCAGTCTGCTGTGTACCAAGTCCATGAAATCCGGACATTTCATCTGACCCGTCCGTTCGATTTCCCCTGCGACATAGTGCCCGGTCCATGCCAGCAGGTCGCACCACGTAATTTGTTCCGTATCGTGGCCGGCCGGCCGGTGCGACGGCTTGAAGTAACAGAGCGGATAGGCTTTGCGGAACAGCCGGTGGGCCCGTTCGATCCGGGCGAAGCAGGCTGCGAAAAACGCCAGCGGTTTCCGCTTCAGAGTCTCGGCCTTGCGACGGATTCTTCGGTCGCAGTCGTTTCCCGCTACCGGCCAGAGCAGGGCCGCAATCAGCGGCGCGTACCGCCATTTGTCGTGTAAATAAAGGTCCGAGGCCCGGCACCAGGCCGAGGCCGTTATCCGGGACATCGGTATCGGGCTTCCCTCCCAATCCGTTTCGTCCTCGGGCGGCAGGCGGTTATCGTCCCGATTCGCTTTTTGACCGAGGTTTCGCGTCTCGTCGGACGGCCTGTTTTCGAGCCGTCGCAACTCGCAGGGAAGATACGAGACGAGGCACTCCGCGACGAGTATCCGGTCGTCCGGGTCGGTGCGGCGTGCCAGCGAGCGTCGGACACCCGCGATTTTCGTCAGCAGTTCTGCAGTCAGCCGGTCCACGCTTTGTCTGTCGCTTCGGCGCCTCTGCTCGTCGTAGCGGAGAATTGCGTGCAGCTTGTCCCAGTTCATGAGTTCCCAAGGTTCGCAGTTGTAGCGCCGGTTGTTGATAAGCAGCGTACTCATTTGTTGATAACCGTCTTTAGACTGTTGGCAGTTTGTCGATAATCCGGTCGATTCTCACTGCGGGCGAGCACTTTCTCCAGTTCTCGGAGTTCGCGCGCGACCCCGTTGGCCCGATTGCTCGACTGTTTGTACTGTTGCTGAACTTCGGCCAGCCGGACGACCGAGCGGACGGCCTGACGGATCTTTTCCAACGTGCGCTCGAGGTGCTCGTGCGGCTCGTCGCGCCGGTTTTCGGCATTCGGTTCGGACGGTGCGTCTGGATTCCGGTAGGCCGTTGCCGCAGCCGGAATGCCCATAGAAGGGTACTTTTTCATAGAAACGGGATTTGAAAAGCGAAGCGGTTTATGCACGGTTGTGCAAAAGCCCGCGAACGAAATGTTCATAACTCCGTTTTTGCACGAACGGAATATCGGGCGAACCGTGACGGAAATGTGGATAACTCGGTAGGGTGATCGGGAAACGGCGGAGAATCGGATCGTCGGCGACCGTGCCGTTTCCGGAACAAATATACGATGCGGAATACCCCTTTGTCAAGAGGTATTCCGCTATTTTTTTCGATGCCGATGTCCGAAGACCGTCCTGGATGCTTGTAAGATCAGTTCGGCTTGTATTTTTTCTCGGTTTGAAAGTTTTCGCCTTTCCGGTTTTTCGGCGGATCGCCGTTCCGCTCGTCCATTCGTCGGACAGACAGCCGCGTCCGTCGGGGTGTCGGACTTCTTCTGTCAGGGCTTCGTTGCTTGCTCCCGATCGCCGAACAGATCCGGCTGGGCGAAATGGCAGCTGAAGGATAGCCTGTGGTAGGGTGAGAGCCCGTACCGCATAACGGCCTCGCGGTGCTCGCGGGTCGGATAGCCCTTGTTCTTTTTCCAGTTATAGACCGGATATTCCTCCGCAATCCGGTTCATGTAGTCGTCCCGGTAAGTTTTTGCCAGAACCGAGGCGGCGGCGATCGAAACGAATGTCGCGTCGCCCTTGACGATGCACTCGTACGGAATGTCGAGCGACGTGCGGAACCGATTTCCGTCGATGAGCAGCATCTGCGGTACGACCTTCAGCCGGGTGACGGCCCGCGACATGGCGGCGAACGAGGCATTGAGGATATTGATCCGGTCGATCTCCTCGGGCGATACCATTTCGACGGCCCAGGCCACGGCTTCCCGCTCGATCGTCTCCCGAAGCAGATAGCGGTTTTTTTCGCTCATCTTTTTCGAGTCGTTCAGCAGCGGGTGGTTCCATCCCTCGGGCAGGATGACGGCCGCCGCCGCGACGGGACCGGCCAGCGGTCCGCGACCGGCTTCGTCGCACCCGGCTTCGATCCGGCCGGCCTGAAGACAAGTTCTTAACATGTGTCTTGGCATGGGTTTTATCCGCGACCGGCAGCCGCTTCCGCATATGTGCGGGAGAAGGACGGCTGCCGGTGGTCGGTAAGTCGTGCGCTCGGCATTTATTGATCGGTCAGTCCGATCGACTGGAAGTATTGATCGAGTCGCTCGATCTGTTCCTGCTGCCCGAAGTCGGCGGCAGTCTGATGAAGCTCGAGCAGATTCTGCAAATTGTCGTACAGTTGAGGCTCGACGAGTTCTTTGGTTTTTCCGGTGAAACGCAGGTAGTGGTCGATGTACTGCTCCAGATTCTGGGCGTAGTCTTCCAGTATCGCGTTGCCCTTATCGAAGGCTCCGGCCTTGTAGTACGACTCGATCAGCGGAATCGTCGTCAGATAGTCGTGCCGGATCTGGCTGAACGGAATTCTTCGCACGACGGAGTCGAGCACCTCGACGGCCCGCGTCGTGTCGCCTTCGGCGAGCAGCTGGTCGGCCAGTTGGGCGTACAGGCCTCTGGTGAACGTCGCCCGGAAGTTCGTCTGAATCGTATGGTCGGCGTAAACTCTCGGATCGTCGATATTGCCGTACCGAAACTGGTTCATCAGCTTGTCGTACAGATACTCGCTGTCGATGCGGCCGACCTTCAGGTAGTCGCTGGTCTTTTTAGCTGGCGCGCTGGGCGTCCGGATCGGCACGAAACGGTATGCGAAGCCGTCGAGTTGCAGATAATCCTTCAGACCGAGCGACGCGGGGGAGGAGAATTGCGTGAAGTAGATCGGCCGCTTCCAGTCGAAATTGGCCAGCAAGTCGATCAGCATCAGCTCGTCCCGCGTCAGATAGTGCTTGTTCGGGTTGATGTTCAGATAAACCGTGTCGACCATCAGGTGAGCGTCCTCGGGTTTGACGATACCGCTTTCGATCGCGTTCTGCTTATTGACCGGGATCGCGATCTGGCGAGAGGGCAGAAAGTCCATCTTCTCGCCGCTTGTCATCGGAAGCATGGTTCTCGGGTCTTCCGACGCGATCCACTCGATGAGCTGTTTGGCCGGAATGGGCCTGTTGAACAGCTCCTGAATGAGTACCGTTTCGTTCCGATAAGTGTACTTGGACCTCGGCAGCGAGAACGGAAGCGGGTCCGAGTCGTTGCTCTTGATGCGCATCTGATCGATGTACCACTCGGCGCCCAGGTAGCTCATGTTCATCACCCGCACGTCCTTGCGGACTCCTTCCACCTCTTGGGCGTACCACAGCGGGAACGTGTCGTTGTCGCCGTAATTCATGATGATGGCGTTCGGCAGCGTGGAGTTCAGGTAGTTTTCTCCGAAATCGCGCGCCACATAGCGGTGCGACCGGTCGTGGTCGTCCCAGTTCTGGGCGGCCAGTATCGTCGGTACGACGGCTCCGATGAGCGTGGCGGCGACGGCCGTCGCCGCTCCGTCCTTCTTGAACCAGCGCTTGAACGCCTCGTAGAGGGCAGGCACTCCGAATCCGATCCACATCGCGAAAGCGTAGAACGAGCCGGCGAACACGTAGTCCCTCTCGCGCGGCTCGGCCGGCGGCGAGTTCAGGTAGACGGCGATCGCGACGCCGGTCATGATGAAGAAGGCCATCACGACCGAGAAGTTACGGCCGTCCCGGTTGAGCTGGTAGATCAGTCCGATGATTCCCAGAATGAACGGCAGGAAGTAGTACGTGTTGCGTCCTTTGTTCGAAGCCTGTTCCTGCGGCAGATTATCCTGCGGCCCGAGGAAAATCCGGTCTACGGCGTTGATTCCCGACAGCCAGTTGCCGTCCGTGATCTCGCCGGTGGACTGTATGTCGCTCTGGCGTCCGACGAAGTTCCACAGAAAGTAGCGCCAGTACATGAAGTTCAGTTGGTAGGCGAAGAAGAATTTCAGGTTCTCGGCGAACGTCGGGACGGTCACCGTCTCGTCGTCGTACGGGATCTGGCGCCCTTCGATATCGACCCAGTTCTTGTAGGCTTTGATATCCGATTCCTTGTCCGAGTACATGCGGGGAAAGAAGAATTCGAATCGGGGATCGTATTCCCGCGCAGTAACCGTCTTGGCCGCCTTGTACTTTCCTTCGTCTTCGTAATATACCGTGCTCTCCTTGATTCCCGCCACAGGCGACGAGTAGTAAGGACCCTTGAACAGCGGCCGGGCGCCGTACTGGTCGCGGTTCAGCAGCGACAGCAGTCCGTACGGGTTACTCGGGGCGTTGCTATTCATCGGAGGGTTCGCCGCCGAGCGGATGATGACCGACGCGTACGAACCGTATCCGACGATAATGACTGCCGTGCATAAAAGAATCGTGTTGGCAAGCACTTTGCCCCGCTTGTGCGTCCAGTAGACGCCCCATCCGAGAGCCGCCAGCAGCGCGAGGGCGAAGAACGTGATGCCCGAGTTGACCGGCAGGCCGAGTCCGTTGACGAACATGCGGTCGAAGAAAGCGCCCAGATTGACCGTGCCCGCGATGATGAATTTCATCACGAAGATCAGCACGGCGGCCGAAACGAGCAGGGACTTGACGACGCCCCATTTCGTCACGCGGGGATACTTGCGGAAGTAATATATCAGCGCGATCGGCGGAATGATCAGCAGGTTCAGCAGGTGAACGCCGATGGCGAGTCCCGTCAGATAGGCGATCAGTACGATCCAGCGGTTCGCGTGCGGCTCGTCGGCCACGTTCTCCCATTTGAGGATCGCCCAGAAAACGAGTGCCGTGAACATCGACGACAGCGCGTATACCTCTCCCTCGACGGCCGAGAACCAGAACGTATCGGTGAACGTGTAGGCTCCCGCTCCGATGAGTCCGGCTCCGAGTACCGCGATCGTCTGCGGCAGAGTCAGCTCGTCGCCGCTTTTGCGCATCGCGCGCCGGGCCAGATGCGTGATCGTCCAAAACAGGAACATGACCGTCGCCCCGCTCGCCAGCGCCGACATCGAGTTGACGAGCACGGCCGCCTGTCCGGGGCCTCCGAACATCGTGAAGAAGCGCGAGATCATCATGAAGAGCGGCGCTCCGGGAGGGTGTCCTACCTCGAGCTTGTACGACGTCGCGATAAACTCGCTGCAATCCCAGAAGCTGGCCGTGGGCTCCATCGTCAGAAGGTAAACCGTCGACGCGAGGACGAAGCTGAGCCAGCCGACGATCAGGTTGAGTTTCTTGAAACTGTACTGCATGCTGTTGTTTTGCGTTATGTGAAATTCCGGAGAGCGTTCCGGCCGTATCGGCCGGAACGCCGGCGCATAATCCCTGCAAAATTAGAAAAATAACGGCATAATCCGCATTTTAGTCTGAACATACCGGGAAAGTTTGTAATTTTACGCCTCGTATCAAAGTTCGCCGAACCATGAAGTCCACGCTTTCCTTATACAATACGCTTTCGCGCCGCAAAGAGCGCTTCGAACCGCTCGAGCCGCCTTTCGTCGGTCTGTACGTCTGCGGTCCCACCGTTTACGGCGATCCGCATTTGGGACATGCGCGTCCGGCCGTTACGTTCGACCTGTTGTTTCGCTATCTGAAAGCGACGGGCTATAAGGTGCGCTACGTGCGCAACATCACCGACGTCGGCCACCTCGAGCACGATGCCGACGAGGGCGAGGACAAGATCGCCAAGAAAGCCCGTCTCGAGCAGCTCGAGCCGATGGAGGTCGCGCAGTATTATACCGACCGTTACCACGATGCGATGCGCGCCCTGAACGTGCTTCCGCCGAGTATCGAACCCCGCGCTTCGGGTCATATCATCGAGCAGATCGAGATGACGAAGGCCATTCTCGAGAAGGGCTTCGCCTATGTGAGCAACGGTTCGGTCTATTTCGACGTCGAGGCTTACGACCGCAAGTACCGCTATGGCAAGTTGTCGGGCCGCGTGCTCGACGAGATGCAGGCCAACACGCGAACGCTCGACGGTCAGGGCGACAAGCGGGGACCGTTCGATTTCGCGCTGTGGAAAAAAGCCTCGAAAGAGCATATCATGCGCTGGCCGTCTCCGTGGAGCGACGGATTCCCCGGTTGGCATATGGAGTGCTCCGCGATGAGTACGCGCTACTTGGGCGAGACGTTCGACATACACGGGGGAGGCATGGACCTGATGTTCCCGCATCACGAGTGCGAGATCGCGCAGAGCACGGCCGCTTGCGGCCACGACTCGGCCCGTTACTGGATGCACAATAACATGATTACGATCAACGGCCAGAAAATGGGCAAGTCGCTCGGCAACTTCATTACGCTCGAGGAACTCACGACCGGCCGGCACAAGCTGCTTGAGCAGGCCTATTCGCCGATGACAATCCGATTTTTCATCCTGCAGGCCCATTATCGCGGCACGCTCGACTTTTCGAACGAGGCGCTTCAGGCTGCCGAGAAAGGCTACGAGCGGCTGATGAAAGCCGTCGCTACGCTTCCGAAGCTGAAACCTTCCGCCGTCTCCACCGTCGACGTGTCGGACGTCGAACGGCGCTGCGTGGCTGCGATGGACGACGATCTGAATACGCCGGTGGTGATTTCCGTGCTGTTCGACTGCGTGCGGACGATCAACCAGATTTACGACGGTCACCGGACGATCTCGGAGGCCGATCTGAAAGAGCTCGCGCGCGTCGTGCGGCTGTTCGTGTTCGACATTCTGGGGCTGAGGGACGATTTGGCGGGCGACAACTCGCAGATGCTCGCCTCGGTCGTCGATATGGTGCTCGATATCCGCCAGCAGGCCAAAGCGGCCAAGGATTGGGCGACGTCCGACCGGATCCGCGACGGGCTTGCCTCGGTCGGCATCCGGGTCAAGGATCGCAAGGACGGGTACGACTGGGAAACCGAATAGTTTTGGGACCGACCGATAAAGCCCTTGCCGCCGGAAGCGTGCAAGGGCTTTTTTATCGGGGGATTGTCGGTTTGGCGTCGGGCGGATTTCGGGTTTGGACGGTCGGGAGGTAGGAATGTCGCTTTACTCGCGGCTGTCGTAGCTGCGCAGCCGGCTGCCCGGCATTTCCACGATCAATAGTTCCTTGTTGAAATTGCCGGGCGACGTGGCGATTCGGCCGTATTTGCCTGCAAAGGGCCTCCAGCGTACCTTGCCGATCGAATAATTCAGATTGATGTTTTTGTAAAATACTTTATATCCTTTCTCTTCCAGAGAGTTGCGGTATGCTTTCTCATCTTGGTAGGACAGGTGCGTCACGGATTCTACGCAGTACCGGTATTCGTCCGGACGGCAACGCTCGAATTCGTACGAGATCTTGCCCGTTCTGATCAGACGGTATCCTTCATGCGACATGGCGTTGAGCCACTTTTGCTGTCTGGCGGTGCGGTTGCCGAAAAAGCGATAACATTTCTTGATCATCCGTTTGCTTCCCTGCGGAATTACTTTTTCGGCAAAACCTGCCGGTTGTCCGATACGGGGCGGTTTGCCGTGGCCGGTCGTCGGTCATCTTCCCATCGTTTCATCCGCTCGAGCTGGCAGTAGTTGGTCAGGTCGACTTGGATCGGCACGATCGACACGTAGCCGTGATCGAGCGCCCACTCGTCGGTATCCTGCGCTCCGGGCTCCGTGTTGTGAAAATAGCCCGTGAGCCAGTAATAGTCCTGTCCCCTCGGGTCCTGCCTGCGTTCGAACTCCTCGCGCCAGAAGCCCCGGTTCTGCCGGCACGCCTTGATTCCCTTGATTCGGTCTGCCGGCAGGTTCGGAACGTTGACGTTCAGGCAGAGCGGCCGTCCCAGCGCGTCCGAGTTCATCGCCCGCTCTATGATCGGGCGCACGTACGAGAGGGCCGCGCTGAAGTCGGCGTCCTCGTCATGGTCGAGCAGCGAGAAGCCGATCGACGGAATGTCGTAGAAGCCGCCTTCGATCGCTGCGCCCATCGTGCCCGAGTAGAGTACGTTGATCGCCGAGTTCGAGCCGTGGTTGATGCCCGAGACGACCAGCGACGGCATCTCCTTGCCTAGCATCATGCAGTCGAAGGCGATTTTCACGCAGTCGACCGGCGTGCCGTTGCAGGCATACACGCTCAGGCCCGGCTCGTCGGTTACCTTTTTCAGATACAGCGGCCGCGTCAGCGTAATGGCGTGTCCCATGCCGCTTTGCGCCTGCTCGGGGGCGACGACCAGCAAGCGGGCCTCCTGGCGCAGCGTTTCGATCAGCATGCGCAGTCCCTTCGCGTTCACCCCGTCGTCGTTGGTCAGAAATATCAGCGGCTTGTTCGCCGTCTTCTCGCTCGTCTTTTTCATAGGCAGCAAAGATAGTAAAAAATCGGCGGCCGACCGCGCCGGTCGGTCAAACGACGGCCGCCTGCAATAGTCCGGTCCGGTTGCTTCTTCCTTCGGTTTTAGGGCGGCTTCGCTTGCCTGCGGATTGTCGGCCGGCTGCTTCCTCCGCTCTCCGAAAACGGCGGAAGCGGCTCGGCTTGCGATGCGGATCGGGGCCAGTGTCTTTTCCCCGTTCGTGTCGTACACGATCTATGTGTCGGCCGTTTCGGCCGCGTCCGGAACGCATAGGCGGGAAGCGGAACGGAAATCGAACGACGTGACGGCAAATATTCCTATATTTGCATAAAACGGGTGTTATGGAAAATAAATTGCTGGAGCTTATCAAAACGCGGCGCAGTTGCCGCCGCTATCGTCCGGTGCAAATCGAAGACCGCGAGCTCGCCGCCGTACTCGAGGCCGGTACGTTCGCGCCGACGAGTATGGGGCGGCAGGACCCGTGGATCGTGGCCGTGCAACGGCCCGATCTGCTCGACCGTCTGGCGCGCATGAATGCCGAAATCATGGGATCGAAGGGCAATCCGTATTACGATGCGCCTACCGTCGTGCTCGTTTTTGCTCCGGCCGACAGCCGGAATGCGGTTCAGGATGCCTCGTGCGTGCTGGAAAACATGATGTTGGCGGCTCACGCCTTGGGATTGGGCTCATGCTGGATCAACCGCGAGATCGAGATGTTCCGTACATCCGAAGGTCATGACCTGATGGTCCGTGAGCTGGGTTTGCCCGAGGGACTGACGGGTGTCGGCGCCATATCGCTGGGTTACCCCGACGGCGCGGTTTCGCCCTGCAAGCCGCGCAAGGAGGGATATGTCCGAATAGTCAGATAGGCGGTCTTTGCGCTTTGTCCGAGGGCGCAGGATGGGCCGTACGCCTGGCGGGCGGAGGGGTGTTCTCCGTCCGCGATGGCTGAACGGCCGCTTGATTTTTTCGGGGCCGGGTTCCGGCGTAGCGGTCGTTTCCTGCTTGTTTTGATCAAGTCTGTCGTGACGGGCCGTATCGCCTGACGTGCAGATTGCGGGCGCGCAACCTGTACGGAATATGCCGGCTGTCCCGGTCCGGGGGCGTCCGTTTTTTCGGTAAAGAATTGTTTTTTCGGCGAAAAGCGCTATCTTTGCACTCCGAAAGTGCAGGAATCTCTTATGAGGACGTAGGGGCCCGTAATATTCCCACTGTAAATTAAACGTTTATCGAAATGGATAATTTGATCAAGATCGCCCAAGACTCCATGTGGGTGAAGCCGGACGTCCCCTCGTTCAAGAGCGGCGACACGATTACCGTGACGTACAGGATCGTCGAGGGCAGCAAGGAGCGTCTGCAGAGTTTCCGCGGCACCGTAATTCAGATCAAGGGCAGCGGTATTACCAAAATGTTCACGATCCGTAAGATTTCCGACGGCATCGGCGTGGAACGTATCTTCCCGCTCTATTCGCCCCACATCGACCATATCGAGGTCAACAAGGTAGGCGTCGTGCGCCGGGCCCGCATCTACTATCTGCGCGGTCTGACCGGCAAGAAAGCCCGTATCAAGGAAAAGAAGAGAGTGTTTTCGAAATAGTCTCAGGGACTGTACCGTTTTCGGGGCAGGCGGTCGTACGACCGCCTGCCTTCGTTTTGCGCCGATTTGGCAATCCGCGCGTTTTTTGTTTTTTTTGTATGTCGGAAGCGCCGGCGATCGGACCGCACCGTGCGCGTCGTAGAGGCCGGGCCATGAAATTCGGAGCGGCGGTCGGGCCGGCGTCATGAGAAAGGGCTTATGGTTATCGAAATTCTGCTGATCATTTCCGTCGTACTGCAAATCGTGGCCGCCATCGTCGCGATCGGCCTGATACGCCGGACCAAGTACAATCTTTCGTGGATGCTGTTCACGGTGGCTCTTACGTGCATGGCGTTTATGCGCTTGGCCGAATACGTCCAGATCACGAGCCTGAAGACGATCCTGCGCCTGCCGCCTGAGTTTTTCGTGTGGATGGGCGTCGTCACGTCGCTCTGCGTCGCGCTCGGCATGCTGCTCGTCAAGCGGATTTTCAACTACATCGCCAGTACCGAGAACCAGCGCCGGATCAGCGAGCGCCGCATACTGAATACCGTGTTGCGCACCGAGGAAAAAGAGAGGCTGCGCTTCTCGAAGGATCTGCACGACGGGCTGGGGCCTTTGCTCTCGTCGGCCAAGATGTCCGTTTCGGCGCTGGCGGCCGATAAGACCGACGAGCGCAGCCGCGAGATTCTGCGAAACGCCAGCTACGTAATCGACGAGGCCATCCGCAGTCTGCGCGAGATTTCGGTCAATCTGAGCCCGCATATTCTGAAAGACTTCGGACTGGCTCGCGCCGTGTCCAATTTTATCGGCAGGCTGCCGCACAGCGGCATGCGGATTCATTTTTCGACCAATCTGCATGCCGAGCGTTTCGATGCCGACATCGAGGTGATTCTCTATCGGGTCATCTGCGAGTTGATAAACAACAGCATCAAGCATTCGGGCGCAGCCGAGGCCTCGGTGTCGCTGATCCGCATCGACAGCCTGATCCGGCTCGACTACCGGGATAACGGATGCGGTTTCGAAACCGGCGGGGTCGAGCAGCAGGAGGGTATGGGCATTGCCAATATTCGCTCCCGCATCAGTTCGCTCAAAGGCGACTTCACCCTGTCGAGCTCGCCCGGTCGGGGCATGAAAGCGCTGGTCGAAGTTCACATATGATAATCCGGAAATTATGAGCGTACCCTGTAAAATCGTATTGGCCGACGATCACACGCTGTTCCGCAACGGGCTTCGTACCCTGCTCGGCGGCATCGAGGGATTCGAGGTCGTCGCCGAGGCCTCCAACGGCCTCGAGTTACTGGAACTGTTGGAAAGAAGCCTGCCCGACGTCGTGCTCCTCGATATCGAGATGCCCAAGATGAACGGCATCGCGGCTGCCGAAGAGGCGCTCAGACGGTGGCCCGGCCTGAAGATCATCACGTTGTCCATGTACGGCGACGAGGACTACTATTTCCGCATGGTGTCGCTCGGCGTCAAGGGATTCATCCTGAAAAACTCCGATATCAAGGATGTCGTGGCCGCCATCGAGGCCGTCGTCGAGGGAGGGAGCTTCTTCTCGCAAGAGCTTCTTTTCAATCTGGTCAGCAACCTGAAGTCGGCGCCTTCGGCCGTTCCGGACGACAGTGCCGAGCAGCTGTCGCAGCGCGAGTCCGAGATTCTGCTGCATATCTGCCGGGGCGAGTCGAACAACGAGATCGCCGACGCGCTGTTCATTTCCAAGCGGACGGTCGACAAGCATCGCTCGAACATTCTGGCCAAGACGGGTTGTAAGAATACGGCCAATCTGGTCGTTTACGCGATCAAAAACAATCTGGTCGAGATCTGATCCGCCGGCTTTGCATTCCGTTTCCGGGGAAGCGTTCTCCGTTCGGCTCGTTTCAGCCCGCTCCTGCTTCGCATGGAGAAGGCGTGGAATTTTGATTTTTCTTGCTCTCCGCGTATGACTCTCGAGGAACCGGATGTCGTGGTCGTCATCGAGGTCGTCGGAAAGGAGCCGGAGCATCGTATGGGACTACAGTGGTTTTATAAGCATAATAATCAGATCGGCCGGAGCGCGTAGCGCCCCGGCCGATCTGTCGAATCGGGCGACGACGGGTCAGAACCTGACGCCTACCGACATCGTGATCGTGTTACGGCTCTGCTTCGTTTCCACGTTGCCCGGATTGACCACGTAGTCCGGATCGCCGTAATAGAACATCGTGTACGGCGCGTATTTATATTCGGTATAGATATAGGCCAGATCGACATACATGTTTTGGAACCGGAAGCCCAGACCGGCCGAGTAGTTTTCGTACGAGTTGATGCTCGACATGTTGTTGAACGCGTCTCTGGTCGCGATACACTCCCCGTAGTTGGCGTATCCTGCCCGGATGTAGAAATTCTGGGCAGGCGTGGCCTCGATGCCGACACGGAAATTGTTCGCCGGCTGGTAGAAGCTCGAGACCTCGTTGTTGATCGTCTGCTGGAAATCCCAGTTCTCGGTTCCCATGTTGCGCAGCTTCATCCGGTTGTACCAGACCCGCTCGTAGTCCGCCGTGATCAGTCCTACGCCCGGCAGCGTGTAGGAGATGCCCGTCAGGAGTCGGGTCGGGGTGTTGATATCGTACTCGTTCAGCGAGCGAGGACTGTCCAGCAGTTCGCCGCGCGCCGTGTTCTTGTAGTCGGCCGACATCCACTCGATGTATTCTTCGTTGATGCTGACCAGCGTCGGCGTATGCACGGCTACGCCGATGCGCAGGTTTTCGACGGGTCGGACGACGGCGCCGAACTTGAAGTTGACGCCCGTGCCGTCGAGGTGCAGCGAGCGGATATAGTTCATTCCGTTGAGCGGAAGCGGGTTGTTGTCGTATGTTTCCGCATAGTAGTTGTCGTTGCGGTAGAGAATGTCCTGAATGCCGATGGTGAATCCCAGATAGAGGATGTTCTGGATGTTGAAGCCTCCCGATATGCTGTACTCGTCGATGCTTCCCTTGTTGACGTTGCGCATCGACGGATTGATCCGCGAGCCGGTGGCCAGATTGTTCGCTACGGTATATTGCTTATTGTCCTGCGCGTCGCTCATCGGGTCGAGTATCCCCGTCTGGTATGCCAGAATGCCGCCCCACAGGCCGACGTCCGCGCGTCGGAAAGGCTGGTAGGGATCGTTGTCGGGGTGGCCCAGCGACGAGAGGGGGACGCCGTTCATGTATTCGGCCAGCACGTCCGTGATCGATTTGTCGATCCCCTGTCCGTAGGCGGCCGAAGTCGTGTTGAAGTCGGCCAGTTTCGAGTAGCCCACGCCGAGCGTGAAGCTCGTCAGCGTTCCGCTGCCCTGGTACAGGTTGAACGCCATGCCCAGATTGCCCAGCGTGAAGCGCGTTCTCGAGTAATCGCTTTTCGTGCCCAGATAGGTGCTTTGCATGTTGTTCCATGTCAGCGACGGGCTGATCCCGAAATCGGAGCTCATGTACATGCCCAGCCCGGCCGGATTGATGCTCATCGACGACAGGTCGGCGCCGAGCGACGTGAATGCGCCTCCCAGCGCGGCGCTGCGTGCCGTCGAGAACGAATAGTTGTATTGCGACAGCGCGAGCAGGTCTCCTGCCGCCTGAGCCGAGGCGCTCGTGCTCAACAGGCAGGCTGCGGCGCCGAACATAACGGATTTTGAAAGTTTCATGAATTCGGTCGTTTATATTTTCTGCTTCAGTTTAGCTGGAAATCGGTGAAGAACGGGGCCGGACGCACGTCCGCTTTGTCCGGACACTTATCTCCTGTAACCTCCTCCGCCACCCGAGGAGCCTCCCGTCGAGCGGCCTCCGCCTCCGCTATAGCCTCCGCCGCCGAAGCTTCCGCCCCCGCGGTTATAGCTGCTTCCCGACGAGATGCCGCTGTTTCCGCCTGTCGTGCTGCCGCGGCGATAGCTTCCCGACGAGCCGTTGCCCGGCATATAGCCGCTTTGGCTGTTGCCGATCGACGAACTGCCGCTTCCTCGACGGTACGAGGTGCCGCTGTTCCCCGACGAATTGCCTGACGAGATGCCGCCGGTAACTCTCGTACCGGAGGATCCCCGGCGATAGCCTGTGCCGCTCGACGAGCCGATGCCGGTCGACGAACCTCTCGACGGGCCGTAGGTCGCGGTGCCGCCCCGGCGGTATCCCGTCCGTCCCATGCTTCCCGTGACGGACGAGACGGTGCCGCCCGATCCGGTCCGGGGTCTTCCGTAGACCGTATTTCTGTGGTTATATCCGTAGTGAGGACCTCCTCCTCCCCAATGGTGGTGCGGATAATAGCCGCCCCATCCCCAGCCGTAGTAATAGGGGTAACCCCAACCCCATCCCCAGCTGGCATAATAGGGGTATCCCCATCCGTAATAGGGACCCCAACCCCAGCGGGCGTACCATGAGTAGGGGGCCCAGTTCCACCCCCAGCTCCATGACGGTCCTCCCCAGCCCCACAGGCCGAGGTTCACCGTTACGCTGCTGCCCCATGTGCCGTAGAGCGACGAGACGTACTTGGGCTCGACCCATACCTGATCGCCGATGACCGTTACGTTGAAATAGGCCGGGTCGTATGCCGAGACATAGACTGTCTTGGGGGCCGGTTCCTCGTCTTCCGACGGAGTGAAGCCGCGCAGCCGTTTCTCGTACGAGTCCGCATAGCCGTCCGACAGAATCCCGTCGTATTGCGCGTCTTCCGATTCCCTGTACTCGGCCAGTTGGCGTGCCGCTTCTTCCCGCTGGGCTTCGGCGGCCGCTCTGGCGGCCTTTTCCGCCGCGATCTCCTGAGCCCGTCTTTCGATTTCCGCCTCCATCAGCGCCTTGCGGTCGTGGGTGGCATACAGGTCGTCGCCGGCGACCGGGGAGGACGAGCTGTACATGCTCGAACTGCAGCCTGCCGTCGCGACGGCTGCCGCCATGATGCCCAGCATGTTGAGTATTCTTCTCCTTTTCATGATCGTATGCATTGATCGTTCGTTGTTCGGTTGCGCCGTTTTTGCCCGTGCGGCGGAACTCATCCCTTATTTCTGAATATAACGAAAATCATACCCGAAAAGTTATGCTTCCGTCCGGTTTTTTTATCGGCCCGGGGCTTTTCGTGTAAGATTCCTCCGCCCCTTGCGGCGTTGCACGGACCGTTTGTTTCTTACTCTTCCGGTCGAAAGAATCCGTATTCAAAGGTAGCTAATTTTTACGAAAAAGGTAAATTTAGCTTACCTTTGCAAGGTTGGAGCGGGCCGATCGCCGAATCCGGCCTTCGATTGCCGGCTTCCGGGCCGGCCCGACGGGATTTGCGGAAACAAACCAAGATTGACAGAATATGGCAAAGGAGCTCAAGGAACTGACTTCGCGGGAGGAAAACTACTCCCAATGGTATAACGATCTGGTCGTGAAGGCCGGCTTGGCCGAGAATTCGGCCGTGCGCGGCTGCATGGTCATCAAGCCGTACGGCTATGCGATCTGGGAGAAAATGCAGCGGGCGCTCGACCAGATGTTCAAGGATACCGGTCACGAGAACGCCTATTTCCCGCTGTTCATACCCAAGTCGTTTTTCAGCAAGGAGGCCCACCACGTAGAGGGCTTCGCCAAGGAGTGCGCGGTGGTGACGCACTATCGCCTGAAGAACGATCCCGAGGGAAAAGGCGTGATCGTCGACCCGGACGCGAAGCTCGAGGAGGAGCTGATCGTTCGTCCCACTTCCGAGACGATCATTTGGAATACATATAAGAACTGGATTCAGTCATACCGCGATCTGCCGATTCTGTGCAACCAGTGGGCCAACGTGGTGCGCTGGGAGATGCGCACGCGGCTTTTCCTGCGCACGGCCGAATTTCTGTGGCAGGAGGGGCACACGGCCCACGAAACCAAGGAGGAGGCGTTGGCCGAGGCGAAAAAAATGATCGGCGTGTATGCGGAGTTCGCCGAAAAGTGGATGAGCCTGCCGGTGATCGTCGGTCACAAGAGCGACAGCGAGCGTTTCGCGGGAGCCGAGGACACGCTGACGATCGAGGCGCTGATGCAGGACGGTAAGGCGCTTCAGAGCGGAACCTCCCATTTCCTTGCGCAGAACTTCGCCAAGGCGTTCGACGTGCAGTTCACCAGCCGGGAAGGCAAGCTCGAATACGTTTGGGCGACTTCGTGGGGCGTTTCCACCCGTCTGATGGGCGCGCTCATTATGGCGCACTCCGATAACAACGGCTTGGTGCTTCCGCCCAAGCTGGCTCCGATCCAGGTCGCGATGATTCCTATCTATAAAGGAACCGAGGAGCTGGAGCGGATCGCCGGGCAGCTTGAAGGCCTGGCTGCCGAATTGAAAAAGCGAGGAATCAGCGTCAAGATCGATACGCGCGATAACGTGCGCACGGGCTTCAAGTTCGCCGAATACGAGCTCAAGGGCGTTCCGGTTCGTTTGGCGATGGGACCGCGCGATCTGGCGGGCGGCACGATCGAGCTGTTCCGTCGCGATACGCTGAGCAAGGAGACCGTTTCGCAAGAGGGCCTGGCCGACCGGGTGGAAGGATTGCTCGACGAGATTCAGGCCAATATCTATGCGAAGGCCCTGCGTTTCCGCGACAGCATGATTACCCGGGTCGACACGTACGACGAGTTCAAGCGTGTGCTCGACGAGAAGGGCGGTTTCATTCTGGCGCATTGGGACGGGACGCCCGAGACCGAGGAGTTGATCAAAGCCGAAACCAAGGCTACGATCCGTTGCATTCCTGTCGATGCTCCGGCCGAAGAAGGCGTCTGCATCGTCAGCGGCAAGCCGTCCCACCGCCGGGTGCTGTTCGCCCGGTCCTATTGATTGAGCGGCTGATTGCCTCTCTTGATGTTTCCACGGTACGGATCGGAGAACCGATCCGTACCGTGTCTTTTTATAGCTTCTGTGTCGGGCGCCCTCTTCGTCTGCGACTTCTTCGTGATATTCCGGTTTGCCGATTCGGAAAAGGACACGTCTCCGCCGGTCGGTATGAGCGCGTCGTATTCGGGTGCGGGCCGATCCTTTGAGCTTTGTCCGATCCGCGGTTTTCGGGCCGTTTTTGTTTCCGTTTCCGGATAACGTAAAGCGATCTTTCGTATAGAGCGGGTCGATTCCGGACATTTTCTCCTCGCTTTTCGTGGATTCGGCCCGTCGGTCCACTCCGTTTTCGGAGTCTCGATAAGAAGCGTTCGCCGAATTTTTTGTAAACGGGGTCTTTGTTTGTTTTCGGGGGCAGGTTTTGCGCAGGATATGAGATTTGGTGGTTTCTATCTGTTAATCAGTGATTTGTTTGGGGTCGTGCGCAGGGACTTGTAGTATGAGAACGGGAAAAATGCACGAAAATCGCAAAAAAAGTTCCCGAAAATTTGGAGAGTCCGAAAAAGTCCCTACATTTGCACCCGCTAAACGAAAGCAACACGGTTTAGCGGGCAAGTTCTTAAAATGAGGTTCGCGAATTTTTCTCTGAAAAATTTGGAAGTTAAGATAACTTCTCTTATCTTTGCAGTCCGATTCGCTCAGAATTCCGAGCGATTTTTTTAGCGACTTTTGCGAACGTTTTAGAACGCGAAATAGGTTCTTTGAATTACTGGTATTGTTTGAGAAAAACAAGTAAAGTGCAGTATTTATCAATTCCTTTAAAGGAAATTTAAGTAGTCAGGACTCTAAAATCTTTATAATTTTTTTACAATGGAGAGTTTGATCCTGGCTCAGGATAAACGCTAGCGGCAGGCCTAACACATGCAAGTCGAGGGGCATCGGATAGAGTACTTCGGTACTCTTGCCGGCGACCGGCGGACGGGTGCGTAACGCGTATGCAACCTACCTTCAACAGGGGGATAATCCGAAGAAATTTGGTCTAATACCCCATAATATTCCGACAGGCATCTGTCGGAGTTGAAAGCTTCGGTGGTTGGAGATGGGCATGCGTTGTATTAGCTAGATGGTGAGGTAACGGCTCACCATGGCGATGATACATAGGGGGACTGAGAGGTTTTCCCCCCACACTGGTACTGAGACACGGACCAGACTCCTACGGGAGGCAGCAGTGAGGAATATTGGTCAATGGACGGAAGTCTGAACCAGCCATGCCGCGTGCAGGATGAATGTGCTATGCATTGTAAACTGCTTTTGTACGAGGGTAAACCCAGATACGCGTATCTGCTTGAAAGTATCGTACGAATAAGGATCGGCTAACTCCGTGCCAGCAGCCGCGGTAATACGGAGGATCCGAGCGTTATCCGGATTTATTGGGTTTAAAGGGTGCGTAGGCTGTTTTTTAAGTTAGAGGTGAAAGCTCGACGCTCAACGTCGAAATTGCCTCTGATACTGAGAGACTAGAGTGTAGTTGCGGAAGGCGGAATGTGTGGTGTAGCGGTGAAATGCTTAGATATCACACAGAACACCGATTGCGAAGGCAGCTTTCCAAGCTATTACTGACGCTGAGGCACGAAAGCGTGGGGAGCGAACAGGATTAGATACCCTGGTAGTCCACGCAGTAAACGATGATAACTCGTTGCCGGCGATACACAGTCGGTGACTTAGCGAAAGCGTTAAGTTATCCACCTGGGGAGTACGTTCGCAAGAATGAAACTCAAAGGAATTGACGGGGGCCCGCACAAGCGGAGGAACATGTGGTTTAATTCGATGATACGCGAGGAACCTTACCCGGGCTTGAAAGTTAGCGACGGATCGAGAAATCGGTCTTCCCTACGGGGCGCGAAACTAGGTGCTGCATGGTTGTCGTCAGCTCGTGCCGTGAGGTGTCGGGTTAAGTCCCATAACGAGCGCAACCCCTACCGTTAGTTGCCATCAGGTCAAGCTGGGCACTCTAGCGGGACTGCCGGTGTAAGCCGAGAGGAAGGTGGGGATGACGTCAAATCAGCACGGCCCTTACGTCCGGGGCGACACACGTGTTACAATGGCCGGTACAGAGGGTAGCTACTTGGTGACAGGATGCCAATCTCGAAAGCCGGTCTCAGTTCGGATTGGAGGCTGAAACTCGCCTCCATGAAGTTGGATTCGCTAGTAATCGCGCATCAGCCATGGCGCGGTGAATACGTTCCCGGGCCTTGTACACACCGCCCGTCAAGCCATGGGAGTTGGGGGTGCCTGAAGTACGTGACCGCAAGGAGCGTCCTAGGGCAAAACCGATGACTGGGGCTAAGTCGTAACAAGGTAGCCGTACCGGAAGGTGCGGCTGGAACACCTCCTTTCTGGAGAGTACGATTACTTAAAGATGAATACGAATCTTTACTGTTTTTCTCGATACCAGTTTTTTATGATATGTAAGTCCCACGATACACAACCAGTCCCGTAGCTCAGTTGGTTAGAGCACTACACTGATAATGTAGGGGTCAGCGGTTCAAGTCCGCTCGGGACTACCATAAAAGAGATTGGGGAATTAGCTCAGTTGGCTAGAGCACCTGCTTTGCAAGCAGGGGGTCAAGGGTTC
This sequence comes from Alistipes ihumii AP11, assembly GCF_025144665.1. Lineage (NCBI taxonomy): Bacteria > Pseudomonadati > Bacteroidota > Bacteroidia > Bacteroidales > Rikenellaceae > Alistipes > Alistipes ihumii. Next base: position 1,364,636 of record NZ_CP102294.1, on the reverse strand, counting down.
GACTCCCTTATTCTCCACGAAATCCGACCGAGGATGCGGTTTCGACCGCATTTTTGGGAGAGGGTTGAAGTTCTTTGACAGATTTAAGGATGAGAAAGGGGCTCCTGTCCTGTAAGGGATAGGAGGCGTAAAGAAAGTAAGCAAGGGCGTACGGGGGATGCCTAGGCTCTTGGAGGCGAAGAAGGACGTGTTAAGCTGCGAAAAGCTGCGGGGATTTGCAAAAGAGAGTTGATCCGCAGATATCCGAATGGGGCAACCCGGCAGATAGGAGATCTGTCACATCGAGAGATGAGCGAACCCTATGAACTGAAACATCTAAGTAATAGGAGGAGGAGAAAGAAACATCGATTTCCCGAGTAGTGGCGAGCGAAAAGGAAATAGCCCAAACCGGTGTTGTTACGGCAACGTCGGGGTTGTAGGACTGCGAAATCTTAATACGAACGAACGAGAACATGCTGGAAAGCGTGACCATAGAGGGTGAAAGTCCCGTACCGGTAAGTTGTGTAAGCGGAAGCAGTATCCTGAGTATGGCGGGACACGAGGAATCCTGTCAGAACCCGCGGGGACCACCCCGCAAGGCTAAATACTCCCAAGAGACCGATAGTGGACCAGTACCGTGAGGGAAAGGTGAAAAGTACCCCGAACAGGGGAGTGAAAAAGAACCTGAAACCGTACGCTTACAACCTGTCGGAGCGGCTTAGTGCCGTGACGGCGTGCCTTTTGCATAATGAGCCTACGAGTTACTAATCACTAGCGAGGTTAAGGGCTATAAGGTCCGGAGCCGAAGCGAAAGCGAGTCTGAATAGGGCGCAAAGTTAGTGGTTGTAGACGCGAAACCTTGCGATCTACCCATGAGCAGGATGAAAGTTGGGTAAAACCACCTGGAGGTCCGCACCGGTAAACGTTGAAAAGTTTTCGGATGACTTGTGGGTAGGGGTGAAAGGCTAATCAAGCTGGGAAATAGCTCGTACTCCCCGAAATGCTTTTAGGAGCAGCGTTGCAATAGTATACTGGAGGTAGAGCTACTGATTGGATGCGGGGGCTTCACCGCCTACCAAATCCTGACAAACTCCGAATGCCAGTATTATGTTTTGCAGCAGTGAGCCGCCGGGTGCTAATGTCCGGCGACAAAAGAGGAACAACTCAGACCATCATCTAAGGCCCCGAAGAATACACTAAGTTGAACTAACGATGTGCGACTGCAGCGACAGCTAGGATGTTAGCTTGGAAGCAGCTATTCATTTAAAGAGTGCGTAACAGCTCACTAGTCGAGCGGTTGTGCGTGGATAATAAACGGGCATCAAGTGTATCGCCGAAGCTATGGACTCTACGGAGTGGTAGGGGAGCATTCCATCGACGTTGAAGCCGTGTCGTAAGGCATGGTGGAGTTTATGGAAAAGCAAATGTAGGCATAAGTAACGATAAGGCGGGAGAGAAACCCGCCCACCGCAAGACCAAGGTTTCCTGATCAACGCTAATCGGATCAGGGTTAGTCGGGTCCTAAGGGTAAGCCGTCAGGTGATCTCGATGGACAATCGGTTAATATTCCGATACCGATGCATACTGCGACGGAGGGACGGAGAAGCGTAAGCTGCGCCAACATACGGAATTGTTGGTTAAAGAGCGTAGGTATAGGACGACGTTAATAGCGACGTTTTGCTGAAACTCGACAGTACCGAGCGGCTACGGCCAATCGGATAGTCAGCCCAAGCAAGCTTCCGAGAAAAACTTCTAAGCTTCAGGTATGCATCGCCCGTACCGTAAACCGACACAGGTGGTCGAGGAGAGTATCCTCAGGTGCTTGAGTGAATCACGGATAAGGAACTAGGCAAATTGACCCCGTAACTTAGGGATAAGGGGTCCCCACGTGAGTGGGGCGCAGCGAAAAGGTCCAGGCAACTGTTTAACAAAAACATAGGGCTATGCTAATTCGAGAGAAGACGTATATGGCCTGACACCTGCCCGGTGCTGGAAGGTTAAGAGGGGATGTTAGCGCAAGCGAAGCATTGAATCGAAGCCCCAGTAAACGGCGGCCGTAACTATAACGGTCCTAAGGTAGCGAAATTCCTTGTCGGGTAAGTTCCGACCTGCACGAATGGTGTAATGATCTGGACACTGTCTCGTCCGTGAGCTCAGTGAAATTGTAGTCCCGGTGAAGATGCCGGGTACCCGCAACGGGACGAAAAGACCCCGTGAACCTTTACTGCAGCTTAACGCTGAATTTGGGTGCATGATGTGTAGGATAGGCAGGAGACTGCGAAGCGGTACCGCCAGGTATCGTGGAGTCGCCGTTGAAATACTGCCCTTTGTGTATTTGAATTCTAACCCTGTTCAGGGGACACCGTTTGGTGGGTAGTTTGACTGGGGTGGTCGCCTCCAAAAGCGTAACGGAGGCTTCCCAAGGTACCCTCAGCACGAATGGTAACCGTGCGCAGAGTGCAATGGCACAAGGGTGCTTGACTGCGAGACTCACAAGTCGACCAGGTGCGAAAGCAGGGCATAGTGATCCGGTGGTTCTGTGTGGACTGGCCATCGCTCAAAGGATAAAAGGTACTCCGGGGATAACAGGCTGATCGCCGCCAAGAGCTCATATCGACGCGGCGGTTTGGCACCTCGATGTCGGCTCGTCACATCCTGGGGCTGGAGAAGGTCCCAAGGGTTCGGCTGTTCGCCGATTAAAGTGGCACGCGAGCTGGGTTCAGAACGTCGTGAGACAGTTCGGTCTCTATCTGTTGCGGGCGTAGGAAATTTGAGGGGTCCTGACCTTAGTACGAGAGGACCGGGTTGGACGAACCTCTGGTGTATGAGTTGTGCCGCCAGGTGCATTGCTCAGTAGCCATGTTCGGACAGGATAAGTGCTGAAAGCATCTAAGCACGAAGCCTTCCCCAAGATAAGATTTCCCTTGAAGGCCGTAGGAGACTACTACGTTGATAGGCCGCAGGTGTAAAGGCAGCGATGTCAAAGCCGAGCGGTACTAATAGCCTGAGCACTTTCTGAAGAGGGCCCTTTTCTCATCCTGAATCGTCAAATGTTCCGCACGGGACGTTTGAGTCGAGGAACTTTACGACACAGGCCGCAGATGCGGTAGAGTTTTAGGTGGTTATAGCAGTGGGGTCCCACCTCTTCCCATTCCGAACAGAGAAGTTAAGCCCGCTTACGCCGATGGTACTGCAGTCACATGTGGGAGAGTAGGTAGCCGCCTCCTTAAGGAGCCTTGCAGCGATGCAGGGCTCCTTTTTTGTTCGTATTCGTCGTATTCTTCGAGGGCGGTTCGTTCCCGCGACCGGTCCGGCCGCTTCCCCTTCTCCGTTTCGTTACGGCGTCGGGACATAATCCCCGCCGCGCTCGGGCCGTTCCGGGTTTTGTTCCGGAACGGCTGCAGGTCCGGTTGTCCCGAGGGAAATGCTTGCAACAGCATACGTCCGAACATGCGTGAATCCTGCATTGCGATCGCCCTCGGCGGAATGTTCCGGACGTTCCGCCGGTTGTCCCGGAATCGGAATCTTTCGGGATCTGTTCCAGAGGGGCTGTTTATGGGACCCCCTTCGTTTTTTTTCGGCGGCTCGTTCGCTTCGGAGCGCAGTATCCGAGTGTCTGTGCCCGGTGCGCGGTCTGTCGGGTGTATGAGGCGTACTCCTGAATGTCCGTCGATCCTGCCTGTATCTTCCCGGAGTCCTGACAGGACGGACCCTAAGACGCATGCAAGGAGAAAATCTCGGACAAAAATGCAATAAATAATGCAAAATTGTTCATGCTGTCGTTGTCTTATCGGCGGGAGGGAGCCGTCGTTTCTGAAAGTGACGGAAGGTGAAGCTTTTGTCTTTTTCCTTTGTTGCAGGTGTGACGGTATGGTCGGAGCTTGGCCGGGCTGAGGCGGACAATTCGATAAGATCGATGAAAAAAACCGGGGTCGAAAACCCCGGTTTTTCATTGCTTTAAAGAAGCCCGCTATTATTTTGCCCTGACGGGAAAATCATTGCTCAGCGGATGACGGGGAGAGGAAGCCGGCAGTTTGAGCCTTGCGTCTTTTGAAGGAGCGGGCGCTATGCGCACGGAGTGTTCTTTCTGGCTACCGTTACCTTGCATGGCGGCTTTGCCGTTTGCAAAGGATTCGAGCGGCATGGGAGCTCCGTACATGGTGTAATCCGTTATCGGGAACGATCCGCTGTATGTGCAATGGAATGTTTCCTCGCGCAGCGTTTCGGCATCGAGCGTCAGCTGATAGCCGTCGCCCTGTTGCTCTATGACGATCGTTCCTTCGACGAACGACACGTTGGTTCGGTTTCCGGAAGCGTCGTATATGCGTCCTTCTGCACCCGTATTCCAAGTCCCGGCCTGTTTGCTGTCGCTCATTGTGAACGTGCCGACCGGCAGCCGCAGGTCGGATACGTCTCCGGGCGTGTCGGTATAGATGTCGAACAGGATGCAATGCCCCGCCTCCGTGTTGGCCGGATAGATTCCGCTCATGGTACCTTCCATCTCGATGTCGCTGAACGTCAGGTAATACCTGTAGGAGCCGTTTTGCAGTCCGTAGTAATATGCGTTGGGGACGTAGTTGGCTTGGAAGCTGATATTGCCTACTTCGGGACCGAGCAGCGTATTCTCCAATTCGATCTTTCCGTGGAAAGTACCTTCTACCGTGAAATTGTCGCTGGTCGTCGCGTTGACCCGGATGTCGTACGTTTCGTCCGCTTCGTTGTACGTGAAACTGATCGTACCGGCGGTGATGAAACTGTATGCGGATACTTCCCCGTTGACTTTCCGGCCTACGGTCGTCCCGGACAGATACGATCCGTAAAGCAGATGGCCCGGAGTGAAAGTCCCCGTTTCATAGCTGTCGGGAACGCCCGCGCCGTAATTGCCGTCCGGAATGACGGGATAGCGCAGGTTGGTCGCCGTTTGGGCATTGAGGTCGATATTGATGAACGTGCTCTGAGCCTCGTCGGTGTAGAGGTGGAGCGTGTAGTTGTCGTTGCCTACCGAGTTGTAGTCGCCCAAGTATTCGCCCTTGGCGATCGTGAAGGTCTCGTTCACGTTGCCGATCAGCGGCTCGGCCAGATTCTCGAAATCGATGGGTCCTTCGTACACGAAGTCGACGCTGTTTCCGTCTTCCAGTACGAAATGTCCCGTGAGCTTATAGCCTCCCGCGACATGCTCGACCTGAACCGATGCGTCCGAATAATCGAATTCGGCCATTTCCGGCGTCTTGCCCGTCAGATAGTAGTGCATGATGCGGGTTTCCTCGTAATTGATCGTTCTCGCTGCGTGCGTATCGGCCAGATCGTAGGTTCCCTCGGGCAATATGGCGTTGTCGTCGTCGGCCGATTTCTGATCCCAGAAGTCGAGTATCACCTGCCAGCCGGAGCTGGTCGTCGTGAAAGGATCGTCCGGATCGACCGTCACCGTACCTACCGAGAGGTAATAGTTGCCCGTATTGGCGTGATCCAGATCGCCGTAGTAGCGTGCCAGCAGCAGACTGGGATTCTCGATGGTCTGGTTGCTGCCCGTTCCGCCCGTTTTGTTGGCGATGACCATGGGACCCTCGTAGGATACTTTGTAAGTATGGCCTTCCTCGTCGGTCAGGTAGCCTACCACGCTATATCCGTCCTCGTTCGTTTTGACGGTGAGCGATCCGCCTGTGATGTAGAGGCCGTATCCTATGGGATACCCCTGATCGTCGGTCTGATAGATGTTGCTGTAGCTTTTTTGGAATGTGAAATGGGTGTAGCTGTCCTCTGCGTCGAACTGATAGGTACCTTGCGGAATGGTCGGATTCATGACGTCGTCGGTAAGGGAGCCGTAGAGGTCCAGCACGATCTTATAGCCTGCGCTTTGAGCCTCGCCGTATTCATCGAATTCGATGTCGGAGAACTGTACCATGTAATTTCCCGTAGGCTCCGCAGCCCATGAAATCGTGTTGTATTGCCCCATGCCGGAGGTGGCTTGCACCCATGTCTCGTAGTCGGGTTCGGGCAGCAATCCCGTTTCCATGCGCAGGGTGGTTACTTCGCTGAGCACGGAACCGTTCGAGGCGGCGGCGAAAACGATATAGGTACTTTCCGGATCCAGTGGCGACAAAGTGACCGGAGTGGCTTGTTCGGCGCTGACCTGCACGCCGTCTTTCAGAACGGTTTCGGCCGAGGGCTGCTCTACCTGTGCGTTCTCTTCCACTTTGGAGTAGAGGTAGGCGCATTTCTCGGCTTCGTCCGGCGTTACGGTAAAGGTGATCGAGGTGGTTGTGGAGGTTCCTTCTGTCAAGCTTACCTTGGGTTTTGGCGGCTCGGTACCCGGGTCGTCGTCCTTGCACGATGCCACGCCCGCGCAGATGAGCAAAGCGAGTAGAATTTTTTTCATAATCGTTCGATTTTATGGAGCTGTACCCGCCGTGCTCCTGGGTTGAAAGTAGATTTATCGGGCGTCTCGAAAAAGATACGGGCACCGAACCTCCGGCTGGCGAAGACTCTTATCTCGAAAAAACGCCGGATAAAGGTAGTTAATGTGAACCGAAATATCAAGAAAATAAGTCGAAATAGGAGATCGTATCGTCCGTCCGCATTGCGGCAGTCCTGCATACAAAACATAATAGTATAGGGATATCGTATTGTTTATATGCCGCTGAACGGATTTGTTCGCAGACGAATTCGGGCCGGTCGAGCCTGCACGGTATGACCCGAAACGCTCGTTTTCTGCGAATCGGTTTTCGGGAGGGGCTTTGCTTGGGGGAAGTCCGTGCCGGTTTGCGATTTTTTTGCTACCTTTGAAAAACGTCATATGAGGCATTTGTTATGGGAAGACTTGACCGGACAATACGTGTTGCGGTATGGGCCCTGGTTATGGGCTGGCCGGCCGTCGCATGCGGCTGGGGAAGGATAGGCCACGATGCGGTGGCCTACATCGCGGAGTGCAATCTGAGTCCGAAAGCTCAGAGAATAGCGGAAAAGTATCTCGGACATTCGATCGTATACTTTTCCTCATGGATGGACGATTATCGCCGCTCGCCCGGCTACGAGCATACGACTTATTGGCATATGGCGCCGGTCGACGAGCGTATGTACTATACGGACGAGGTGCGCAGCTCCCGGGGCGATGCCGTTTGCGAACTGGAGAACGCCATCGGGCTGTTGAAGAATTACAGACAGCTCGACGATTCGACGGTTGCGGCCAATCTTCGTTACGTGATTCATCTGGTCGGAGACATGCATTGTCCCGCCCATGTCGATTACCCCGGCGTCGAGCTGTGGTACGACGTTTCGTTCAACGGGAAAAAGCGCAGCTACCATAGCGTATGGGATTCGGGAATCATCGAGGCGAGCAGGAAATGGCATTATGTCGAGTGGCAGCAGCAGTTGGACCGTTGTACGAGACGGCAGAAACGCGAGATCATGGCCGGCACGCCGCGCGACTGGTTCCACCAGACGGCGGTCGAGTGCCGCGACATTTATGCGTTGGCTCCTCCGGGGTGCGAGCTCGGGCGCGATTTTATCAATGCCGCTTCTCCCCGTGTCGAACGTCAGATTCTCAGGGCCGGATATCGTTTGGCCAAAGTGCTGAACGACCTTTTCAAATAGACGGAGGGAGCAAGGCGCCCCCGGGCTGTATGGCGTGGCTGTCTGGACGCGATTTGCGGTGGAGTTTCGTACTCTGGAATCCGTGTCGGCGATGGCCTTCGCGCTCGTTCAGGGGCTTGAGCGCAGGGGCGGTCCGGAATCTGTCGGCGGCGAGGTGACGAATCTGCCTCGATCGGAGCGGCCGGGTGCAGGCAGGGGCGTGTCTCAGAGCTCGGCTACCTCTTTTTTACTAGGAGTTCGGGCAGTTCGGATATAGGGGAATCGTTTTTTGAATCGGAACGCGATTTCCGGTGCGGGCCGGTCCGTGCGAATATTCTTCGGCCGGACGATGGCCGTTCTGTAAAAAATCATACCTTTGCACAGTTTGTTGCTTAATCTTTTTATCCGATGCCGAACGAAATGGTCGAAACACCCCGATTCATCCCGACCGCCGAGAACACTTATGTGATCTCCTATCCGTCTCACGGTTCCGATTACCCGTACGATTTCGCGGCCATTCTGGCGCAGTCCCGTCGCTGCGAGCGCGAGGGCGATGTCGAGCGGGCGTGCAATCTGCGGTACGACGGGATTAAGAAGCTGATCGATCTGATTCCGGACGAGGACGAAATCTGGCTCGATTGGGAGGATCGGGGCAATCAGGCCGTACTGGAGTTGCTCAAAGGTTCCGCGATAGACCATTTTCTCGTCGGCGATTTCGAGATGGCGGCCGGTCTGTTCGAAATGGAACTCGACATGGATCCGGAGGATCATCTCGAAGCGACCAAACCGTTGGCTTATTGTTATGTGGCTTTGGGCGAATACGAGTCGTTCGACGAGATCGTCGACGATATCAGCGACAAGTATCCCGAGAAGGAGATTCTGAAGCTGTGGAGCGAGTTTCGCCGGACGGGCCGCCTGCCGTCGGGCGAGATGATCCATTTCAGGAAGAGCTTCCCTGTCTTTTATGCCGAGTTCACGTCGGACAAGCACGAAATCACGCCCGACTATTTGGCCGACATCGAGAGCGAGAGACCCTCGCGCGAAGCGCAGGCCCGTGAGCTGTGGCTGCAGACCGAGCACCTTTGGACGCAGTTCCCGGGATTTGTCGAGGCGTTGAAAAAGCAATGATTCCGGTCCGGCCGGTATTCCTTCGAGTGCGATGGCTTATCCTTGGGGCGACGACAGGCGCTATAACAGCTATTCCGGCTATTTCCGCCGTTTGTTCGGCTTTCGCGTGCAGAAGTTGTCCGTACATGCCGGGTTCACTTGTCCCAATCGCGACGGCACGCTCTCCTCGGGCGGTTGCACGTTCTGCGACAACGCGGCTTTCTCTCCTTCCTACTGCACTCCGGACAAGAGCGTCCGCCGACAGCTCGAGGAAGGGATCGAGTTCCATCGCCGTCGCTATCGTTCTGCCGAAAGGTATTTGGCCTATTTCCAGTCTTTTTCGAATACGTATGCTCCGCTGGAGAGGCTGAAAGAGGTTTTCTCGCAGGCTTTCGAACTGCCCGAGGTGGCGGGGATCGTCGTCGGAACGCGTCCCGACTGCATCGACGGGCCGAAGCTCGACTATTTCGCCCGGTTGGCCGAAACCCGTTACGTGGCGATCGAGTACGGAATCGAGTCGTGCTACGATGCGACGCTCCGCTCGGTCAATCGCGGACACGATTTCGCCTGCGCCCGCCGGGCCGTCGAGATGACTTCCGAACGCGGAATCCGTACGGGCGCCCATTTCATTCTGGGTCTGCCCGGCGAGACGCCCGCCATGATGGAGGCGTCGGTCGATGCGATCAACTCGCTGGCGCTCGATACGGTCAAGTTTCATCAGTTGCAGCTGTTTCGCGGCACGACGATGGCGGCCCAGTATGCGGCCGACCCGGGGCGTTTCCGCTTTTTCTCGAGGGACGAGTACGTCGATTTCTTTATCGGCCTGCTCGAGCGCTTGCGACCGGATCTGGTCGTCGAGCGGTTCGCCAGCGAGGCGCCGCCGCGCTTTCAAGCCGGTCCTACGTGGGGGCTCGTGCGCAACGAGCAACTCTGGTCGTTGCTCGAACGGAGGCTCGAGCAGCGCGGCACATGGCAGGGACGTTTGTACGTATAGCGGTCCGGAGGTAACGGCGAACGGCGTTGTCCGGGGCTGAACTTGCCTGTTCGGGCTGCGACCGGCGGCGATTCGTCAAAAAAAATGCGGCGGAAATTCGGTTATATAGTATTTTTTGATGACCTTTGTATTGCCATATAGTTTTTTGCAATATGACGATCGTACAATTGGAATATTTGCTGGCGGTAGCCAATTGCGGCAGTTTCTCGCTTGCCTCCGAAAAATGTTTCGTTACCCAGCCCTCGCTGAGCATGCAGATCAAGAATCTGGAGGAGGAGCTCGGCGTGGTGCTGCTCGACCGTAGCCGCAAACCCGTCATCGCTACCGATGCGGGCGAGGTCGTGATCCGGCAGGCCCGCGAGGCGATCAAGTCGTTCAAAATGGTGCGCGAGTCGGTGGCCGATCTGCGGGGGGAGATATCGGGCGTGCTTCGTCTGGGCGTGATTCCGACGATCGCGCCTTACCTGTTGCACCGTTTCGTGCCCGGTTTCGCCCGCGACTACCCGAACGTCGAGTTGCAGATTCGCGAGCTGATGACGGCCGACATCATCCGCGCGCTCGGCCGCGACATGCTCGACGCGGCGATTCTGGCGGGCGGGACCTCGCCCGACGGCATTCAGGAGGAGGAGCTCTTCAACGACCGCTTTTATGCTTACGTGTCGACCGGCCATCCGCTTTTCGAGCGGAGCAACATCCGCATCGAGGATATCGACGTGCGGCGCCTGCTGCTGCTTTCCGAGGGGAACTGTCTGAGGGATCAGGTGCTGGAGCTGTGTCAGGCTCAGAAAGGCGTGCAACGGCAATATTCGTTCGAGAGCGGCTCGCTCGAGACGCTGATACGGATCGTGGACAACTCTTCCAACATGATGACGATCGTCCCCGAAATGGTCGCCGACTTCATCGACGAAAGCCACAAGCCCCAGCTCAAGACGCTGGCCAAAGGCGCTACGTCGCGCAAGATCACGATTGCCGTACGGCGCACCTATGTAAAGCGTTCGCTGGTGGCTGCGCTCAAAGAATCGATTCTGGCCGCATGCCGTCCCGACCGTCATGTTTAGCAGGATATTTGCTGAAACTCCCGCCTCGGGGAGATTCCCGGTTCGCGGTTTCGGTGCCATTGCGTTCCGGAGCGAAAGGCGGGTCCGTATCCTGCCCGGTTTCCTATTTGTCAACTTTTTACTATCTTTACCCACTTGAAACGAAGCGATACGATTTATGAATGAATTGATCGACACGATTGTCAGTGCGATACAGGATAAGAAAGGCAAACGCATCCTGTCGCTCGACCTGAGCGGGTTCGACGGGGCGATATGCTCCGCCTTCGTCGTTTGCAGCGCCGATTCGACGACTCAGGTAGAGGCCATCGCCGGCGGAGTCGAGCAGAAAGTCCTCGAAAAGCTGGGCGAGAAGGTCTGGCGCGTCGAGGGGCTCGGCAACAGCGTCTGGGTGGTGATGGACTACGGCGACGTGATGGTGCATGTCTTCCAGACCGAGACGCGCGACTTCTACAAGCTCGAGCAGCTTTGGGCCGACGCTCCCGTCCGCGAATACGCGGAGGAGCAGTAGAGTTCATACTACGGCCCCGTTCCGTTGCGTTATGAGGTGTGGATGAGTAATTGAAATCAAGAAACAGCCAATGAAGCTAAATACCGGTAACGAAATGCCTCCCCAGTTGGGGGGCAAGCGTCCTAAGTTCAATATTTACTGGGTGTGGGCGGCCGTGGCCGTCGTCATTCTGTCATGGGGGCTGCTCGGCAGCGGCGAAGTGACGCATCCCACCGATTGGGACAGCGTCAAGACGATGATCGAGCAGGGCGACGTGCAGAAGATCGTCGTCGTCAACAAGGAGACCGCCGAGGTTTACCTGAAGCCCGACAAGGTAGCCGAGTACGCGGGGCAGAAGGACTACAAGGGCCTTTCGGCCCAAGGGCCCCAGTTCGCGTTCAATATCGGCTCGCTGGACTATTTCCAGCACAACCTCGAGAATACGCTGAGCGAGCGCGATCTTTCCGTTCCGCTGACGTTCGAGACGCGGCGCAATATGTGGAGCGACGCGTTCACGCTGATTTTCCCGATCCTGATCTTTTTCGCGATCTGGTGGTTCCTGTGGCGCGGCATGTCGCGCGGCGGGGGCGGCGGTTCGGGCAGCGGCATATTCAACGTGGGCAAAGCCAAGGCCCAGATGTTCGACAAGGACTCGAACGTGACGATCACGTTCAAGGACGTGGCCGGACTGGAGGAGGCCAAGGTCGAGATCATGGAGATCGTCGATTTTCTGAAGAATCCCGGCAAGTACCGCGATCTGGGAGGCAAGATTCCTAAGGGCGCGCTGCTGGTGGGCCCTCCGGGAACCGGCAAGACGTTGCTCGCCAAAGCGGTAGCCGGCGAAGCGAATGTGCCTTTCTTCTCGATCAGCGGATCGGACTTCGTCGAAATGTTCGTCGGAGTCGGGGCTTCGCGCGTGCGCGACCTGTTCCGTCAGGCCAAGGAAAAGGCGCCCTGCATCGTTTTCATCGACGAGATCGACGCGATCGGCCGGGCGAGGAGCAAGAACGCCGGATTCTCGTCGAACGACGAGCGCGAGAACACGCTGAACCAGTTGCTGACCGAGATGGACGGCTTCGGCACGAATGCCGGCGTGATCGTGCTGGCCGCGACGAACCGGGCCGACATACTCGACAAGGCGCTGCTGCGCGCCGGGCGCTTCGATCGTCAGATCAACGTCGAGCTGCCCGATCTGAAGGAGCGGCGCGAGATATTCGACGTGCACCTGAAGAATCTGAAGCTCGATCCGCATCTCGACCGCGACTTTTTGGCCAAGCAGACGCCGGGTTTCTCGGGAGCCGATATCGCCAATGTCTGCAACGAGGCAGCCTTGATCGCCGCGCGGGGTAACAAGAGTCAGGTCGAGAAGGACGACTTCCTCAATGCGATCGACCGTATTATCGGTGGTTTGGAGCGTAAGAACAAGATTATTACGCCTCAGGAGAAGAAGACGATTGCCTACCACGAGGCGGGACATGCGACCGTGAGCTGGGTGCTCGAACATGCGAATCCGCTGATCAAGGTAACGATTATTCCGCGAGGGAAGGCGCTCGGCGCGGCATGGTATCTGCCCGAGGAACGCCAGATCACGACCAAGGAACAGATGCTCGACGAGATGGCCTCCATTCTGGGCGGCCGTGCATCGGAGCTGATGAATTTCGGCATGGTGTCGACCGGTGCGCTGAACGATCTGGAGCGTGTGACCAAGCAGGCCTATGCGATGGTGGCCTATTACGGCATGAGCGAGCAGCTGGGCAACCGCAGCTTCTACGATTCGACCGGTCAGGCCGACATGGCGCTGACCAAGCCGTACAGCGAGATGACCGCGCAACAGATCGACGACGAAGTGAAAAAGCTGATCGACGGAGCTTTCGCGCGGGCCCTCGAAACGCTTGAGAAGCACCGCGACGGCCTGACTCAGCTTGCCGAGCTGCTGCTCGAGCGCGAAGTGATTTTCGCCGAGGATCTCGAGAAGATTTTCGGCAAGCGTCGCGGGGAAATTCGTGAAGAAACCGAAGTCAAAGTCGAAGAACCTTTGGACGGTGAGTTCGCTGCTGAATAAGAATTTTCTGGTCCGCACGCTCAGCGGGGCGGGCCTGCTCGTCATCGTGCTCGGAGCCGTGCTGTGGTCTCCGTTCTCTATGCTCGTTCTGATGGCCGTTCTGATGGCCGGGTCGCTCACGGAGTTCTTCCGCATCGCCCGGCTCAAGGGGGCCCGGCCGCTCGTAGCGTATCCCGTCGTAATCGGGCTGAGCGCTTTGACGCTGGCCTTCGCCGTGCAGACCGGGCGGTGTCCTGCGCCGGCTTTCGCGCTGCTGCTGCCGATGATCTTCGCGCTGTTCGTCGCGGAGTTGTACCGCCGGCATGAGAATCCGCTCGGCAATGTCTGCTGGGAGCTGGGAGGGTTGGTCTATATCGCTTTGCCTTTCGCGCTGCTTGCGACGATTCCGTTGCGTGGAGCTTGTTCCGCCGGTTCGTCCTATGTTCCGGGAGATATGCTTGCGATCATATTCATCGTCTGGGCCAACGATGTGGGGGCCTATCTGGCGGGTTCGCTGTTCGGCCGGCACAGGCTGTTCGAGCGGATTTCCCCTAAAAAGTCTTGGGAAGGCTTCGCCGGGGGCGTTCTGTGCGCTGTGGCCGTCGGGTGGCTGTACGGCCTGTACGCCGGGCCGGGCGATACGGCTCACGGGTTGCTGTGGAGCGGGGCGGGTCTCGTGGTGGCTGTCGTCGGCGTACTGGGCGATTTGGTCGAGTCGATGCTCAAGCGCTCGGCCGGCCTGAAGGATTCGGGAAACAGCATCCCCGGTCACGGCGGATTTCTCGACCGTTTCGACGCGCTGATTCTGGCCGTACCTTTCGTTTATGCGTATTTCGCTATATTTGCCTATATTTGTGTGCTGAGCGGCGGCCCGGTCGGAGCCGTTGCCGGCTGAACCAAACGATAACCCATGAGAATCCATAAGGAAGGAGCCTCTATCATACTGATTACCGCGGTTTTTGCGGCCGTCGTCATGGTTTCTGCGGCCTATCTGCTGCCGTCGGCCGTCGCATGGGCCGTTGCGGTTGCGGCGCTTGCCTGCGTCGTGTTCGTCACCTCGTTCTTCCGCTGTCCGAGCCGTCCTCCGGTGCGGGACGAGAACGGGGTCTACTCGCCGGCCGACGGGACCGTCGTGGCGCTCGAGGAGGTCGAGGAGAACGAGTACTTCCACGACACGCGGATCGTCGTTTCGGTTTTCATGTCGATTTGGAACGTGCACGTCAACTGGTTTCCCGTATCCGGAACGGTCGATTATTTCCGGCATCACCACGGGATGTTCATGGTCGCGTGGCATCCCAAGTCGTCCGAGGACAACGAGCGCACGACGACCGTGATCGACATGGGCGGGCAGAAGATTCTGTTCCGCCAGATCGCGGGGCTGGTCGCGCGGCGAATCGTTTCGTATGCCCGGGTAGGGGGCCGGGCCGAGCAGAACACTCAGTGCGGTTTCATCAAGTTCGGCTCGCGGGTCGATCTGTTCCTTCCGACGGACGCCGACGTGCAGGTGCGTTTGGGCGACAAGGTCGTCGGCACGCAGACGCTGATCGCGCGGCTGAAAAAGAAAGAGTAACTGACCCGGCCCGGACGTATTCGGGCGATTCCAGCGGAAAACCGAGCGGAACTCATGTCCAAGCTATACCGATATCTCGTTGCAGGCGCTATCACGGCAGTGGTTCTCTTTCTGGTGTGGTATTTCAGCAACGTGGTCGCCTATATTCTGGTGTCGGCCGTTCTGGCGATTATCGGCAAGCCGCTGACCGACCTGCTTTCGGGGCTGCATGTCCGGCGGACGCGGTTCCCTCGCTCGTTGGCCGCCTTGTGCACGCTGCTCGCGATCTGGGTCGTCGTCGTGGGAGTCTTCTGGCTTTTCGTGCCGATCGTTTTCCAGAAAATCCGCGAGTTCTCCTCGCTCGACGTTCCGCAGATCATCCAGTCGTTCCAAGAGCCGCTGATGTCGCTCGAGAGTTTCATCCGGCGCGTTTTCTCGATCAGCGAGAGCGAGTTCTCGCTGGTCGATGCGATTTCCGAACAAATCAAGCCGCTGCTCGACATCGGCGTGATCAATAACCTGCTCTCGTCGATCGTTACGACGGTCGGCGATACGGTGATCGCGGCTTTCTCCATTTCGTTCATTACCTTTTTCTTCTTGAAAGAAAGTCACCTGTTTACGGATATGGTCGTCATCATGTTCCCGAAAAAGTACGAGCCCAACATCACCCGGGCGCTCGACTCGGTGACCCATCTGCTGATCCGCTATTTCACCGGCATCGTCGCCGAGTCGTCGATCATGACGCTGATCGTTTCGCTCGGCTTGCTCATGCTCGGTTTTTCGGTTCATAACGCGCTCGTGATCGGGCTGATCGTCGGCGTGCTGAACGTGATTCCCTATCTGGGACCGTGGATCGGCGCGGCAGCGGGTATTTTCATCGGTGTGGCCGGAACTGCGGGGGGCGACGTGTCGACGGCCGGGCTTGCGATGCGCGTGGCCGGAACGATTCTGGTCGCTCAGGGTATCGACAACTTCGTTCTGCAACCGGTGCTCTACTCCAATCGGGCGAAAGCCCATCCGCTCGAAATTTTTCTGGTAATTCTGATCGCCGGATCGCTGGCCGGCGTGCTCGGTATGTTGCTGGCCATTCCGGCCTATAACGTGATCCGGGTTTTCGCCAAGGAATTTTTCAACAATTTCCGCGTCGTACAGAAACTGACCGAGAAAATATAGCGGAGTCCCGGAAAATTTCGTACTTTTGACTATCGGTCGTCGCTCCGTGCTGTCCGGTTTCGTCCGGATGCGCCGAGATAGCCGTTTCCCGTATGCGGCTCCGGACTTTACCTTACGAATGAAGAAAACAATGAAAAAACTGCTTGTTCTTGTATGGGGCCTGCTCGCAGCGGGACCGATCTTTTCCAAGGTGAAGCTGCCCTCGGTGCTGGGCAGCAACATGGTGCTCCAGCGCGAATGCGACGCCAATCTCTGGGGCTGGGCCTCGCCGTCGAAGAAAGTCACGGTCACGACCTCATGGGACGGTCGCAAATATGCGACTCGGGCCGACGCCGACGGCAACTGGTTGCTGAAGGTGGCGACTCCTGCCGCCGGAGGGCCCTATACGATCCGTATCAGCGACGGCGAGCCTGTCGTGCTCGAGAACGTAATGGTCGGCGAGGTGTGGATTTGTTCCGGCCAGTCGAACATGGGGATGCCCGTCTGCGGTTATCCGGGCGATCCGACCGAGCGGATGAACGAGCTGATGCTCGAGGCTGGGAAATACCCTTCCCTGAGACTGTTCCATGTCCGTCCGGAAGCCGCTTCCGAGCCGAAGGACGACTGCGACGGCATGGGAGGCTGGCAGGTTTCCTCGGCGCACAGCGTGCCCGGATTTACCGCGACGGGTTATATCTTCGGACGAAAGCTGTGCGAGACGCTGAATGTTCCGGTCGGTATGATCCAGTCCGATTGGGGCGGGACGCGGATCGAGGCGTGGATGACCGTTTCGGCCGCCCAGAAAGTATTGCCGAACATCTTGGAATCCGATCCCGCCTACGACGAGCAGAACAGAACCGCCCGGCTGTACAATGCGATGATCTGCCCGCTGACGAATTTCACGGCCCGGGGCTTCCTGTGGTATCAGGGCGAGGCGAACCGCGGTTTCGACGGCTATGCGCGCTACATGCAGGAGCTTGCGTCGCTTTGGCGCGGACGGTGGGGCGATGCCGAGATGCCTTTCTATTTCGTACAGCTCGCTCCCTATACCTATGACGATGCCGAGGGCCTTTCGCTGCCGCTGACCGTCGAACAGCAGACGCAGGCGCTCGACCTGATCCCGTTTTCGGGCATGGCTTCGACGACCGATGCAGGCTCTGAACACACCATTCATCCTCCTTACAAGATACGGGTCGGCGAGCGTTTGGCCTTGCTGGCGCTGAAGCGGACCTACGGCTACGGCGCGCTGATAGCTCAGAGTCCCCGTTACGAGTCGGTTCGCTTCGAGGCAGGTCGGGCGATCGTTCGCTTCCGGACCGACGGGATAATGGGACCGCAATGGAAAGGCCCGATCGAAGGTTTCGAGATCGCCGGGGCCGACCGGGTTTTCGTGCCGGCCGAGGCCGAGTATGTTCCGGGCGCACCGGAAGTGACGGTGCATTCCGACCGGGTTCCTGAGCCTGTAGCCGTCCGTTATGCGTTCCGCAACATGCCCCGGGCCGCGACGCTGGTCAATTCCGGCGATCTGCCCGCCTATCCGTTTCGGACGGACGACTGGAACGACGTACGCTGATCGATTGCGACTGATACAGAACTGCTAACAATAAAACGAAACACGCTATGAAAAAAATTCTGCTTGTCGGCCTGTCATTGCTGATGGCTTGCCCGACTTTCGCCAAGATCAAGCTGCCGGCGCTGGTCGGCAGCAACATGGTGCTCCAGCGGGAGCGCGAGGTGAACCTGTGGGGGGAGGCTTCTCCGTCGAAAAAGGTGACGGTCACGACCTCGTGGGACGGCCGCAAATATGCGACGCAGTCCGACTCCGACGGCAAGTGGTTGCTGAAAGTTTCCACTCCTGCTGCCGGCGGTCCTTATACGATCCGTATCAGCGACGGCGATCCCGTTACGCTGGAGAACGTGATGATCGGCGAAGTGTGGGTCTGCTCCGGGCAGTCGAACATGCAGATGTCGATGACCGGTAATTTGGGCGAGCCGGTCGACGGCGGGGTCGAGGCGCTGATCGAGGCTCCCAAGTACAAGGACATTCGTCTGTTCTACACCCCGATGGTGACCAGTCCGCAGCCGGTGGACACCTGCGGGGGCGAATGGAAGGTTTCGTCCTCCGAGTCGGTGGCTCCGTTCAGCGCGGCGGCCTATTTCTTCGCGCGCGATCTGAACGACGCGCTCGGCGTGCCGGTCGGTTTGATTCAGACGGCATGGGGCGGCACGCGCATCGAGGCATGGATGCCCGAGGCCACTGCCCGCGAAGTCGAGGCCGATATCGTACAGACGAACGACCGCTTCGAGAATCCGAACAAGGTCGGCTATCTGTACAATGCGATGATCCGTCCGCTGCTTAATATGACGGCGCGGGGCTTTATCTGGTATCAGGGCGAGTCGAACGTTCACACGAACAATTACCCCCACTACGCGCATTATATGGAGAAGCTGGTTTCGCAGTGGCGCGGCGACTGGGGCGATCCCGACATGCCGTTCTATTTCGTACAGCTCGTTCCGCATATCTACGAGGGGGGAACCGACGGTATCGTCCTGCCGCTGATGATCGAGCAGCAGTTGGCGGCGGCGGACCGGATTCCGAACTGCGCGATGATCGGTACGTCCGACATGGCCAATGCCGGCACGATCCACCCTTCCGAGAAAGACCAGATCGGTCGCCGGCTGGCTCTGCTGGCCCTTACCAAGACCTACGGTCTCCAAGGGCTGATCGCCGAGAGTCCTCGCTTCGAGTCGGTTCGTTTCGAGGGCGGCAAGGCGATTCTGCAATTCAAGACCGAGGGAACGCTCGGCCCGAACTATAAGGGGCGTATCAAGGGCTTCGAGATCGCCGGGGCGGACAAGGTCTTCATCCCGGCACGCGCCGAATACGTTTGGGGACAGCCTTACACGGTGGTCGTCTCCTCGGAATTGGTTTCCGAGCCTGTGGCCGTTCGCTATGCGTTCCGCAACGTGCCGGCTGCCGCCACGCTGACCAACACCGGCGGACTTCCCGCTTTTCCGTTCCGGACCGACGACTGGAATGACGTGAAATAGTCCGTCCGAAAACGATATGACGATCGAGAGGCTCCGGTTACGTATGTGCCGGAGCCTTTCCCGTTAGTTGAAATGCTATGAAAAAAATTCTGCTTGTCGGCCTGTCATTGCTGATGGCTTGCCCGACTTTCGCCAAGATCAAACTGCCGGCGCTGGTCGGCAGCAACATGGTGCTCCAGCGGGAGCGCGAGGTGAACCTGTGGGGGGAGGCTTCTCCGTCGAAAAAGGTGACGGTCACGACCTCGTGGGACGGCCGCAAATATGCGACGCAGTCCGACTCCGACGGCAAGTGGCTGCTGAAAGTTTCCACTCCCGCTGCCGGCGGTCCTTATACGATCCGTATCAGCGACGGCGATCCCGTTACGCTGGAGAACGTGATGATCGGCGAAGTGTGGGTTTGCTCCGGGCAGTCGAACATGCAGATGCCGGTCGAGGGCTTGCCCGGCCAGCCGACCGAGGGTGCGAACGAAGCGATGCTGCGTTCGCGTCTCTATCGCGACGTGCGTCTGTTCGGCGTTCCCCGGACAGCGTCGGCCGAACCTCGGGACAGCTGCGGAGGCGCATGGTCCGTGTCGTCTTCGCAGAGCGTTGCATCGTTCAGTGCGGCCGGTTATTTTTTCGGTTGCAGTTTGCACGATGCGCTCGGCGTGCCGGTCGGTCTGATCGAGGCCGATTGGGGCGGTACGCGCATCGAGACATGGATGACCGCTTCGGCTGCTTGCCGGGTCGATCCGCAGATACTGGAGACGGATGCGGCTTTCGACGATTACAATAAGACCTCCTTTCTGTTCAATGCGATGATCTATCCGTTGCGTCGCTTGACGGCCCGCGGTTTCATCTGGTATCAGGGCGAGTCGAATATCGACACGGGCAACTACCCGCTTTATGCCCGTTTCATGGAGGAGATGGTTGCCGAATGGCGCTCGTTGTGGGGCGATTCGTCCATGTCGTTCTATTATGTCCAGCTCGCTCCGGAACACTATCGGGATGTGAACGATATCGTTCTGCCGCTGATGGTCGAGCAGCAGCTCGCGGCTATGGACCGCATCCCGAACTGCGGCATGATTTCGACGACCGATGTCGGTCATGCCGTGGCGGTCCATCCGGCTCCGAAGCGCGAGATCGGAGAGCGGCTCGCCCTGTGGGCGCTGAGCCGGACTTACGGGCTCAAGGGACTGGTTGTGCAAAGTCCCCGGTATGAGTCTGTCCGCTTCGGAAACGGAGAGGCCGTCGTGCGCTTCCGGACCGACGGTACGCTGGGCCCGGTGTACGGAGGAAGGATCGAGGGTTTCGAGATCGCCGGGGCCGACCGGGTGTTCGTTCCGGCCGAAGCCGAATACCTGCCGGGCGGCTGCGAGGTCGTCGTCCGTTCCGTTCGGGTCCCCGAACCGGTGGCCGTTCGCTATGCGTTCCGCAACGTGCCGCGAGCTGCCACGCTGACCAATACGGGGGGATTGCCCGCTTACCCGTTCCGGACCGACAATTGGAACGATGTGAAATAAGGCGGCAGGGCGTGCAATGGCCGAAATGACCGTGCAGTGTCGGTGGCTCTGCTTCGGTTCATGCGGCAGGTTCTGGCATGCGTTCCCCCTTTCTGCGGACGGATGCGGAAAATCGCCGGACAGGGCAGGAGCCTCGACCGTGAAACGCTTGTCGAAAGCCGGACCTTTTTGTCAGGGAGCATATTGGCCGCGGTATGAGATTATGCGGTTTCCTGTATCCATGGTGGAAATGAGGTTCAGATACAGGAATGCAGGGACGTATGATATTCTGCGATAGCTTACCGGAACTCGAAAATGCAGGGCGTAGAAGGTGCAAAAAACAAAGCCCTCCGCCCTGAGCACGGCGAGGGTATTGCTTTTGTCGCGGCATGTGCCGCCGTTTACAGCTTCGCCCTAAAAATGCAGGATACCTGCCCGAAGCCGAATTTTTCGAAAAAACGGTGGGCGGAGTGGTTGTCTACTCCCGATTCGAGATAGCAGTCGGCGATTCCCTTTTCGCGGAGCGCGTCGAGGGCCGTTCGCACCAGCAGGCTGCCCGTACCCCGGGACCGGTGCCGGGGTAGGAGGCCCACGTCGTAAATCATGCCGTAGGGGGCGGCTCCGTCGCGATTGATTCCGTAGATGACGAACCCCGTCGGAGTTCCGTCCTGTTCGGCCAGCATGATCTCGGTTTCGGGATCGGCCGTCTGACGGTCCAAGTAGCGGAGCCACGCGTTCCGGAAATCGGGAGCGAGCTCGCCCCGGTCCGTTGCGATGCCCATTTGCAACTCTCCGTGCGAGATATATTCCTTGTGATTCTCGATCAGTTCGGCGAACAGGTCGCACAGTTTCTGCCTGTCCTGCGGCGCGTAGGGTCTTATTGTCATGATTCCTTGTCGAATAGGCGGTTCATTCTTTGCTCGTTGCGCTTGCGGCGGATGTATTGGCGCGTGGTTTTGCCGAATGTCCTCAGGGCGATCAGGATGACGGCGAAAGTAAATACTTCCAGTATGATGGCCGATCCTACGCCGAACCGGTAGGAAAGCAGCGACAGGATGGGCACGTCCTCGCTTTGGAGCAGAACCCCGAACAGCGAGGCGATCGATATGAACAGCAGGATGTACTTCGTGTCGTCGGCATGGCGGATCTCCATCATGTTGTTCACGTTCTCGAGCGACTTGTCCACCTGTTGCATCACTTCCTGCAACTGCCGCGAGTCCTCTTCCACGCGCAGATTCCGCTGCGTCAGCTCGAACATGTGCTTGTGCGACATGTAGCGCAAATAGCGTACCGAGTTCAGCCTCATCAGGATACCCGAAAGTTCGACCGTGAGCTGGGCGTTCTGCTCGATCATGTCGTGCACGTTCGAGCGGATCGCGCGGCGCGAGTTGTCGATGTAAAGGTTCAGCACGTAATTGATCGTCTGTTTCTTGGCCAGCACGATCTCGAGCAGCACGAGGTATTCCGGCCAACTGACGTGGTAGCGGTCGCGGCGGGCCAGATGTTCCTTCCAGTCGGTGGGGCTCCCTTTGCCCCGGCGTCCGTAGGTTCCGAACACGACGCTCATGTTCTGGTTCGCCAGCACCAGATCGTCCGTATCGATCGCGATATTTCGTCCGCACACGTCCTCGTAGCTCGAATCCATGCGGTAGGGCCATTCCATCGGATAGAGCGTCATCAGTCCGACCAGTTCCGCCCGGTGGGCCGTTTCGATGTGCTCGATGATTTCGTCCTCGGCCATTTTCCCGAAGTCCGTGTCGCCCGTATGGGCGATATCCTCCCAGACGTCGATATAGATATAGCGGTGATCCGGGGCCCGGAATTCCGCTTGCGGGGTCTTGTCGAAATAGTTGCGGTATCTGCGCTGCACCTCGTCGAAGGTCAGGTTTCCTTCGCCGGTGCCTTCCGGACGGAATACGGAGTCTTTGTCGAGCTTGAAGTCGCTGATCTCCACCTTGTCCAGCGAACCGTCGATCTCTTGCCGGTCCAGTTTCTCGTTATAGACCCAATGCTCTACGTGCTGTGCGATACCCGCCACCGAGATCAGCTGGTCGGTGTCGAACGGATGGTCCGTCGTGCAGAATTCCGCAGGGTCCAGTCCGTCGTACCGCTCGTCGGCCCGTCCCGGCTCGTCCGACTCGTTTCTCGGGATTTTCGGTACGATGAAGCGGTAGGAAATCTGAACGGTCCGGTTGAAAAAGACGGCGGCCCACACGTGTACCCGACCCTCGAGCAGTGCCGTGGTGGGCGGCGATTCGCGGTCCTCGCCCGCGCGGTAGCATACCTCGATGCGGATGCGGAAGTCTCCGAGCCGGTAACGGCAGATGTTATGCGTATAATGGGCGAACAGTTGCTCGTCGATGTTCCCTTCCGCGATTCTTTCGATGAACCGGTCCGGGCCGGTCTCGTGCCGGTTTGCTTTTTTCTCCTTGTCGGAAACGGACGAATGCGTATTTTGGATCGGAACGGATTCGAGGGGTATGAGATGCTCGGTGCAGAACGTCTGAAGCTGAATGATCGAAAAGCTATTGTACAGCAGCTTGCCTTCGCATTGTCCGTGGTTTCTCATCGTGGGCGCTCTTTGAATTCAAAGATAAGCCAAATCCGCCGAAATTCGAGCGAAACGGAACAAAAAGGCTCGTACGCTCGGGAAGAGTACCGTGCGGGGAAAGTCCGGCCGGCGAGTTTTCTGACGGCCATGGGAAATGTCGGGACCGTACGTTACGAGTCGTTGCCGGCGGTCTTCAGACGGACGGAGAGGCCCGGAGCTGTTTCCGTGCGTGGCGGCCGATGTCTTTCGTCGCAGCGGAGCATGCCGTCGCTCCGCTTGAGGGAGCGGGCGCCCGGACTGCGTTTCGTCGATTCCGTCCCGGCCGTTTCGTGGCGGAGACATGCGGTCCTCGGAGGGGACGGCGAAAGCGGAAGCCCGGCCCGGGTTGTCAGGGACGTTCTTCGCCGAGGAGGCTTTGCAGCGCGCGGGTCAGCTCGATCGGGTAATCCGACTCGATCACGTCCGGCAGGATGTCCCGGTCGCTCAGATAACCCTCCCGGCGCTGTTCGGGCGTTTCCCTGCGGTCGTAAGTCGGCGCCAGCGAGATCATGCAGCGGACGCCCTTGGCCCTCAGCCGCTCGTACAGCTCCCGGTTTTCGGGCAGCATGCGCGGGCCGACGTAGGCCATCACGTTCCGCCAGTCGATCGGGGTTTTCTCGAATGCCTCCAGTTGCTCGAGGCTCTTGATGTGGATCGAGAACATCGTCTTCCGGCTGAGCGCATAGTAGTATTCGGCCTGCTCGGGCGTATGGATCGTCAGCATCACATGGGGCGGGAATCCGAGGCGCTCGAGCAACGGGCCGAGCACCTCCTTGGGCGTGTAGACGTCCAAGTTGACGACCGTTTTGCCGGCGCTCCAGCGGATCGCTTCTTCCAGCGTGGGAATCCGCTCGTCGGTTACGTTTCCGTGCACGTCTTTCAGTCTCAGCTCCCGTAGTTCCGCCCACGTATGTTCCGATACCGGGCCGTGACCGGTCGTCGTGCGGTCGAGCGTCGGGTCGTGCATCAGCACGACCACGCTGTCGCGGGTCATGCGCGGGTCGATCTCGAAAAAGGCGGGGACCCGACGCAACGTATGTTCGAATGCCCGGATGCTGTTTTCGGGACAGCCGTCCTCGCGGCATCCGCGATGCCCGCTGACTATGGGCATGTCCGACGGACCCCGGTAGCGGAAATATTCGCGCACGGCGCGGATGCTGTTGACCGGCAGCGTACACAGCCGGGCATCGGGTGACTTTCCCGCCGCTTCGGTAGGAAGACCGGCGGCGAGGACCGCCGCTAAAACGATTCCGAGAATCGGTCCGAGGGGAGATTTCATGTTTCGATCGTTTGGGTTCGAAATAAAAAGTAGATTCCTGATTCTTGCCGGAGTATCGCGGAGCCGGAGAACGCAGCGGAGTCCATGTTGTCAGGCTTCGGCCGGTCCCGGGATCGGGTAGGGCCCGTCCGATAACTGCCGGAGATGCTTCGCTCGGAAAGTCCGGGCCGTTCGATACGGATGTCCCGGCGAAGCCTTTTGTCGCGGAAGCGGTCGGGATGTCGGGACATTCATTCTCCGATCTCGCTCAGTTCGAGCCACCGCATGCTCAGCTCGTCGATCCGTCCGATCAGCTCCGACACTTCCACCGAGCGGCGGGTCAGCTCGTCGATCGGCAGAGTCCCGCTGCAAAGCGACTGCTCCAGTTCGGCCTTGCGCGCCTCCAGTTCGGGAATTTCCTTCTCCAGCCGCTCGAGCTCGCGCTTTTCGTTGAACGAGAGGCGGCGCTTGTCGTTGCGGGCGGGCCGTTTCTGGACCGGGACCGTCCCGCTTTCCGCGTCGTGCCGCGTCCGGAGCTCGGCGTCGCGCAGCTGTTTCCATTCGAGGTATTCGTCGTAGTTCCCGGGAAAGTCTCTGATCCTTCCTTCGCCTTCGAATACCAGCAGATGATCCACGACTTTGTTCATGAAATAGCGGTCGTGTGAGACGACGATCAGGCAGCCGCCGAATCCTTGAAGGTATTCTTCGAGCACCTGCAGCGTCACGATATCCAGATCGTTCGTCGGCTCGTCCAGCACCAGGAAGTTCGGATTGCGCATCAGTACCGTGCACAGGTAGAGCCTGCGCCGTTCCCCGCCGCTGAGCTTCCCCACGAAGTCGTGCTGCGCCTGAGGCGGGAAAAGAAAATGCTGCAGGAACTGCGACGCGCTGAGGCGCCTTCCGTCCCCGAGCTCGATCTGCTCGGCGATCTCACTGACGACATCGATCACTTTCGCGTTCTCGTCGAACGAGAGTCCTTGTTGCGCATAATAGCCGAAGCGGACCGTCTCGCCGATGTCGATCGTTCCCGCGTCGGGCGGCTCCAGCCCCAGCAGCATCCGGATGAAAGTCGACTTGCCCGTGCCGTTGTCGCCGATGATGCCCATTTTCTCGTAGCGAGCGAAACGGTAGTCCAGTCCGTTGAGGATGATCCGGTCGCCGAACCGCTTGCGTAGCCCGCTGATCTCGAATATTTTCTTACCGATATAGGTTGCTTTCGTGTCGAGGCGGACGTTTCCGCTCTCCCGGCGCTTGCGCAGCCGCTCTTCGAGCTCGCGGAACGACTCGATCCGCGAACGGGCTTTCGTGCCTCGTGCCTGCGGTTGCCGTCGCATCCAGTCGAGCTCCTTGCGATAGAGGTTCGCGTCGCGCTCGCGTCGGGCGTCCGCCGCGTCGAGCCGCTGTTGCCGCTTTTCCAGATAGAGGCTGTAATTGCCCTTGTAGGAGTAGGTCGTGCGGTCGTCGAGCTCGACGATATCGGTGCATACGCGATCCAGAAAGTAGCGGTCGTGCGTGACCATCAGCAGGCTCATCCGCGAGCGGGAGAGGTAATCCTCGAGCCATCCGGTCGTCTCGAGGTCGAGGTGGTTCGTCGGTTCGTCCAGAATCAGCAGCTCCGGCTCGCGAATCAGCGCGCCTGCAAGCGCCACGCGCTTGACTTGTCCGCCCGACAGCTGCTCGGTCGGCTGGGCGTAGTCGGTGATACGCAGCCGGGTGAGAATCTGCTTGACCTGCGATTCGTAGTTCCATGCCTGCCGGGCATCCATTTCGGCCATGGCCCGGTGCAGACTCTCCTCGTCGCCCGAGCCGAGCGCCAGTTCGTAGGCCGCGATCGCGCGCAGGGCCGGCGAGTCGCCCGTGAGGCAGGCGTCGAGCACGGTCTTGCCCGCCGGAAGCTTCGGGTCCTGCTCCAAATAGGCGATTTTCAGGTCGCGTCTCCGCGTAATGCGCCCCGCCTCGTAGTCTTCTTTTCCGGCGAGAATGTTCAGCAGCGTCGTCTTGCCCGTTCCGTTTTTCGCGATCAGCCCGATGCGCTGGCCCTCGCCGACGGCGAGCGAAAGGTTCTCGAAAAGCACCCGTTCTCCGAACGACTTGGTGAGCCCCTCGGCCTGCAGATAACTTGTCATAGTCCGGTCGTTTGTCCTTACAAAGTTAACGATCCGCATCCAAACGGCCAAGCGGCGGAGTGCGGATCGGCCGTTTGGATGTTCTTCGGATGCAGGGGCGGTTGGGGGGCGGACTCGCGCTTTTGTCCTATCTTTGCCTTCGGTCGAGGTCCTGAAGCGTCGCCCGGACGGGATCCTGTCCGGGAATATTCGCGGCATGACCTCGCATAAAGTATCTATCGGAATGGAAATAGGGAAAGAGTCGTTGCTCTATTCGGAATGCTCGCGATGGGACTATGTCGATCGCTACCGGTTCGCGGTGGCGGATCCCGGCGACCGGATCGGGCTGTCCGATCTGGCGGAAGCGTTCGTCGGGCCGGGCCCTCGCTGGGTCGAGGGGCTGTTCGCGCTGCGAAACCGAATCGTGTCGGTTTTCGGGTTCAAGACTCCGGCGGCGCGAGGAAAGAATGCTGCCGGGCACGGTGGGGAATGGGAGTCGGGAGAACGGGTCGGGATATTCGAGGTACTTGCCCGCTCGACGGATGAGATCGTGCTCGGCGACAACGACCGGCACCTCGATCTGAGGGTTTCGCTGCTCGTGGAGCGGGGCGGCCGCGACGGGCGGGAAAAGACGCTGAGCGTGACGACCGCCGTCCGGCTGAACGACCGGCTGGGGCGGTGCTATTTCTGCTTTATCAAGCCGTTTCACCGGATGATCGTTCCCGCCGTCGTAAAGCGGAGCCTGCACCGGCTGGAATCGGAGGTTCGCGCCGGAAGCGCCGACGGATAACGAATGGCGACGACGGACCCGGTCGATCCGCTATCCGATCCGCGACCGTTCGGCCGCTTGCCGCGCGGAAACGAAGCTCCCGGTTCGGGAGGAACGGTTTTTCGGACCGGCCGGAGAAAAATCGATCCGCCCCGCACTATCGCGGGACGGATCGTATCGTCCGGCGCCGGTCGCGGTTATTTCAGCGTGCCGTCCTGCGCTTGCTGGATCATCTGGTCGTTGGCCGTGATGAGTATCTCCACGCGCCGGTTCTGCGCGCGGCCTTCCTCGGTCGAGTTGTCGGCTATCGGCGAGTCGTAGGCCAGACCCCGGGTCGTGATCCGCACGGGATCGACCTTCTGTCCGATCAGATAGTTCGCTACGGCCTGCGCGCGCTCTTCGCTGAGCTTCTGATTGACCGCGCGACTGCCCGTGTTGTCGGTGTGCCCGTAGATGGCTATGTCCGTCTCGGGCGACTGGGCGAGCGAGGCGGCGAACTTGCCCAGCGCGCTCCGCGAGGCGTCGCTCAGGTCGCTCTTGCCGGTGGCGAACAGGATCTTGTCGTTGAACGTGACTTTGATCGCCTGCAGGTCGTTTTCGTCCGTGACGGTTTCCACCTGCGCGCCCTCGATTTTCTCGAGCTCGGCTTTCTGCTTGTCCATCCGGCGGCCGATCAGCGCGCCTACTCCGGCTCCGAGACCCGCGCCGACCGCTGTTCCGATGGCCGCGCCCTTGCCGCCTCCGGCCATCGCGCCGATAGCCGCGCCGGCTACGGCGCCTCCGCCTCCGCCGATCGTGGCGCCCTGTCCCGTTTTGCTCATGTTCTGGAACGCCGCGCATCCGGTCGTCAGCAGCGCGGCCGCCATCATGGCTGCCATGGATCCTTTGGTCGTTCTCATCGTCGTATCGTTTTGTTTTACCTGACAATCGTTTCTTCGCGGTCGGGACCTACCGAAATAATCTTGACCGGCACGCCCGTCTCCCGCTCGATGAATTCGACGTACTCTTTGAGCTGACGGGGGAACTCGTCGTAGCTGCGCATCGAGTTGATGTCGCATTTCCACCCTTCGAACTCCCTGTACTCCGGAACTATTTCCCCGGCGGTCTCAAACGGGAACTCGGTCGTCCGCTCCCCGTTCACGCGGTAGGCTACGGCCACTTTCAGCCGGTCGAAATCGTTCAGCACGTCGGCTTTCATCATGATCAGCGACGTGACTCCGTTCATCATGACCGAGTACTTCAGCGCGACCATGTCGAGCCAGCCGCAGCGGCGGGGCCTGCCGGTCGTCGCTCCGAATTCCATGCCAATCTGGCGCATCCGCTCGCCGTCTTCGTCGAAAAGTTCGGTCGGGAACGGTCCGCTGCCCACCCGCGTGCAATAGGCCTTGAAGATGCCGTACACGTTGCCGATGCGCGACGGAGCTACGCCCAGACCGGTACAAACGCCGGCGCAGAGCGTGTTCGACGACGTGACGAAGGGATAAGTGCCGAAATCGATGTCCAGCATCGAACCCTGCGCTCCTTCGGCCAGCATCGTGTTATCCTCGTCGAGCAGGCGGTTCACCGCATGCTCGCTGTCGATCAGCCGGAAACGCTTGAGATTCTCGATTCCCTCGAACCACTTCTTCTCGTAGTCGGTCAGGTCGACCGGATAGTCGTATTGGCGGAGCAGTCCGAGGTGTTTTTCCTTCAGCCGCCCGTATCGTTCTCCGAATTCCGGCGATACGATATCTCCTATTCTCAGTCCGTTGCGTCCCGTCTTGTCCATATAGGTGGGACCGATGCCCTTGAGCGTCGATCCGATTTTGGTCTTTCCCTTGGCCGCTTCCGACGCCGCGTCGATCGCGCGGTGCGTGGGCAGGATCAGATGCGCTTTCTTCGAGATCAGCAGCTTGCCCTGTACGTCGATTCCGTCGGCTTCCAGGCCGGCGATCTCTTCGGAGAGGATGACCGGGTCGATCACCACGCCGTTGCCGATGACGTTGACCGAGCCGTCCCGGAAAATGCCCGAGGGAATCGTGTGCAGCACGTACTTCTTGCCCTCGAAGTGGAGGGAGTGCCCTGCGTTCGGGCCGCCTTGGAACCGGGCGATCACCCGGTAGGCGGGAGTGAGCACGTCTACGACTTTCCCTTTTCCCTCGTCGCCCCATTGCAAGCCTAAAACAACATCTACTTTTTTCATGCGAGTGTTCAAAAACAGGTTAAAGCGCAAAATTGCAGTCAAAGGTACGTAACTTTTTATTAACAGGAAACAAGTCGGCTCCGAATTTCGTCCGTGCGCCGTCCGTTCCGGGGAGAATCATACTAAGCGGGGCGGCGGAACGTTATTTTTGACGGATTCCGAGCGGAATTTCGGACCAAAAGTGTTAACTTAGCACCCTAAACCGTGTCGCGCATGCGTAAAATCTTCCTGCTCCTGCTCGTGCTGGCGGCTTGGCTGCCGGGGTATCGCGCGCAGGCTCAGCTCAACAAGGCTTATTTTTTCTACGCAGGGAGGAGTTTCCTGATCGAAAGCAAGTACCGGGACGCCATCGAGGTGCTCAACATCCTGCTGAGGGCCGACTCTACCGCCTACGAGGGCTATTTCCTGAGGGGCATTGCGAAGTACAACCTCGACGATCTGATCGGCGCCGATCAGGATTTCAGCGAAGCGATCCGGAAGAATCCCGTTTTCACCACCGCGTTCCAGTACCGGGCCATCACGCGGATGCGCATGGGCAATTACGACGACGCGCTGCGCGATTTTCAGGAAGCGATCGACCTGCGTCCCGATCTGCCGGGGCCCTATTACAGCCGGGGCGTCACCTACCTGCTGAGCCAGCAGTTCGAGAAGGCGATCGAGGATTTCGACACGTTTATCCGCTATGA
Organism: Alistipes ihumii AP11; assembly: GCF_025144665.1. Classification (NCBI taxonomy): domain Bacteria; kingdom Pseudomonadati; phylum Bacteroidota; class Bacteroidia; order Bacteroidales; family Rikenellaceae; genus Alistipes; species Alistipes ihumii. The sequence goes on along the minus strand of NZ_CP102294.1, from coordinate 1,334,578 downwards.
CAACAAGGTCTCGGACGCCTATATCAACCGGGGTACGAGCTACCTTTATTTGAAAGACACGACCCGCGCTCTGGAGGACTACAATACGGCGATCCGGACGAATTATTTCGATCCGGCGGGCTACAACCGCCGGGGTGCGCTCTACATGGCGCAGAAGAAGTACGACCTGGCTCTGGCCGATTTCGACAAGGCGGTCGGCTACGATTCGACTTACGTTCCCTCCTATTTCCACCGGGCTATGGTCTACTCGAGCACGAAGCGTCCGGTGCAGGCGATCGAGGACTTTTCGCGGGCCATCGCGCTCGACTCGACCAATGCGCTGACCTATTTCAACCGGGCGATCCTGCGCACGCAGATCGGCGACTATAATCGGGCGCTCGACGACTACAACCGGGTAGCGTTCTACTCGCCGAACAACGTGCTGGTTTATTATAACCGGGCCGCGCTCTACGCTCAGCTGGGCGACTACGAGGCCGCGATCCGCGACTACTCGCGCGCGATCGAGCTCTATCCCGACTTCGCGAACGCCTATCTGGGGCGCTCGTCGCTGCGCTATATGACCAACGATCTGGAGGGGTCCCGCTCGGACAAGCAGACGGCCGAGCGCAAGATTGCCGAGTATCGCTCGAAACTCAACGACAGCACCTTCTCGATCTATGCCGATACGAGCCGTCGCTTCAATCAGTTGCTGTCGTTCGAGAGCGAGTTCGCCGGCAACCGGTACGAGAGCCTGAACGCCAAGACCGGCAACATCGCGCTGCTGCCGATGTTCAAGTTCTCGCTGATGACTGCCGACACGCTTCCGCGTCCCAATCTCCCGGGACAGTATTACGTCGAGCAGTCCGAGCGGTTCCTCCGCGACGTCGGCGACCGGGGGCTGCGCTGGGTCAACCGCGACAGCGATCTGCCCGCCGACACGCTGTTCGTGATCGACGCCGCTTTCGTCGACCGGCTGCGCGGCGGCGACGACTCGTGGCAGGCCTATTTCCTGCGCGGCGTCTCGCAGTCGCTGATCCGTCAGTACACGAGCTCCATCGCGAACTATACGGCGGCGATCGACCGCAATCCGTCGAACCCGTTCCTGTATGTCAACCGCAGTACGACGCAGAGTGAGATGATCGATTTCATTTCGTCGATCGACAACGGCTACCAGCGGATCGCCGTCGACAGCGATCCGAGCAGCCGGCTGAAGACTCGCTCCGATCGCGTATACGATTACGACGAAGCGATCGCCGACCTGAACAAGGCGGCCAAGCTGCTGCCCGACTTTGCCTATATCTACTACAACCGGGGCAATTTGCTCTGCCTTTCGGGCCGGATGCCCGAGGCGATCGAGGACTATACGCGGGCGATCGAGCTGAATCCGTCGTTCGGCGAGGCCTACTATAACCGGGGGCTGATCCAGATATATTTGAAGGATACCCGCAAGGGATGTCTCGACATGAGCAAGGCCGGCGAGCTGGGCGTGGCCGACGCGTACAAGGTGCTGAGGATTTACGGCCAGCCGCCGGGCCGGACCCGATAGGAACGAAGCAACGACGGACCCAGTGCGCCTCTGCTCGGGCGCGGGCGGTGCGTCCGATGACGAATTATTAACTCAAACGAATCGAATGGTAGAATATTTACGCAAGAAGATCGCCGACTCGGCCGCCGCCCGCTGGACGGTGCTGGGGTTGGTATCGTTCACGATGCTGACGGGCTATGTCATGACCGACGCGATGGCTCCGCTCAAGACGATGCTCGAGCAGCAGCTCGGCTGGGACAGTACCGACTACGGCGTTTTTACCAGCGGTTACGGCTGGTTCAACATTTTCCTGCTGATGCTTATTTTCGGCGGGATGATCCTCGACAAGAAAGGCCCCCGCTTCACGGGAGTGCTTTCGGTCGGGCTGATGATCGCGGGCTCGCTGCTCAAGTATTGGGCCGTTTCGACCGATTTCGGAGGGGCGGTGACGTCGCTGAGCATCGGCTCGTGGCAGGTATTTTCGCTCAAATCGCAGGTGCTGTACGCGACGCTCGGCTTTGCGATATTCGGCGTCGGCATCGAAATGGTCGGCATTACGGCCAACAAGGTCGTCGTCAAGTGGTTCCGGGGGAAGGCCCTGGCGTTGGCCTTGGGGCTGAACGTCGCTGCGGGGCGTATCGGGACGGCGATCGCGATGTTCGGCTCGCTTCCGTTCGCCCGGGCGATGGGCAGTCCGAGCGCTCCGCTGCTGGTCTGCCTGATCATGTTCTGCATCGGGCTGCTGTCGTTCCTGGTGTTCTGCGTGATGGACCGTCGCTACGACCGCGAAACGGAAACGGAGCGTCCGCTCGACAACGAGAAGACCGACGAGGAGGAGTTCCGTTTTTCCGATATTTTCCGGATCGCCCGCATCAAGGCGTTTTGGTATATTACGATTCTCTGCGTACTCTTCTATTCGGCCGTGTTCCCTTTCCTGAAGTACGCTACCGAACTGATGATCCAGAAGTTCCATGTTTCGCCCGAGTTCGCCGGCTCGATCCCGGCGTTGCTGCCGTTCGGCAACGTACTGCTGACGCCGCTGTTCGGCAGCATCTACGATCGCAAAGGACGTGGCGCGACGATCATGCTGATCGGCTCGGCGCTGCTGGTGATCGTGCATGTGCTTTTCTCGATTCCGATGCTTACGAGCAGTTGGATCGCCGTCGTGCTGATCGTCCTGCTCGGCGCTGCGTTCTCGCTGGTTCCTTCGGCCATGTGGCCTTCGGTGCCCAAGATCATCCCGTACCGGATGCTGGGTACTTCGTACTCGATGATCTTCTGGATACAGAACTGGGGCCTGTCGTTCGTTCCGATGCTGATCGGCTACGTGCTCGACCGTTATTGCGTCAGCGGGACGATGCTGATCGACGGGATCGAGTCCACGAGCTACGACTATACGCTGCCGATGATGATCTTCGCGGGCTTCGGCGTGCTGTCGATCGTGTTCGCGCTGCTGCTCCGCCGCGAGGACCGCATCAAGGGGTACGGGCTCGAGCGGCCCAATATCGAAGAGCGTTCCGCGAGTTGATCCGAAACCTATTAATCTAAAACGATAAGCGATATGAAAAGACGAGATTTTTTGCGCGTCACGCTGCTCGGGGGCGCCGTCGCGACCGTTTTCCCGGCTGCTTTGTCGGGCAAGGGCAGGGGAACGGGAAAAGGAAAGCCGGGCTTCACGTTGTGGCAGCTTCCGTCGCAGGTCGATACGATCGGCAATTCCTACGTGCTGCAGACCGACGGGGGGCGTCTGGTCGTAATGGACGGAGGCATGAAGGACGAGACGCTTTTCCTGAAAGGGTTTCTCGCCGCGCTGGGCAACGAGGTGGAGGCATGGTTTGTTTCCCATCCCCACAACGACCATATGGGCGCTCTGACGGAAATTCTGAAGAAGCCCGGCGATCTGAAGATCAGAAAGATCTATCACTCCCGGTTTTCCGACTCGCTGCTTTCCGCCGAGCATCCCTACGATTCGTACGCCCGCGAGTTCTATGCCGAGCTCGACCGGCTCGACCCGGCCGCGACCGAGGTGGTCGATCTGCGCGAGCCGGGATTGGCGCTGAAGATCGACGGGCTGAACCTGAAAGTGCTGGGCGTGACCAACGAGGAGTTCCGAACCAATCCCTACAACAATTCGAGTACGATCATCCGGGCTTGGGACCGCGACAAGTCGGTCGTTTTCCTCGGTGATGCGGGTGTCGAGTGCGGCGACAAGGTGCTCGCCGGACCGTACCGGGACGATCTGAACTGCGATTACCTGCAGATGGCCCATCACGGCCAGCAGGGATGCAGCGAGGAGTTTTATAAGTCGATCCGTTTCCGCGCCTGCCTGTGGCCCACGCCGACCTGGGTCTGGAACAACGATAACGGGACGGGCATCAATACGCACAACCTCAAAACGTTCGACACCCGCCGCTGGATGGACGAGATCGGCATAACCGAGCATCATATCAGTTGGCAGGGGCTGACCCGGATCGGATAGTTCGTGCCTTTCGGCCGGAAATATTCCGGGGCGGTCGTCGCATGGCGGCCGCTCCGTTTTGTTTTACGGGGATATTTCGCGTGTTTATTGGTTCGGTATGCGTTTCTGAAAACTCGTCTTGCGATGGGGAAAGCCTGGTTGCTTGGCATGGCACGTCGGGGCGTCCTTTGTCTCCGGAGGTCAGGCACCGTTGAGGATTGTCTGCGAACGGGCCGACGGCCCGTGGAACGAGGTGCTCGGATTTCGGAGCGTGCGCATTTGCGTGTCTGCTGAGCGGCAATATCGGTGGGAAAAGCCGCGGCATGGCCGAGGGCTCCTGCCGCGGCGGGAAGTTCGTCTCGTGCGATCAGCTGTCGTTGCTCGGTACGGTGCGACTTTCCGATGCGGACACGTCGTTGAGGATCGCCTTCCTGTTGCGGGCCGTCGGTACCGACAGCGTGGATATAGGCATCCGGTTGTCGTCCTGTGCGGTCCGCAGCGGGTTTTCGTACGAGGCCGGAACCGGATTCTTCCTGTTGCTTGAGCCGGCGGCGCTGGCCGGATGCGATCCGCAACCGTCCGTACGATTCCCGTGACGCCAGTACGACCGGGATGCCCAGAGTCGGCGAATTCGGCGGGGAAAAACTGAACTCCGGCATTTCGACTTCCGCTCTATGCGCGACGATTCGGCGCATCCCCGCGGCTGGTACGATAAGTACGGTATCCGGCATTGCGTTCGGCGCGAGGTCCGGCTGGCCGATTGATCCGCTTGACTGCCGCGGCTGACGTTCGCAGAGCTCGATTCCCGTGCGGATCGCGCCGAAGGCGGATCGTTCGCCGGGTTCGTCCGGTTCGGCTTCGCAGAGAGTGTTCCGGAACATTTTTCTTTTTGCTATCTTTGCCTTAGTTTCCGTTCGAAACGTTTTGTCCGATGAGCGCTGCCGATCTGCATAACGAAGTCCGATACCTGATCTCGACCGAGGAGGACGAGCTCTGGGGACTGACCGTGACCGGCGTCGGATGTCAGACCATTTCGGCCGAGCAGAGCTATCCGCCCGAGGGGCATCCGCAGGGCTACCGCTTCGACGTCGACGAAGGTCGCGTGCTGAGCGAGTATCAGTTGCTGTACATTACCGACGGCGAGGGCATTTTCACCTACGGCGAGGACCGCGAGTCGCAGCTGATCACCGAAGGCAAGATGTTTTTCCTGTTTCCCGGCGTGTGGCATACCTACAAGCCGTTCGCCAACTGCGGGTGGAAGGAGTATTGGATCGGTTTCAAGGGCGCCACGATCGACCGCATCGTCGCCGAAGGCTTTTTCCTGAATCAGGCGCCGGTGTTCAGCATCGGGCTCAACGAGCGTATCGTCGACCTCTATATCAAAGCCGTCGAGATCGCCGACGAGGAGCGCTCCGGCTTTCAGCAGGCGTTGTCGGGTATCGTGATGCACATGCTCGGGCTGATGTACTACCGTCACCGCACCCGCGAATTCGTCGACGAGAATGTGATCGGCCGGATCAACAAGGCGAAAGTCATCATGCGCGAGGGCATATACGACAACCTGTCGGCCAAGGACGTGGCCGACAAGTTGCATACGGGCTACTCGGGATTCCGGAAAGCGTTCAAGGAGTTTACCGGGACGTCTCCCGCCCAATACATGCAGGAGCTGAAGCTCAACGAGGCCAAGAGGCTGCTGACGACCACGTCGCGTCCGATCAAAGAGATTTCGTTCAGCCTCAAGTACGACAATCCGGAGTACTTCTCGATCTTTTTCAAGCGGCGTACGTCGATGACTCCGGTCGAGTACCGCCTGCTGGCGCGTCGCGGCAAGGACGATCCGTCGCAGGAGTAGGCGACGGCTGTTCTGCGCAGACCCGTTTCCCCTTCCGTGGCGGAGGACCCGAGCGGGACTTGCTCTTGTCCGCTCGGTCTCGGCCGTTTCAGAAAAGCGTTCGGCCGGTGTCTCGCTCGTCGCGGGGATCGCGTTGTCGGGAAACCGCTCGGCAGGCGTTTGACCGGCATGGAGGACCGGCTGCCGTGCGGGAGCGGCGTTTTTCTTGCGTGGAGCGTCGGCAATTGCCGAAAAGTTTGATAACTTTGCAAGTATTGTAACCGAAACGGCGGGCGGCTTGCGAGAGACGCTCGCAGGCGCAGAACCGAAAGGCATGGAAAACGACGACATCGAAGTTATTCAGATCAATATTCACGGCGAGGACAAGCCCGGCCTCACCTCCTCGCTGACCGACATTCTCGCGCGCTACGACGCGGCGATTCTGGATATCGGTCAGGCCAATATCCACCAGACCCTCTCGATGGGCATTCTGTTCAAGACCGACTCGATCCGCTCGGGCGATATCATGAAGGATCTGCTGTTCAAGGCTTACGAGCTCGGCATTCAGATACGCTTTCAGCCGATCACCGTCGAGCAGTACGAACAGTGGGTCGGCATGCAGGGCAAGAACCGTTATATCATTACCATGCTCGGTCGTAAGCTGACGGCCCAGCAGATCGCCGCCGTGACGCGCGTCGTGGCCGAGCAGGGACTCAATATCGACTCGATTCTTCGCCTGACGGGACGCGTTTCGCTCGACGAGAACGCGCGGGCCCCTAAGTCGTGCATCGAGCTGTCGGTGCGGGGGAATCCTCACGACAAGGAGGGTATGCAGTCGCGTTTTCTGCAACTGTCCACCGAGCTGGGCATGGACATTTCGTTCCAGAAGGACGACATGTTCCGCCGTTCGCGCCGGCTTATCTGTTTCGATATGGACTCGACGCTGATCGAAACCGAAGTGATCGACGAGCTGGCCGAGCGTGCCGGCGTCGGAGCCGAGGTGCGCGCGATCACCGAAAGCGCGATGCGCGGCGAAATCGACTTCGCGGAGAGCTTCCGCCGCCGCGTGGCGATGCTCAAGGGGCTCGACGAGTCGGTCATGGCCGACATTGCCGAGCACCTGCCGTTTACCGAGGGGCTCGACCGGCTGATGCACGTGCTCAAGCGTCTCGGGTTCAAGACGGCCATTCTGTCGGGCGGTTTCACCTATTTCGGAAATTATCTGCGCCGCAAGTACGGTTTCGACTACGTCTATGCCAACGAACTGGAGATCGAGGACGGCAAGCTGACGGGCCGCTATCTGGGCGACATCGTCGACGGCAAACGCAAGGCCGAGCTGCTGAAGCTCATCTCGCAGGTCGAGAACGTCGACATCGCGCAGACGATCGCCGTCGGGGACGGGGCCAACGACCTGCCGATGCTGAGCGTCGCCGGCCTGGGAATCGCATTCCACGCCAAACCGAAAGTCAAGGCGACGGCCGGCCAGTCGCTCTCGACGGTCGGGCTCGACGGAATTCTCTATTTCCTCGGCTACAAGGATTCGTATATCGATGACAAGCAATTCAAACTCTAAGATTTCGCAAAACCTAATCTGAACTGAATAGAATGAAGAACAATTCCGCAGCCAGAAGCATCTACGTGATAGGTGCGCTCTTTTTCGTTTTCGGTTTCGTCACGTGGATCAACAGCGTGCTGATTCCCTTTCTGAAACAAATATGCGAACTCACCGATTTCCAAGCCTATTTCGTGACGTTCGCTTTTTACATTTCCTATTTCGTCATGGCCATTCCGTCGTCGTGGGTGCTGCGTCGCAGCGGGTTCGTCCGGGGCATGTCTTACGGGCTGCTGGCTATGGCCGTCGGTTCGATTCTGTTCATTCCAGCCGCATTGGACCGCAGCTATGCGCTGTTCCTGCTCGGACTGTTCCTGCAGGGGACCGGGCTCGCGCTGTTGCAGACCGCCTCGAATCCGTATGTGACGATTCTCGGCCCGATCGAGAGCGCTGCGCAGCGCATCAGTATCATGGGCGTCTGCAACAAGATTGCCGGCATGACCGGTATTTTCCTGCTGAGCCGTTTCCTGTTCTCGGACATCGAGGGAATATCGGCCAAGATCGCCGGTCTGACCGGCGCCGATAAGATTGCCGAGCTGCATGTGCTTGCCGAGAAGATCATCGTGCCCTATGTCTGCATCACGGTCGTGCTGATTCTGCTCGCGCTGGTGATCCGGTTCGCGGCGAAGCTGCCCGAGATCGATGTCGAGTCGAATTGCGAGGAGGCCGGTCATGAGCGCCGCTCGCTGCTGGACTATCCCTATTTCTGGCTCGGGGCGGTCAGCCTGTTCCTGTATGTGGGCGCCGAGGTCGTCGCGATCGATACGCTGCCGCTTTACGGCGAGTCTCAGGGGCTGTCGGGCGACGTGGCGACGAAGCTGGGCATATGTAGTTTGGTGGCTACGACGATCGGCTATCTGATCGGTATCGTGCTCGTTCCGAAATACGTGCCCCAGCGCAAGGCGTTCATCGCATGCCTGACGCTCGCGCTGCTGTTTCTGGCAGGAGCGCTGCTCACGTCGGGTATTACGTCGATCGTTTTCATCGTGCTGATGAGCTTCGCGCATTCGCTGATGTGGCCGAGCCTGTGGCCGCTGGCCATCGAGAATTTGGGCAAGTATACCCAGCTCGCTTCGGCTATCCTGATTATGGGTATCGCAGGCGGGGCCATCATGCCGATGCTTTACGGGGCATGGGCCGACGCGATCGGCAACCGTCACCTGCCGTACCTGATTCTCGCTCCGGGGTATCTGTTTATGATCTATTTCGCTGTTCGCGGCTATAAGGTCGGGCGCTCGTTGCCCAAGTAGGACGTTTTTATGAAGGTCGCGGTCGGGTCCCGACGTTTCGTCGGGACCCGACCGCGGAAATTCTTCTTATCGCCCCGACGGGTGTTTGGAATGGCCGGGCCGGTGCGGAGGCGGACTCGGTGCGGCCGGAACGCCGGCTATTCTCAGAATCCGGGCGACGGTTCCTGCGCTGAACCGTCGCCCGGATTCTGCGTTTGCTCCCACTGGACCGGGCGTTCGCGCGCTTTTCGCATCGGGACGGGAAAAGCTTCCGATCCGGGCTTGCCGGGACAGATGTGCGCTCCTTTCCCGTTCCGCTGTCCTGCGAGAGGGGGGCCGGAGCGGCGGAATAGCCCGGCTTTTCGGCCGATTTTAAATGGCGGCCGCGTTTGAAATTCGCCCCGAAACGCTATCTTTGCGCAAAAATCTGACTGTATGAGCGGCTTTTTCGGTTGTGTCTCGAAGCGGGACTGCGTGGCTGACGTCTTCTACGGCACCGATTATCACTCGCATCTGGGCACCAAGCGCGGCGGCATGGCTTTTTACGACGGAAAGGATTTCGTACGGACCATCCATTCGCTGGAGAACGCCTATTTCCGCAACAAGTTCGAGGACGATCTGCCCCGTTTCGAGGGCTCGCGGCAGGGGATCGGCATCATCAGCGACATGGAGTCGCAGCCTATCACGCTCACCTCGCATCTGGGCCGCTTTTCGCTGGTGGCCATCGGGCGTATCGACAATCTCGAAGAGCTGACGCGGGAGCTGCTCGGTCGCCGGCTGAACTTCGCCGAGCTGTCCGCCTCGCGGATCAACCCGACCGAGCTGGTCGCTACGCTCGTATCGCTGGGCGACTCCTTTCGCGAGGGAATCGAGCTGGTGCAGAGCAAGGTGAAAGGGTCGTGCTCGATGCTGATCCTGACGCCGGAGGGCATTTATGCTTCGCGCGACAAGTACGGCCGCACGCCGGTGGTTGTCGGCCGGGGAGGCGACGGCTATGCGATAGCCACGGAGAGCTCGGCTTTCGCTAACCTCGATTACCGTGTCGAAACCGAGTTGAAGCCGGCGCAGACGCTGTTCATAACGGCCGACGGCATACGCGAGATCACGCCGGGGGGCAAGCGCAAGCAGATATGTTCGTTCATGTGGGTCTATTACGGCTACCCTTCGTCGTGCTACGAGGGCGTGAACGTCGAGGATGCCCGCTATCGCTGCGGTTGCGCGCTGGCCCGCCGCGACGAGGACGTGCGCGATGTCGATTTGGTGGCCGGCGTGCCCGACTCGGGCGTCGGCCATGCGATCGGCTATTCCAACAGTCGTCGCCTGCCCTACAAACGGGCATTCGTCAAGTATACGCCGACATGGCCCCGCAGTTTCATGCCCCAGAACCAGAAAATGCGCGATCTGGTAGCGAAGATGAAGCTGCTCCCGAACGAAGCTTTCATCCGAGGTTCCCGCATGGTGTTGCTCGACGACTCGATCGTGCGGGGCACCCAGCTCAAGGACAACATCGTCAAGCTGACCGAGGTGGGCGCCCGGGCGCTGCATATCCGAATCGCCTGTCCGCCGCTGATTTATCCGTGCGTATTTCTCAACTTCTCCACTTCGCGCTCGACGTTCGACCTGTTCACGCGCCGCGTGATCAAGGAATTGGAGGGAACCGAAGAGTTTTCCGAGGAGCTGCTGCGTCAATATGCCGACCCGGACAGCCCGAAGCACGCCGCGATGGTGGAGGTCATGCGCCGGCGGATCGGAGCCGACACGCTTCGCTTCCAGCGTTTGGAAGATCTGGTCCGGGCGATCGGCCTGCCCAAGGAGGAGTTGTGCACTCATTGCTGGGACAATTCCAGTTATCTGTAGGTTCCCGAAAGCCGTTTCCGTTGCTTGCAAATACCGGGCAGGGGGCGCACGAGAGAAAACTTCAAAACTTTTTTCGTTTTTTCAGTTTTCTCCCTATCTTTGCAGCGGAGTATAACGACTGTATCATGCTTTCAAAAGATAGGATCATAGCGGAATCGACCGATCTGTTCGTACGCTACGGGGTCAAGTCGGTTCGCATGGACGACATCGCATCCCGGCTGGGCGTTTCCAAACGGACGATCTACGAGCTGTTCGGCGACCGCGAGTCGCTGATCCGGACTTGTGTCGAGTACTTTTACAACCGGCAGGAACGCAGGTATGAGGCGCGGATGGCTTCGGCTCGCAACGTCATCGAGGAGTTCATGCTTCTGCTCGAGGACTGGGAGAACTCGGTTACGGTCAATATGAACTTCATGAGCGATCTGGAGCGTTTCTATCCGGAAATTTACAGACGCATCTCTTCCGAGCGCCATCGCCAGGGGGCCGAGCGACTGAAGCAGAAACTTCGGCAGGGCGTTGCCGACGGTCTTTTCTTTCCCGATATCAACGTCGAGTTCTCCGCTGCGATCCTGATCGCATCCGTTTCGACGATCTTCACTTCGCCCTCGACCTATCACTCGGCCGAGATCTCGATGTCCGAGGCGTTCCGCTACATTATGATGTGCTTTTTTAGGGGCATATCCACTGCCGAGGGGTTGCACGTGATCGACGAAATGTTCGGAAAGTATTTCCCGCGACAGAACGGCGCTCGCTGACGGCGTTCTGAAGACTTTCGGCCGGTTCCGGTCGTTTCGTTTGCGTTTCCCGCGCGATGGACGGCGGTTCCGGCATACGATTTCCGGCGAATTCGCGTTCATATGCCAAACCTCTCTCTATGAAAGCCCTATTGTTTGCATTGTCTTTTTTTCTGCTCGCTTTTCGTTCGCCGGCACAGGTGCAGGGATTGAAGGAGCAGGCGCTCGAGAGTTTCCGCCGGGAACGGTACGACGAGGCGGTCGCGCTGATGGAGCGTGCCGCGGAAGCCGATCCGACCGATGCCGAAAGCTGGTATTACCTCGGTTTCTTCAACCATTACCGGGCCTACGACAGCCGCCCGCTCAAAGGATACGATTTCTCGTACTCCGAGCGTGTCTTCTCTTATCTGGACCGGGCGCTGGAGCTCGATCCGTCGTTGGGCGACGCCCGCTATTTCTACGGAGCCGAATGTAGCGCGAACGCGTTCCATGCGATGCGCGAGCGCGATCTGGAGCGGTTGAGGCACTTCTATGAGAAGGCGTTCCTCAAGGGGGCCTATCCGCCCTGGCTGCTCGAACTGGGGCGCAACATGCTCGACGGCTGCGACCGCGATGCGATCCTGTTCGCCGGCGGAAACGGCGATTTCGACGTCTGTTCCTACTTGCAGTTGCACGAAGGCTATCGGAGGGATGTTTCGGTTCTGCCGGTCGGCTATACTGACCGTCCGTGGTATGCCGGCTATCTGCGCGACGGGCTCGAAGGGGCGCAGCGTCCTCTTGCTCTTTCGCTGTCGGACGAGCAGATTCTCGAGATGCGCCCGTTCAAATGGGATACGCTCGAGGTCCGCATACCTGTGTCGGAAGCTCTGCGCGAGGAGTTTTCCTTGCCCGAGGATGCCGTTCTGGCATGGACCGTCGCGCCCGATTTCGCTTCCGAGCGGCTGAACGGCAAACTCAATGACGAAAAGGCCCGGCCGAGGACCTACCTGAGCCCGCAGCGGGCGGTCATGCTGCAGATCGTCGAGGATAATTACGCCTCGCGCCCGATTTTTTTCTCCCGTATGGGCAATCCGTTCTTTTTCGCCGGGCTCGACCGTTTCTTCAGCCATGGCGGCCTCGTGTCGCGCCTGCTGCCTTTCCCCACGGCGGGCACGGCGCATGAAACCGATGTGCCCCGGCTCGAAAGATTGTTGCGGGCCGACCGTCTGAAAGAGGTGCGGTCCGTCGCGACGACCGATATTCCCCGGATTTCGGGTTGTCTGTTCGTTTATACGGAAGCTTTGGCCCGGTTGGCGGCGTACTACCGGAAAGCCGGGCGGAAGGAGGATCTCCGCGCGTTGGCCGGATTGTATCGCCGTTACCTGATGCCGGTGCTTTCGTCCGGCAGGGAGGATGCTTTGTTGGAAGAGTTGGAGCAAGCATCCGGTTCTTGAGAGGACAGGCAAGCGCAAAGTCTTGAAGAACGGTCTCGGAGAGGTTCCTGTCGCATGTCGGGGATCTTCCCGAAGCGCTCGAATGCCCGCCGGGGCATGCCGGAAGGCGTTGCACGGGGTTCGTTTACCGGTACGTTCTGATGTCGGTCCGGTTGATCCGCTCGCTGAGCCGGACGGCCGCCGTGTTGAAATAGCGGCGGTCGCGGTAGCCCAGAACGGGAACGATTCCCTGTACGTCGACCGTCAGCGCCTCGTCGCAGCGGAGCAGCATCTGCCGCGTGAGCGGGTATTCCGTGACGGTCAAGCCTTCCTCGCGGCAAGCCGACAGCACGAGCCGGCGCATCGCCGAGTCGGTCGCTCCGGCCGACAGCGGCGTGGTGAGCGCCTGCCGTCCCGAGACGATGAGCAGCGGCTCGCCTCCGACGCCGAGCAGCACGCCGTCGCGGCTCTCTCTCGCGGCCAGCTCGCCTCCCCGCCGGCGGACCGTCCGTTCCGCATAGCGGTCGCAAAGCAGCGCGGCGGCGGTCGGATATCCTTCGTGAGGAGCATCGCACCGGACCGTGTCGAGCATCATGCGCTTGTGCCACAGTACGAAATGCGGATAAAGCAGGGGACGGTCGGTCTCGATCAGGTATTCGCATCGGTCGGAGCCTTCGTCGATTCCTTCGGGAAACAGCCGAAGCGTCACGCAGGCGCTTTGTCGCGGAAACCGGTTGATTTCGAGCAGTCGGGCGATCCGGTCGGCGATCCGGCTCTCGGACAGGTCGGTTTGCATGCCGTACAAACGGTCGAGGGCGCGGGTCAGGATTTCGAGGTGTACGGAAAGAAACGGAGCCGTGCCTCCGAACGTATGAATGCGTTGAAAGAGGTGATTCCTCTCCAGCATCGACAGCGGATCGGCCAGCTTGGCCGGCTCGACGAACGTTCCGTTGAGGCAGACGCTTTTCATGGGAGCCGTCAGAATTGAGTCAGGTTGCGGATGAACGCATGCCACAGCGAAGGCTCGAGCAGCAGGGGAAAGACAAAGCCGTACAGCGCGCCCCACAGATGGGCGTTGTGGTTGACGTTGTCTCCTCCCCGCTGGCTCAGGTACTGTTCGTACCCGACGTATAGCGCTCCGAAAAGGATGCCCGGTATGGGCAGTATGCCGAAAAAGTAGATTTTGCTCCACGGATTGAAGAAGATCGATGCGAACACGACGGCCGACACGGCTCCCGAGGCGCCGATCGATACGTAGCGCGGATCGTTGCGGTGGCGTGCCATGTCCGATGCGACCGATGCGATCAGCCCTCCGAAATACAGCAGCCCGTAAGCGAGGTAGCCGCTGGCTATCGTCCCTGCATGCTCGTAGGCCCGGAACAGCCGCTCGAGGTACTGTCCGAACGATAGCAGGACGAACATGTTGACGATCAGGTGCATGTAGTCGGCGTGGACGAATCCGTAAGTGACGGCCCTGTACCATTGCCGATCGTGCGCCACCCGGTAAGGAATCATCGCCAGCGAGTCGAACCACCGCCGGTTGCCGAAGCAGACGACCGAAACGACGGCCGTCAGGAAGATCAGAATGAAAGTCATCGCAGAACGAATATTTTCAGAAGCAGTTCCTTCAGAAGCTCGCCGTCGGTCGCTTGTCCCGAGTCGATCCCCTTGCTTTTGAGATCGTATTCGCGGATCAGCCCCATGATGGCGAATACCCGACTGTTCGGATAGAGCGAAGCCGCTTGCTGGTACTCCTTCAAAAAGAAGGCCGAGGATAGTTTCAGCATCCGCGCCAGTTCCGCATCGGGCGGCATGGGGGTTCCCTTGCGCCGGCAGAGCCATCGCTGGTAATTGACGATGAATATCCGCTGAAAATGCGTGAACAGCGTGCCGAGCGTTACCAGCAGCGGATTCTCCTTCGGGTTGCGGGCGAAGTGGTCGGCGATTCGCAGAGCCCGGGCCATGTCTTTCTCGGACAGCGCGCGTGTCAGTTCGAAATTGTTGAAATCCTTGCTGATGCCGATGTTCTGCTCGATGTGCTCGGCCGTGATGCGCGAGGTCCCTTCGGGCAGGAAAGTCATCAGCTTGTCGATTTCGTTGGCGATCTTCGCAATGTCGGCTCCCAGGTGGTCCACGAGCATCGACACCGACTTGGCGTCGATCGTGCAGTTCCGGCTCCGGATGTATTCCGCGAGCCACCCGGCGATTTCGTAGTCGCGCGGGCGCACCGACTCGAAGACGACGCCCCGTCCGGCGATCTGCTTGTAGAGCTGGGAGCGCTTGTCCATGTTGCGCTCTTTGTGACACAGTACCAGAATCGTCGTCGCGCAGGGCGAGGCCGTGTAAAGGGATAGCTGCTCGAGTCTGCGCAGGCTCTGCGCTTCGCGGACGATCACCACCTGGCGCGTCCCGGTCATCGGCATCTGGCGGCACAGGTTGATGACGGCTCCGGCGTCGGTGTCTTTGCCGTAGACGACCGTCTGGTTGAACGCGCGTTCGTCGGGCGGCAGGATGGCGTCGGCGAGCCGGGCGGTCAGCGAATCGATGAAATAGGGCTCGTCGCCCATCAGCAGGTAGAGCGGCTCGAAGCGGCGCTCCGCGATGCGCGCCGCCAGCGCGGCGTAGTCCGCCGCGCTTTCCCTGAACGTTTTTTTGCCGCTTTTGGCCATCGAAAGAATCGTTTGCACAAAGGTAGCGATTGTTGAGCGGCTTTGCAATGCCTCTCGCTGCGCGGATCGACCGGGTCGCCCGGCCGCCGCCGGCCGCCCCGCTTGCATGGGCGGAGTGTTCGCCCGGTCGTTTCCGGCGATTGCTCCGTTTCCCTTGCGTCGGATTCTTTTGCCGCTCGGGGCGTTTCTGTCCGACCAGCGGATGCAGCGGAAACTGCGGCGGGCCGCCCCGATGATGTCGGGGCTTGATCGCTTTGTACGGGTTTCGGCGTCGGCGCCGGTCGGAATCTCCGTTTCCGGCGGCCCGTCTCGCCGTATGCCGGGGCGGGCCCGCATCCTGCGGAAGAATGCTGCCGGACTGCCTCGCGTGCCGTTAAGGCTCGTTCTGGTGCTGCGGCCGGAGCAGGTCGTTGACGATCTTGACGGGGGCGAAGGTCGATATCGGCACTTCGACGAACACGGTATTCCATCGCGCCATCGCGCCGTTCCACAGGCCCGGCAGCTCCATGGCCCGCAGCGGTCTGCCCTGCTGCGACTTCTCCGAGACGAATCCCGTCTGCGGATCGGTCCATTGCCGCAAATCGAAGCGGCGTCCGAGGTAGTTTTTCAGGCCGCATGCGACGTCGACGGGGTTGAAGTGCGTGGCCCGGGCCGTCAGTTCTTTCTGTCCGGGGGCGATCTGCGACGACTCGACAATTTGGAGCGACTCGCCTCCGTCGGGCTCGGAAACCCAGAACGGTCCCCCGCCCGGTTCGCCTTCGTTGCGGACCATGCCGCAGACGCGGATCGGCCGGTCGAGCATGTCGCGCAGGTATCGCGTCTTCCGCTCGGCCGTCATATCGCGGAACGAGGCCGGGAGTTTCCGGCACAGCTTCTCGGTGACGAACGCCGCGATCTCGTCCGGATTCTCGGCGACTCGCCCGTCCGTTTCTCGTAAGTATTCGAAAGCCTGTTCCTGAAGCGAGAGCAACAGTCCGCCCAGCGTCTCCTTGCTGGCGACCGTATCGGCCTTGAGCCGGTCTGGAACGACGTTATCGACGGTCTTGACGAAGACCAGATCGGCATCGATTTCGTTCAGGTTTTCGATCAGCGCTCCGTGTCCGGCGGGCCGGAACAGCAGCCGTCCTCCCTCGCGGAACGGCGTATTGTCGGGATTGACGGCGATCGTATCGGTCGAGGGTTTCTGCTGCGAATAGCCGATGTCGTAGCGGACCCCGAAGCGTGCTTCGTACTCGGGCTTCACGCGCTCGACGAGCCGCTCGAACAGCGGCATGTGTTCCGGCGAGACGGTCAGGTGGATGTGTACGCTCCGCCCGGCGCCGACGGCGTACATCGCTCCCTCGGCCAGGTGTTCCTCGAGCGCCGTACGGCTGCCTTCGGGATATTTATGGAACAGGATCAGCGCCTTGGGCAGGCGGCCGTATCCGAGCCCGTCGCGCACGATTCCCTCGATCAGCCGGCGGGGCGAGCTGCTCCCTTCGGTCAGCCTGTGCAGCTCGTCGGCGAAGGCGAACCGGTTTATCCGCTCGATCACTTCGCGGACTTCCGGCCCGGCCTGTCCCGTTTCGAGATAGCCGAACAGGCTTTTGAACATGCGCGTGGCTGCGCCGGAGGCCGGGACGAACTTGACGATGCGCCGTTCGTCGCGCCGGCTGCGGTACAGTGCCCGGCAACGTTCGGCCTCGCTCGCGTCCATGCGGACGATTCCGTCGCCCGCGACGGCGGCGCGGGCCAGGTCCAGATAAGGGAAGCCTGTCCGGAACCTTTCCATCTGGCGTTCGATCTGTTCGGGACTCAGCCCGTGTTCTTCGATCTGTCGAATATCCTGTGGTGTAAGCATGCGTGCGTTTGTTGAAAGAACAAGTAAAGTTAGCGAATTTTCTGCAAAAACGGTTCCGTTCGCACGCGAACGGAACCGTTTCCGATCGTCCGGCCCCGGGCGGAGTCCGATTTGGCAAATCTTGTTTTAATGCGTAAGTTTGTCATTCGTATGATGGAAGTGCGGGAAAATATTTCGCTGCTCGGAATGAACAGCTTCGGGTTCGACGTTTCGGCCCGTCGGCTGGTCGAGTTCGCCTCGGCGGAGGATTTGCGGCAGGCGTTCGCTTCGATGCCCTCCGGCGAGCCGTGGTATGTGCTCGGCGGCGGAAACAATGTGCTTTTCACTGCCGATTACGGCGGCACGCTGCTCCATCCTCTCGACCGGAGCGTGACGCTTGAGGGCGGCGATGGCGAGCGGGCGCTGGTCCGTGTGGGAGCCGGAGCCGAGTGGGACGATTTCGTCGGCTGGGCTGTCGGGCAGGGACTGGGCGGCATCGAGAACCTGTCGCTGATACCGGGCTGCGCCGGAGCCGCTCCGGTCCAGAACATCGGCGCTTACGGCGTCGAGGCGAAGGATACGATCGAGAGTGTCGAGTGCTATCTTCCGGACGAGGACCGGGTTGTCGCGCTTTCGAATGCCGAGTGCCGTTTCGGCTACCGCGACAGCGTTTTCAAGCGTGAGTTGCGCTCTCGGGCGGTGATCCTGTCCGTGCTGTTCGGTCTGTCGCGCCGTCCCGAGTTCCGCTTGCGCTACGGAGACGTCTCGCGCCGGGTCGACGAGCTCGGGGGACCGTCGCTGAAAAACATCCGCGAGGCGGTGGTCGCGATTCGCCGCGCGAAGCTGCCCGACCCGAAGGTGCTGGGCAATGCCGGCAGCTTTTTCAAGAATCCCGTCGTATCGGAGGAGCAGGCCGCGAAGCTGTTGGCCCGTTGGCCCGACATGCCGCGCTACGGGGCGGGCGAGGGATTCGTCAAGCTGGCCGCCGGCTGGCTGATCGATCGCTGCGGCTGGAAAGGCCGTCGTATGGGTCCCGTGGGGGTCCACGACCGTCAGGCCCTCGTGCTGGTTCACTACGGCGGAGGAACCGGGGCCGACGTGATGCGGCTTGCCCGGGCCGTGCAGCGCGACGTGGCCGAGCAGTTCGGCGTCCGGATCGATATGGAAGTCAACTTGTTGTAGGATATGTTACAGGAGAAGTTCAGCAGCTATGTGCGCGAGCGGTCGCTCTGTACGGCCGACGAGCGGATTCTGCTGGCCGTCAGCGGAGGGGTCGACTCGATGGTGATGCTCTCTCTTTTCGTGCGCTGCGGCTACCGCGTCGGCGTGGCTCATTGCAATTTTCAGCTCCGCGGCAGGGAGGCCGACGAGGACGATGTGCTCGTCGAACAGCAGGCGGCCCGTTACGGAGTACCCTATTTCGGGGCTCGCTTCGATACGCTGGCTGAGGTCGCGGCGACCGGCGATTCGGTCGAAATGGCCGCCCGTCGGCTCCGCTACGGTTGGTTCGACAAGCTGTGCGACGAGCACGGATACGACAAGATCGCCATCGCTCACCACGCCGACGACTCGGTCGAGACCTTTTTCATCAACCTGATTCGCGGAACCGGGCTGCGCGGACTGACCGGCATCCATGTGGCTAACGGCCGGCTGATCCGTCCGCTGCTTTTCTCGACGCGCCGCGAGATCGTCGATTATGCCCTGGCCAATAAAATTCCCTATCGGGAAGACTCGTCGAACGCTTCGACCAAATACCTGCGCAACAAGTTCCGGCTCGGCATCGTTCCGAGGATCAAGGAAATATCCCCTCAGTTCACCGAAACGATGACCTCGAACGTCGAGCGGCTGACTTCGGCCCAGAGCTTCATCGACCGGGGGATCGAACTGATTCGCCAGCATGCTGTCCGCACCGAGGGCGACCGGACGGTGATCGAAATGAGTCTGATCGATCCGTTGCTGCCGCTGCATTTCGTCATCTTCGAGCTGATGAGAGGCATGGGATTCAACGGCGAGGTGATCGACAGTCTGGGGCGCGCGTTCGCCGAGGGGCACGGCTCGGGCAAGCGCTTCTTTTCCAAAGACAGCGTAGCCTATATCGACCGGGGCAGGATCATCGTCACGCCGATTCCCGACGACGAGAGTTGCGAGAGTCTGGTGACTCCCCGGACGGAGCGCATTCCCTGCGGCGGGGGCACGCTTTGGTTCGAGCATGCGGACGTCGACGATATCGACGAGCTGCGTCAGCCTCCGACCGTCGCGCTGCTCGACGAAGCCAAGCTTTCCTATCCGCTGAAGGTCCGGCGCTGGAGCGAGGGCGACGCTTTCGTGCCGTTCGGCATGGGAGGGCGGCGGAAAAAGGTCAGCGACATGCTGATCGACGACAAAGTTTCGCTGCCCGATAAGCGGCGGCAGTTCGTTGTCGTTTCGGGCGGGGATATCGTTTGGCTCGTCGGGCGGAGGATCGACGAGCGGTACGCCGTGGGTTCCGGAACCGAAAACGTGTTGCGTATCCGGATCCTGCCGGACGACGATCTGTAGGCGGTCCGGCGCCCGTCCGTGCGGCCGGCGGGAGGGACGGGCTTGCCGGCCGGGATATTTCCGGTGGCGGCGCTTCCTTTCGATCCGTACCGTGCATCCGTTCGTTTGTCTCGGGGCGTTTATGTGCCGGTACGGTCTCGGCAGGGACCTTTCCTCTTGGAATATTTGCCTGTTTCGCGCGCCGGAACCGTTTTTTCGGGGCGAATGTCTTGAAAAACTGGGCGAGCGGAGTCGAGTCTGCCGGTAAAGCCGGGCTTTCCCCCGATTTGCTCTCCATGGTCCGCGACGTTTCCCGGACGCTTGTTGCCGCCGGCTCGGGCGACCGCAGACGGGCGATCCCTGCCGTTCGGCTCAGTATCCGATCGTGAAGCGCTCGCGGTGATGGACCGGCTTTTCCAGTTCGTCGATCATCGCGGCGGCGTAGTCTTCGACCGAGATGCTGCTTTTTCCCGAGGCGTCCCGGATCAGCTCGTCTTTCCCGATTCGGAATTTTCCGGTCCGCTTGCCCGGGACGAGCTCCGCTGCCGGGGAAAAGAACACCCAATCCAGCTCGTTCTCGGGTTTGAGCACCGTTTCGTAAACTTCGGCCAGCGCTTTGACGCCCGGCAGCAGGCGCTCCGGGATACGGCCGCTGTCGAGCAGCCTCATGCCGGGCCCGACGTACAGGCTGCCGGCTCCTCCGACGACCAGCAGCCGTTTTATGCCGGCCAGCTTGACTGCCTCGACGATGCGCGGATAGACGCTCAGCGTCTGTTCGTAAATGTCGGGATTGTTCCGGCCCGGGTTGTAGGCGCTGATTACCGCGTCGTGGTTGCGGACGGCTTCCCTCAGGGTCGTCGGGTCGGCTGCGTCGGCCGTCCGCGTTTCGAGATTCAGGCTCCGCAGTGCGATGCTTTCCGGTCGGCGCACGATAGCCGTCACTTGCAGGTCCCGGTACAACGCTTCCTTCAGAATGGCCGAGCCGACGAATCCGCTCGCGCCGATCAAGGCGATTGTTTTCATATTTCGGTCGACTGACGATTTGTATTCTGCGGACGGCCGTGCGCCGTCCCGTCCGTCCCCAATGCCAATTTGCTGCCAAAACGGACGAAAACGCTCCGTTTTCGGTCCGTTCTGTCCGGGTCGCCTGCGGGCCGCTGTCCGGCGAGGCGCCGTCGCAGGCTCTGTTCTGCATTGGCCGGATTTGCGGCACGGAGGCGATACCCGGAGCGGAACGCCTCGGAACGAGGAGATTATTTGCAGAGTCGTTTTTTTTATCTATATTTGTTTCAATGTATCGATGCTCCGGCACGAAGTTCTAAATCATTCATTCCAAAACAAATAACTTACTGATCTTCAAATGAAAGACTTAACAACAAAGGCTGCGGACAATATCCGGATTCTCGCAGCGTCGATGGTGGAGAAAGCCAAGTCGGGCCATCCCGGCGGAGCGATGGGCGGAGCCGATTTCGTGAACATTCTCTACTCCGAGTTCCTGCGGTACAATCCCGACGACTCGCGCTATCCGTTCCGCGACCGCTTCTTCCTCGATCCCGGCCATATGTCGCCGATGCTCTATTCCGTACTGGCTTTGGCCGGCTATTTCAATATGGATGAGTTGGCGGCGTTCCGGCAGTGGGGCAGCCCGACGCCGGGTCATCCCGAGGTCGATCTCGACCGCGGAATCGAGAATACCTCGGGCCCGCTGGGGCAGGGCCATGCGATGGCTTTGGGTGCGGCGATCGCCGAGCGTTTTCTCGTAGCTCGCTTCGGCGACTGGATGGCGCACAAGACCTACGCGTTCATCTCCGACGGCGGTATTCAGGAAGAGGTTTCTCAGGGCGTCGGCCGCATCGCCGGGCATCTCGGGTTGAGCAACCTGATCATGTTCTACGACTCGAACAATATCCAGCTTTCGACCAAGGTCGAGGAGGTTTCGACCGAGGATATCGTGGCCAAGTACGAGGCTTGGGGCTGGAGCGTCATCAGTATCGACGGCAACGATCCCGCCGAAATCCGTCAGGCTCTCTCCCGCGCGGTGGCGGAGACCGAAAAGCCTACGCTGATCGTCGGCCATACGCTGATGGGCAAGGGCGCCGTCGGCAAGGAGGGCGAGGATTTCTCGAACAAGGTTTCCACGCATGGACAGCCTCTGTCGGCCGCGGGCGGCGACATTGCCAAGACGGTGGCCGCGCTGGGCGGCGATCCGGAGAATCCGTTCGTGATTTTCGACGACGTGAAGGAACTGTATGCGCGTCGCCGCGAGGAACTGAAAAAATGGTACGCGCTGCGCCGCGAGGAAGAGTCGATCTGGCGCGCTGCCAATAAGGAGCAGGCCGCCGAGCTCGACCTGTTCCTGTCGGGCAAGACGCCGGCGATCGACTACTCGCAGATCAATTGCGGCGACAACGTGGCTACGCGCGCCGCTTCGGCCGCCGTGCTCTCTTATTTGGCCGAGCATGTGCAGAACATGGTCGTCGCTTCGGCCGACCTGAGCAACTCGGACAAGACCGACGGTTTCCTGAAGAAGACCCATGCGATGCGCAAGGGCGATTTCACCGGCCGCT
Source organism: Alistipes ihumii AP11 (assembly GCF_025144665.1). Taxonomy (NCBI): domain Bacteria; kingdom Pseudomonadati; phylum Bacteroidota; class Bacteroidia; order Bacteroidales; family Rikenellaceae; genus Alistipes; species Alistipes ihumii. The sequence goes on along the minus strand of NZ_CP102294.1, from coordinate 1,312,369 downwards.
TCCTGCAGCCGGGCGTGGCCGAGTTCACGATGGCCTGCATCATGAACGGAATGGCGCTTCACGGAGGCGTGATTCCGGCTTGCGGGACTTTCTTCGTCTTCTCCGATTACATGAAGCCCGTACTGCGTCTGGCTGCTTTGCAGCGTCTGCCGGTCAAGTACGTCTGGACGCACGACTCGTTCCGCGTGGGCGAGGACGGTCCGACGCATCAGCCGATCGAACACGAGGCTCAGCTTCGCCTGATGGAGCAGTTGCGCAACCATCGCGGCGAGCGTTCGGTCGTCGTGCTGCGTCCTGCCGATAGCTACGAGACGGTAGCCGCATGGAAGGTCGCTATGGAAAACGAGCGTCCGACGGCTCTCGTACTGTCGCGTCAGAATATCAAGAACCTGCCGGCCGCCAGCGGCGACCGCCGCAAGGAGGCGATGCAGCTCGTCAAAGGAGCTTATGTCGTTATGGATTGCGAGGGTACTCCCGACGTGATCCTGCTTGCAAGCGGCTCGGAAGTGGCGACGCTTGTGGACGGTGCCGAAAAGCTGAAGGCCGACGGCGTGAAAGTCCGCGTCGTGTCGGTTCCGTCGGAAGGTCTGTTCCGCGACCAGAGCAAGGAATACCAGCAGAGCGTGCTGCCCTGCGGCGTACCCAAGTTCGGTCTGACCTCGGGCCTGCCCGTGACGCTGGCCGGTCTGGTCGGCTGCGACGGCGAGATCGCCGGACTCGACCATTTCGGATACTCGGCTCCGGCCGGCGTGCTCGACAAGGAGTTCGGTTTCTCGGGCGAGAAGGTATACGAGAAAGTGAAGGCCATGCTGGCCAAGAAATAGCGGTTCGCCGCGAGATGTCTGCCGGAGGCCGGCCCTTTCAAGGGCCGGCCTCCGGTCGTTTCGGACATAAGGGCCGGAAGCTGCCGGCGGGTCGCTGCGCGTGTCTTGCTTCCGTGCTGTCCGGAGCCGGAGTTTGTCTTGCCGTATGGCAATATATATACTTCAGTCGTACCTGCTTTCGAGTTCCCGATGTTTCCGGTTTTCGCATGAAGTCTTTTCCGACGGAAGGGGTTTATGGTAGGGGCCTCAGTAGGATACGCGACCTGCGAACACAAGCCGCGACTGACAGATATGGAGATTCCGTGTGTAACCAACCTGGTACGTTGAAATATATGATTGCCTCTGTGTCCGTATTCGCCGGAATCGGGAAGAGGCGATGCAGGGCCGATTCCGGGGGGCGGAGGTCGCTCGCACTTCCGTAGGTCTGTGCCGGGCATTTGTCGTTCGGCCGGCAGATTTTCCGCCGGGGCTTGAGCCGCGACCCTAAGCGCTTTCACGTAGAGGCTGTATGAGGGAAACGGGAATCTTTGTACCGCGTTTGGCTTTGCGCTGTTCTCGGTCCGAGACGGTTCCGCCGTAATAGGGAACGTATGGAAGACGAGGCGGGGATACCGGAGCGATTTCATGCGATCTTGCGTAACTATCGGCAGGGCGTAGCACGGCAACCGGGCGCTCGCCGCGATGGTTGCGCAATTGCTCTATCGGAGGCGGCACGGCATGCGCCGTCGCCGTACCGCATGTACGATAAGGACGGAGCTGACAATGTTCGCGGAAATGAGGATCGTGAGCGGTCCGGTCGCGCAGGCTGCCGAACGGGCTTTCCTGCTTGCGACTACAACTTCTCGGCGATCTTTTCCAGACGATTCGCGCGCGAGCCTTTGACGAGTACGAGCCGGTTACGGATCGGATGCTCGTCCAAATATCGGGCGAGCGCTTCCGTGTCGGCAAAAGTCCGGTAACGGCTTCCCCGGGCCGCTTCGGCGAAATGTCCGCCGACCAAATAGGCTTCCTCGATCCCGCCCTGCTCGAGTCGCTCGACGACGGTCCTGTGCTCGACGGCGGCATAGGGACCCAACTCGCCCATGTCGCCCAGTACGACCGCTTTGGGGCGCGGATCCGCCTCGCACAGGAAGTTGTCCAGCGCGGCCTGCATGCTCGAGGGGTTGGCGTTGTAGCAGTCCGAGATCAGCGTGTTGAATGCGGTTTGCCGCTTCTGCGACCGGTTGTTGTCCGGATCGTAGCTCTCGATGGCCGAGACGATCTCGGCACGCCCGATCCCGAAATAAAGGCCGACCGCTATGGCGGCCGCGATGTTGCTGCGGTTGTAGTCTCCGACCAAACGAGTGCGGACGGGCAGGCCGTCCCATCGCGCTTCGACGAAGGGTTCTGTTCCGATCGCCTCGGGCGCAGAGTAGGAAATAGCCCGCAGTCCGGGGCGCGATTCGACCATCGTTTTCAGACGGTCGCTGTCGTTCAGCCAAAAGGCGGTCCCTCCGTTTGCAACCAGGAAGTCGAGCAGCTCGCCCTTGCCCCGCATCACGCCCTCGATGCCCCCGAAGCCTTCCAGATGCGCCTTGCCTATGTTCGTAATCAGCCCGTAATCGGGCCGGGCGATCGAGCAGAGCAGCGCGATCTCGCCGGGGTGGCTCGCTCCCATCTCGACGACGCCTATCTCGACCGAGCGGTCCATGGCGAGCAGCGTCAGCGGCACGCCGATATGGTTGTTCAGATTGCCTTGCGTGACGGCCGTGCGGAACTTGCGCGAGAGTACCCGACCGACGAGCTCTTTGGTCGTGGTCTTGCCGTTGCTGCCCGTGATGGCGAGGATCGGAATGCCGAGCTCGCGGCGATGCCGGGCGGCCAGTTCCTGCAGGGCGGCCAGCGTGTCGGGGACCTCCGCGCAACGGTCCGGCCAATGTTGCCGGAGGGTTTCCGCTACGGACGGGTCGTCCACGACGGCTGCCGCAGCCCCGGCTTTCAGCGCGTTTTCCGCATAGCTGTTACCGTCGAAACGCTCGCCGTGCAGGGCGAAAAACAACGAATCCGGGACGATGTGCCGGCTGTCGGTCGAAATCCGGGAATGCCGGCGGAAAAGTTCGTATAGTTCCATGTCGAGTGTGAAGCGAATTGTCGTCGAGTTCGGTGTGCAAGCGGAATCGTCGCTCGGCATCCTTGCCGGGCGTCTCGTCCGAAAGCCGCACGTCCTCGCGTCGGGGGTCAGATGAAGCGGTCCCCGATCTTGAACTTGACGTCGTCGATGAATTTCTTGATGTTCTGTTCGCCCGATTTGGGACAGATCATCAGCACGTCGCCGCTGTCGACCACGATATAGTCCTCGAGGCCCTCGATCACGGCCAGTTTGCCTGCCGGAACCTTGACGATGCAGCCTTTCGTGTCGTAGAGCATGTTTTCGGCCGGAGCGACGTTCCCGTCGGCGTCCTTGGCCGAATGCTGGTAGAGCGAACCCCACGTTCCGACGTCCGACCAGCCGAAATCGCTGCAGCGTACGTAGACGTCGCCGGCTTTCTCCATAATGCCGAAGTCGATCGAGATGTTCCGGCACTCGGGATAGATCCTTTCGATGCTTTGCTGTTCCTGCGGAGTGCCGTAACTCGGAGCGATCGATGCGAACATCTGGTGCATGTCGGGCAGCAGTCGCTCGAAGTTTTCCATGATCGCATCGACTTTCCAGATGAATATGCCCGAGTTCCAGAAGAATTCGCCGCTCTCGACGAACGAGCGCGCCAGCTCCAGGTTGGGCTTCTCGGTGAACGTCTTGACCTTGTACACGTCTTTTTGCTCCAGCCTGACCTGATTGTCGACCTGTATGTAGCCGTAGCCGGTGGCCGGACGGTCCGGGCGGATGCCGATGGTCATCAGGGCGCGTTGCCGCTCGGCGAACTCCGCGCTTTCGACGATCGCCCGCCGGAACTCGTCCTCGTCGAGGATCAGGTGGTCCGACGGCGTGACGATCATCGTCGCGTCGGAGGCGGCCACGCGGAGCCGCCAGGCTGCATAAGCGATACAGGGCGCCGTATTGCGTCCGACCGGTTCCGAGAGAATCTGATCTTCGTCGATTTCGGGGATATGTTCCAGTACCAGCGGCTTATAGCTGCCGTTGGTGACGACCAGAAAGTTTTCGGGCGGGACGATTTTGGCGAAGCGCTCGTAGGTGTGCCTGATGAAGCTTTTGCCTGTCCCCAGCATGTCGAGAAACTGTTTGGGCATCGTGCGGCGGCTGATCGGCCAGAACCGGCTTCCGATCCCGCCGGCCATGATGATGCAGTAGCGGTTGTTGTCCATAAAAGTCGAAGGCGAGATTTATTATTACAATGATAAGGCATTTTCTCCGGATTGCCAAACCTTTCGGCGTCCTCCGGCCTCATGGGAAAAAAGGCGTTGAGGCGGACGAGCGCCCGCGAGTCCTCGCTTTTCGGCAGCACGGGGCGGCCCGCTGCGTTCGGCGCGGCGAAACGGATTGGATTTTGAAATTTAATTTCTATCTTCGCATATTCGCCCTGAGGAACTTCCGTCCGGAAACTGTCCGCGAGCTGCGCGGTTTGCTCGGCGAGCTTCGCTCCTCCGTTTCGGGACCGGTCTGCGGACGCTAACATCGGATGACCGTATGAAATTGAGACTGTTTACTTTCCCCAATATTCTGACCCTTTGCAATCTGCTTTCGGGTTGCGCGGCCGTGATCTTCGCTCTCTGCATCAACGACCTCGAGCAGGCTTTCTGGTGCGTGCTGGTCGCTGCCGTATTCGATTTTCTGGACGGATTCGCCGCCCGCCTGATGGAGGTTTCGTCGCCGGTCGGCAAGGAACTCGATTCGCTGGCCGACATGATCAGTTTCGGTCTGGCGCCCGCCAGCATTCTCTATTCGATTTATGTGGCGACGGGAGGAGACGAGCTGTCGGGCTTTGCCGTGTTCATTCTGGTCGCTTTTTCGGCTCTGCGGCTGGCGAAGTTCAATCTCGACGAGCGTCAGGCTACCGAGTTCATCGGACTTCCTACGCCGGCTTGCGCGATGTTTTTCGCTTCGGTGGGGTACATCATGCAGCAGAACGCTGCCGCGGCGCCTCCGGTCGCAGCTATTGTCGCCTCCGTCGTTTTCTCGCTGCTGCTGATCAGTCCGATACCTATGTTCGCTCTGAAGTTCAAGCATTTCGATTTCGCGGGCAACGAGCTCCGCTATATCTTTCTGGGTATTTCGCTCGTGTTGCTGGGACTCTATCAGGTCCGTGCCCTGCCGTTCATCATTCTCGCCTATATTCTGGTTTCGATCGTACGCTTTCTGATCCGTCGCGGTAAAAGTCCTAAAATCAGCGCATAGCGGCTCTGTCTGTTGCATGTGTAATATTTTTGCTACCTTTGCCGTTACTTTGTGAAATTGCCGTAGCTGATGTCCCTGAGTTTGAGAAGGCGGGTCGTGAAATGGTCGTTCGGAACGATTCTTGTTCTGAGTGCCTCTGTCGTATCCGCCCAAAGGCCTCTCAATATGAACGACTACGATCTCAGGAACCAGTACGGGACCATGCCGGGTCTGAACGACCGGAATCCTAATCAGATACAGTACGGAAACATAGGAGGAGTGGTCGATAACAACGCTCCTCAGGAGGCCGATACGACCCAGAAGCCGCCGAAGATACGCAAGCCGCTGGAGTCCTATTTCTTCGACGATTCGACTCGCTCGCGACAGAGCTTCGCATGGAGGGTCAATCTCGAACGGAACGACGTCGCGATCATCGAGGTCGACACGGCGCTCAACGGTTTCCAGAACGATTATCCGTTTTTGCAGAACAACGTGGGCTCGGCCATGCTGGGCAATATGGGCGGCGCTTCGGTTCCGCTCGATTTCTTTCTGAGACCCCAATATAGCGACTTTACGTTCGCTCAGGCTTTCGACGCTTATCTGATGACCCCCGAGCGGGCGCGGTTCTTCAATGTCAAAAAGCCGTTCACCCACCTTTCCTATTTCATGTCGGGCGCTACGCAGCATCTGGAAGAGGGCCTGTGGGTCACGCATGCCCAGAACGTTTCGCCCTCGACGGGTTTCAATCTGGACTACAAGAGCCGGGGAACGCGCGGCCAGTACGAATGGCAGGGCGCGAGGGAGAAAAATCTTTCGCTCGCCTTTTCGCATACGGGCAAGAAATACAGCGTTCATGCGGGTTACATCTATAACATGGGAAACCTGAAGGAGAACGGAGGTATCCTGCGCGACCGCGATATAACCGATACGGTATTCGAGCGTCCCGAGTTGCTCGACGTTCGGCTCAACGATGCCCGGAATCTGTTCAAGAACAATGCGTTCTATGTCGTCCAGTCGTATGGCGTGCCGCTGCGCCAACTGACCGACGAGGATTTCTCGATCGCCCGGAATTCGACGATCTTCTTCGGTTATTCGTTCCTGTACAGTCGCTTTTATAAAAGGTATACCGATACGAAAGCGGAAAGCGGCGATTTCTACGAAAACTGGTATGTCAGTCCCGAACGGTCGTACGACTCGATTTTCGAGAGCCTGCTTTCCAACCGCTTGTTCGTGCAGATTCAGCCGTGGGACCGGGACGGAGCCGTCGGCGTGATCAACGCCGGGATCGGGAACGACGCCCACCATTACTACCAGTTTCGCTTGCAGGACTACATGGGTTCGAACGAGGGAGTGAATCGCAACAGCACCTATGTCTACGGTTCTATAGAGGGAAACGTGAAAAGATATCTGGATTGGAACGCCGACGTGAAATTCCACCTGTTCGGCTACCGGAGGCAGGACCTTTCGGTGGGAGGCGACGTGGCGTTCAAGGTATATGTGAGAGGACGACCCATGACGCTGAAAGGTAGTCTCAGGCACGAAATTCGTACGCCGGGCTACTGGACGGAAAGTTATTTCTCTAACCACTTCGTGTGGAGCAACTCTTTCTCCAAAGAGTCTGAAACCCGTTTTTCGGTCACGTTCTCGGCTCCTCAGATCGGGCTCGAGCTCGGCGGCTACCAAAGCCTGCTGGGCGACCGTATCTATTACGGCGCCGATCAGTTGCCGGCCCAGTACGGCGGAACCGTGACCGTTTCGGGCTTGTATGCGCAAAAGGATTTCCGCTTCGGCGGACTCCACCTGAATCACAGGGTATTGTATCAGTATAGTTCAGCCGAGGAGGTTGTGCCTGTGCCTGCGATCAGTGCGTATCTCAGTTATTACTTCGAGTTCAACGTCGTGAAGAACGTGTTGCGGCTCCAGCTCGGGCTGGACGGCCGCTACAACACGTCGTACTATGCCTTCGGGTATAATCCGGCGACGGCGCAGTTCTACAACCAGCGCGAGAAGAAACTGGGAAACTATCCGATGATCGACGTGTTTGCCGCGGCCAAGTGGAAACGCATGCGGATACTGATCAAGATGCAGCATCTCAACGAGAACATGTTCGGGGACCGGAACTACTTCACGGTTCTCCACTACCCGCAGAATCCGCGGATGTTCAAGCTGGGGATCTCCTGGAGCTTCTACGACTGATCGGGAAAGCTGCCCGCGAACTTCAATCGTATGATCCAAAATCATTGTGTATCGATCAAACAAGCAACCGTTCTTTTTTTCAGTTCGTTTCTTTTGGCCGCCTGCGGCGAGCCGCAGCTCCGGACGAGCGTCCGCGAGAAGGGCCGGCTGACCGTCGTCATGGATGAGCCTTTGCCGGGGTATTTCGTGTTCGGCGGCGAAAGCTACGGCTATCAGTACGACCTGTTCAAGGCCTATGCCGATCATCTGGGCGTCGAGCTGCAGGTCGTGCGGAGCGAGCGCCCTTCCGAGTACGACGCCATGCTGGCCGACGGTCGGGCGGATATCGTGACCGCGCTTTCGGACCATGCGGCGGAGATCGCCTCGGCCTCGGCCGTTCCCATTTATCATACGTCCTATGTTCTGCTCGCGGGCAAGAGGAAAGCGGACGAGATTCGGAAGAAGAAGCGTTTCGAGCTGATTCCTTGCATCCGCGAGGGAAAAGTATTGATTTCTTCCGGCTTCAAGAGCACCCGGGCGTACAGCATGCTGCTCGACTCGCTTTCCCGCACGGCCGAAGTATACGTTTCGTCGCGCAATAGCTTCGAGTTGATCGGCGCGCTGGGCGACGGCCGATACGACTATCTGATCTGCGAAATGAGCGAGGCGCAACTCGGTTGCGCGTTTCAGAAAAACGTCGCGCAAATCTACCGGTTTGCCGAGCCGGTGGCGCTCAGTGCCGTCGTATCGCCGCAGGATACTTCGCTGCGGAGCGATTTCGAGGCATGGCTCTCGCATTTCCGCAACAGCGGGGAGTATGCGATGCTCAACTATCTTTATTTCGAGAAAGGGATCGTCCGTCAGATGCTGGGGCGCGGTCTGAGCGCCGCCCGGGGCGGAGGAATATCCGTGTACGACGAGCTTTTCAAGGAGGTGTGCGAGCGGGAGGGATACGACTGGCGTCTGATGTCCGCCATCGCTTACAGCGAGTCCCGGTTCAATCCGATGCTCGTCTCGAGCAAGGGGGCCTGCGGACTGATGCAGGTGATGCCCCGCGTCGCCCGTCAGCTCGGCTTCAAGGGCAGCGTGATGGACCCTGCCAGCAATATCCTGCTGGCGGCCAAGGTGCTCGGCAAGATCGAGAAATCGCTCGACTTCGGCCCTTCCGCTTCGGAGATGGACCGTCTTCGGATCGTACTGGCATGCTATAACGGCGGAATCGGTCACGTGATCGACGCCCGGAATCTCGCCCGGAAGTACGGGGGCGACCCCGACTCGTGGACCGACGTCTCGCATTACCTGACGCTGAAGTCCGATCCGGCCTATGCCGAGGACGAGATCGTCCGTCACGGGCGGTTCGTAGGGCGCCAGACGCTGGCCTTCGTCGACGGCGTGATCGATCGTTACAAAACTTATTGTTCGAGTGTCGGACGATAAGAGTGTCCGGCTGTGGATATGGAGAGCGCCGTGCCCGGTAGCGGGTGCGGCGCTCTTGCTTTACGCCCGGGGAGAGTTCGTGCGGGCAGGGGCGGAATCTTCTTCCCGGTGCGGGCGGCAGGGGGGCGTTCGGCGCTGTCTTCTCCGCTCGTCTTGTTCCGACTGCAGGTCTGCGTGCGGGTCTTTGGAAATTTCGGGGCTGGCTACTCCTTCGCCTTTCCCGTTCCGTAGACGTACCAGTAAAGCCCTCCGACGAAGACGGCTCCTCCCGCGACGTTGCCGAGCGTGGCCGGAATCAGGTTCCTCCCGATGAACTCGCCCCAGCCGACTTCGGCCCCCTGCATCATGCCCAGCGGAATGAAGAACATGTTGGCGATGCTGTGTTCGTAGCCGATCGCGACGAAGCACATGACGGGAAACCACAGGCCGAGAATCTTGCCGGCCGCGCCGCGCGAGCACATGCCGAGCCACACGGCCAGACATACGAGCCAGTTTGCGCCGATGCCTTTCAGCAGTACGACGTGCCACGGCATGGATACTTTGGCCAGAGCGATGTTCCGGATCGCTTCGTTCCACGGCTCCGAGGCCGCGACTCCGGTCAGGTAGACGAAAAAGTAGGCGAACAGCAGCGCGCCGGCGAAATTGCCGAGATAGACGAGCGCCCAGTTGCGTGCGACGGCTTTCCACGGATACCGGCGGCCGAGCGCTCCCGGAATCAGGACGGCGTTGTTGCCCGTGAACAGCTCCGCTCCGGCCAGAACGACCAGAATCAGCCCGAGCGGAAACATGGCGCCCGAGAGCAGCTTTTGTAAACCCGGATTGCCGGCGGCCGCTTGTGCGAAGCCGTAGCCGACGAGCAGCGACAGCGTGCCGCCTATGGCGATGTAGGCTCCGGCTAGCGCGGCCAGTACGAGCGTTTTGCGCGTTCCGAGCTTCGTTTTGGTCAGGGCGGCCTGTTCGGCGGCGGCCAGTGTTTCGGCAGAAGACAAGGTTTCCTTCATGATTGGGTGGCGATTGGTATATATGTGCCGGGCCCGATGCCCGTCATGCAAAAGTAGTCGTTCGGGGCTTTCGGAGGGTCGTTCCGGTCCGCCAGTTATCAACAACTTGCCGTCAAAGACGGGCGTCGGCCGCTCGACGGGACGAAGCCGGGGCGGCCTCCCTTCTGAGGCAGGGAATGTTCCGTCGATTCAGGCAGGGCCGACGGCCCGTTCGAACGCGAAACGTCTGTCCGAGAAGAAAAAAGACGATCCGCGCTTTGTTAAATCGCCAAAAAGAACTATTTTTGCACCCTGCTTACGCTATTGTAGGTTGTGTATAACTTTAAATTTTTTCAAAATGCCTGTAAAAATCAGATTAGCACGTCGCGGTAAGAAGGGCTATCCTTTCTACCATATCGTCGTTGCAGACAGCAGGGCGCCACGAGATGGTAAGTTCATCGAGAACATCGGGTCGTATAACCCGAACACCAATCCTGCCACAATCAACCTGGACTTCGAGAAAGCCCTGGACTGGTTGCAGAAAGGCGCTCAACCTACCGACACCTGTCGGGCCATCCTTTCCTATAAAGGGGTGCTGATGAAGAAACACCTGCTCGGCGGGGTAAGCAAGGGCGCTTTCACGCAGGAAGCCGCCGAAGCGAAGTTCGCCCAGTGGCTCGAGCAGAAGGCCGGCAAGATTTCCGCCAAGGAGTCGAAGCTTTCGAGCGACAAGGCCGCTGCCGTTAAGGCCCGTTTGGAGGAAGAGAAGAAAGTGAAGGAGGCTAAGGAGAAGGCTCTCGAGGCCAAGCGGGCCGAAGCCGCTGCCGCGCAGGCCGCCGCCGAGGCCGAGGCTGCTGCCGAGGAAGCCGCTTCGCAGGAGGAGGCCCCTGCTGCGGAGGAGCCCGCCGCCGAGGCTTAGTCCGACCCGAGGCCATGTCGGGAAATGCCAGCGTAGCCGTCGCCCGCGTGTCGAAGTCTTTCGGCTCGGAAGGGGAGTTGCTGGTAAGCCTTTTCGATACGTTTCCCGACGATTTTGATTTGAGGGAGCCGCTGTTCGTCGAGATCGACCGACTGGCGGTCCCTCTTTTTTGCGACCGTTTCGAGCGTCGCGGGCGCAACGGAGCGCTGGTCGTCTTCGCCGATTTTTACAGCGAGCGCCGCACGGCCGAGCTGATCGGCCGGGAGCTTTTCCTATGCGGCGGACGATTGGCGGACGGCGAGGAACCGCCCGGCGACGGGCTCGTCTATCTGGAGGACCTCGTAGGACTCGAGGCTTCGGTCGGCGATGCGTACGGCGGAGTCATCGAAGAGTTCATCGACGGCGAGAATCCGCTGTTTCTGCTCCGGATCGACGGCCGGGAAATCTATGTGCCGGCCGTCGACGAGTTTATCGTGGAGACCGATCTGGAAAACGGAGTGATCCGTTTCGACCTGCCCGACGGGCTGATCGATCTGAACGATTGACCGCTTGGGACTGTTCGATGTTTCCGGGTTCGGCGATATGCCGTAGCAGGGATGTGCGGCGCTTGTCTGTCGGTCTGCGTCGAAATTTTTAGATACCCCCTTGACTTTTCAGGGCTTATGTTTTTGAAAAATGGATAATTCGGGGGATACCCCCTTCCTTGGAATACCTTGTGTCGTTTTTTTGCGGATAAAAAGAGCTAAGAATCGGACGAATAACCGTATCCTGGAATATTTTTTCGGATAAAAAATTAACAATTCCGTAAATTATTGTTACCTTGCGCAGGATCGCAGAATATGTTGATTGATAATTTGTTAGGAAAACGTCTCGGAATGTGATAAATGTTCTGCGATGTGGGCGTTGTTGCTGTCGAATCGTAATGATCGGCGGAGTTTTTCGGACGGAATTATAATCCTGGCAGGACTTGCTGCCGGGATATCCGTGCCGGAAAAAGGCGGTAACAGAAGAGGGGAGGTTATTCTGGGAGGGAGATTGAGGTAAAAAATGGAAGGAAAATACTATTGGTTCTAAACAATTAATTTATGAAAAAATCTTTACTGTTATTAATCGTTTTTAGTTTTAGCTTCTGTGCCCTTTGGGCCCAGACTAAGATTAGCGGTATCGTGACCGACGCGGGGAACGGGGCGCCCATAGGCTATGCTACCGTTGCCGTGAAGGGAACGGCGGTCGGCGTCACGACCGATGCGAAAGGCGCATATACGATTCCCATTCCGAAAGGGACGCAGAACGCTACGCTGACGTTCAGCTTCGTCGGCTACGACCCGCAGGAGGTCGTCGTGGGCAATCGCACGAAAATCGACATAGCGTTAAAGAGCTCATCCGTAGATATCGACGAGGTCGTCGTCACCGGTTATCAGAACCTCAAGAAGCAGACCTTTACCGGTTCGTCGGTCAAGCTGAACGCGTCCGACCTGAACGTGGCCGGTACGTCGGACATCAGCCGTATGCTGGAAGGCAAGGCGGCCGGCGTATCGGTGCAGAACGTGTCGGGTACGTTCGGTGCCGCGCCCAAGGTGCGTATTCGCGGCGTCGCGTCGATCACCGGCGACAACAAGCCGCTGTGGGTCGTCGACGGTGTGGTGCTGGAGGATATGGTGAACGTGTCGAACGACCAGCTCTCGAGCGGCGACCCGACGACGTTGCTGGGCTCTTCGGTGGCCGGTATCAATGCCGAGGACATCGAGACGTTCGACATTCTGAAGGATGCCGCCGCTACGGCCATGTACGGCGCCCGCGCGATGAACGGCGTGATCGTCATCACGACCAAGCGGGGCAAGAGTACGCAGCTCGGCGAGCCGATCGTCCGCTACCACGGCGACTTCACGATCCGCACGAAGCCCTCGTACGATCAGTACAATATCATGAACTCGTTCGACCAGATGTCCGTCAATGCCGAAATGGAACGCAAGGGGTTGCTCACCTCGCAGATCGTCAATCAGTCTTCGTCCGGTATGTACGGCATCATGTGGAATTTGATCCATTCTTATGATGAATCGAAAGGTCAGTTCGGTTTGGAAAATACGAAAAACGCCCGCGAGGCATTCCTTTATAAATATGCTTTCGCCAATACGGACTGGTTCGACCTGCTGTTCCGCAATTCGCTGATCCAGAACCACAGCGTCAGCATCTCGGCCGGTACGGAGAAGTCGAAGACCTATGCTTCGGTAGGCTTCATGAACGATGCGGGCTGGACGGTGGCCAACGATAAGGTGGACCGCTACACGATGTCGTTCCGCAACGACTACACGATCAGCAAGAAGGTTTCGACCGCCTTCGCCGTCAACGGAATGTACCGCAGTCAGGATACTCCCGGTACGTTCGGCCGTCAGACCGACGTCGTGACCGGCGAGTACAACCGCGATTTCGATATCAACCCGTTCAGTTATGCGCTCAACACGAGCCGCGCGCTGCGTCCTTACGACGAGAACGGCAACCTGGAGTACACGACACTGAACTACGCTCCGTTCAATATCTTCGACGAGCTGAAGTACAACCGCATCCACATCGACGTAGCCGACCTGAGGTTGCAGGGCGAGCTGAACTATCAAATCATCAAGGGGTTGAAGTATAGCTTTATCGGAGCTTTGCGTTACGTGAAGACCGATACCGAACACCGGGTGCACGAGAAGTCCAATGCGGCCAATGCCTATCGGGCCGCCGGCAACTCGACGATCCGCGAAATGAATCCCTACCTGTACCGCGACCCGAACGATCCGTCGGCCGAGCCGGTGGTCGTGTTGCCCTACGGCGGTTTCTACAACCGCGACGAAATGTCGATGAGGGCCTATGACGTGCGTAACTCGCTTTCGTACAACAAGGTGTTCGACAACGGCGTCCGGACGCAGGAGCTCAATGTGCTGGGCGGCGTGCAGGCCAAGTTCGCCGACCGCCACTTCAACTCGAACAGCGGTTACGGCTATCAGTACGATTACGGCGGAGTGGTAGCGATCGATCCGAAGCTGTTCGAGATGCTGATCGCTCGTCAGTTCCCTTATTATAGTATGACGCAGACATACGACCGTCAGGCCGCCTTTTATGCGAATGCCGACTATACCTACGACCGTCGCTATTCGGTTTCGGCTACGTTCCGTTACGACGGAAACAACGGCCTGGGAAGTTCGAGCTCGGCCCGCTGGTTGCCTACGTGGAACCTGGGAGCCCGCTGGAACATCGCTAACGAGAAGTTCATGGAGAATGCCGAGAAGGTGGACGTGATGGGCCTGCGCCTGAGCTACGGTCTGTCGGCCAATACGGGTCTGGCGACCAACTCGAGCGTCGTGTATCGCTACAACGAGGTGTACCGCCCGGGAAATACCGAGAACGGCATGGTGATCGAGGAGCTCGAGAACAAGGACCTGACGTGGGAGAAGAACTATCAGTTCAACGTCGGCTACGACCTGACGATGTTCGACGGTCGGCTGAATTTCAGCTTGGACTACTATAACCGTCAGAGTTTCGACCTGATCAACCTGATCAAGGTGTCGGGTATCGGCGGCAACATGTGGAAATACGCCAACTATTGCGACCTGAGCGCTTACGGCTTCGACGTGACGTTGGGCGGTACGATCATCCGGACCAAGGACTGGAGCTGGACGGCCAACCTGACTTTCGGTTATTCGCACAACGAGATCAAGAACGCGAAGAACGAACCTCAGGTCTGGGATATGGTACGTCAGGAGGGCGGCAACAAGAACGGCTATCCGGTGCACAGCCTCTTCTCGATTCCGTTCGCCGGGCTCGATCCCGACAGCGGTATCCCGATGTTCTACGACCAGGACGGCAATCTGACGACCGACGTTTACATGCAAGGTACTGAAACCGACTTCCTGAAGTACGAGGGTACGGTCGATCCGAAGTACACCGGCGGTCTGAATACCACGGTCCGGTGGAAGAACCTGTCGATGAACCTGTTCTTCAGCTTCGCCGCAGGCAACGTGGTTCGTCTCGACCCGGTTTTCCGCGATACGTACAGCGACATCAACGCCCTTCCGAACGACTTCAAGAACCGGTGGGTGAAATCTGGAGACGAGTTGAAGACGAATGTTCCGTCGATTGCCGACCTGCTGACCGCGTCGATGGAACTGGGCAACGCCTATCCGTATAACAACTACAACTACTCGGACGTCCGGGTGGCCAAGGGCGATTTCATCCGCCTGAAGTCCATCTCGTTCGCCTATGACGTGCCGTCGAGCTGGATCCGCAAAAGCCATTTCTTCAAGAGCGCCTCGATCCGCGTGACGGGCAAAGACCTTTGGCTGCTTTACTCCGACAAGAAGCTGCACGGTCAGGACCCCGAGTTCTACAACTCCGGCGGCGTGGCCATGCCTATTCAGCCTCAGGTCGTATTCTCGCTCGATCTCGGGTTCTGATCTCGAATGGAATTATTAATATAGAATAAAAAAAGAACCATATATGAAAAGGATTTTCAAACTCGCTTCGATTTTGGGTCTGGGAGGGCTCGTCGCCGGTTGCAACAGTTTCCTCGACAAGGAGCCGGACAACCGCGCGTCGATCGACAACCTGGACAAGGTGAGCGCCCTGCTCGTCTCGGCCTATCCCAATCGGACGAACATGTCGCTGCTCGATCCGCGTTGCGACTATATCGTCGACATGGGCGCAACGCTCGACGGCTCGCAGCCTTCTTCTTCTTTCGATTTCGTCGTCAGCGGTTTCATGTGGGACGAGTACACCCGTTCGGAATCGAGCAACGATACCTACGAGCAATACTGGACGTCCGTTTACGAGGCCATTTCGGCGGCCAACCATGCGCTGGCGGCTATCGAGACGCTTCCTACCTCCGAACAGGCGAACGCAGGCAAGCAGCGCGCCGAAGCCCTGATGACCCGGGCATACAATCATTTCACGCTGCTGACGATGTATGCCAACATGTTCGACTCGAAGTTCGCGGACGTGAACACCAATATGAATCCGGGCGTTCCGTACGTGACCGAGCCCGAGGACGTCGTGATCAAGTATTACGACCGTGGCACGGTGGCCGGCACGCTGGAGAAAATCAAGAACGATTTCAATCAGGCCATCCGGGATATCGGCGGGAGCGCCGACTACGCTCAGCCCAAATATCACTTTACTCTGGATGCGGCCAACGCGTTCGGGGCCCGTATGGCGCTTTATACGGGCGACTACGGGGCGGTGATCGCCTATGCTAATGCGCTCGGACTGCCTACGGCCTCGAAGCTGAACGAAATGACCGAGGACGGAGAGCCGGTCAAGAATGACGACGGGACTCCCGTGCTTTACGTAGCCGAGGACGATGCGGCCAACATGTATTGCCTGAACAATATGAACGACTGGAATACGATTGCCGCTACGGGCTCTGCCGACGGCATGCGGATGGGCTTCTCTGGGACCAGCGCGCCGGGCAATCTGCTGATTTCCGAATGCGTGACCGTTATCGTGCGCGGAACCGCGGGTACGGCTTACGCGCGTCACGGCGTCAACCGGGCGACGATGATCGAGATGCTGTACGGCTCGCCGACGGGAGTCTATCTGAATCAGCCCGCTTTCAGCTATTCGGGCGACGATACGTTCATTATCCCCAAGTTCTACGAGGACTTCAAGATGGATAACGTGCAGGCTCAGACAGGGCTTCCGTATGCGAAGATTCCGCTGCTTCGCCGCGAGGAGGTGCTTCTGGCCCGTGCCGAGGCGTTCGCTCTGACGGGCCGCTATCAGGATGCGCTGAACGACCTGAATATCTGGACGGCCCTTCGTGCCGATGCGACGGAGTACGTATACGGAAAGCATGTCCTCTACAAGGATCTGCTGCTTTCGCATTACAGTGCGGACCTGGCCAATGAGGACCATTTCATCAACAGCCGTTACAATGCGTCCAAGTTCACTGCTACCGGCGACGAGCTGCGTTTCCAGAAGGCGTTGATACTCGCCATCCTGGATGCCCGGAAGCTGGAATTCCTGCGCGAAGGCATCCGTCATTTCGATATTCTGCGCTGGTTCATTCCTGTTTATCATGCGACAGCCGACGGGCAGCGCAGCGAGCTGACTCCGGAGGACGACCGTCGGGTGATTCAGTTGCCTCAGGTCGTGTCGCTTTCGGGAGTCGAGCAGAATCCGTGGAGCAACGTAGGTGCATGGTATTAAACAATCAATGAAAACAGATCGTTTTATGAAAAATATGAGAATAGCATTGTTGCTGATGGCCGTCGGTCTGATGTCCGTCTCCTGCGAGGAGGAGAAGCTGGATACTTCCATGAGGATTCCGGGCTTGGGCGGCGAAGAATACATTCCCAACGAAATCGACGAGTGGCTGTACGACAATTTTACGGCTCCGTACAATATTGAAGTGATCTATCGTTGGGACGCGTCGCAGGTGCAGTCGTCGTGGCTTCGCCCGATCGTTCCGGTCGAGGAGGATTCCGTCGTGACTTTCATGACGGCGATCCGGGACGTTTGGTTCGAGCCCTACGAGCGGGCCGTGGGCGATGTGTTTCTGAAGAAGATGACGCCCAAACAGGTCGTGCTGGGCGGTAGCGGCGAGTACCAGTTCGGCGCGATCAAGCTAGGTCAGGCCGAAGGCGGTCTGAAGATTCTGCTGCTGAACGTCAATAATTTCGATCGTAGCACGGATATTTCCGATCCGGAGCAGGAAACGTCGCCCGAGGGCGCCAACTGCATCCGTCAGTTCCTGCATACGATCGAGCACGAGTTCGCCCATATCCTGCATCAGACGACGATGTTCGACAAGACGTACGAGTCGATCAGCGCCGGCAAGTACAATCCGACGGGTTGGACCGACGTCGAATACGCCGAGGCTCAGTCTTTGGGCTTCATTACGCCTTATGCCATGTCGGGCAAGGACGAGGACTTCGTCGAAATGATCTCGGTCATCATGGTGTACGGCCGGGAGTGGTATGACGATATGGTGCAGAAGACCTGCTTCCAGAACGGCAAATTGGTCAACGAAACGGCCTACGACGCTTTCACCCGGAAAGAAGCGATCGTCGTCGACTATATGAAAAACGTCTGGGGTATCAAGTTCTATGACGACGCCGAGGGCAAGGGTATCGTTACTTACGTGCAGGAGGCGATCGAGCAGCAACTCGACTAATCGGAACCTTATGGACAATTTAAATGAGATCAAATATGAAAAGAATTATATATCTGCTGATTCCGGTATTGATTGCCCTGACCGTACTCTCCTGTAAAAGGGATTACGACGACGATTACATGGGCAATGTCGATGAACGGCTGAACGCGACGCTGACCGCCTATCAGAACGAACTGACGTCGGCCGAGCACGGTTGGATGGCCAACATTTCCACCAGCGAGGGTATCTATCGCTTCTGGATGAAGTTTTACGTCAACAATGGCGAGGTGATGAACGACCTGAAAGGAAATCGGGTCACGATGATCACCGACAATATGAATTACGATTACAGCGGAGTGAACGGGGGGACGGCGGTTCCGGGAACCTCTTCCTTCCGTCTGAAGGCGTTGCAGCGTCCTACGCTGATATTCGACACGTACAGCTATCTGGCCGTGCTCTGCGATCCGGACGACAGTGTCAGCCACGGGTCGGGCAATCAGGGGCTCCAGACCGACTTCGAGTACGAGATCGCCTCGTATGAGGACAGCGTTTTCACGCTGCGCGGCCGCACGCACCGCGCTAATGCGACGCTGGTCAAAGCGACCGCAGAGGAAGAACGGGCCGCCAGTCAGGCGGGTATGGTGAGGTCGATCGAAGCGCTGTCGAGATTCATCGCTGCCCAGAATTATTCCTACATCGAAACCCAGAAGTACGGGCCTGTGCTGTTCAATTTCAATCTGCGCTCGATGAGTACTTCCTACGAGGCCGCCGACGGGAAATCGCTGGTCCATTCCGACGTGACGGACTCTTATGTCGATTTCGATCAGAACATCATTCTGCCCGAACCGATCGAGGTGGCCGATCAGGTGGTCGTTACCCGTTTGAACTGGAATTCCAGAACCTCGAAATACGAAGTCGTACTGGCCGACGGCTCGACGACTCCGCTTCTCAGTGCCACTTATTCTCCGATTCCTCTGTCGGTGTGGATCGGTCCCGAGTACAATCGGGAGTATAACATGACCGGTATTCCGATCAGTTGGGTGGACGTGATTTATCAGAACTATCCGTTGATGGGGCAATATCTCGCCCTCTATGCCGATCAACTGATGGATTTCGGGCTGGAGCTGGCTCAGGTGAACCTGTATTTCCGTCAGAAATCGGACGGAAGCATGTACATGGAGCTGATGCCGTTATTCTTTCTTCCTAACGATGACTTGTACGGCGCCAGCTACAACTTCGACATGGCCATGCCCGAGCCGGGCGTACTGAGGTTGGGTAACTATACCTGCCCGTTCGACGCCAACGGCTTTAACACGACTTTCTTGGAAGCCGGCGCCGGCAAGGAATTGCTCGATGCACTGGCAGGCCAGACTTTCGAAATGGACTGGTTCGGTACGTTGAGCTCTACGTCCGGCGAGAAGATTCCGTTGATCTATTGGGAATGCAAATCGAATCCTTCGTTGGTCATCGTGGGCTATCCGGAGGTTGACAGATAGACAATCTGAATATCGTTGAGATACGGAGGGACGGCCGCAGGCCGTCCCTCCGTTTTTATGAATAACTTACGGCCGGAACAGAAAAGCCGTTTTTAATATGCGTAAGCCGCCGGTATAGGCATGCGATATCCGCGCCGGGTCCGATTCTGTAAAAGAAGGAGCTTTTCCTCTTATCGCTTTGCGGCGGAGTTTCTGTCCTGTACGGGAATAGGTTTTTCGTTCGGACGATAAACGGTGCAGCGATACGTTTATCTCAAAGAAAGATTAGATGGCGTCTTATGAGAGCATTCGGCGGCGAGGCGGAACGCGAGGTACGGACCTTCCTGAAAACGGAAATAATTTTGCTATTTTTGTTAAAACGGCTTGACAGATGAAAAGCATTTTATGGTTGTTTGTCGCTTTGATCGGATATGTACGGCTTCAGGGGAAGGAAATGACCGTTACGACGACCGACAGCGTCCGGCTTTATGTGAAAGTGAAGGGGCAGGGACCGTACTTGCTTTATGTTCACGGAGGGCCCGGATCGGGTTCCTATTGGCTCGAAAAGTTCTCCGGCGATTTTCTTGAACGACATTTTACGATGGTCTATCTGGACCAGAGGGGAACCGGACGTTCGACCGGTCCGGCCGACGGGGACTACTCGATGGAAAGAATGGTCGAAGACTTTGAGCAGGTGCGCAGCGTCCTGCATATCGACCGATGGCTTACGCTGGGGCACTCGTTCGGGGGAATCCTGCAAATGGGGTATGTGGAGCGAGTTCCCGATGCGATCGAAGGAATGATCATGCTGAACTGTACGCTATGTATCGAGGATAGCTTTGAAAACGGCTGGTTTCACAGAACGAGGGAACTGCTGGGGAAAAGCCGGTGCGCGTTCCTGAAAAACGATTCCCTTTCCGATATGGAAAAATTAGCGATAGCCGCCGGCAAGCTCGAGGAGAAGGAACTGCGATGGAAGATATTTTATGCTTCGCCGGAAAGCGATGCGGAGATGAACCGGTCGTTTCAGGAAATTCCCGATTTCAATAACGATTTCAGCGGCGAGTTCCGGTCGTTTCCGGAATATTTCCGGGACTACCGTCCGGCCACGGCCGGGGTTGAGATACCCGTCCTGTTTTTTTACGGTAAGACCGACTGGAGCGTCGGCCCGCGACATTACCGGAAAGTGCGTTTCCCGAATATGATTCTGTGGGGAAGCGACGTCGGACATATGCCGTTTCTCGAAAACGGGGAGGACATGCAAAAAGCCATACTCGCTTTTCTGGAAAAGAACGGTTTGTCCGATAGGAGGTAACCGTTAGGACATTTCCCGTTCGACCGGCCGACGAATATGCATTGTCCGAAGCCGCTTTCCGCATAAAGGCGGCATCGGATTTCGCGTCCGGAACGAGCGTAGCGAACGGTGCGTTTCAATATCGCCTGAACTTGTCCTGTTTGAACGGATTGTGAACCGAAACGTGTACATAAGGTGCAGATGCGTCTTTCCCGAAAGATGGCGACCGTTGTTTATCGGCATTATAAGGCTATGGGTTTGATGGAAGGCCGGCCCTTGAATTCTTCCGTTGAATCTTCTTTTAGAATGCTTGACTTGGAAGTTGTGTGGGCGGAAATTTGAAGCCGCCGATCAATACCGATAGTTCGATACGTTATCCCGATCGGGGGCATTCTGCTCATTGGGAACGAGCGGACATCATACGGATAAGATGGCTTAGCTTCCTGAAAGCGAGTCGGCCGCTGAATCTTCGCAATGCGCACGGAATGGCACTAATAGAATAGGCGGGTTTGCGAGCGGGGCGTCCGAACGATCGATGACGCGCCCGGAGCATGTCTGCCGGTTGTGTTGTCCGTCATCTTTTTCGGGTTTCTGTTTCTCAGAATATGCCGAAATCCGCGAAAGATCCGGTAAACGTCGATTTTTAGTCGTATATGAGAACTCTTGCGATGGTCTTGCTTCTGGCGAGTCTGTTTGCCGCGGGCTGCGGAACTTCCGTGCCTCCGTCGGACGGGGAAATGATACGGTTGTTCCGCACGCACGAGGCAGCGTTCAACCATGTGTATGAAATCATTTCGGAGAAAACGGAAGGCAGCCATTACTATCCGCCGTCCGAGTTCGATTCCATATTTATACGGGAACTTGCAGCCGCCGAGGGCCTGTCCTGCGGACTTCAGGGGCTTTACGGGGAGGATTCCTCGTATTTGCACGGGTTGTTCCCTCCGGACCGGGCGCTGCTCGATTCTTTGCTGGCGGTGACAGGCTGCGAGCTCGTCCGCTTTTATAGGCGGGAGTGCGGGGAGGACTCGGTCGAACTTAGCCTGACTATGGTGCATTACTCTCATGGACTTTCCGTTTCGGGAACGGCCAAATGTTTTGTTTGCGACCCCGGCTTGAGAAATTGTCCGTAGGTACGTATCGCAGAGCAGGGCGACTTGAACGAAATCTACCGCAGGACGTTCTGCGATACCACGCTATGCGAACCGATCGAGGGAAATTGGTACATTGAGCCGGATCATGAGAACTGGCGATGGCAATAAGCGGAGAATGGAACGGTTGTCGGCCCGTATGTTTAGGCTCTGCCTATGCGATTCCGGTCTGAACCTATCTCCCTCCGCGATGCAAATACGGACGGTACGATGTCGGGCGCTCGCTTATTTCGCTTTCATGAATTGAATAAGGGCGGCCCGGTCGGGCCGCCCTTTCTTCTGTCTGGCATGAAGTCGTTTCTTACTTCTCCCCGCCTTGTTTCAGCACCGCATGCGCCGCTGCAAGACGCGCGATAGGCACGCGGAACGGAGAGCAGGAGACGTAGTTCAGTCCGGCATAGTGGCAGAACTCGACCGAGCTCGGTTCGCCGCCGTGCTCGCCGCAGATGCCGCACTTGAGTTCGGGCTTTACACCGCGGCCCTTGAATACGGCCTCGCGCACGAGCTGACCCACGCCGTCCTGATCGAGTACCTGGAACGGGTCGTGTTTCAGGATGCCCTTTTCGAGATAGACGGGCAGGAACTTGGCTACGTCGTCGCGCGAGAAGCCGAGCGTCATCTGCGTCAGGTCGTTCGTACCGAACGAGAAGAATTCGGCCTCTTCGGCGATCTCGTTGGCCGTGACGGCTGCGCGCGGGATTTCGATCATCGTGCCGATCATGTAGTCGATCCGGTCGTTGCGTTCGGCGAATACGGCCTCGGCGGTGTTCTTGATGACTTCTTTCTGGTTGCGGAGTTCCTTCACGTTGCCCACGAGCGGCACCATGATTTCGACGTGCACGTCGATGCCCTTGTTCTTGCGCGTATTCAGCGCAGCCTCGAGAATGGCGCGAGCCTGCATCTCGGTGATCTCGGGATAGGTGATTCCCAGACGGCAGCCGCGATGACCGAGCATCGGGTTCGCCTCGGCCAGCGATTCGACCTTGTTCTTGATCGTTTCATAGGGAACGTTCAGGTCGGCGGCCAGCTCTTTCTGTTCCTTCTCGAAGTGGGGCACGAACTCGTGCAAGGGCGGATCGAGCAGGCGAACCGTCACGGGCAGGCCGTTCATCGCTTCGAACAGGCCCTCGAAGTCGCCCCGCTGGATCGGGAGCAGCTTGGCGAGCGCCTTGCGGCGTCCGGCCTCGTCGTCGGCGAGGATCATCTCGCGGACGGCCTTGATGCGGTCGCCTTCGAAGAACATGTGCTCGGTACGGCACAGCCCGATACCCTGCGCTCCGAAACGGAAGGCCGTTTTCGCGTCGCGCGGCGTGTCGGCGTTAGCGCGGACCTTCAAGTGTGCGTACTCGTCGGTCAGTTCCATCAGCTTGGCGAAGTCGCCGCTCACTTCGGCGTCCTTCGTAGCCACCTTGCCCTCGTAGATGATGCCCGTCGAGCCGTCGAGCGAAATCCAGTCGCCTTCCTTGTAGGTCTTGTTGCCTACGGCGATCGTGCGGGCCTTGTAGTCGATCTGCAGGTCGCCGGCGCCCGATACGCAGCATTTGCCCATGCCGCGGGCTACGACGGCTGCGTGCGAGGTCATGCCTCCGCGCGCGGTCAGGATACCGTTGGCCGAGTTCATGCCCTTGAGGTCTTCGGGCGAGGTTTCGATGCGGACGAGGATCGTCTGCTTGCCCTCGGCGGCCCATTTTTCGGCCTCGTCGGCGAAAAAGACGATCTGGCCCGTAGCGGCTCCCGGGGAAGCGGGCAGACCCTTGGCGATGATGTTGGCCTTTTTGATCGCGTTCTTGTCGAATACCGGGTGCAGCAGCTCGTCGAGCTTCTCGGGCTCTACGCGCAGTACGGCGGTCGGAGCGTCGATCACGCCCTGACGGAGCATCTCCATCGCGATGCGGACCATTGCGGCGCCGGTACGCTTGCCGTTACGCGTCTGGAGCATCCACAGCTTGCCGTTCTGGATCGTGAACTCGAGGTCCTGCATATCCTTGAAGTAATCTTCGAGATGCTGCTGGATTTCGTTCAGCTCCTTGTAGGCGGCAGGCATCACCTCTTCGAGCGACGGGTACTTGAGCGCCCGTTCGCTCTCGGAAATGCCTTGCAGTTCGGCCCAGCGGCGCGAGCCCTCGATGGTGATTTCCTGCGGCGTGCGGATACCGGCTACCACGTCTTCTCCCTGAGCGTTGACGAGGTATTCGCCGTTGAAAATGTCTTCGCCCGTAGCGGCGTCGCGCGTGAAGGCCACGCCCGTAGCCGACGTCTCGCCCATGTTACCGAACACCATCGCCTGTACGTTCACGGCCGTTCCCCATTCGGCGGGGATGTTGTTCAGCTTGCGGTACAGGATGGCGCGCTCGTTCATCCAGCTGCTGAATACGGCGCAGATAGCGCCCCAGAGCTGTTCCCACGGATTGGTCGGGAAGTCCTTGCCCGTGTTTTTCTTGATCGCGGCCTTGAAGCGTATGACCAGTTCCTTCAGGTCGTCGGTCGTCAGTTCGGTATCGTTCTTGACTTTCTTCTCTTCCTTGATCGCGTCGATGATCTCCTCGAACGGATCGACGTCCTCCTTGCTCTGCGGCTTCATGTCCAGCACGACGTCCCCGTACATCTGCACGAAACGGCGGTACGAGTCCCATGCGAAGCGCGCGTTGCCGGTTTTCTTGGCCAATCCTTCGACGGCCTCGTCGTTCAGTCCGAGGTTCAGGATCGTGTCCATCATGCCCGGCATCGACGCGCGGGCTCCCGAGCGGACCGACAGAAGAAGCGGGTTGCTGCTGCTGCCAAACTCCATGCCCATGTTCTTCTCGACGCCTTTCATGGCGGCCTCGACCTCGGGCTTGATCATCTTGATGATCTCTTCCTTGCCGTGCTGATAATATTCGGTGCAGACTTCGGTGGTGATCGTAAATCCCGGAGGAACAGGTATTCCCACCAGGTTCATTTCCGCGAGGTTGGCTCCCTTTCCGCCGAGCAGCTCCCTCATCTTTCCGTTACCTTCCGCCTGCTTGTTGCCGAAGGTATAGACTCTTTTAACGTTTGGCATCTTTTCCTGAATTAAGAATGATGTGTGATTAATAAATATTTTTAACAACCAATGTTCTCTTACTAAATTCTTTACGGGTCGTTTGAAAGTCCACAAAAGTACGTTTTTTTTTTAGAACATGCAAGGGGCTCCGCACGTTGTCTTCCGGCCTCCGCCTTATTCCGGTTCCGATGCTTCCAGCTCGACGTATACGGGCAGATGGTCGCTGTAGCCGCCGAGGTATTCGCGCGAGCGAAAAGTGCGCAGCGGATACCCTTTGAACGGGCCGGAGGAATGAAGCATCCAGTCGCGCACGAAGACTCCGCCGTGACTTAGCCGCAGTCCGGGACCGCGCGTCGCGGCCGGACTTGCCGCGATCCAGTCGTATAGGAAGCGCCTGTCGCGGTAGGCGTAGCTGCCGAAGCCTCGGCGGCTCGGCCCGAGCAGCGGGGTGTAGAGCGGAACGCGTCTGTACGTTCCCTCTCGGACGGTGTCGGCCGGATCGCGTATGCCCAGTTCCCGGACGGCCTCCGCCGATTGGGGCGTGCAGTTCATGTCGCCCATTACCAGCAATTTGCGGTCGGGATCGCGGCGCAAGATCGAATCGACGGCTTTCCGGAGCGTTCCGAGCGCCCGAAGCCGATACGAAGCGCGGTTCAGTTGCGAGGGCAGGTGGGCGCCGATCAGCGTCAGCGGTTCTCCGTCGAGCAGTCCGTCGACGACGAGCAGCTCGCGGGGAAGTCCCGGCCCGGCGATCTGACGGACGCGCCCGGGGAAAAACAGACTTCCGCGGTACAGCAGCGCGATGTCCATACCGCGCCTATCGGACGTGTGCCGGTGAATGTAGTTGTAGTCGGAGGAAGTTGCGAGCATCAGGTCCCTGAGGACGCTCTCGTTCTCGATTTCGGTCAGCAACAGCAGGTCGGCGTCCAGTTCGTCGATCACCCGGGCGATGTGTCCGATTTTGAGCCGGTAGCGCTCGCCGTTCCATTGCCGGGCGCCTCGCGGCGTGTAGTCGCCGTCGTCGATCAGCCGGTCGGGGATCGTGTCGTGCAGCGACTCGGCATTGTAGCACGCGATGCGGATGCCGGGACCGGCGGCATGCAACCAAGCGAGCGGGCAGAGCATCCATATCAATAGGAAATATTTCATCGCGGGAGCGGAGCTTGTCCGATAAAGTTAGCGAATTTTTCCTTCGGACCATTCGTTTTTCGGCCGTTTTTCAGCCGAATAAAGGACTGTTTCCCGTTTTGTCCCGGCTTGTGCCGGAAGCGGATCGCGCAAAATGGCGTTAAAACGCGTTTTCAGGGGGTAATTTTGCGGTTAGCCAAAAAAAGAGTAAATTAGCGGACCGTTTGGAGCGGCTCGTTTTACCGGGAAACGACCGAAATGCTGATAAAGCGGTCTTTCCCGTCTCTTCGGAAAGAATTTCCGCGGGACGGTCCGCACGGATGACAAAAGTTGAATTATGGCAGAAGCATCAGAAGAAGGAAGAATCATTCAGATCAATATCGAGGAGGAGATGAAAACCGCCTACATCGATTATTCGATGTCGGTGATCGTCTCCCGCGCGCTGCCCGACGTGAGGGACGGCCTCAAGCCGGTGCATCGCCGGATCCTCTACGACATGAGCAACGAGCTGAACCTCTATTCCGACAAGCCTCACCGCAAGTCGGCCCGTATCGTCGGCGACGTGCTCGGTAAGTTCCACCCGCACGGCGATTCGTCCGTATACGAGGCCATGGTGCGCATGGCTCAGGAGTGGAGCCTGCGCTATCAGCTGGTGGACGGGCAGGGCAACTTCGGCTCGGTCGACGGAGACGGTCCTGCCGCCATGCGTTACACCGAGGCCCGTATGCGCAAGATCGCCGACGAGGTGATGGCCGACATCGACAAGGATACGGTCGATTTCCGTCCGAATTTCGACGAGACGATTCCCGAGCCTACGGTCCTGCCGACGAAGATTCCGCTGTTGCTGGTCAACGGCGCGTCGGGTATTGCCGTCGGCATGGCGACCAACATGCCGCCGCACAATCTTTCGGAAGTGATCGACGCTACGTGCGCCTATATCGACGACCGTCAGGTCGAGACGTCCGAGCTGCTCAAGTACGTAAAGGCGCCCGACTTTCCGACCGGAGGCATCATCTACGGCTACGAGGGAGTGCGAGAGGCTTACGAGACGGGCCGCGGACGCATCGTGATGCGCGCCAAGACCGAGATCGAACATACGTCCACGGGGCGCGAGTGCATCGTCGTGACCGAGATTCCCTATATGGTCAACAAGGCCGAGATGATCCGCAAGATCGCCGACCTGATCAACGACAAGAAGATCGAGGGCATCGCCTATATCAACGACGAGAGCGACCGCAGCGGCATGCGTATCGTAATGATCCTCAAGCATGACGCGGTGGCCAGCGTCGTGCTGAACAATCTGTTCAAGCTGACCCCGATGCAGACCTCCTTCCCGGTCAACAACATCGCGTTGGTCGACGGCCGTCCGATGCTGCTGACGCTGCGCGACCTGATCCGCCATTTCGTCGAGCATCGCCACGACGTGGTCGTGCGGCGCACGCGCTACGATCTGGCTCAGGCCGAGAAGCGGGCCCATATTCTGGAGGGACTGCTCATCGCGGTCGATCATATCGACGAGGTGATCCGCATCATCCGCGGCTCGCAGAGTCCCGACGCGGCCAAGATCGCGCTGATCGAGCGTTTCTCGCTGACCGAAGTGCAGGCCGCTGCGATCATCGACATGCGCCTGAGGGCCCTGACCGGACTCGAGCGCGACAAGCTGAAGAACGAGTACGACGAGCTGTGCAAGCAGATCGCCTATTATAAAGAGGTGCTTGAGAGCGAGCCGTTGCAGATGAAGATTATCAAGGACGAGCTGCTGGAGATCAAGCAGAAGTACGGCGACGAGCGCCGTACCGAGATCGTATTGAGCGCCGAGGAGTTCAACCCGGAAGATTTTTACGCCGACGACGAAATGGTGATCACCATTTCGCATATGGGTTATATCAAGCGGACGCCGCTCACCGAGTACCGCACGCAGAATCGCGGAGGCGTCGGAATGAAGGGCTGCTCGACGCGAGACGAAGATTTCATCGAGCACATCTATGTGACGACGATGCACAATACGATGCTTTTCTTCACCGAAAAGGGCCGTTGTTACTGGCTGAAGGTGTACGCGATCCCGGAAGGAACGCGCGCCTCGAAGGGACGCGCGATCCAGAACGTGATCCAGATCGAACCCGACGACGCGGTCCGCGCCTATATCAACGTGCGCCGTCTGGACGACAGGGAGTACGTGACGAGCAATTACATCATCATGTGCACGAAGGCCGGTATCGTCAAGAAGACGTTGCTCGAGGCCTACTCGCGTCCGCGTCAGAACGGCGTCAACGCGATCACGATCAAGGAGGGCGACCAGCTGATCGAGGCCAAGCTGACCAGCGGCGACAGCGAGGTGCTGCTGGCGGCCAAGGAGGGCAAGGCGATCCGCTTCAACGAAAAGGCGGTCCGTCCGATCGGACGGACGGGCGCCGGAGTCAAGGGCATCACGATCGACGGAGACGACGAGGTCGTCGGCATGATCTGTGTTGAAAAGGACCGCAAAGAGGACATTCTGGTGGTTTCCGAGCACGGCTACGGCAAGCGGACCGATTTGGACGATTACCGGATCACGAATCGCGGCGGCAAGGGCGTCAAGACGCTTCAAATTACCGAAAAGACCGGTAAGCTAATCGCTATCAAGGCCGTGACCGACGAGAACGACCTGATGATCATCAATCGCTCGGGACTGACGATCCGCATTCCGGTGGGGGACATCCGTTTGGCCGGCCGCGCGACGCAGGGCGTCAAGGTGATCAACCTGCGCGGGGGCGATTCGATCGCCTCGGTGATCGAGGTTCCCAAGAGCGAAGAGCCCGAGTCGGAAACGCCCGAAGCGGAAGGCGGAAGTGTCGATGCCCCGGACGGACAAACGTCCGGAACCGAAAATATGAACGAATAATACCTTAAAATCATTGAATTATGAAACGTCTGTTATTGTCATTAACCCTTGCGCTGTTCGCGTTCTCCGGTTCCGTAAACGCTCAGGAGACCCGATTCAACGAGGAGGCCCTTATGAAGAAGCTTGCCAAGCTGGAGGCCGACAGCAAGGATGCGAAGAAAGGAGCCAAGGCCGCTACGTGGCTCGAGTTGGGAAAAGTTTACGAGAATGCTGCGACGGGCTTGACCAACGGTCTGTACGTAGGTTTGGACAGCATGACGACCGAGCTCGTCTTCCCGAAGCCCGAGAGAGGTGTGGAGACGATCAACGGAGTTACCTATTCCAAATGGTCGTATCCCGATTTCGATGTTTATCTGGAAAACGGCGTCGTTTCGTTCTGGTCCGTCAAGAAAGTCGTCGTAGAGGACGCGCTGGCGAAAGCTGCCGCTGCCTACAACAAGGCCTATGAGCTGGATAACAGCACGGCCGAGAAGGTCGCCGAGGGTCTGGGCAAGGTAGTGGACGGTTATAAGCAGGATGCCTCGAACTTCTTCGAGCTGCGCCAGTTCATTCCCACCGCCGAGGCTTTTGCCGCCGCTTTCGATCTGCAGCGTCACCCGACGCTCAACCGGATGGATACGGCCAGTTGCTATTATGCCGGTTATATCTATACGCTGGGTAAGAAATTCGATCTGGGCGAGAAATACCTCAAGGAGGCGATCGACAACGGCTATGAGAGCGAGGGCGACGCCTACTATTATCTGTTCCACAGCTACTACGGACAGAAGAAAATGGACGAGGCCAAGCAGATTCTGCTGGCCGGCGTGACCAAATATCCCAAGAACTCGCAGATACTCGAAATGCTGATCAGCCTGTACGCGGAAACGGGCGAGGATCCTCACGATATCATTCCTTACGTGCAGAAGGGTATCGAGAACGATCCGAACAATCCGGAGCTGTGGTCCGGCCTGGGTCGCGTGTACGACAAGCTGGGCGATAACCAGAAAGCGCTGGAGGCTTTCGGCAAGGCGGTAGGACTGACTCCGGACGACTTCAACGCGAATTTCAACTATGCCTTGATGGTGGTCCGCAGCGCCGACAACATGACGACCGAGTTCAACGGCAAGTCCTTTACGAGCCGCGAGGAGCGCGATGCCGAGATGGCGAAGCTGAACGCGGAATATGCCAAGGCGCTCGCGCCTCTCGAAAAGGCGCACTCGATCAATCCCGAGGAGCCCATTACCGTCGAGCTGCTCAAGAGCCTTTATTTCCGCCTGCGCGACGAGTCTCCCGAGATGATGGACAATTTCAACAAGTACAACGAATTGTTCAAGAGCATGCAGCAATAACCTGTCTGCCGACAGGACCGAAGGACCGTCCCATGGACGGTCCTTTTTATTTTGGACAAAATTTTGCAGTATAGACGGCGAAAGATTACCTTTGCGGGTAATGCGGCCGAATCCCGCTTGTCCGGACCGGAGGATCGTACCGCCGGGTTTTCGGTATCGTAACCGCAGGTTTCGCACATGGAGAGAAAAGACGACATACTGGACGAGGTCACGAGCGGCGAGTACAAGTACGGCTTCGTGACCGACATCGATACGGAGACGTTTCCCAAGGGGCTCAGCGAGGAGGTCGTCCGGCGGATCTCGCGGATCAAGGGCGAGCCCGGGTGGATGACCGACTATCGTCTGAAGGCTTACCGTCACTGGCTGACGCTTACCATGCCGCGTTGGCCGCATCTGGATCTTCCGGAGATCGACTTTCAGGACATCAGCTACTATGCCGCTCCGAAAAAGAAGCCTCGGCTGGCGAGCATGGACGAGGTCGATCCGGAGCTGAAGGCGACGTTCGACAAGCTCGGCGTGCCGCTCGAGGAGCAGATGCTGCTTTCAGGCGTGGCCGTCGATGCGGTCATGGACTCCGTTTCGGTGAAGACCACGTTTCGCGATACGCTGGCCGAGAAGGGGATCGTTTTCTGCTCGTTCTCCGAGGCGCTGAGGGAGCACCCCGATCTAGTGCGCCGATACATGGGCAGCGTAGTACCCTATACCGATAACTTTTTCGCGGCGCTGAACGCGGCCGTTTTCTCGGACGGGTCGTTTTGCTATATTCCCAAGGGGGTGCACTGCCCGATGGAGCTGAGCACTTATTTCCGGATCAATGCGGCCGGGACGGGCCAGTTCGAGCGTACGCTGATCGTTGCCGACGAAGGCGCCTATGTCAGCTACATGGAGGGGTGCACGGCTCCGATGCGCGACGAGAACCAGCTGCATGCCGCCGTCGTCGAGATCGTCGTGATGAAGGATGCCGAGGTGAAATACTCGACCGTTCAGAACTGGTATCCGGGCGATAAGGACGGCAACGGGGGGATCTACAACTTCGTCACCAAGCGGGGAATCTGCCGGGGCGAGAACGCGCGGCTGTCGTGGACGCAGATCGAGACCGGTTCGGCGCTGACGTGGAAGTATCCGAGCTGTATTCTCGCGGGCGACCGCTCGGTCGGGGAGTTCTATTCGGTAGCCGTGACGAATAACCATCAGCAGGCCGATACGGGGACGAAGATGATTCATCTGGGCCGCGATACGCGCAGCCGGATCGTCAGCAAGGGTATTTCGGCCGGCGTCAGCCAGAACAGCTACCGGGGACTGGTCAAGGTGTCGCCGAAGGCCGAGGGGGCGCGCAACTACTCGCAGTGCGACTCGCTGCTTATCGGCGACCGGTGCGGGGCGCACACGTTTCCCTATATCGAGGTGGGCAACCGCTCGGCCGTTGTCGAGCACGAGGCGACCACGTCGAAGATCGGGGAGGATCAGCTCTTTTATTGCAATCAGCGAGGGCTTTCGACCGAGGATGCCGTCGGGCTGATCGTCAACGGCTATGCGAAGGAGGTGCTCAACAAGCTGCCGATGGAATTTGCCGTCGAGGCTCAGAAGCTGTTGTCGATCAGTCTGGAAGGTAGCGTCGGGTAGGGCCTCGCGCATGGAGCCGGGCCGTCGGGTCCGCAGTCGTGCGGAGTTGTGTGAAAAATAGCGTTCCGACCGGGGAAATTTACCGGATTTCGCGGTATGGACGGGCGGGACGACAGGGCGTATTCGTCGCTCGGGAAGAGAATTAACGGGCCTCCGGCTTACGCGCAAGCGCAGGTCGTGCAGGCCGCATGAGATAGATGCTATGTTGGAAGTGAAAAATCTGCATGCCGCTGTCGACGGCAAGGAGATATTGAAGGGAATCGATCTGACGGTTCGTGCCGGCGAGGTCCATGCGATCATGGGGCCGAACGGCTCGGGCAAGAGCACGCTGGCCTCGGTGCTGGCGGGCAACGAGCGCTTCGAGGTGACCGAGGGCGAGGTTCTTTTCGAGGGGCGCGATCTGCTCGGCATGCCGGTCGAGGAGAGGGCCCGCGCCGGGCTGTTCCTCGGCTTTCAGTATCCGGTCGAGATTCCCGGCGTCAGCATGGCCAACTTCATGAAGTACGCCGTTAACGAGAAGCGCAAGTATCAGGGGCTCGAGCCGCTTACGTCGGCCGAATTCCTGCGGATGATGCGCGAGCGGGCCGCCGTCGTCGAACTCGACAGCAAGCTGACTGGCCGGGCCGTGAACGAAGGGTTCTCGGGCGGCGAGAAAAAGAAGAACGAGATTTTCCAGATGGCGATGCTCGAGCCGAAGCTCGCCGTGCTCGACGAGACCGACAGCGGCCTCGATATCGATGCGCTGCGGATCGTGGCCACCGGCGTGGCCAAGCTCAAGCGTCCCGATAACGCGACGATCGTCATCACGCACTACCAGCGCCTGCTGGATTATATCGTGCCCGATGTCGTTCATGTGCTTTACGACGGACGGATCATTCACTCGGCCGGCAAGGAACTGGCCCTGAAACTCGAGGATCAGGGCTACGACTGGCTGATTAACCAATATAAGTAGGCGCGATGGACGGTTCGTTGGAAAAAAGGCTGGGCGATCTGTACTGGTCGAACGCCGACATCATCTCCGAGAGCGCGCCCGTGTTGAACGCGCCTCGGGCCGACGCGCTGGTGGCGTTCAACCTGACGGGAGTTCCCGCGCGCGGCTCGGCCGGCGGCGACCGCTATCACTATACCGGGCTGAGGGAAGCGTTCGGTGCGGAGTACGAGTCGTATTTCACGCCTTCCTATGCGTCGGCTTCCGTTCGGCATCTCGACCTCGAAGGAGGGCGCGCAGGCTTTATGAACGGTTTTCATTCGGGAGCCGAGCCGCTGACCGAGACGCCCGAAGGGGTCTTGTACGGATCGTTGGCGGCGGCGGCCGTTCGCTATCCCGATTTGATCGGCCGCTATTACAACCGGCTGAGCGGGGAGCACGGCGATGCGTTGTCGGCTCTCAATACCGTGTTCGCGCAGGACGGAGCATTCGTTTATGTGCCGCGCGGCGTTCGGGTCGCCCGTCCGTTGCTGGTCACGTTCGCTCATTACAGCGAGGACGAGGCTTTGCGCTGCTTTGCCCGAAGTCTGTTCGTATTCGAGCGGGATAGCGAGGCCCAGCTCGTGATCGACGACCGTTCGGAAGGCGACGGAGCGGCGCTCGACTGCCAGGTCCGCGAGCTGTTCGTCGGCAGCGGCGCCCGTGTCGAGTTGGTCGAGCTGCTGAGACTCGGCGATCGCTCGACGCTCGTGTCGAGCAGCTTTGTCGAACAATGGGAGTCGAGCCGACTGCACACGCTTTCGGTCGCTCTCGACGGCCGGCTCGTGCGGAGCAATCAGCAGGTCCGCCTGCTCGGCAGCGGGGCCGAGAACCATACCAACGCGCTGATGCTCTGCGGGGCGGGCGAACATATCGATTTCAATACGAGCTTGGAGCACGCAGCGGCCGACTGCACGAGCTACGAGCTGGTCAAGGCCATTGCGGCGGACGGCGGCACGGGCGTGTTCGGCGGCCGCATTTACGTGGCGCAGGACGCCCAGCGGACGCAGGCTTACCAGCAGAACAACAATCTGCTGCTCGGCGATGCGGCGCATGTCTATTCGAAGCCTCAGCTCGAAATTTATGCCGATAACGTCAAGTGCAGCCATGGGGCGACGGTCGGCCGGCTGAGCGCCGAAGCCCTTTACTATATGCGGCAGCGGGGCCTGTCCGACCGCGATGCGCGCCGTCTGCAAATGTTCGGCTTCGCCAATCAGGTGATCGAGAAAATTCCTGTCGAGGGACTGACCGGAACGATCGAGGAATTGGCCGCCGCCAAAATAGACCGTATGTGATGGCTTTCGACGTAGAGAAAATACGGGCCGACTTTCCGGTCCTTTCCTGCGAGGTCTACGGCCGTCCGTTGGCGTACCTCGATAGCGGGGCGACGGCTCAGAAGCCGCGCGCGGTGATCGACAAGGTCGACTGGCTGCATCGCCGGATGAATGCCAACGTGCACCGGGGACTGCACTACATGAGCGAGACCTGCACCGACGAGTACGAGGCCGCACGCGAGGCCGTCCGCCGGTTCATAGGCGCCGGCTCGACGCGCGAGATCGTCTTCACGTCGGGGGCGACCGCCTCGATCAATCTGGTCGCGTACAGCTTCGGCGGGCGTTTCGTCCGGGAGGGCGATAACGTGATTACGACCGAGATGGAGCACCATTCGAACATCGTTCCGTGGCAGATGCTCTGCGAGCGCAAGGGGGCGGAGCTGAGAGTGCTTCCGTTCGACGATGCCGGAGCGCTCGAAACCGGCCGGCTCGACGAACTGATCGATTCCCGCACGCGCATCGTATGCGTTACGCAAGCGTCGAACGTGCTCGGGACGCGGCCCGACCTGCGCGCGGTCGTCGATGCGGCGCACCGCAAGGGCGTGCCGGTACTCGTCGACGGTTGTCAGGGGATCGTGCACGGCGGAGTCGACGTGACGGCGCTCGATTGCGACTTCTATGCCTTTTCCGGTCACAAGCTTTACGGTCCGACGGGGATCGGCGTGCTGTACGGTAAGGAACGGTGGCTGGAACGGATGCCTCCGTTCATGGGCGGGGGCGACATGGTGGCGACGGTCTCTTTCGCCGGAACGACCTATGCCGAGCTTCCGCTCAAGTTCGAGGCCGGCACGGCCAACTACATCGGCGCGATCGGGCTCGGCGAGGCGATCCGCTACGTGGAAGGCGTGGACCGCGAGGCTGCGGCTCGTTACGAGAGCGGGTTGACGGCCTATGCGACCGAGAAGCTCTCGGCCGTGGAGGGTCTGCGTATCTACGGCTCGCAGCCCGACAAGTGCAGTATCCTGTCGTTTACGATCGACGGGACGCATCCGTACGATGTCGGGATGATCCTCGACAAGCTGGGAATCGCCGTGCGGACCGGCACGCACTGCGCCGAGCCGGTGATGGCCCATTACGGCATCACGTCGATGGTGCGAGCGTCGCTGGCCATGTACAATACCTTCGGCGAGATCGATATGCTTGCCGAGGGCCTGAAGCGGGCGGCACGCATGCTGCGCTCCTGAGGCGGGGCCCGTCGTCCGCTTCGTTCCGGCCGGCGGGGAAGAGCGCGCTCCGGATAGCGCGAGTCGTTATGAGAACCGTTCGTTGTGCTCGAATGGATATGACCGTCCCGCTTGGCGACGAGCGCTTGCGGCGGCCCCGCACAGGAAGCTGAAAACGAAGGAAGAAAGCTGAAAACGACGGGCGACGGCCTACACCCTGCCCGGATAACTCGATTTGAAATACGGAAGAAATGCCCTTGCTTGTTTTGGAAGGCCTCGACGGGGCCGGAAAGTCCACCCAGATTCACCGTTTGCAACAAATGCTCGCCGCGCGGGGCATCGGGTACGAATACCTTCACTTCCCGCGTTTCGACGCGCCCGTGTACGGAGAGTTGATCGCCCGCTTCCTGCGGGGCGAGCTCGGCGGAGTCGACCGGGTCGATCCCTATATCGTGGCGCTGCTGTACGCCGGCGACCGGGCCGATGCGGCTGCGGCGATCCGGGGCTGGCTGGCGGAGGGAAAAAGCGTAATACTGGACCGGTATGTCTATTCCAACGTGGCCTACCAGTGCGCCAAGGTCGCCGATCCGCAGGCCCGGCGGAAACTGCGCGACTGGATCGTCGATCTGGAATACTGTCATCATGCGATTCCCGTTCCTGATCTGTCCCTGTTTCTCGACGTGCCGTTCGGCTTTACCAAAAGGAAGCTCGAGGAGGTCCGCGAGGGCGACGACCGCGAGTATTTGCAGGGCAAGAGGGATATTCACGAGTCCTCGCTCATCCTGCAACAGCGCGTCCGGGAGGTCTATCTCGAGCAGGAAGCGCTCGACGACCGGTTCCGGGTAATCGACTGTTCGGCTCCCGACGGCTCGATGCTCGATCCCGATTCGATTTTCGAGCGGATCGCCCGGCAGGTGGATCGGATGCTCCCATTACCCGAAGGGAAACGATAGCCCGAGACGCAGAAGTCGGCCTCGCGTGTCGCCGGCGCGCGGTGGGAGCACCGTCGCTCTGCGGCGGGTCGTTTCGCATGTCTTGTCCGGTTCTTACCGCATGCGTGTTTAATTTTTTACCCGGTTCCGATTTTTGTCGCGAGGAGGATTCTGTCC
Source organism: Alistipes ihumii AP11 (assembly GCF_025144665.1). NCBI lineage: Bacteria > Pseudomonadati > Bacteroidota > Bacteroidia > Bacteroidales > Rikenellaceae > Alistipes > Alistipes ihumii. Next base: position 1,276,121 of record NZ_CP102294.1, on the reverse strand, counting down.
GATAATCGGCTGTCGCCTGCCGTGTAGGGAGAATCTTTGGGCACGGCGAGTCCGGGAGTTCCGCACCGTTTCCTGCAAATATGCTGCGGCGCTTTTTGTCGGGCGGTATCTTTCGGGCGGCCCGACGATCGGCCGGTTCCGGACAGCGCTTTTCTGCCGTGTCCCGTTATGCGAGGAACGCCGGAGTTCACTCTTGCGACCGAGGCGGTTCCATCGCGAGAAAATCTCCGGTCGTCGGTAAGCCGTTCGGAGCGATCTGCCCGCCTCGCGTACCGTCCGTGAATGGCTGCCGTCGCATGGACTACGCGCCGGGATGCTCGGTTGTCGGTGATGCGGGACTTCGCCTTATAAACTTTGTCGGGCGGAATTTTAAGCAAAGTTTTCCTGCGTGACCATACGCTCGGCGTGTGAGCGGTCTTCTGCGGCGGCATACGGTACGCGACCGTTGCGACTGCGTGAGCCGGTCGGTCTTCTGCGCGTCTCACTATTCTTCGGGGCTCTCGTTCGTTCGGTCCCGAATTCTTTCGACAGGGACCGATACGCGAAGATACGGATGCGGCTGCGCCGGCGGGCGAAGGAAAGGGCATGTTTCATTCTTCGAATAAATTGCATACATTTGCATGAACGACTGAAAGAGAATACGATATGAAAAAGCATGCCCTTTGGCCGGCCCTGTCGCGGTGGATCGTCGCTCTGGTGTTCATTTTTTCGGGATTCGTCAAGGGCGTCGATCCGTGGGGAACGGCGATCAAGCTCGGCGAGTACCTTAGGGCCTTTTCCATGGACTGGCTCGTCGGAGCTCAGTTCGCGCTGTCGATTCTGCTTTCGGCTACGGAGATGACCATCGGTCTCTGCCTGCTTTTCAGGGTCAGGGAGCGCGGCGCGGCGCGGCTGGCTTTGCTCTTTATGGGCTTCTTCACGGTGCTGACGCTCGTTCTCGCGCTGTGGAATCCGGTCGCGGACTGCGGTTGCTTCGGCGATGCGGTGAAGCTGACCAACTGGCAGACGTTCTACAAGAATGTTCTCTTGTCGGCTTTCGCGTTGCTGCTTTGGCGGGGCGTTCGCCATGAGCGTCACGGTCACGACCGGCAGCGCTCGATCGTGGAAAACAGCATGGTTTTCTTCTTTCTGCTTTTTTCGTCGGGCATAGGGATCTATTCGATGCGCCATCTTCCCCTCGTCGATTTTCTGCCGTTCAAGGTCGGCGCGAACATTCCCGCCCAGTTGGCTTCTGCCGGAGGGGACGTGACGACGACGTTGGTTTACAGGGACCGCCTGAGCGGAGAACTGCGCGAATTCGCGTTGCAGGATACCTCGTGGTACGATACGCTGCGCTGGGAATACGTCGATACCCGGATCGAGGAACGAATGCCGTCCCGTCGTCCCGCCATCGCCGATTTTTCCGTTTTCGATTCGGACGGCGACCATGCGACGGCTCTGCTCGCCTCGCCTCGCGAAGTCTTTCTGATCGTTATGACGCGGACCGAGGACGGGTTGAGGGACGGTTGCCGCGAGCGCATGGAGGAAGTCGTCCGGTATGCGGCGCATCACGGCTATCCGGCCGTATGCGTCACGACCTCGCCCTTGCCGGAAGGGGGCCTGATCGCGCTCGGCGAACGGGGCGTCCCCGTCTATAATATCGACCCTACGACGCTTAAGACGATGATCCGGGCCCGGACCGGCTTGGTGCTGCTCAAGGAGGGGATCGTTCTGGGGAAATGGAATTGCCGCGACATACCCCGCTTCGACAGCCTGTACGGCGACCGGACCGTGCTTGAGGCGGTCGTCGAGCGCGGTGCGGAGAACGGCCGGGCCTGGCTGCTGGGAACGCTGCTGGTTGCGCTGGCGTTGGCATACGTCGTATTTACGGCGCACAGAAGAAAGCGGTGACATCCGTTGACTCCTGCATATGGCTACGCCGGCAAACCGGCATGGTTCCCGTCTGAGTTTCCGGCCATCCTGTTCCGATTTCCTGCCTCCGAGTCGACCGGAGGAATAGAATCGTCGCTGCGTGCGGCTTGGCGGACGGTTCGGTTTTCGTGGCTTTGGCCTATCCGAATTCGTCGTCTGCATGTCTTTCCCGTTACAATCGCTTTTAACGCTTTTCTTTTTTTGAGGTATTCCGTCGGCGTTTCGCCGCCTTGCGTTTCTGGCAGGGGGAATCGGGCCCGGCATTGTCGTTCCCGGTAGGACCTGCGGTCTCGTGTGGCATGATTTTGGCTTATAATCAGGCTGTCAAAGAACGAGGTTTTCCGCTATGAGATACAGATTTCTGTTGCTCCTTGCCGGAGCCGCCGCGATGTGCGGCTGCGGGGATCCGGCGCCGAGGCAGGCGCCGGGCGCGGCAGCCAGACCCATCAAGACTTTCACGACCGAATCGCTCGGCGCCATAAACAAGAATTTCGCTGGCATGTCGACGGCCGACGACATTTCGAACCTGGCTTTCCGGGAGCCGGGCCAGATCGTCAAAATGAACGTTTCGGAAGGCCAGAGCGTCAAGAAAGGCACCGTCATCGCCGAGATCAATCCCCGCGAGTACATGCTGCAAATGGAGGCCGACAAGGCTACCTATCTGACGGCCCAGTCGCAGCTCGAGCGCAACAAGCGGCTGATCGAACGGCAGGCGATTTCGCGTCAGGACTACGAGACGGCCGAAGCCGCCTACGTCCGGGCGCGCACGGCTTACGACAACTCGAAAAGCATTCTGGCCGACACGAAGCTGGTCGCGCCGTTCTCGGGTGCCGTCGAGAAAGTCTATGCCGACAACTACCAGCGGGTTCAGGCGGGCGAGCCGGTTGTCCGGCTTGTCAATCCGCAGACGCGTTCGGTCAAGTTCACGATGCCCGAAAGCGGACTGCAAACCCTCAAACTGTCCGGCCTCGCGTTTACCGTCCGGTTCGACAACTATCCGAACGTCGTATTCGATGCCCTCCTCAAAGAGTATGTCCAGAGCTCGACGCAGGCTGCCGGCATTACCGTCGCGCTGACGCTCGACGGGCAGAACGTCGGGAAGTACGACATCGCGCCCGGCATGGCCTGCACGGTCAACCTGAGGGTGGACATCCCGGACCGGCGCGACATGACCGGCGTTCCGCTGACGGCCGTGTTCGACCGGGACGGCAAGGAGTATGTCTGGGTGGTAAGCGACCGCGCCGAGGCGGAGTTGCGCGAGGTGACTCTCGGTGATCTGTACGGCAGCGACATGGTCATGGTGACTCGGGGGCTCGTCCCCGGAGAGACGGTCGTGACGGCGGGCGTCTACCGGATCGAGCAGGGCGAGCGAGTCAAAATCCTGAAATAAGATGAAGATGAATCTGCCGCGATACTCGCTCGACAATCCGAAGGTGATCTGGTTCTTTCTGGCCGTGCTTTTCATCGGCGGTCTCGTCGCGTTCGGCCATCTCGGAAAGAAGGAAGACGCGCCGTTCGTGATCAAGAGCGCGTCGATCGTTACCCGCTATCCCGGCGCTACGCCCGAGGAGGTCGAGCAGTTGATTACCGAACCGATCGAGCGCGAGATTCAGTCGATGCGCCGGGTCTATAAAATCACCTCCGAGTCGTTCTACGGCATGTCGAAAATCATGATCGAGCTGTTGCCCTCGACTCCGGCCGACGAAATGCCGCAGATGTGGGACGAGCTTCGGCGGAAGATTCTCACCGTGCAGGCCGTCTTGCCCGAGGGGGCCTCGCCGATCTCGGTCGGGGACGATTACGGCGACGTGTTCGGCATCTACTACGGTCTGTCGGCCGATCCGGGTTTCACGTACGAGGAGATGCGCGACTGGGCGCAGCGGATCAAGACCGAGCTGGTGCCGGTCGACGGCGTGCAGAAAGTGACGCTTTTCGGCGAGCAGCAGGACGTGGTGAACGTCCGGGTCAGCATGGCGGCGCTCGCCAGCCTGTTCATCGCGCCCGACGAGATCATCCGGATTCTCGGCTCGCAGAACGCGCTGGTCGGAAGCAGCGAGAAGCTGGCCGGCGACATGCAGATACGGATCATCGAAACGGGAACCTATAAGAGTCTCGACGACATCCGGAACCAGCTGCTGACCTCCTCCCAAGGACTTCAGGTCCGCTTGGGCGACATCGCCCGGGTCGAGACGGGCTACGCGGAGCCTCCCTCGACGCTGATGCGCGTGAACGGGCAGCGGGCTATAGGCATCGGCATTTCGACCGATCCGGAGAAGGATGTCGTGCGCACGGGCAGGCTGATCGAGCGGAAGCTGGCGACGATCACGCCGATGATGCCGCTCGGCATCGCGCTTCAGACGCTCTATCCCGAAAACCGGATCGCCGCCGAGGCGAACCGCGCGTTCGTCATGAACCTGCTTGAGTCGGTCGCGATCGTGATCCTGCTGATCATGGCGATCATGGGATTCCGCGCCGGCCTGCTGATCGGCAGCTCGCTGCTTTTCACTATCGGAGGCACGCTGCTGATCATGCAAGGGCTGGATGTCGGGCTGAACCGGACTTCGCTGGCCGGGTTCATCATTGCGATGGGCATGCTCGTCGATAATGCGATCGTCGTGACGGACAACGCGCAGAACGCGATGTTGCGCGGCGTACCGAGAGATCGGGCCCTGATCGGGGGGGCGACCGTGCCCCAATGGGGCCTGTTCGGCGCGACGCTGATCGCCGTCTTTTCGTTCCTGCCGCTCTATCTGGCGCCGTCGGCCGTGGCCGAGATCGTCAAGCCGCTGTTCGTCGTGCTCGCCATCTCGCTGACACTGAGCTGGGTGCTCGCGCTGTCGCAGACGCCGCTGTTCGGTAGCTACATCCTCCGGGACCGCTCGGGAGCCGTTCCGCGCGACCCGTATGCCGGGAGATTCTACCGCCGCTTCGACCGTCTGCTCGGAGCGTTGATCCGTTGGCGCTATGCGGTGGCGGCCGTCGTGCTGGCGCTGTTCGCCGGCGCGTTGTACGCGATGAGCGTCATGCCCCAGAACTTTTTTCCCAACCTCGACAAGCCCTATTTCCGCGCCGACTGCTTTCTGCCCGACGGCTATAATATCCGCGACATGGAGCGTCAGACGGCCCGGCTCGATCGGTGGCTCCGCGACCAGCCCTCGGTCCGGACCGTCTCGGTTACGATGGGCAGCTCGCCTCCCCGCTACTATTTGGCCAGTCCGTCGTTCGGACCGAAGCCGAATTTCGCGAACGTGCTGGTCGAACTGTCGAGCAAGGACTCGACGGCCGCCGTCGAGCAGCGGTTCGACCGTTATGTCCGGGAGAATTGTCCCGATCTGCTCGTCCGCTCGTCGCTGTTCAAACTCTCGCCTGCCGTCGAGGCGGCTATCGAGATCGGCTTCATCGGTCCCGACATCGATACGCTGGCCGAGCTGACCGAGCAGGCGCAGCGTATCATGGCCTCGATTCCCGAAGTGGGGGATATTCGCAACAGCTGGGGAAACGCGGTTCCTATATGGACTCCCGTCTACTCGCAGGAGAAGGGGCCCCGGCTGGGCATTACCCGCTCGGCGATGGCTCAGCAGATGAACATCGCCACGAGCGGGTACCGGCTCGGGGAGTTCCGCTACAAGGATCGTCTCATGCCGATTCTGCTCGTCGACGAGAATCTGACCGACTTCAGTCTGGACAATCTGCGCTCGATCCCGATCTACTCGCCGAGCGGCAAGGTGTATCCGCTGGAGCAGGTGACCGAGCGCTTCGATTTCGATTACCGGTACGGGGTCGTGAAGCGCTACAATCGCGAGAGGGTCATGATGGCGCAGTGCGACCCGGTTCGGGGGGCCAATACGAAACGGGCTTTCGCGGAGGTCTTTTCCCGAATCGAGTCTGAAGTCCGGCTGCCCGAGGGCTATACGATGAAGGTTTTCGGAGAGCAGCAGAGTCAGGAGGACTCGAACGCCGCCTTGGCCGAGGGTATGCCGCTCACGCTGCTGCTGATCTTTGCGACGCTGCTGCTGCTGTTCCGGTCCTACAAGAAGCCGGTCGTCATTCTGCTGATGGTGCCTCTGATATTCATCGGGGTCGTGCTCGGCCTTTGGGTTACCGGCAAGCAGTTCGACTTTTTCGCGATGCTCGGGCTGCTCGGACTGGTGGGCATGAATGTCAAGAATGCGATCGTGCTCGTCGACCGGATCGGAGGCGAGTCGGCAGGGGGGAAGTCGCCTTACGAGGCGGTCGTGTCGGCCACGCGGTCGAGAATCGTTCCCGTGCTGATGGCTTCCGGGACGACGATTCTGGGCATGCTGCCGTTGCTGTTCGACTCGATGTTCGGCGGCATGGCGGCAACGATCATGGGCGGGCTGCTCGTCGCATCGCTGCTTACGATTCTCGTCCTGCCGGTCGCTTACTGCATATTCTTCCGCATACGGTCCCCGAGAGCGGCCGGACTGCAGGTGTCCGGTCCGGATACCGTCGATTCCTAAACGAATGAAATCATGAAAACTTTTGTCATGCTTTTGACGGCGACTTGCTGCATCGGGCCGTGCCTGCGTGCGCAGACTACCGTAACGCTTCAGGATTACCGGCGTCAGGTGCTCGAGTACAGTTACCGGCTGAAACAGGCGGCCGAGAACGCGGAAGCGGCCTACCAGTCCGCACGCGGTCTGCATACGGGTTTTCTGCCGCAGCTGAGCGCCGACGGCGACTTCTCGATCCATTTCAAGAACCGTTACGGTACGCAGGACGGGCAGGAAAAGCTGTTGAGGCCCTATTCGTTCAGCCTGCAGCCCGCCGTCGTCCAGCAGATATACGGCGGGGGAAGCGTTCGTAACGGTTACCGGCAGGCATTGGTCGGATACGATATGGCGACCCTCGAACAGCAGCTCACGGAACTGGACGTGACCTATCTGGCCGAGTACAACTACTGGAATCTGGCGTCGAACGCCGCGTTGTTAGAGGCCACGGTCCGCTATGAGCAGATCGTCCGGACGATGTACGATGTGATTCGCACGCGCTTCGAGGACGGGTATGTGGCCAAGAACGATCTGCTGATGATCCGGACGCGGCTCCGAAGCGCCGAGTTCTACCGGATTCAGGTCGAGAATCTCTACCGGGTGGCATTGCAGAACTTCAACGTTCTGTCGGGCGTCGAGCCGGACATGCCCCGGCGCATCGCCGATTCGATCACGGAGCCGAGCCCGCTGCCCCAGCCGGTCGATCTGGAGAGGGCGCTCGGAGAGCATCCCGACTACCTGATCGCCTCGCGCCGGATCGAATACGAGCGCTACGGCGTCAAGCTGGCTTCGGCTCGCTTCATGCCCCGTCTGTCGGCCGGCGTGCAGGGCGTCTGGAACAGCCTGTCGCCTAATTTCAATGGAGAGACCGAGGTGGACGGGCTGACCTTTCTCCGGCTGAGCGTCCCGATTTTCCATTGGGGGGAGCGTCGTCGGGCGGTGGCGGTGTCGCAGGCCGCTTTCCGCTCGGCCCAGTATGCCGAGCGACAGAAGGTCGACGACCTGACGCTGGCTATCTCGTCGGCATGGACCAACATCACCGAGGCGGCTATTCAGATCGAGATCGCGCAGGCCAACCTGGACGTCGCCGGCGAAAACCTGTCGCTCAATACGTTCAGCTACAATGAAGGACAGTTGGCCGTCCTCGATGTGATCTCTTCCCAGATATCGTGGATTCAAGCTTATACGAACGTCATCACGGCTCACTTTAACGAGAAGGTCGCTATTTCGGCCTATCGCAAGGCGGCCAATATCCGGCCCTGACGGGATAGGACGTATGGCGGAATCCTCCGTTTCCGGGCAGGGCCCGCTTTCGGGCGACGGCGTTCCGCGCCGGGTCGTTTTTCCGGAGAGAATGTCTTTTTGGAGGACCATATGCCTTGTATTCCCCCTTCTGAAATGCGGACAGATAAAGAAGACATGGACCCCGATTCTTGTCCCTGTTTATTCCTGTTGAAATAAACGGCGATCATAATCGACAGGCCCATGCCGGTAACGGACAAAAACCGTTATCGCTTCGCACCGAGAGAAGCGGTTCCCGGAAATAAATGCCCGTATTCCTACCTTATTGTCAGGTAAATAACATTCTTCTGAAACAAATATAGTAAAAAAATGTTCATCGGAATATATTGACAGAGATTATTTGCAGTAAAACCTTTCGGTCGGTTGTCTTATCAATACGTTTCATGATTTTGTCCCGTTTTTTCGCTCGTTTCCGGCGCTTTTCATGGATTAGAAACATGGACAAAATGGTCGGCCGATGTGTCGCCGTCTCTTTCCTTGAATGCCGGCGTACCGCTTTGCGGGAAAAGCGCCGGCCCTCCGATCGGACCGGCATGCGGGCGACGATCGGAGGGCCGGGAAAGGACGGCGCCCCTCGGGATCAGGCGCGTTGTCGGCGCTTGATCCAGCGCGACAGCTCGCCGGCCCACATGACGAGCGAGGTTCCCCCGACGATGATCGCCCAGTCGCGCAGCGTAATCGGAACCGTGCGGAATACTTCGCCGCCCCAAGTGACGATCGCGATCTGTCCGACGAGGATCAGCAGCAACACTCCGTAGAAGGCCGAGCATCCCTTCATATGGGTGCATACGGTCGATCGGCTCCCGAAGCCTTTGGCGTTGAACATGTTCCAAAATTGCAGCATGACGAAGACGGTGAAGAATACCGAGAGCTCGTACGGCGTAATGCCTTGCCCGAACCAGGCGAGCATGCCCAGAAGCGCGGCGACGAATACGATGCCCACGCCCACAATGGAGCGTATCATCGGTCGCGTGATGATGAAATCGCTGTTCTTGCGCGGCTTTTCGCGCATGACGCTGCGGCTCGGCGGCAGCGAAGCCAGCGCCAGCGCGGCGAACGTGTCCATGATCAGGTTGACCCACAGCATCTGCGTGACGGTCAGCGGCAGCTGGCTGCCGAAGATCGATCCGAGCAGCACGATGACGATTGCGACGAAGTTGATCGTCAGCTGGAACAGGACGAAGCGCTGAATGTTCTTGTACAGCGAGCGGCCCCACATGACGGCCGTCGCGATGCTGCTGAACGAGTCGTCCATCAGCGTGATGTCGCTCGCCTCCTTCGCAACCGACGTGCCCGAGCCCATGGACAGGCCGACCTGTGCGAAATTCAGCGCCGGAGCGTCGTTCGTCCCGTCGCCCGTCACGGCCACGACCTCGCCCCGCTGCTGAAGCAGGCGGACAAGCCGCTGCTTGTCGAGCGGCCGGGCGCGCGACATGATCTTGAGCGCCTGTACGCGACCGAGCAGCTCTTCGTCGCTCATGGCGGCGAATTCGGTGCCGGTCAGATGATTGTAGTCGGTGTCCTCGGCCGTCCACAGGCCGATCTGCCGTCCGATTTCCTTGGCCGTGGCCGGCGTGTCGCCCGTGACGATCTTCACGGCTATACCCGCGTCGAGGCATTCGCCGACGGCTGCCGGCACGTCGTCGCGTACCGGGTCCGAAATGGCCGCGATGCCGATGAAGGTCAGCGGGCCTTCGGAGAGCGCCTGCTCGCAAGTATCGGCCTCGGTTTTGCGATAGGCAAGCCCCAGCGTTCGCATGGCCATGTTCTGATAAGCCGTCAGTTGTCGTACGACTTCCTCTTTGTCGCCGAAGCCGCTGCACCGGTCGAGTACGATCTCCGGCGCTCCTTTCACATACAGCACGCGCCCTTCGGTCGGCGATTCGACGAGCGTGGCCATGAATTTGCGCTCGGTCGTGAACGTGAGCTGGTCGACGACCCGGGCCGCATCGCGCAGCGGGGCGTAGTCGACGCCCCGGTCGCGCAGCCAGAGCAGCAGGGCTCCCTCAGTCGGGTTGCCGATCACGCGGGCGTCGGCGTCCAGAAAAGCCGTCGAGTTGGCCGCGATGCCCTCGTCGACGATCGCGTCGGGCGTATCGCCGTAGAGCTTCGTTTCGAAGACGCGCATCTGGTTGCGCGTCAGCGTGCCGGTCTTGTCCGTGCAGATGACCGTGATAGCTCCCATCGTCTCGCTCGCGTGCATTTTGCGCACCAGGTTGTTCGTGCGCAGCATCCGGCGCATGTTGACGGCCAGCGACAGCGTGACGCTCATCGGAAGGCCTTCGGGTACGGCCACGACGATCAGCGTGACGGCTACCATGAAGTACTGCAATACCTCGGTGGCGATCGTCAGCCAATCGGAGCGGAGCAGATCGCCGATGATCATGCCCTTTACGAGCAGCGCGACGAACGTAACGATCGCCAGCGAGATACCTACCCGTCCGATCAGTTTCGACAACTTCTGCAATTGCAGGTTCAGCGGGGTTTGCTCCTCGCTTTCGACCGTGGCCTGTTCGGCTACGTGGCCGAACTCGGTCGCGTTGCCGACGGCCGTGACCGTCATCGTGCCGTGTCCTTCGATTACCGTCGTGCCGCGCATCGCATGATCCGACGGATAGGTAGCCTCGGGATCGAAGTGGGCCGGGTCGGTCGTCTTGTCGATCTGCGGTTCGCCGGTCAGCGTCGACTCGTTGATCTTCAGCGAGACGGCTTCCGTCAGTCGTCCGTCGGCTGGTACTTCCTCGCCGCTTTGCAGGATCACCGTGTCGCCGACTACGACGTCGCGCTTGGGTATTTCGGTCACGTGGCCGTCGCGGACGACCTTGACCGGCGTGTCGTCGTTGGTGCTGTTCAGCACGTCGAATTTTTTCATCGCGTCGTACTCGAACCAGAAGGCGACGCCCGTGGCGAGGAAGATTGCGCAGAAGATGCCGATCGCCTCGGCGAACTCGTTGTGGATGAATCCTATGCCGAGCGAAAGCAGGGCGGCGACCAGCAGGATGCGGATCACCGGATCGTTGAACTTCTCGAAAAAGAGCCTCCACAGCGACTTGCGTTTGGGAGGGGTCAGCACGTTGGCTCCGTACCGTTGCCGGCTCTGCTCGACTTCGGCTCCGGTGAGCCCTTTCGGGTGGTTTGACATGACTGTTTTACGTTTAAATGATGCGATAGCTTGGCCCGGGCCGTGTGTGCGGACCGGTCTTATGACCGAAGCTGTTCGATTCGGAGCGGACGGCATACGGATTTCAGCTCCGTTTTCCTTCGTTTCCGCACCCGGGCAAAGGTACAAAAATAGTGCAGGTGAAAAAAGAACGGTCGTCTTCAGAAAAACGGGCGTATACGGTCGCGAGCGAAAGATCGAAAAAAGCCTCGTGCCGCGTCCGGACGGAAAACCGTTCGTTTACGGAGTCTTTCCGATACGGTCGATCATCCATCGGGCCCGTTCGCCGGGCGGCAGGAAAGGTACAGTTATGGTGCGGTAGCCGAGCCTCTCATAGGTGTCCTTCAGAATTCGGCAGGTCTCTCGGGCTTCGTCCGGGCTCTGTTTCCTTTCGGAGTCGTTGACATAGATTTCTTCCCAAAAGGGGAAGAGGAAAACCCTTTCGTTGTATAGACACTTCTCGGCCGCGTTTTTCAGTTCCCGAAATACCGGCAGTCCGATCAGCCGGCAATAGCCCCAAACGTCGACTATCCCCCGGTCGAAAAAGCAGGGTTCGCCGAGGTCCGCGTGCTTTTTCGGGATTGGAGCGACATCAGGCGGGCATACCGGGCCGTGTCGGCCCACGGAACGGCATTCCCGCCGGTTTCGGCCTGACTGCGGATGATTTTCCTGCCCGCTTCGCGGACCGTATGGTATCCCATTCCGTCCAATATGTCGAGCACGGTCGACTTGCCTCCTCCGGGCCCTCCCGTGAGGACGTAAAGATTTCGGTTTCGCATACGGGTGTTGCGGTGTTCGTGAATCATATCGACAGCTCCCGCTTCGCCGCGTCGAGGCGGACGGCTACGAACAGCAGGACCGTGAACGCGATCAGCGACGAGCCGCCGTAGCTGAAGAAAGGCAGAGGTATGCCGATCACCGGCATGATCCCGATCGTCATGCCGATGTTGACCGCGACGTGGAACAGGAAGATCGACGCTACGCAATAGCAGTAGATCCTTCCGAACGGTTCCATCTGGCGCTCGCCCATGCGGATCAGACGCAGGATCAGGATCGCGAACAGCACGACGACGGTCAGGCTGCCCAGAAAGCCCCATTCCTCGCCGACGGTGCAGAAGATGAAGTCGGTGCTCTGCTCGGGCACGAAATTGAACTTAGTCTGCGTCCCCTCCAGAAAGCCCTTGCCGCTGAAGCCGCCCGAGCCTATAGCTATTTTCGACTGATTCACGTTGTATCCCCAGTGCTTGAGGTCCGACTCGAGACCCAGCAAGTCGAGAATGCGCTTCTGCTGGTGAATCTGCATCACGTTATGGAACACGTAGTCGATCGTGCGGGTAAAGACGAGCGAACCGAAAAACAGCAGTACGAAAGTCAGCGTATTGCGTATCTTGTATCGGTAGGCGTAGACGGCGACGGCCGCGGAGGACAGCACGACGGCCGACAGGATGGCCGCGTACCAGCCGATCGGAACTCCCGCCAGCGAAGCTCCGGCATAAATCAGGATCGCTCCGAGGGCGAGTCCCGCCAGATAGATCGCCTTGCTGCGCCACAGTCCGTTGGTTGCCGCTTCGCCCGCGACACAGACCAGAATCAGCACGATCAGCAGCATCGTGGGCTCGAGCAGGAACGACAGCACGAACAGGGAGATGACCAGGAACAGCGCGACGTAGACCCAACCGTTGAATCCCTCCCGGAAAAGCATGAATAGGAACGAGCCGTACACGAGGGCCGATCCGGTGTCGTTTTGCAGCATGACGATCGCGACCGGCAGTCCGAGGATAGCCCCTACGCGGAGCAGATCCCCGAACCGGTGTATGTCGAACGTGTAGGAACTCATGTATCGCGCCAGCGCCAGCGCCGTCGTGAACTTGACGAACTCGGTCGGCTGGAGCGCCACCGGGCCGATCTCGATCCACGACTTGGCCCCGTGGACCTCTTTGCCGAAAAACAGTACGCCGATCAGCAGCAGCAATGACAGCCAGTAGAGCGGGTAAGCCAGCACATGGTAATACTTGTCGTCGATCAGCAGGATCGACAGGGCGATGAAGGCCGAGATGCCGATCCATACCATCTGCATGCCGTAGCGCTGGCCGATGTCGAATATGCTCGCGTGCGCATCGTCGTAGACGGCGGCGTATATGTTGAGCCAGCCCATCAGCACGAGCGCCGCGTATACCGCGACGGTCACCCAATCGACGCGCCCGAGCGCGAGGCTATTTTCCCTTTCGCTGCTTCTCATAGTAAGGATAGGCGATCTGCATGTTCTTGACGTAATCGACCAGCGCCGGCCGCGTGATCGTGTCGGTCAGATAGAGTTCCGTGAGCAGGCTGGCGATCGGCGCGGCGATCGTCGCGCCGAAGCGGCCGTTCTCGACATAGACCGAGACGGCGATTTTCGGGTCGTTGCGGGGCGCGAAGCAGAAAAAGGTGCTGTGATCCGCTCCGTGCGGGTTCTGCGCCGTTCCGGTCTTGCCGCAGATGTCGAGGCCCGGCACCATCGCGATGCGCCCCGTGCCGCCTTCGTTGACGGCCTTGTACATGCCCTCGACGATCGGGTCGAAGTGGCGCGCGTCGACTTTCGTGTAATGGTCCTCGTAGAAACGCGCGTCGATCGAATCCCGGTCGTGGATGCGCTTGACGACGTGCGGAATACGGTAATGGCCCCGGTTGGCCACGGTGGCCACCATGTTGGCCATCTGAAGCGGCGTGCAGCCCAGTTCGCCCTGTCCGATCGACAGCGAGATGACGGTCAGTCCGTTCCACCTTCCCCGGTAGGCTTTGTCATAAAAAGCCGCTTCGGGCACGTTGCCGTTCAGCTCGCCCGTGAAGTCCGAGCCGAGCTTGCGGCCGTATCCGAAGCTGCGGACGTAGTCCGCCCACAGGTCGAACCCTTCGTCTATGTCGCCGTATTTCTTGTTTTCGATGACGTTGCGGAACACGTAGCAGAAATAAGCGTTGCACGAGTTTTGGATCGCTCCCTCCAGGTCGAGCGGAGAGTAGTGCTCATGGCATGCCATGCCTCGGCCGTACGGGTATCCGCCGTGACACGGATAAGTCTGCTCGGGGACGAGCACGCCTTCCTGCAATCCGATCAGGCCCTGCACGACCTTGAACGTCGAACCGGGCGGATAGGACGACATGACGGCCCGGTTGAACAGCGGCCGGCGCGGGTCGTCGAGCAGCTTCATGTAGTTGTTTCCCCGCTCGCGTCCGACCAGTTCGTCGGGATCGTAAGTGGGGCTGCTGGCCATAACCAGTATTTCTCCCGTAGCGGGCTCGATCGCGACGACGCTGCCTACCTTGCCCTGCATCAGCTCCTCGGCGAACGCCTGCAATCGGCCGTCGATCGTGCAGGTGATCGCGACGCCCGGCGAGGGCAGCGTGTCGTAAATGCCGTTCGCATAGGAGCCTTTGGGGATACCGTGTACGTCGACCATTTCGATCTTGACGCCCTTTTCTCCGCGAAGCACTTCTTCGTAAGCCTGCTCGATACCGCTCATGCCGATGTAGTCGCCGCTGCGGTAGTACGGGTTGCGCTCGAGGATGCGGTCGTTGACCTCGCCCACGTAGCCCAACAGGTTGCCTGCCATTTTGGTCGGGTAGGAGCGCACTGTGCGGTAGACGGTGAAGAAACCCGGAAAGCCGTGCTCCTCGAAGCGCAGCTTGACCTCCTTGGGTAGCTGTTTGAAAATGACCGAGGCTCTCCGGCGCGAGAAGTTGCTCGCTTTACGGAGCTCCTTGCGGATCTGTTCGACGCTGACGCCCAGTATGCGGCTCATCGCCGCTGTGTCGAACGGTCTGATCTCGCGCGGGATGGCCATCAGATCGTAGGCTTCCTTGCTCTGCACCAGAAAGCGGCCGTTGCGGTCGTACACTTCGCCTCGCGGCGGATATTGCACCGTGTAGCGCAGCACGTTGTTCGCCGCGTTCGATTTGTAACTGTCGTCGATGACCTGAATGTAGAAAAGCCTCAGCAGAAGCACGATCGCTACTGCGACAACGCTGATTTGTAGTGTCTTGACTCGCTTGAGACTGTCCACGGCTCAGATCTTTTGACGGTTGACCGAAAAAAGCTTCTGGCAGAAATAGACCAGCGGAAGCGTGACGGCCGAACTCAGCGCGATGCGAAGCGCCGTCCGGTAGAAGAAGCTCCACGAGAGGGCCTCCAACAGGAAAAAGGCCGTGCTGTGGATGAGGATCATCGCCGATGCGTAGCGGACGAACTTCTTGGCGCCGATCCGGTTGACGTTCGGCACGCCCCCGTCCTTGACTTCGTCTTTACCTACGAGCACGTTCAGCAGTGCCGGGCGGCAGAAAGCGGCCAACAGCGCCGCGACCGTATGGATGCCCGCCGTGGCCATGAAAAAGTCCAACGTGACGCCCAGCAGCAGCCCCAGTCCGAGCAGCGCCAACGGAGCGATCTCCATCGGCAGCAGGACGATGAACGCGATGCAGACCAGCGGATGGACGTACACGCTGATACCGATCCGGCTGAACAGGAAGATCTGCAGGATCACCATTACGATGAAAAGAATCGCGTATTGCAGCGTGCGGTGCATGGCTTCGTTGCGTTTTTATAAAAGTTGCGCTTGCGCGCCGGTTCGTCCGGCTTCCGTGTTTTTCCCGACGCTCGATGACGCGAGACTCGGGACCGCTTGAGGCCGGTGTATGTTTGCCCGCTTGCCGGTTTCGGCTTTGCGTCTGTTTCCCGCCGTCGTTTTCTCGTCCGGAAGACACCCTTGCATTCCGGCCCGTTGCGGTCGGGCGAGGTTCCGCCGCGACGCTTCCCGGTATCTTTTCCCCGCCCCGGGCTTGTTGCTTCCGGGAAAGCCGCTTGCCAGAGTGAGCGAACGGAGAGGGGAACGGAACGGCTTTCGTTCGTTCCTATTCGGCCTCCGGCGCGACGACGCTCTGCTCCAAAGCTCCGCGCTCGTCGGCGTCGATATAACGCACGGCCAATACGTTGTTCAGCGCCGCGATGTCGGTGTGCAGCCTCACTTTCACGTCGTAGTAGGTCGCATTGTTCAGCTCGAAACTCTCGACCGTGCCGATCGTCAGATCGGGCGGGAAAATCGACGAGTGGGCCGTCGTGACGATCGTGTCGCCCGCATGAATCTGCGCATATTTCGGAATTTCCGAAAGCGTCAGATGCCGGTAGCTCGTTCCGTCCCAATAGACCGAGCCGAAATAGTCGCCGCCCTTGATCTTTCCGCTGGTCCTGAAATTGCGGTTCAGCACCGACAGGCAGACCGAGAAACGGTCGGAGCATCCTACGATATATCCTGCGATCCCACCTTCGGCGACGAGCGCCATGTCGGGCCGCATGCCGTCGTCGGCGCCCCGGTCGATCGTGATGTAGTTTTCCTGCCGCGTGATCGAGTTGTTGACGACCTTCGCCGGATAGTATTCGTATTTCCGTCTCCCGGCCGTATCCGTCAGCGCGGCGGAGTCGGCGGGGCTCAGCACGGAATCGCGCGCCGTGGACGGAAGCAGTCCGTCGAGCCGGTTGCGCAGTGCGGCCAGTTCGGCGTTCAGCGCGGCGTTTTCCCTTTTGAGGCGGAAATAGCTGCCGATGCCCGACAGTTGAGAGTAAATGCCGCCCACCACGTAGTTGGAGGCGGTGATCAGCTTGGCTTTCGTGTAGCTCGTGCTGTTGGCGTAGTAGTGCAGCGCGAACGCCTCGAGCACGACGAACGCGAGAACGAAGTGAATCTTTTTTATGAACAGGAAGAACTTGATCATTCCATGTTTCTCGGACGGCCGTCTATCTCATCAGGAACGAGAAGCGGCCGATATTTTTCAGCGCGATGCCCGTTCCGCGCGCGACGGCCCGCAGCGGGTCTTCGGCGATGTGGAACGGAATGTTGGTCTTTTCCGACAGACGGCGGTCGAGCCCCTTGAGCAGCGCGCCGCCTCCGGCCAGATAGATGCCGTTGCGGGCGATGTCGGCGTACAGCTCGGGCGGGACCATCTCGAGCACCTTCATGATCGCCGCGTCGATCTTGACGAGCGACTTCTCGAGCGCGTAGGCGATCTCGTTGTACGAGACGGTCAGCACCGACGGCAGCGAGGTGAGGATGTTCGGGCCCGTCACGACGAAGTCCTCGGGCTCCTCGACCAGTTCGGGCAGCGCGGCGCCGACGGCGATCTTGATATCCTCGGCTGTACGCTCGCCGATGCGCATGTTGTGCTGCTGGCGGATGTAGGTCTGGATATCCTCGGTGAACACGTCGCCCGCGACGTTGATGCTCTCGCTGCAGACGATCCCTCCGAGCGAGATACAGGCGATTTCGGTCGTACCGCCTCCGATGTCGACGACCATGTTGCCTTCCGGAGCCTCGACGTCGAGCCCCGCTCCGAGCGCGGCGGCCATCGGCTCGTAGATCATGTATACTTCTCGGCCTCCGGCGTGCTCGGCCGAGTCGCGCACGGCGCGGATTTCGACGTTCGTCGAGCCGGAGGGGATGCAGATGACCATCTTCAGCGACGGGCTGAACAGCCGCCCGTTGGTCTTGACCATCTTGATCAGTCCGCGCAGCATGATTTCGGCCGCGTTGAAGTCGGCGATCACGCCGTCCTTCAGCGGGCGGATCGTCTTGATGTTCTGATGCGTCTTGCCGTGCATCTGGCGGGCTTTCTTGCCGATGGCCATCGGCTTGCCGGTATGCTGGTCGAGCGCGACGATCGACGGCTCGTCGACGACGATCTTGCCGTTGTTGATTATGATCGTGTTGGCTGTGCCGAGGTCGATGGCCAACTCCTGTGTCAGAGAGAATAAACCCATGTCGCTTAGTGTTTGTTCGTATTTATTGGGAAAACGCGGCGGAGCCGCCCTGCGGACGGCCGGAGCGGCTCGCCCCGTCAGTGCTTGAAATGGCGGAGCCCGGTGAACAGCATCGCCATGCCATGGGCGTTGCAGTAGTCGATGCTCTCGTGGTCGCGGACCGAACCGCCCGGCTGGATCACCGCGTCGACGCCCTCCTTATGGGCGATCTCGACGCAGTCGCCGAACGGGAAGTAGGCGTCCGAGGCCATGACGGCTCCCTTCAGGTCGAACCCGAAGCCCTTGGCCTTGGCGATCGCCTGCTTGAGCGCGTCCACGCGCGAGGTTTGTCCGATGCCGCTCGAAAGCAACATGCCGTTCTTGGCCAGTACGATCGCGTTGCTTTTCGAGTGCTTGACGATCTTGTTCGCGAAAATCAGGTCCGCCGTCTGCTCGGCCGAAGCGTGCTTCTCGGTCGCGTAGTGCGGCTCTCCGTCTACGCCGCCCACCTTCGCGTCGCGGTCCTGTACGGCGACGCCGTTCAGCAGCGAGCGGAACAGTTGCGGGGCGCGCTCCGTCTGCTTGAGGCGCAGGATGATGCGGTTTTTCTTGCTGCGGAGCGTCTCGAGCGCCGCCTCGCTGTAAGAGGGTGCGAGAATCACCTCGAAGAACAGCTTGTTGATCTCGTCGGCCGTTGCGGCGTCCACCTCGCGGTTGGTGATCAGCACGCCGCCGAAAGCCGAGACCGGATCGCCCGCCAAGGCGTCCTTCCATGCTTCCAGTACGGTCGGCCTGCTGGCGACGCCGCAGGCGTTGTTGTGCTTCATGATGACGAACGTGGGCTCCGTGAACTCGCCGATCAGACCCACGGCCGCGTCGATGTCGAGGAGGTTGTTGTACGAGATTTCCTTGCCGTTGAGCTTCTCGAACAGCCCGTCCAGATCGCCGTAGAACGTGGCGGCCTGATGCGGGTTCTCACCGTAGCGCAGCGTCGTGCCCCGGGTCAGACTCAGCTTGAACGAGTCGATCTTCTCCTGACGGTTGAAATAACTGAAGATGGCCGTGTCGTAGTGCGAGCTGACGTTGAACGCATGAGCCGCGAAACGGCGGCGCTGCTCGAGCGTCGTAGAGCTATGCTGCGCGTCGATGATTTCGAAGAATTCGGCGTACTGGTCGACCGAAGGTACGATCACGACGTCCTTGAAATTTTTCGCTGCGGCGCGGATCAGCGAGATGCCTCCGATGTCGATCTTCTCGATGACGTCCTGCTCGGGCGCGCCCGAAGCGACGGTCTGCTCGAACGGATAGAGGTCGACGATCACCGCGTCGATCTCGGGTATTTCGTACTGCGCCGCCTGTTCGGAGTCTTTCGGGTTGTCGCGGCGGGCGAGGATGCCGCCGAAAACTTTCGGGTGGAGCGTCTTGACGCGTCCGCCGAGGATCGACGGATAGCCCGTCAGGCTTTCGACCGAGGTGGCCTTCAGACCCAGCGACTCGATGAACGAGAGGGTCCCTCCGGTGGAGTATATCGCAACGCCGTCCTCGGCGAGCTTTCTGACGATCCGTTCCAATCCGTCCTTGTAGTAAACCGAAATGAGAGCGCTTTTTATCTTTTTCACGATCGTTTGAGTTTTGTTGTTCGTTAGTCGGACAAAGATAGGAAAAAAGAGCCGGACTCCCGACAGCGAGGCGGGAGTTTTTTTAGCCCGCGGCCGGGAAGCGTCCGTTCCGTTGCGTAATATAACGCGAAAAGCGCGCCGCGCGTTGCGTTTCCGTCCGGGAAATCGGCTTTCCGGGCGGAGGCGCGTTCTTTCCTCCGGTCTGCTTTCTGTCGGCAGACGACGGAATTAGCGAATAAGTTCGTACATTTGCCGGACGCGAAACTTTTTGGCATGGCTTTCAGAATCGACAGGCAGTCCCGCTGCGCCGTGATCGGATACGGCAGCTGGGCGACCGCTCTGGTCAAAATATTGCTCGAGAACGAGACATCCGTAGGCTGGTACATCCGCAACCGCGAGGTGCTGGAGTCCGTTCGCCGCAACGAGACCAATCCGCGCTATCTGCGCGACGTGCATTTCGACACCGGTCGTCTGAGGACCTCCGACGATCTGAACGAGACGGTCCGCTCTGCCGAGGTGATCGTGCTGGCCGTTCCGTCGGTCTACCTGAAGACGACGCTCGAGCCGCTCGCCGAGCCGCTTTCGGACAAGTTCGTGATTTCGGCCATCAAAGGGATCGTGCCCGGCGAGCTGGTGACCGTCGCCGAGTACGTCAACCGCCGCTACGGCGTGCCGTTCTGCCAGCTCGGCATCGTGTCGGGGCCGTGTCACGCCGAGGAGGTAGCCCTCGAACGGCTTTCCTATCTGACGGCCGTATGCAAGGAGCCCGAAAACGCGCGAGCGCTCGGCGAGAAGATCGGAACGCCCTATATCAGCGTCAGCTATTCGACCGACATCTACGGCATAGAATATGCGTCCGTGCTCAAGAACATCTACGCGATGGCCGTCGGCATCGCGCTCGGGCTGGGCTACGGCGACAACTTCGTCGCCGTGCTGATCAGCAACGCGGCGATGGAGATGTCGCGCTTTATGGCCGAGACCTATCCTGCGCAGCGCGATACGTTCGCATCGGCCTATCTCGGGGACCTGCTCGTCACTTCCTATTCGCAGTTCAGCCGCAACCGCCGGTTCGGGCTGATGATCGGCAAGGGCTACTCGGTCGAGGCGGCCCGCGTGGAGATGAGTATGGTGGCCGAAGGGTATTACGCGGCCGAATGCGTGATGAGGATCAACGAGCGCTACGGCGTCGAGATGCCGATCGCGCGGGCCGTCTATGGCATCCTCTACGAGGGAGAGTCTCCGGCGGCCAGCCTGAAGCTTCTGACCGGGAAACTGATATGAATCCAAATAACTTACTGTCATGGGTATTATCAATGTGAATATCGACAAGATCTACGGCCGCGCTTCGCAGGCCGAGGTCGATGCGCTGAAAGGCGAGATCGAGGCGGCCAACCGGATGCTGTACGACGGCAGCGGCAAGGGCGGCGATTTTCTGGGCTGGGTTTCCCTGCCGGGCCGGATCGGCTCCGAGGAGCTCGAAGCCGTCGAGGCGTGCGCCCGCTCGCTCGCATCGCTCGCCGATGTGATCGTCGTGATCGGGATCGGGGGATCGTACCTCGGGACGAAAGCCGTGTACGAAGCGATGAACGACTCCTTCCAGTTGTTGCGCAAGAAGCAGGACAGGCCGCTGCTGCTGTTCGCGGGGCAGAACCTGAGCGAGGACTATCTCTCGGAGCTCTTGGCCGCCGTGAAGCCCTATCGGATCGCTGCGATCGTCATTTCCAAGTCGGGCACGACGACCGAGCCGGCCGTCGCGTTCCGCCTGATCAAAGAGGAGATCGAGTCGCGCTACGGCAAGGCCGAGGCGTCCAAGCGGATCGTCGCCGTGACCGACGCCAAGCGCGGAGCCCTGCGGACACTTGCGACGCAAGAAGGCTATGCCACGTTCGTGATTCCCGATAATGTCGGCGGACGCTATTCGGTGCTGACGCCCGTCGGCCTGCTGCCGCTGGCCGCCGCCGGCGTCCGGATCGGCGAGTTGGTCCGCGGCGCGCAGGATATGGAGAAGGCCACCGGAACGGACGTGCCCTTCGAGCGGAATCCGTCGGCTCTTTACGCTGCCGCGCGGACGGCGCTCTATCGCAAGGGCTGCAAGATCGAGATTCTGGGCAGCTACGATCCGAAGCTGCTTTATGTGGCCGAGTGGTGGAAGCAGCTCTACGGCGAGAGCGAAGGCAAGGAGGGCAAAGGAATTTTCCCGGCCAGCGTGACGCTGACGGCCGACCTGCACTCGATGGGGCAGTACATTCAGCAGGGCGAGCGGACGCTGATGGAAACGATCGTCAGCATCGGTCATCCGAAGCATACGCTGAAGATCGCGTCCGATGCGGACAATCTGGACGGCCTGAACTATCTGGCGGGCAAGCGCATCGGCGAGGTGAACCGCATGGCCGAGATGGGAACGATGCTGGCCCATGTCGACGGGGGCGTGCCCAATATCCGGATCGAGCTGCCCGAGCTCGACGAGTATTATCTGGGAGCGTTGCTCTATTTCTTCGAGAAGGCCTGCGGCATGAGCGGTTATGCGCTCGGGGTCAATCCGTTCGATCAGCCCGGCGTGGAAGCCTACAAGAAGAATATGTTCGCGTTGCTCGGCAAGCCTGGCTACGAGGAGCAGGGCGAAGAGCTGCGCAAGCGGTTGTAGTTTGGGGGACGCCGACTGTCTTGTCCGGCGCATGACACGCATGGGAGGATGTCGGATCGGTTCCGGCATCCTCTCTTATATTCTGACGGCGAGGCCGGACGAGGGAGCCGGACGGCGGAGTTTTCGGTCGTTTGGCGTTTGGAACGCTCGCATGGTCGGGGGGGCGGGTAATCGTCGTCCGCCGTAGAAAGACGGGGGATTTCCGGCTATCGCTTTTGTGGCCGGGAGATCGATCGAAGGGCGGACGGTTCGGTCCGTTCCGCTATCGGAGCGGAACCGGGAAAGACCGTTCCGGATTTTGCTCGGGCCGGGCGATTGTCCGCCCCGGATACCGGCAGACGGAGCCTTGCACGGATGACGGATCGGACATGACCGAGCCCCGTTCGCTCCGAGCTCGGCGCGGCTTGCCGTCGTTTCGCGGCGAAATGAATTTTAAATAATTTTATGAAACCCTTCGCAATGCGACGAAATTTCGCTAAATTTGGGCCGCGAGGGAAATCCGGCCGCCTGTCGGCGGAAAAGCCCGGGACGGCTTCGGAAGGGCTTCGGCGACGGGTGTCGGGCGAAAGTTGCCGCGAGAGGACGAGTTACGCATTTACTAACATAAAACGAATCAGTTATGGTTAACTACAAGGATTTGGGTCTGGTGAACACCCGCGAGATGTTCAAGAAGGCCATCGCAGGGCAGTATGCGATCGCTGCGTTCAACTTCAACAACATGGAGCAGATGCAGGCCATCATTCAGGCTGCGGTCGAGACCAAGTCGCCCGTCATCCTGCAGGTGTCGAGCGGCGCGCGCAAGTACGCCAATCAGACGCTGCTGCGCTATATGGCTCAGGGGGCCGTCGAGTACGCCAAGGAGCTGGGCTGCGCCCATCCGCAGATCGTGCTGCACCTCGATCACGGCGACTCGTTCGAGCTTTGCAAATCGTGCATCGACATGGGCTTCTCGTCGGTGATGATCGACGGCTCGCACTTCCCCTACGAGGAAAATATCGCGTTGACGAAGAAAGTGGTCGACTACGCTCATCAGTTCGACGTGACGGTCGAAGGCGAGCTCGGCGTGCTGGCCGGCATCGAGGATGACGTGAAGGCCGAACATCATACCTATACGCAGCCCGAGGAGGTCATCGACTTCGTATCGCGCACCGGCGTCGACTCGCTGGCCATCTCGATCGGCACCTCGCACGGTGCCAACAAGTTCACGCCCGAGCAGTGCACCCGCGACGCGAACGGCGTTTTGGTTCCGCCCCCCTTGCGTTTCGATATCCTGAAGGAGATCGAGAAGAAGATCCCCGGATTCCCGATCGTGCTGCACGGCTCGTCGTCGGTGCCTCAGGATCTGGTAGCCATCATCAACAAGTATGGCGGCGCGCTGAAGGATGCCATCGGCATTCCCGAGGACCAGCTCCGCGAGGCTGCCAAGTCGGCCGTCTGCAAAATCAATATCGACTCCGACGGCCGCCTGGCCATGACGGCTGCCGTTCGCGAGGTGATGGCTACGAAGCCTGCCGAATTCGACCCGCGCAAGTACCTCGGTCCGGCTCGCGACTGGCTGCGCGAGCTTTATAAAAAGAAGCTGATCAACGTGTTGGGGTCGGCCGGTAAGATGGAATGCTAATCTGTAATTTCCGATAGGAAGGGGAGAGGGTCGCCGTCGGGCGGCTCTTTCTTTTTATACGGTTGATCCGCTTGAGACGATTGCGCAGCGGGATGGTCCGGGACGCGTTCTGCCTGTGATGCCCCGGATCGGCTTACGTCGTCGGTTCGTTTTCTGCGGGGATCGTTCCGGCCGGTCGCTCGGTCCGATGAGGATCGTGCCGGGGCCGACCGTTGATTCCGGTCTGCCGTACCGGATGGCTCGGGCCGGGAGCGTGCGTTTCGCGGAAAAGCGAGACTCGCTTCGTTGCTGTCCGTCCATTGAAATTCATTCGCTATTGGAAGGTACTCGTCGTTCCGGTCTTACGGTTCGGAATGCCGGATTTCGCTTCCTGCCTGCGGACGGACTGCTTTGTATGTGCAGGACCGGATCTTGCGAGTGCGTAGAGATACGTTCCTGCTCCTTCGCTTTGCTCGGAAAAACGGGGACGGACGCCGTCCTTAGCTGCTTTCGCTCTGTTTCTCGTCGACTGTCTTTGCGGCGATTGTCGGGAGCGGCCGTTTCCGGGCGTTCGGCAGACCTCTTGTCCGGAATCCGTTCGGGGATGAGCCGTGCGTGCAGGGATGCTCGCTCTTTCGGTCCGTCGTTCCGTTCGGCTCTCGTCGGAATCAGCCGCTTGGGACACGACCGCAGGAAAGTTCCGCTTTTCGTTCGTCAGGGGAAGCGCGGGGAAATTATCTTTCGTCCGTTTCGGAAATTCCCGAACAGGCGCGACCGGCCGAAACTCGGCCGGTCGCATGCTGATCGGGCTCATCGGAGCGGCTTTCTCCGGTATGCCGCCGGTTTTCGTCAGATCGAGATATCCAGGATTTCGAGGCGAAGCATGCCCGAGGGAACCTTTACGTCCACCTCTTCGCCCTTTTTCTTTCCGAGCAGCGCCTGCGCGATCGGGGTGCCGATCGCCAGCTTGCCTTCCTTGAGGTTGGCCTCGTTTTCCGAGACCAGCGTATATTCTACGATCTTGCCGGTCGTCATATTTTTCATTTTTACTCGGTTCAGGATCTGTACGGTGTTCGTGTCGATGCGCGACTCGTCGATCACGCGGGCATTGGCCACCGTGTCTTCCAGCTTGGCGATGCGCATTTCCAGCATGCCCTGAGCCTCTTTGGCCGCGTCGTACTCGGCGTTCTCCGACAAATCTCCCTTGTCGCGCGCCTCGGCGATGGCTGCCGAGATGGCGGGACGCTCTACCGAACGGAGGTGATCCAGTTCGTCCTTGAGTTTTTGCAGACCCGCCTCGGTCAGATAAACAATGTTCGATGCCATAATGTGATAAGATTAAATGTTTCGTGAAAAATTCCTTCGGCCGCTCAGTCCCTCAGGTCGATCATCTGGCGGATTACCTGAAAGAACGTTACCGAGCAGGCCAGAAAGATCAGCGCCGTCAGATAGTTCTTGGGCTGCCTGTCGATCATGCAGACTACCAGCGTGCCTCCGAGACATAATACCGAGAGCAGCAGGAACGTCACGCATATGTAAAATCGAGTCTTCGGTTTCATGTCAGGGGTTTATCGTATAAAAAAAGAAAAAATCCCGACCCCTTGCGAGGGTCAGAACTCTTTCGATAAGGCAAATGTAAGCAAACATTTCCGAATTTCCAACTTTCCTGTCGATTTCGGACGGGAATATTCCGGCATCCGATTTGATGAGCCGTCGGAGAGCCGGACGGATTGTTCCGGACAATCAGCGGATTGTTTTCCCGTCGCGCTCCGGATTCCGGAGTGGGCCGCTCTGCGAATGCCGGAGAAATGCGAACCTTCTGACTTTTAGTACGGAATATGGCCAAATTTTTCGTCGGGTTTATTATCTTTGCGTATTCCCCCATACGGAATCCGGATATGCAGGAGGTGATGCTGACCATAGGCTGGGCCGACCTGAAGTCATTTCTGAGCGTCGGCTATATTCTGTTCGTGATCGTTACGATCGCCGTGATCATCCACGACAAGCGCGAGCCGGTCAAGGCGCTGTCGTGGATCATCGTGATCTCGCTGCTGCCGGTCGTGGGATTCGTCTTCTACATCGTGTTCGGCCGCAATCACCGCAAGCAGAAACTGTTCAACCGCAAGGAGCTGCACGATCTGGAGCAGATCGATGCGCTGAGCCGGCAACAGATATACGAGATCAATCATCCGTCGCTGCTGCACAAGTCCGAGATCAGCGATCACCGCGATACCATTACGCTGCTGCTCAACAGCAACAAGGCGTTGCTGACCGTGCACAACCGCGTCCGGGTGCTGAACGACGGGGCGGAGACGTTCGACGAGATACGCCGGGCGCTGCGGCAGGCCCGCGAGTCGATCCATATGGAATACTATATCATCGAGGACGACGAGCTGGGCCGCGAGATCGCCGACATCCTGATCGCCAAGGCCGCCGAGGGCGTCGAGGTGCGGCTGATCTACGACGACGTAGGGAGCTGGGGGCTCGGGCGCAAGTATCTCGGGCGGTTGCGCCGGGCGGGCGTCGAGGTGCGCTGCTTCATGCCGGTCGTTTTCCCTTGGCTCACGAGCCATGTCAACTACCGCAACCACCGCAAGATTCTGGTCGTCGACGGCAGGATAGGCTTTACGGGAGGAATCAATATCGCGCAGCGTTACGTTACCGGTACGAAGCTCGGGCCGTGGCGCGACACTCATCTGAGGCTCGAGGGCGAAGCCGTCGGGATGCTTCAGATCGTTTTCATTACGGACTGGTTTTTCGTCACCAAGAAGCTGCTCGCCGATTACGACAAGTATCTGCCCAAGACGCATGTGCGGGACGAGACGATGATCCAGATCGTCACGTCGGGGCCCGATTCGGACTGGGCGTCGATCATGCAGGCCTTTTTCTCGGCGATTTCCCACGCTCAGCATCACATCTACATATCCTCGCCCTATTTCCTGCCCAACGAGGCGATCCTGACGGCGGTCAAGGTCGCGTCGCTGAGCGGCATCGACGTGCGGATCATGATTCCGAGCCGGTCCGACTCGAAGATCGTCTACTGGGCCTCGCGCTCATACATCGGCGAACTGATCGAGGCCAACGTGAAGGTCTATCTTTACCGCAAGGGCTTCAACCATTCCAAGCTGATCATGATCGACGGCCGGTTCGCCTCGGTCGGGACGGCCAATATGGACATCCGCAGCTTCGAGGACAATTTCGAGGTGTCGGCCATTTTGTACGACCGTGCGATTACCGAGAGCCTCGAGGCCGATTTCCTGCGCGATCTGGAGCGGAGCCGTCTGGTCACGCGCGAGTATTGGGAGAGCCGTCCCCTGCTGCACAATATGTATGAGGCGATGTCGAGACTCTTCAGCCCGCTGCTCTGAACGAAGGAAAAACCGTTGCTCGGCGGGATTTTTGCCGTTCGCGGAACAGCCGGGCGGTTCAGGTGAATATTTTTTAGTATCTTTGAGAGGTTAAATCAAACGTAACGGGAATTGTGGGTATGACAACAAAACGATGGACAGCGTGGGCGGCGGCAGCCGTCGTGTTCTGCTGCGCGGCCGGCAGCCTGTCCGCCAAGGGGCCGATCGTCTTCGGCGTGCGCGCCGGTCTGCAGACGCAGGGGCTCAATCCGTCGACGGGCGCCGATCTGGGAATCGCGAACGCCGATAAGGATTTCGGATACCAGCTGGGCTTTCTGGCCCGGTTCAACTTGCCGATCCTGTATATTCAGCCGGAGCTGATGTATACCTCCCACCGGTTCACGATGAATCTGGAAGGGGACGCCTCGGCCAAGGTGTCGATGAAGAATCTGGAACTGCCGGTGATGGTGGGTATGAAGATCGCTTTCCTGCGCGTTATGGCCGGGCCGGTATTCAACCTGATGAACGATACGAAGAACAAGCTCAAGAAAACGTCCATGGCCGTTACCGCCGACATTACGCGGCCTTTGGTCTCCTATCAGCTGGGCGCGGGCATCGAGCTCGGGCATATCGGGTTCGACGTGCGCTACGGGGGGCAGTTCAAGCGGGCCGACATGACGGTGGTCAAGGGCGAGAACCCTGCCTCGTCGGGCAAACTGGGCATGAATCAGTGGCAGTTCACGCTCAGTTATCTGTTCTGACGGCCGTTTGGCGAAAGAAGCTTTAACGATCGATGGAACGCATGACGGAAAAGGTGATACGCATCGAGGGAATCGATCCGGCCGAGCTGTACGGCGTGGCCGGATCGAACATCGACCGCATCGGCGGCAAGTTCCCCAAACTGAAAATGGTCGCCCGGGGCTCGTCGATCAAGGTGACCGGCGAGGCGGGCGAGATCGAGCGTTTCGACCGCAAGCTGTCGCAGCTGATCGAGTATTACGGCCGCTACGGCCATGTTTCGCCTCAGGTGATCGATCAGGTGTACGACGGCGGCATGCCGACGGGCGACGGCGATCTGCCGGAACCGCAGGATGTGATCGTGCACGGCAACGCCGGTCTCGTCGTCCGGGCCCGGACGGTCAATCAGCAGCGGCTGCTGAGGCTCTCCGAGCGGAACGACCTGCTTTTCGCCGTCGGGCCGGCCGGCTCGGGCAAGACGTATACGGCCATCGCGCTGGCCGTCCGCGCGCTGCGCAACCGGGAGGTCAAGCGTATTATTCTGACGCGCCCGGCCGTCGAGGCCGGCGAGAAGCTGGGCTTCCTGCCCGGCGACATGAAGGAGAAACTCGATCCTTATTTGCAGCCGTTGTACGACGCGCTGAACGATATGATCCCCGCCGCGAAGCTCGGCCGCTTCATGGAGGACGGGACGGTGCAGATCGCTCCGCTCGCGTTCATGCGCGGCCGCACGCTCGACAACGCCTTCGTGATTCTGGACGAAGCGCAGAACACGACCGTCTCGCAGCTCAAGATGTTCCTTACGCGTATGGGGCGCAACGCGCGCTTCATCGTGACGGGCGACGTGACGCAGATCGACCTGCCGCGTCGTGAAGATTCGGGTCTGGTGCCCGTGATCGACATGCTGCGCGGCATCGACGGCATCGGGATCGTCGGATTCGACAACCGGGACATTATCCGCCATCGGCTGGTCAAGCATATCGTCGAGGCTTTCGAGAAGCGCGGCGGCACCGAGGAAAAACCGTAAACTTAAATATTAAAATGGCAAAAGCGATTCTCAAGACAAATTTTCATTTCGACGGCCAGAAAAGCCTGTACGAGGGCAAGGTCCGCGACGTGTACAATATCGACGACCGCTATCTGGCGATGGTGGTTTCCGACCGCATTTCGGCGTTCGACGTGGTGCTTCCCAAAGGTATTCCGTTCAAGGGGCAGGTGCTGAACCAGATCGCGTCGAAGTTTCTCGATGCGACGGCCGACATCTGTCCGAACTGGAAGATCGCCTCTCCCGACCCGATGGTGACCGTCGGCTACCGGTGCGAGTCGTTCCCGGTCGAGATGATCGTCCGTGGCTATCTGACCGGCAGCTCGTGGCGCGATTATCAGGCGGGGGCCCGGTCGATCTGCGGCGTGCCCCTGCCCGACGGCATGCGCGAGCACCAGCGCTTCGACCGTCCGATCGTCACGCCGACGACCAAAGCCGAAATCGGCGCGCACGACCAGAACATCTCCAAGGAGGAGATCGTCGCGCAGGGTCTCGTGTCGAAAGAAGATTACGAAAAGCTCGAAGGCTATGCGCTGGCCTTGTTCGGCCGGGGAACGAAAATGGCCGCCGAGCGGGGCCTGATCCTCGTCGATACGAAGTACGAATTCGGCAAGCGCGACGGCGAGATCTACCTGATCGACGAGATTCATACGCCCGACAGCTCGCGTTACTTCTACGCCGACGGCTACGAGGAGCGTTTCGCGAAAGGCGAGCCGCAGCGTCAGCTTTCCAAGGAGTTCGTCCGCGAGTGGCTGATGGAGCACGGCTTCAGCGGCAAGCCCGGGCAGCAGGTGCCCGAGATGACCGACGAGTTCGTCGATAGCGTCAGCGACCGCTACATCGAGCTGTACGAGAAGATCACCGGCGAACGGTTCGTGAGAGACGAGGCTCCCGACGTGCTTGCGCGCATCGAGAGCAACGTGCGCAATATGCTCGCGCGCCTGCATTGATCCGAAGCGGCCGGACATGCCGGCGGGGTTGCCTGCCGTTCGTTCGGATCCGCTCGCGAAAGCGCCGGTTGCGGGAGCGAGTCTCGGAACCGTTTCCCTGCCCGGCGTTTGCGGTATTTCACTTGATTTTGATATACAGGGCCTACGCTTTCTGCGCCGCTTCGACTCTCCGGCTTTCCTGTGCCGGTCTGCGAAAGTCCTGTCGGAGCGGACGAGCGGCTTGTCCGGGCGGTCCGGGGAGATGCGGGCCGGAATGGCACGGCGAAGTACGGGAGGGCCCATCTTAAACAGCGATTATGGAAAAGAATCTGAAGGAGCTTTCGCCCCGCCGGGTGTGGGAGAAGTTTTACGAGATAACCCGCGTGCCGCGTCCGTCGCATCACGAGGATGCGATTCGCGAGTATCTGCTCGCCGAGGCGCACACGCACGGCATCGAGGCCGAGGCCGACGCGGCGGGCAACGTGATCATGCGCAAGGCGGCGACCCCGGGCATGGAGTCCCGCAAGGGAATCGTCCTGCAGGCGCATATGGACATGGTTCCGCAGAAGAACGGCGACAAGGCGTTCGATTTCGTCCGCGATCCGATCGAAGCTTATGTCGACGGCGAATGGGTGAAGGCCGACGGTACGACGCTCGGCGCCGACAACGGCATGGGCATGGCCGCCATACTGGCCGTGCTGGAATCGGACGATATCGAGCACGGTCCGATCGAGGCGCTGATCACCGCCACCGAGGAGACCGGCATGGTCGGCGCGAACGGTCTGAAAGGCGGAATGCTGCGGGGCGACATACTGGTCAATCTCGACTCGGAGACCGAGGGCGAGCTGTACGTGGGCTGCGCCGGAGGGCTCGATGCGTCGATGACTTTTTCCTATGAAGAAGAATCCGTACCCGCTTCCTCGACGGCTTTCCTCGTCGAGGTGAAGGGGCTTAAGGGCGGCCATTCCGGCATCGAGATCGTGCTGGAGCGGGGCAATGCGAACCTCGTTCTGTTCCGCTTGCTCAAAATGGCCGAGAAGGCATTCGGCCTGCGCCTGTCGAGCGTCGACGGAGGCGGGCTGCGCAATGCGATCCCGCGCGAGGCCCGGGCCGTCGTGACGGTGCCGGCTGCCGAAGCCGGGGCGTTCCGCGAGGCCGTGCGCGATTTCGAACGGACCGTGCGCGAGGAGCTCCGGAGCGTCGACGAAGGCGTGAGCGTGACGGCCGAAGAAACGGCCCTGCCCGCTTCGCTGATCGATACGGATACGCAGCGACGGCTGATCCGTGCCGTGCACGGATGTCCGAACGGCGTCGTGCGAATGAGCCCGTCGATGAAGGGGCTCGTGCAGACGTCCACGAACCTGGCCCGCGTCGTCTCGTCCGGCGGCCGGATCGCGGTACAGTGCCTGTTGCGCAGCTCGGTCGGCAGCGAGAAGCGCGATTTGGGCGAGCGCATCGCCTCGGTGTTCGAGCTCGCCGGGGCCGAAGTCGTCCTGAGCGGGGCTTACGACGGCTGGAATCCCGACATGGATTCCCCGATTCTGGCGGCGATGGTCGCGTCCTACGAACGCCTTTTCGGTCGCCGGCCGGCCGTGACGGCCATTCACGCCGGGCTCGAGTGCGGCATCATCCGTACGAACTATCCGCATCTGGACATGATCTCGTTCGGCCCGACGATCTGTTATCCGCACTCGCCCGACGAGAAGGTCAGCATTCCGTCGGTCGAGCGCTTTTGGAACTATCTGCTCGAAACGCTGCGCAGCGCGCCCGAAAAATAGAGACTCATGGAGATTGCCGACAAATGGTTCGCGATCGTCAACCCGGTGGCCGGCAGCGGCCGGGGGCTGACCGACTGGCCGCTGATCAGCCGGCTGCTGCGCGAGCGTCATATCGTGCCCGAGTATGTATTTACCGAGCGGAAGTACCATGCGATCGAACTGGCCGTCGAGGCCGTCAACAACGGTTTCCGCAAGATTATCGTAGTCGGCGGCGACGGTACGATCCACGAGGTCGTCAACGGGCTGTTCATTCAGAAGACCGTTCCGACGACCGATGTGTTGCTGAGCGTGATCGCCGTCGGAACGGGCAACGACTGGATCCGGATGTTCGGCATCCCGCGCAAGTATTCGGAGGCGATCCGCGCGATCGCCGACGGACACTCGTTCCTTCAGGACGTGGGCGTCATATCGTACTACAAGGCCAGCTACAAGCAGAGCCGCTACATGGCCAATGTGGCGGGCGTCGGCTTCGACGCTTTCGTGAACCGGAAGTACAATCACCTCAAGGAGGAGGGCAAGAAAGGCAAGTGGCTCTATCTGTGGAGCACGCTGAAAGCCGTGCTGCGTTATTCTTCGACGGGCGTCAAGGTGTACGTCGACGACGAGCTGGTCGTCAACGATCTGGTATACAGCGCGACGATCGGAATCGGTCGCTACAACGGAGGCGGCATGCTTCAGACGCCCGAGGCGGTAGCCGACGACGGTCTGTTCGACCTGACGGTGATCCGTAAGATGAGCCGGCTGGCGGTGCTCCTTCATTTCAAAGTGCTGTTCAACGGACGCATATACAAACTGCGTAAAACCAGTCTCAATCGCGGACGCCGCATTCGCATCGAGTCCTCGCCCGAGATCGCCGTCGAGGTCGACGGCGAGGCGCTGGGCTATTCTCCGTTCGAGTTCGAAATCATCGACCGGGCCGTGCGCGTCGTCGTAGCCGAGCGCTTCCTCTCGGAGTCGGCCGGAGCCTCCTCCGGCTCGCCCGCCCCGGAAACCAACAGACCAAGTACCAACTAACCTTCAAATTATTACACTTATGAAAAAACTACATTTGCTGATGCTGTGTCTCGCCGCGCTCGCTTTCTGCCGCTGCGACGACAAACGGGTGACCGTCGGCGACCTGACGGTCGAGATGCTCGAAAACCCGGTGGGACTGGACGAGCGGACTCCCCGTTTCGGGTGGCAGCTCCGCAGCGATCTGCGCGACGTAGCGCAGACTTCCTACCGGATCGTCGTGGCCGGTAGCGAGAACGATCTGAAAAAGGAACAGAATCTGATCTGGGATAGCGGCGAGGTTCCTTCCGGGGAGTCGGTATGGGTCGAGTACGGAGGTCCGCAACTCGAGTCCCGCAAGGATTATTTCTGGAAAGTGCACGTGACGACCAATACGGGCGACGAAACGTGGAGCGAGCCGGCCCGCTGGTCGATGGCCCTGCTCGACGATTCGGACTGGCAGGCCGGCTGGGTCGGCATCGACAGCGCGCTCAATGCGACCGACCGCATGGAGGGCGACAGCCGGCTGGCGGCCCGCTATCTGCGCAAACCTTTCGACGTCGAGGGCAAGGTCAAGAACGCACGGCTCTATATTTCGGGGCTCGGCCTGTACGAGTGCTACATCAACGGAAAGCGGGTAGGCGAGAGCGTGCTGGCTCCGACGGCTACCGACTATAGCACGAACGTCCCGTATAATACGTTCGATGTGAGCGAGTTTGTCAAGGACAAGCAGAACGCGATCGGCGTGACGCTCGGCAACGGCCGCTTTTTCGCGATGCGTCTGGGCGATCCGTCGGCCGGACTGCTCGGCTCGCTGAGGCAGTTCGGTTTTCCGAAGCTGCTGGCTCAGCTCGAGATCGAGTACGAGAACGGCGAGCGGCAGGTGGTGGTGACCGACACGACCTGGCGCCTGACGACCGACGGCCCGATCATTGCCAACAACGAGTTCGACGGCGAAGAGTACGACGCGAGCAAGGAGCTCGGCAAATGGTCCGAGGCCGGTTACGACGACTCGGCCTGGATGAACGCCCGTTCCGTCGGAGCTCCCGAGGGAGCGCTGCATGCGCAGCGCAATCCGAACATCCGGGTGATGGAGGAGATCGATCCGGTGGCGATCAGCCAGCTGAACGACTCGACCTATATTCTCGATATGGGACAGAATATGGTGGGTTGGCTGAACGTGACGCTCAAGGGCGAGAAAGGCGAGCCGGTCCGTCTGCGCTTCGCCGAGACGCTGAAGCCCGACGGCAGTCTCTATATGGACAATCTGAGGGGAGCGAAAGTGACCGACGTCTATATTCCGGCCGGAGACGACGTCTTCTCGTGGGAGCCTCGCTTCACCTACCACGGCTTCCGCTTCGTCGAGATCACGGGCCTGAAATACAAGCCCGAGCTGAAAAGCTTCGTCGGCAAGGTAGTCTACGACGATATGAAAACGATCGGCCGTTTCGAGACTTCCGATCCGACGATCAATCAGGTGTTCAAGAATGCCTATTGGGGCATTCGCGGCAATTACCGCAGCATGCCGACCGACTGTCCTCAGCGAGACGAGCGCATGGGTTGGCTCGGCGACCGTGCTACGGGCTGTATCGGCGAAAGCTTCGTGTTCGGCAATACGCTGCTCTACGAGAAGTGGCTGCGCGACATCGAAGCGATGCAGGATAGCGCGGGCTGCGTGCCCGATGTGGCTCCGGCCCATTGGACCTTCGACCAGCATTCGGGCAACGTGACTTGGCCGGCGGCCTATCTCTGCGTGGCCGACATGCTCTATAACCAGCGCGGCGACGTGCGGCCCGTCGAGCGCCACTACGCCTCGATGAAGAAGTGGATCGAATACATCCGCGACCGACAAATGAAGGACGGGCTGGTCATCAACGACGTCTACGGCGACTGGTGCATGCCGCCCGAAAGCCAGGAACTGATCCACTCTCAGGACCCCGCCCGCAAGACGGACGGCCGTCTGCTGGGCACCAGTTTCTATTACCGCCTGCTGAACATGATGGCCCGCTTCGCCGCCGTGAGCGGTCACGAGGCCGATACGGCCGAGTATCTCGACCTGGCCGCCCGGGTCAAGGACGCCTATAACAAGCAGTTCCTGAACGCGGAGACAGGCCAGTATGCCAACAATACCGTAACGGCCAACATCATTTCGCTGATGCAGGGCCTCGTGCCCGACTCGCTCGAGCAGAAAGTGTTCGCCAACGTCGTCGAAAAGACGAAAGGGGAATTCGACAGCCATGTCAGCACGGGGCTGATCGGCATCCAGTTCCTGATGCGCGGCCTGACGCAGCACGGAGCGGGCGATCTGGCCTATACGATCGCGACGAACCGCACCTATCCGAGTTGGGGCTACATGATCGACAAGGGCGCGACGACGATCTGGGAGCTGTGGAACGGAGACACGGCCGATCCGGCGATGAACTCCGGCAACCATGTGATGCTGTTGGGCGATCTGCTCACTTGGTATTACGAGAATCTGGCCGGCATCAAGTCCGATCCGGCGGCTCCGGGATTCAAGCATGTCGTCATGGCGCCTTATTTCCCCGACGGGCTCGACTGGGTGGATGCCGCGACCGAGTCTCCCTACGGCCCGATCGCAAGCCGCTGGAGCCGCGACGGGCAGGGCTTGTCGTGGAAAGTGGAGATACCCGCCAACTCGACGGCCAGCGTCCGGATTCCGGCTTCGTCGGCCGGGCAGGTGACCGAGGGCGGCAAGCCGCTCTCCGAGAATCCGGCCGTCAAGTCGGTGACGGAAGCCGACGGCTTCGTGACCGTCGAGATCGGTTCGGGCAAGTACGATTTCTTCGCTGCGGAGTAGGGCGGCGCATCGGATACGGAGGACCCCGGCCATTCGGCCGGGGTCCTCTTCGTTTTCCGGCGGCGGCCCCGGTGAACCTTTATCCTTTCGGGTGCGGATTCGGGCGATCCCGTGTCGGCAACGAATCCTGCATGGAGCAGGGGCTCTCGCGGTTGAAACGGCCGTCGGATTCCTTATGCTTTCTCGGGACGCCCGTCGCGATAGGCCGGCGCTCGGGCAGGGCATTCGGCTATTCGGTCGGAGCGGTACTTTTCATAGCGGAGTCGGGAGCGGCCGGCCGGTTCCGGCGAGTACGCATACCGGGTTATCGTGTCCGGGTCTGTCGGAGACCGCTCGTCGCTTCGACCGTCCGGTCGCATCCCGGTTCCGGAGCGCCGGCGCGAGGTCGGCACGGATGAAACGCGTTCGGTCGATGTCCTGCTCTCAGATTGCCGAGGCGGTCGGGGAAAGGACGGAACCTCCGTACCGGGGGCGAGGCTCGCTCTCGTTGCTCTCAGGGCAGGACCGTTCGCTTGTGGACAAGGCGATTGCGTCCGTCGAGGGTAAAATTTCGGCCGGCCGTACAACAAAACCCCGTTTTTTGTGTTATATTTGCAAAGTACGGAGATTGTCCCTTGATATAAGGCGGTGAGAATTTCCTCTCTTCGTGCGGAATTGTTGTAGAAAACTTAAACGATCATAAATTATGTCGAGCTTACCTTTGTTGATTTTGTTGGGAATGATAGGCGGATGGCAGTGGGTTATCATTATCGCATTGATTCTGGTGCTTTTCGGCGGCAAGAAGATTCCCGAGCTGATGCGCGGCATGGGCCGGGGTATCAAGGAGTTCAAGGACGCCGTGAGCAAGGATTACACGGCCGAAACGCCGGCCAAGTCGAACGAGACGACCAAACCGACCGACGAGACGACCAAATAGTTTCCCTCGCTCGTTTCCCGAGCGGCGTCCCGTCCGGTATGGGGCGCGTTCGTTTAATTGCCCGAATCTATGACCGATAAACTGGAAAAGTCATCCGATAACGAGATGACTTTTTTTGAGCACGTCGCGGCGTTGCGGCCTCATCTGCTGCGCGGAGGGCTGGCTTTGTTCGTCATTATGATCGCGGCTTTTTTGAGCAAGCGGTTCATTATCGACGTGCTGCTGATGGGACCGCAGTCGCCCGATTTCCCGACCAACCGCATCCTGTGCCATATCTCGCACCGGCTGCTGGGCGACGCGACGCTCTGCATCAATTCGATCAAGCTGAACATGATCAACACGGCGCTGGGCGGGCAGTTCAATCTGCATATGCAGATATCGATGGTAACCGGCGTCGTGCTGGCGGTTCCCTATCTGCTGTGGGAGTTGTGGCGTTTCGTCGCGCCTGCGCTGACCGACTACGAGCGCTACAAGAGCCGGATGTTCGTGTTTTACGTTTCGCTCTGCTTTTTTACCGGCCTGCTGTTCGGCTATTTTCTGATCGTCCCGCTGTCGATCAACTTTCTGGCCGGCTATCAGGCCAGTCCCGACATTGCGAACATGATCGACGTCAAGTCCTATCTTTCGACGGTGCTGACCGTGTCGGTCTCCTGCGCGATCGTATTTCAGCTTCCGCTGCTGATCTATTTCCTTGCCCGCATGGGACTCGTAACGGCCGCGTTTCTGCGTAAGAACCGCCGATATGCGATCGTCATTCTGACTATTATCTCCGCCGTGATTACGCCTCCCGACGTGTTCAGCCTGTTTCTGGTCATCGTACCGCTCTATTCGCTGTACGAAGTGAGCATTCTGCTGGCAGCCCGCGTCGAGCGCGCGAAAGCCCGGGAGGAGGCCGAAGCATAGGGATTGGCGTCCGGACGGGTCGGATTGCAACGGACGTTTCGGGTTCCGGTGATGCGGCTGTTCAGGCGGTTGCGAAGCATTCGCGGTTCGAGTTTGTTCCCGTTGTAGACGACGTTTCCCTCGGCCGATGGATGAAAGAATCGGAACATGTTTGCTTATGCGAATGCACGCTGATATTCCCGGATATGATGGTCGGAACCGCAGGCGAAGACGGGCGATTCTCTTATCGTCCGACATGCGGAGGGCGGGCGGTCCGTTTTCGGAAAGCGTTTCGATGAACCGTTTCGGATACCGCCTCATTTGTCGTTGCGGGATGCTGCTGTTCGTCTTCATTCTTTTTTCTTGTGCGGGGACGGATAGGACGATTGCCGGCGCGGAGCGCGGTGATTCCTCGGGGAGGACCGGGACGGTCGGAGACGGATCGACGCAGGACAGTACGGGTATCGAGAAGTATCGCAATCTTTGGGAGCGGCAGACGCGGGAAAAAGTGTATGACGAGGTCATCCGTAGCGCGCGATTTGCATTCGAGAAAGGAGAAAGCGACGGCAACCGTTCGCTGTCGGTCTATGCGACGGCCTATCTGGCCCAATCTTACATGTTGAAAGACGACGACGATAGCACTTGTTATTGGCTGGCCGAGTCTTTCGAGAGGATCGGGAAACTGCCGAGAGAAGACCTTTTCATCGTCGGTACGGTGAATAATATCGCCGGAATCCGGGCCATGAAGTCCGAATCCGACTATTCTTCGGCCCTGCGCTATTTCAAAGCGGCTCTGTCGGCCGTCGAAAAAGCGGGCGATACGCTCAATCAGGGAGCTATATTGCAGAATATCGCGCATATCTATCAGGTGCGGGAAGACGTGTCGGGATTCGATTACGCTCTGCGTTCCTACGAATTGGTTGCCGCCAGGGGAGGAGTCAATGCGCGGAGCACGGCCGCAGTGGTGCTTTCGTCGATGTATGTGCTGAAAGGGGATTATGCGCAGGCCCTCCGCTATGCGGATATATCCGTCGCCCGGATCGACGACAGCAGCTATTGGGATGCCAATAAAGCCTACGTATGGTATAACTACGGCGACGTATGCGCTTCTGCGGGCGACGATGCCCGGGCCGAAGCTTCTTATCGCAAGGCATTGGAATATGTACCGTCGGCCGGTACCGCGATCGGTATCCGGGCCTATGTATCTTTCGGAAACTTCTGTCTGAAACGGAAAAAATACCGGGGGGCGGTCGAGATGTACTGCCGGGCCGAGGAATTGCTCGGCAGCGGTAACGTGGAGTGCAGAGCTCCGGTTTATTCGGGACTCGCGCGTGCCTACGATGCCTCGGGCGACGGGGCGAAAGCGCTGGAGTATTACCGGAAGTACTTCGGAACCTGTTCGACGACGGTCAGCTCCGCCAAGGAACATGCTTTCAACGAGCTGCTGATGAGGTACGAACAGTCGGAACATCAGCGGGCCATGGGACTCAAAGAGATGGAACTGCTCCGGAAAGACCGCAATATCATGGCCGCCGTTTTCGCGATGCTGCTCGTAATCGGTTTTTTCCTTTATGCCTGTTTGCTTTATCGGCGGAAGAACGCGATGTACCGGGAACTCGTGCGGCAGAATCTCAATTATCGGGAACGTCTGAACGAATGCGAACGGCTCGAGGGTGTTCGGAAAGCGAACGCGCAGCAGGCGCAGTTGAAAATTTACGAACGGTTGGAGGCGTTGATGCGGAACGAGAAGATTTACCGCAGAAAGGACCTGACGCTCCAGATGCTGGCGGAAACGCTGGGCACCAATACGACGTACATGTCCCATATCGTCAACAGTTTCTCGGGTAAGTCCTTCCCTAATTATCTGAACGCTTATCGCATCGAGGAAGTGCTGGACGCTCTTTCCGATCCGTCCGACGACGAACCGATCCATGCCGTTTTCGAGAGAGTCGGATATACGTCCCGTTCCACTTATCTTCGGATTTTCCGGAAGGAGGTGGGGTGCGCTCCTTCGAAGTATCGTCAGGAGATACGGAAAATCCGTGCCGAGCGAAAGAATGTACGGATTTAAAAAATATGCGAAATGACACATCGGCCGAAGGGTACATTCTGATGGCGGCGAGTATCTTTGCCTGCAATCATATTGTTAATTGTAAACTTCATTGCCATGAAATCGAAAAATCGTATCTTCTTCCCGTCCGTGCGTGCCGCGCTGATCGCGCTTGCGGCTTCGGCGATGTTCGCCTGCTCCGACGACGACGAGGGTTTCGCCGATCTGGCCGTCGATTCTCCGTCGCTCGAGATTCAGGCCGGACAGACCGGTCTGGTTCGCATTCTCGCCGGAAGCGGAGAATATGCCTGTACGGGAAACGACCCGCAGATCGCAGACGTGCAACTTGCGGAGCAGACGATCTCAGTCCGGGGACTTGCCTCGGGGAGTACCTCCTTTGCCGTGGAGGATACCCGGACCGGACAGTCGGTGTCGGTCGACGTGACCGTGTCTCCGGTGCCGTTGGCACTGTCCTATACGGACGTGGCGCAGTGGTTCGCCGGCGAGCAGCCCGAGGGGGCCGGGTTCGCCCGATGGAAAGCGGATATGGTCGAAGGAATCGAGAGAACCGGCTTTTATCGCGTAGGGTTCGCAGAGGTGGCTGCGCAGTTGGAAGCGACCTCGCTGAATGAGAAAAACTGGATTTTTTCGGTGACTGCGACCGAATCGGCAGACGATGCGACGATGTTCGAAGAAGCGTTGACGGCCTATCTGAACGACGACGAATACACTTTCAGCGTCGGGCAATACAGCAACGAAGAAATTTTGGCCGAACACGGACGGCCGCAGAGCGTTTCGCTCGACGAGTTGCAGAGTGTCTTGGAGCGTGCGGATTTCAGTAAAGAAGCGTTGCGCGTAGGTTTTGGGACCGATGCGGTGGCCGTGGAAATTTCGATTTCGTACGGTGAGGCGGCGCTGATCGTCCGTCCGCTTTCTTTCGGGGATA
Organism: Alistipes ihumii AP11; assembly: GCF_025144665.1. Taxonomy (NCBI): domain Bacteria; kingdom Pseudomonadati; phylum Bacteroidota; class Bacteroidia; order Bacteroidales; family Rikenellaceae; genus Alistipes; species Alistipes ihumii. Next base: position 1,236,172 of record NZ_CP102294.1, on the reverse strand, counting down.
ATTGGATGTGGTATGCCGAAAACTTCATCGGTCGGGATTTCGACGAGTTGCTGACGGAATACTATTTCTCGGTCAAATCCGCGGGGATGATACCTCCTATTTATCAGTTGATGATTTTCGCCGGCGCTGATCGGAACGATATTCCGTTCAATCTGGTGTTGTTCGCCCAACCCGGTATGCCGGTCGAAAAGATCGAGGCGGCCTATACGCTGGACGAGGCGCAGATGAAAGCGTATTGGATCGCCATGTTGGAATCTCCGGATGCGGAAACGGAGATGGGCGTTTTCGAGCAGACGATCGTTTTTTATTCCGACAGTGCGCGGGAACCGATGATTCTGCGTTCGATCGCGGAAACCGTCGAGTGGATCCGCGACGACGACTTCGCCGGCGTGGAAAGTGTCATGCCGATTTTCCGAGTTTCGGACGAACGGGTGATTATCCCGCAAGTGAGCAGCGACGGTAGCGGACAGAAAAACCTGACGGTAACGATGGCGGTTCTTGCGGCGGAGGGAGCGTCCGCCGTCATGGCGCAGGGACTGACGAAGTGAGAAGTTGCCGTTTGCTTCGGAGAAAAAGGATAGCCGAAGGGCCGGATCGGGACGAAAACGATCCGGCCCTTCGGCGTTCTCGGGAGACCGGTTTTCGGCGCGGTGCCGCCGGACTCGCCGCAGTTCCGGGACGTCCGGCCGGAAATCAACGGTCGAATCGGAAATGCCGCTGCGATTTCTTCGGATATATGTCGCTGATCGTGATCAGGATGCCTGTTTCCTCGACATAGCCGAAATCGGGGTTGACGACCGTTCCGAATACCTTCATCGACGGGGAAAGGCTCATATAGGAGTTGATCAGAGGCGGAATGTTCTCGCGGTACTTGCGGATTTCCCGGATCAGGATCTTGTAGTCCTCCGCGTAGCTGCCGCCGCAGAACATCCGCTCGAAGCGCTCCTCGTCGAAGTGCAGCTCGATCGGATGAATCGACTCGACCAGATGCTCGCGGTCGGGGAAATATTTGCGGAGGAAGTACAGCAGGATGTTGCGCGCCTCCTTGTCGTAGCTGCCGTACATCGTGACCTTGCCGAAAAAGTAGCGCATGTCGGGGTTGTTCACCACCAGCGCGCCGAGTCCGTCCCACAGGTTGTCGAGCGAGAAAAGTCCTTTCGGATTGGCTCGCGATCCCTGATAGTGGGGCTGCACGAACGAACGTCCGAGCTCGATCGTGTAGGGAAGGTACTCGTTGCGGAACCGTTCGGTGAAGCGGAAGTAGTGCTCGGTCGAGAGGCATTTCGGATGCGTGCTCCGCGAGATGATGTAACGGTAGCCTCCGACGATCTCTTTCGCCTTGGGGTCCCAGACGAAAAGCTGCTCGTACCCTTCCGGGTCCAGGTCCAGCTCGTCGATGTCAACGTCGGCGCCGGTGCCGCCGCCGCCGTCGCGGAAAGAAAGCTCGCGCAGCCGTCCGATCTCCCTCATCAGGTTCGGACACTCTTGCGCGCGCATGACATAAATCTCGTTGCCTCCGTTGTTAGTACGCCGCAGAAGGCGCTCGGGCGTCAGTTCGTTTTCTATCAGATCGGCAGCTACCGGATCGATTACAGGCTTCATCCCCCAGTGTCTCAATTTGGGGCAAATTTATAAAAACAATTCCAAAATCCGCCGGACGCCAAGGATTTTTGACTATTCGCTCTCCAGCCCGTATACCATGTCGCGTATCCGTCCGGCCCAGACTTTGGCCGGCGCGTCGCGAAGGCTCTGCCACCGGACGGGCTCGCCGAACCGGATATCGAAGTGCCGGCCTTTCTGGCGGAACATTTCGTCGGGCAGGTAGAGCATCTCGATATTGGCCCGGATACCGAGGACCGAGCGCAGGTTCGACAGGTTGTAGAAAAACGACGACAGCTCGCCGTCGAAGCGGACCGGCACGATGTCGCGGCGGCTCTCGAGGGCGTTTTTGACGAAACTGTGCTTCCAGCGCGGATCGGCTACCCGTCCGTGATGTCTTCTCGAGCAGAGACCGGCCGGAAACGTGGCGATTTGGGCATTGCTCTCCAAGGTGTCGCGCAGCGTCTGCGCGTAGCGGGCGTTCTGCCGGCCGTGCTTGTTGACCGGGACGAACAGCGGCGCGAGGGGCCGGAGGTTCATCAGCAGGTCGTTGACGATGATCCGCACCTCGCTGAAACGAGTGCTCAGCTCGGCGCACAGCATCATGCCGTCCATGCCGCCGAACGGGTGGTTCGACACGAACAGGTAGCGGCCGTCGGCGGGCAGGCGGTCGAGCCCCTGCGAACGGTAACCGATCCGCATGTCCGCGAGCGTGGCCCGGACGAAGCCGATCGGGTCGAGGTGCGAATAGCTTTTCAGGATGCGGTTGATCTCGTCTTGGTGGATCGTCCGCTTCAGGTACGAAAGCAGCGGTCGCGGCAGCCAGCGGGCCAGCGACGGATTCTTGTCGCGAATGACCCGTTCCAGATCGACCTGCAGGCAATTTTCTTCGGTCATATCGAGGACGGTTTGTACGGCAAAGGTAGCAATTCGCGCGTTTTCCCGTGCATTTGCCCTAAAAGTTCGTACATTTGGGCCGTGTCGCCACTTGTTCGCTTATGGAAACCTATCATGTACCGGTAATGCTCGATGAGAGCATCGAATTGCTCGATATCCGTCCCGGCGGGACTTATGTCGACGTGACTTTCGGCGGCGGAGGCCATTCGCGGGGCATTCTCGAGCGGCTTTCCGACAGCGGGCGCCTGTTTGCCTTCGATCAGGACCGCGATGCGCGGCGGAACCTGCCCGACGATCCGAGACTCGTTTTCGTCGAGTCCAATTTCCGCTTCATGCGAGGATGGCTGCGTTGTCACGGCGTCGAGCGGGTGGACGGTATTTTGGCCGATCTGGGCGTGTCGTCCCACCATTTCGATACGCGGGAGCGGGGGTTCTCGTTCCGTTTCGACGCTCCGCTCGACATGCGGATGAATCAGCGGGCCGCCCTGACGGCGGCCGACGTCGTGAACAAGTACGATCATGCGGCGCTGACGCGCATCCTGCGCGATTACGGCGAGTTGGACGCGCCGCACCGGGCTGCGGCCTGCATCGTCCGCAGCCGCGAGCAGCATCCGTTGCGGACGATCGACGAGCTGGTCGCCTGCGTCGCGCCGGTCACTCCCCGGGGGGCCGAGAGCAAGTTCCTCTCGAAGCTGTTTCAGGCGCTGCGTATCGAGGTGAACGGCGAGATGGAGGCTTTGCGGATGATGCTCGAGCAGTCGGAGCGCGTACTTCGTCCGGGCGGGCGTCTGGTCGTGATCGCCTATCATTCGCTGGAAGACCGGACGGTGAAGAATTTCATGCGCAGCGGCCGTTTCGACGGGCTTCCCGAGAAGGATTTCTATGGCCGGGTCCGCTCGTGCTGGCAGGTGCTGACGCGCAAGGCCCTTACGCCCTCCGCCGGCGAGGTGGAGCGCAATCCGCGTTCCCGCAGCGCCAAGCTGCGCGCTGCCGTCCGGCTCGATGAGAGATAGCGGCCGAACTATTTGGGCACGGCGCGGAGCGGATCGATAAATTTTACTAACTTTGCTCGTTCGATAATCTGAATCGTTATGAGAAAGAAATCCTTGTGGGTCGCAGCTTGCCTGTGCTTTTGCCTGTGCGCTGTCCGTCAGGCCGCCGCGTCCTCCGCAAACCCTGAGTCCCATTACGACCGGGGCGTGTCCCTGTACGAGAAGCAGCGGTATGCGGCGGCTCAGGCCGAGTTCGAGAAAGCGGCCCGGGAAGCAGGGCAGGGCGATGCCGCCCTCCTCGAGAAGACGTCTTGCTACCGGGCCTTGTGCGCTTCGCAGATGCGGCAGACCAATGCCGAGGAGCTGCTCGGGCGTTTTCTGGACGACTATCCGTATTCGATCCGTGCCAACGACGTCCGCTTTGCGCTGGGCACGCTCTATCACGAGCAGGGAGATTACGGCAGGGCATACGACGAGTATCGGACGGTCGATCCCTACGAGCTCGACTTTTCCGATTACGACCAATATAATTTCCGGACGGGCTATGCCGCTTATATGTGCGGCGACACGGAGGCCGCCTACGGCTATTTCAAGAATTGCTCGTCCGATCCCCGATATCTGCCTCACGCGACTTACTATATAGCCTATATCGATTATGCGAGGGGCGATTTGGACGCGGCCAAGCGGGGGTTCTCGGCCCTGGCCGCCGATCCTTCCTATGAGCCGGTCGTTCCCTTCTATCTGTTGCAGATCGAGTTTCAGCAGGGCAACTACCCCTATGTCATCGAACACGGGATTCCGCTGCTCGCCAAGTCGACCGAGAGCCGGCAGCGCGAGATTTCGCGTATCGTGAGCGAGGCGTACTTCCATCAGGGCGATTATCCGCACGCGCTCGCTTATATGGATAACTACGAAAAGCTGGGCGGCCCGATGGGCCGCGAGGAGCTCTATCTGGCCGGTTATTGCTATTATGCGGACCGGGAGTACGACCGGGCGGTCGAGCGTTTGTCGCAGGTCGCCTCGGGGAGCGACGCGCTGGCCCAGAACGCTTGTTTCCATCTGGCCGACTGCTATTTGCAGACGGGCGACCGCGCGAAGGCGATGAGCGCTTTCGGTCTCGCTTCGGCCGCCGATTACGATCCCGAAATCAAGGAGGAAGCGATGTTCGACTACGGCAAGCTGCAGTACGAGCAGGGCGGCGGGGTTTTCGACGGTGCGATCGCCGTGCTCAACAACTACATCGAGTCGTTTCCTTCGTCGCCCCGCGTGGGGGAGGCGCGCGAGCTGCTGCTGGCCGCCTATTTCAATTCCCGCAACTACGACGCGGCCTACGAGGCGATCAAGCTGGTTCCCGATCCCGACAACAACGTGAAAATGGCCTTGCAAAAAATCGCCTATTTTCGCGCGCTGGAGTATTTCGAGGCGGGCGACTACGACCGGGCGCTCGAGCTGTTCGACGTGGCCGATGCGAACCGGTACACGGCCAAGTATACCGCGCTGACGAAATTCTGGCGTGCCGAAACGCTCGTCAAGAAGGGCGATTACCGGCAGGCCGAGCCGCTGTACCGTTCTTACGTGTCGCTGTCGCCCCGCGGCGAGCGCGAGAATCTGATGGCTCAGTACAACGTGGGCTATTGCCGCTTCAATGCGAAGGATTGGGGCGAGGCCGCCTCGTGGTTCAATCGTTTCGTCTCGGCTTATACGACCAAGGATGCCCTGAGGGCCGATGCGTTCAACCGGTTGGGCGACATTGCGTTCGCGCAAAGAGAGTATTACAAGGCGATCGAGAACTACGACAAGGCGATCTCGATCGGCGCTTCGGGCAAGGACTATGCGCGCTTCCAGCGCGCCGTGATGCTCGGGCTGGTCGACAAGTACGACCGCAAGGTCGAGTCGCTGATCGATATCATCGGGGGCGGCGACAGCGAGTACGTCGACGACGCAATGTACGAGCTGGGACGCACCTATGTACGCCACGAGCGGTTCAACGAAGGCGCGAACGTGCTCAAGAGGCTGGTCGCCGGCTACCCGCAGTCGCCTTACTGCGTCAGCGCGCTGTCCGAGTTGGGGCTGATCTACCGGAATCTGGGCAACGATGCCGAGGCGTTGCGTTACTATAAGCAGGTCGTCACGCAGTATCCGTCGTCGCCCCGGGCCAAGGACGCGATGCTCGGCATCAAGAACATATACGTGGACAACAACGACGTCGATTCCTATTTCGCTTTCGCGAAGCAGAGCGGCGTCGAGACGAACGTGACGGTCGTCGAGCGCGACTCGCTGTCGTTCGCGGCTGCCGACCGCGTTTACCAGAGCGGGCAGTATGCCAAGGCGCTGCCGCTGATGGACGGTTATCTGCGGCAGTATCCCAAGGGAGCTTATCGGGCCGATGCGCTGTATGCGCTGGGCGACTGCTCGCTGCGGGAAGGAAACCGTGCGGGCGCGCTGGCCGCTTTCGAGGAGGTGGCGGCCATGCCGAGCAACCGGTATCAGTCCGTCGCGCTGCGTAAGGCCGCCTCGATGCGAATGGAGGACAAGGACTACGCCGGGGCCGCCGAGCTTTACAGAAAGCTCGCTTCGACGGCTGTTCAGCGCAACGTGGCCGTCGAGGGACTGGACGGCTATCTGAAGGCCGTGACGCTGACTTCCGATATGGAGGCGCTCGGCCGGGCAGCCGACGAGGTGCTCGCTTCGCCCTATGCGGCGGACGATCTGGCTGCCGCCGCCCATTTCGCGAAGGCTCGTTCGCTCGATGCGGCCGGGCAGTCGGGCGATGCGCTCGGTCATTACCGTAAGGCGACGGAAGCCCGCACCCGCGAGGCGGCCGAGGCTCACTACCGCATCGCGTCGATTCTGTTCGGACAAGGCGATCTGGCCGGGGCCGAGAAGGAAGTTTACGCCCTTTCCGACAAGAAGCTGCCGTTCCAATACTGGACGGGTAAGGCATTCCTGTTGCTGGGGGATATCTATGTCAAGAAGAACGATGCGTTTCAGGCGAGGGCGACCTACCAGAGCATAGTCGACGGCTATGCCGATCGGACGGACGGCATAGTCGAGGAGGCCCGGCAAAAAATCGATGCGCTGAAATAATGACACTCAACCGAAATAAGTGAGATGAAAACGAACAAAGCGATCCTGTGCGCGGCTGTTGCGCTGGCTTTCCTGCCGGCCCGCGCCCAGAAACCCGAAGGCGACCTGAACCGAGAGATGGAGGTGACGCGCGAGTACGAGCCGTCGGTGGATGCCGCCTCGAAGCTGGGTGTCAAGCCCAATATGGTCGATACGGTCGCGCTGCGTCCCGAGGTCGATTTCTCGGTGACGCCACGGCCGGTCACCCAAGGGTTCGGCGTGACGCCGATCAAGCCCGTGCAGGTCAATCTGGATGACTATCGGACCTTCGGTCCGCTGTACGTCAAGGCCGGCGTAGGCGCTCCGCTGCAGAGCGTGCTCGATGCCTATTTCTCCTCGACGCAGAAACGCGACGGCAAGTGGGGGGTGTACGTCAACCATTACGGGAGCTGGAGCGACATCAAGAACGTCAACGGCATCAAGACGCCCGCCTCGCAGACGTTCAACAGCGTGGGAGCCTACGGCGAGCATCGCTTCGGCCGTTTCGGGATTTCCGGCGAGATAGGCTACGACTACGACAAGATCAGTCGCTACGGGTACGATACGACGTTTCTCGTCGAGGACCCGGACTACGATCCGGAGCTCTGGCCGCTCGACCGTTCCGCCTCGGGACTGAGACAGAATTTTTCGACCGTGCGCGGGCGCCTCGTGCTGGGGCATGCCTTCGAGGACCTTTCCTATTTCAATATCCGCTTCGGGGCCGAAGGGGCCTATTTTCAGGACCGTTTCGATAAAAAAGAAGGCGACGTAAAGGCTTTCCTCGATCTGGGCAAGCGTTTCGGCGGCCGTCACGAGGTGACGCTGCATGTCGGTTACGATTATTACAAGGGGGCAGGAAGTCTGAAAGCTCAATATTTCGAAGAGGTTCCGGAAACCGTGCCGATGTATGAGGACCGGATTCTGACGATAGCTCCCCTTTACCGGCTGCGCTCGGGCCGGGCCGAAATCGCGCTCGGTGTGACTTATGTGCTCGACAACGACGGTTTCCGCAACGAGAGCGCGCTGTTTCCGCAGGTCGAGTTTCTTTGGAATCCGGCCGGAGGCGGTTTCGTGCCTTATCTGAGAGTGGACGGGCGGTACCGCAACAACGGCTATCGGGCGACGGTAGCGAACAATCCGTACGTTTTCCAAGGCCGTTACGGAAAGAATACGGCCGAGTACAACGGCCGCCTCGGCATCCGGGGAGGCGTCGCTTCGTCGTTCGCTTATCATGTATGGGGCGGCTACTCCCGTTACCGGAACATGAATTTCTACGCGAACCGGTGCGAGGGGCTGGGTGCTTTGCATGCGGCAGGCAATACGTTCGACGTGCTGCATGCCGATGTGTCGATGTGGACCCTCGGGGGCGAGATCGAGGCCCGTTTTTCGAGTTCGTTCGGGGCCTTGCTATCGGTGCAGTATCGTTGGTACGACACGAAAGACCGCTTCCGCGACTCGCCCGATTCTCCGGGGCTCGCCTATTATCTGGGTCTGCCGGACCTGACGGCCGGCCTGACGCTCGAGTACCGGTACAGGGACAAGTTTCTGCTGAAGGCCGGAGCGGACGTACTGGGACCGCGCGACTTTACCGACTGGGTGAACGGCTCGCAGCCTTTTGTCCGTCAGCATGTGGACATGCAGGTCGACGTGCATCTGGAGGCCGAGTATAATCTGTCGAAGGCGATCGGCATTTTCGTCGAGGGACGCAATTTGGCCAATCAGAAAATGTTCTATTACAATATGTATCCCGCGCTGGGAGTGCACGCGCTCTTCGGCGTGAAGTTGCAGTTCTGACGCGAAAACGGGGGAAGAATTCGTCCGGCTCCGACTGCAAGTATGGAATGGCAGAAGGGCGGCGCAGCTCATAAATAGGGAGGGGGCGCTCTGACAAGTCCTGAAGCGGGGTCGTATGTAAAACGCCCGGTTCCTTGCGCCGGTTCGCGTAGAAATCCATGTTCCGGTAGGTGGCGGGAAGCAGCCGTCCCGTAGCGCATCGCAACCGTCGGAAAGTCGGAAACAAGCGGATAATTCGTATATTTGTCGGAAATATTGTTCGGAGAGTATGGGGAAAAAGCGGATCGGACTGATCGTCGCGGCGCTTTGGGCGGTGACGGGGCTCAGCGCCCAGAATTATCAATGCGCGGTCGGCGTGCGCGGCGGAGTTACTGCAACGGGGCTGAGCGTGCGCTATCATTTCGATCCGGTCAATGCGCTGGAGGGCATGCTCGACTTCGCGCAGGGGTTCAACATATACGCTCTGTACGAGCGTACGATTCCGGTCATCGGCGAGGGCTTCGAGTTCTATTACGGGGCGGGTGCTAACTTGGGCTCGTGGGATTACGACGACGGCGAATTCACGTTCGGCGTGAACGGGATCATCGGGCTGGAGTACAAGATTCGGGAGCTTCCTCTGGCATTTTCTTTGGACTACAAACCGAATCTGAACGTGATCGGAAAGACCGGTTTCCATGCGGCCGATTTCGGTCTGGGCATACGGGTGGCGTTCTGACGCCGGCCGGAGCCTCGACCTGCGACATAGACTTAATTGCTTTACGGTGATGAGAAAAATTTTACACTTGATGCTACTTGTGGGGCTGTTGGCCTCGTGCGGACGCTCGTCCGAGAACGGCTCGTCCGCGAAGCGGAACGACTCGCTCGAGCGGGTCGTCGCGCAGAAAGATTCCGTGATCAACGATGTGTTCGCGTCGATGAACGCCGTAGCGGAGAACCTGAGCGCGATCAAGCTGCGGGAGAACATTATCAACGCCAGCCTCGACAGCGGCGAGATTCCGAAGCAGTCGGCCGTCAAGATCAACGAGGATATCGCGGCGATCGACCGGTTGCTGCAGGAGAACCGCCGCACGATCAACCGGCTCCAGCAGTCGGCCGACCAGCTTAAGAAGGCCAATGTGCGGGTCGCGAGCCTCGAGAAGCTGATCGCTCAGTTGCAGTCGCAGGTCGAGTCGAAAGATCAGGAGATCGTCGTGCTCCGCAAAAATCTCGAGAATATGAACGTGCAGGTGGCTCAGCTCAGCGAGCAAGTGACAGGGCTTCATACGCAGGTAAGCGACCTCTCGGAGGAGAAGGCTTCGCTCGAGGGCGATCTCAAAACGCAGAGCGACATACTGAATACGGGTTACTACATGGTCGGACCCGAGAAGGAACTGCTTCAGAAAGAGATCGTCTATAAGAGCGGCTTCATAGGCCGTACTTTGAAAATCAACGAGAACCGCAGCCTCGAAAGCTTCACTCAGATCGATATCCGGAATTTCGACGGTCTGAAGATAGGTCACCGCAAGGCCGTGCTCGTCAGCTCGCATCCGGCCGGCTCGTACGAGTTCGTGATGAACGCAGACGGCGTGTTCGAAGAGTTGCAGATCAAGGACAAGACCAAGTTCTGGGAATATTCGAAGGTGCTGGTCGTCAGCTATAAGCCTTAGTCCGGCCGGCCGGACGACAAATTCTTCCGGGAATTTTGGAAAACCGCATTTGTTTATTACCTTTGCAGCCTCGCATCGCATTTACAGGAGTATTCATATATTTTAAAACAAACACCATGAAAAAGGGGATTCATCCGGACAACTACCGCGTTGTGGCTTTCAAGGATATGTCGAACGATCATGTGTTTTTGTGCAGGTCCGCCGTCCAGACAAAAGAGACCATCGAAGTGGACGGCGAAACCTATCCCGTGTATAAGATGGAAATTTCCAACACGTCTCATCCGTTCTACACCGGTAAGATGAAGTTGGTTGACACCGCAGGACGCGTAGATAAGTTTATGAGCCGCTATCAAAAACATTACGATAAGAAGGCTGCCAACAAATAACGACGGTACGAACGTACGCCGGGCGGGCACTCGCGGAGTGCCCGCCTTTTTTTGATGCCCGTTCCGTTCGGTCCGAACGGAACGGGCGAGCCGGCCGGGAATGTCTTTAGGTCGCATGCTTCGGGGCGGAGCGTGCGCAAGGAGTTTCCGGGCGGCTTTTTTCGTGATGCGGACGTTTGATTTTCCGGAAAAAAGCTTAATTTTGTGCAATTACGGCTGTATTTTCCGGCGACGGAAAGAACGAAAAATACCAAATAAATTCCATGATGAAGAAAACGTTGAAAATAGTTGTGCTGGCCAAGCAGGTGCCCGATACCCGCAACGTGGGCAAGGACGCTATGAAGGCCGACGGCACGGTCAATCGGGCGGCGCTCGCCGCTATCTTCAATCCCGAGGACCTCAATGCGCTGGAGCAGGCGCTCGTGCTCAAGGACATGTTTCCGGGCAGCCGGGTCGAGATCCTGACGATGGGGCCCGGCCGCGCTGCGGAGATTATCCGCGAGGGGATGTTCCGCGGTGCCGACGGGGGCGTGCTGCTGACCGACCGTAAGTTCGCGGGCTCCGATACGCTGGCTACCTCCTATGCGCTGTCGCGCGCGGCGCTCAAGATGAATCCCGACATCATCGTCGCCGGCCGTCAGGCCATCGACGGCGATACGGCTCAGGTCGGACCGCAGGTCGCCGAGAAGCTGAACTGGCCTCAGGTGACCTACGCCGAGGAGATCGTCGGCATCGAGGGCGACGAGCTGCTGATCCGCCGCCGGCTGGAGCATGGCGTCGAGACGGTCGCTTGCCGCCTGCCGCTGGTGATGACCGTCAACGGAACGGCTCCCGAGTGCCGTCCGCGCCATGCGAAGCTCGTGATGAAGTACAAGCATGCGATCACGCCGAGCGAGTGCCAGCTCGACCAGGTCGGCTGCTACGCACAGCTGCGCGAGTCGCGCCCTTATCTGAACATTACCGAATGGGGCGTGGCGGATGTCGATGCCGACGATACGCAACTCGGGCTTTCGGGCTCGCCGACGAAAGTCAAGAAGATCGAGAACGTCGTGTTCGCCGCCAAGGAGGCCAAGCGCCTGAGTGCCGACGACGCCGATATCGACTCGCTGATCAAGGAACTGATCGCCAGCCATACTTTGGGATAAGAGATCGTACAACGCTTAAATACGGGAATATCGATGAACAACATATTCGTTTATTGTGAGATAGAGGGCGGCAAAGTGGCCGACGTGTCGCTCGAACTGCTGACCAAGGGCCGCGCGCTGGCCGATACGCTGGGCTGCGAGCTCGAGGCGCTCGCGCTCGGACAAGGACTCGCCGGCGTCGAAAAGCAATTGGCCGAGTACGGCGCCGACATCGTGCACGTAGCCGACTGCGAGTGTCTCGCGCCCTACCGCACGCTGCCGCATGCTGCGGTCGTCTGCGGTATTTTCAAGGAGGAACAGCCTCAGATCGCGCTGTTCGGAGCCACGCCGATAGGCCGCGACCTCGGTCCGAGGGTTTCGTCGGCGCTGCACAGCGGTCTGACGGCCGACTGCACGAGCCTCGAAATCGGCCCGCATACCGAGAATAAGACGGGTAAGGTCTACGAGAATCTGCTCTATCAGATCCGTCCCGCTTTCGGCGGCAACATCATCGCGACGATCATCAATCCCGATCACCGTCCGCAGATGGCGACCGTCCGCGAGGGCGTGATGAAGAAAGAGAAAGCCCGCACGCCCGGCAAAGGCGTCGTCCGTCAGGTCGATGCGAAGAAGTACCTGAGCGACGCCGATTTCGCCGTCCGCATCATCGACCGCCAGATCGAGGAGCGCAAGATCGACATCAAGGGCGCTCCGGTCATCGTGGCCGGCGGTTACGGGATGGGCAGCAAGGAGAATTTCGATCTGCTGTTCGAGCTGGCCGGCGTGCTCGGGGCCGAGGTAGGCGCCTCGCGCGCGGCGGTCGATGCCGGCATGGCCGACCATGCGCGCCAGATCGGACAAACGGGCGTCACCGTGCGGCCGAAGCTCTACATAGCCTGCGGCATTTCGGGCCAGATCCAGCATACGGCCGGCATGGACGGTTCGGCGATGGTCATCTCGATCAACACCGACCCGGACGCTCCGATCAACAAGATAGCCGACTATGCCATTACGGGCGACGTGATGGAGGTGATTCCGAAGATGATCAAGTATTATAAGCAGAATTCGAAGTAGCGGCCGCGTTCTGTAACCGATATAAAATCCGATAAATTACTATGGCTAATTTCTTTTTGGACAACAAGGATCTCCAGTTCCACATGAATCATCCGCTGATGAAGAAGATCGTGGAGCTCAAGGAGAAAGGATATGCCGACAAGGACGCGTACGACTACGCGCCTGTCGATTTCGAGGACGCTCAGGACAGCTACCGCCGCGTGATGGAAATCGTCGGCGAAGTGTGCGGCGACGTGATCGCCCCGAACGCCGAGGGAGTCGATCACGACGGTCCCAAGGTCGTGAACGATCACGTGGAGTACGCTCCGGGCACGGCCCGCAATATCGAGGCGCTGCGTCAGGCCGGCCTGTTCGGGCTGACGCTGCCGCGCAAGTACGAGGGGCTGAACTTCCCGCTCGTCTATTTCGTGATGGCGAATGAGATGGTCGCACGCGCCGACGCCGGCTTCGAGAACATCTGGGGCTTGCAGGACTGCGCCGAGACGCTGAACGAGTTCGCGTCCGAGGAGCTCAAGGCCAAGTATCTGCCCCGGGTATCGCGCGGCGAGACCTGCGCGATGGACCTGACCGAGCCCGACGCCGGCAGCGACTTGCAGGCCGTGATGCTGAAGGCCCATTGGGACGAGGCGAAGGGGACATGGCTCCTGAACGGCGTCAAGCGCTTCATTACCAACGGCGACGGCCATATCTCGCTGGTGCTGGCCCGCTCCGAGGAAGGCACGACCGACGCCCGGGGGCTGTCGATGTTCGTGTACGACCGCAGTCACATGGCGGTCAAGGTGCGCCGCATCGAGAACAAGCTCGGCATCAAGGGGTCGCCTACTTGCGAGCTCGTGTTCACGAACGCGCCGGCCGAGTTGGTCGGCGACCGCAAGATGGGGCTCATTAAGTACGTGATGTCGCTGATGAACGCTGCCCGTCTGGGTATCGGTGCCCAGTCGACCGGTCTTTCGGAGGCCGCTTACCGCGAAGCGCTCAAGTATGCGCAGGAGCGCATGCAGTTCGGCAAGCCGATCATCGAGTTCCCGGCCGTGGCCGAGATGCTGTCGAACATGAAAGCCAAACTCTACGGTTCGCGTGCGATGCTGTACGAGACGACGCGTTTCGTCGAGATATACAAGGATTATACTCACCTGAGCCATGACCGCAAGCTGACGCCCGAGGAGCGCGCCGAGATGAAGACATACACCCGGCTGGCCGACGCGTTCACGCCGATGCTGAAGCTGATGAGCAGCGAGTACTGCAACCAGCTGGCCTACGACGCGATTCAGGTTTTCGGAGGCTCGGGCTACATGAAGGACTACCCGATCGAGCGCATTTACCGCGACGCCCGCATCACGAACATTTACGAGGGGACCTCGCAGTTGCAGGTCGTTGCGGCGATCCGTCACGTCACTACGGGCACTTACCTGAACCAAATCCGCGAGTACGAGGCGCAGACTTACGCGGCCGATTTGGGCCATGTGCACCAGAAGCTGATCGCGATGCGCGAGCTGTACGAGCGTGCCGTCGAAAAGGTGACCGCCGCGGGGAGCAACGAGTTCATCGACTTCCATGCCCGTCGGATGGTCGAGATGGCCGCTCATATCATCATCGGCTACCTGTTGTTGCGTCAGGCGAGCGAGGTCGAGGAATACCGCGTTTCCGCCCAGCTTTACGTCAAGCACGGGGAGGCTCAGAACGCCGCCGCCGCCGAATACATCGCCCAGTCGTCGTCCGACGATCTGGACCTGATTACCGCCGTCCGGCAGGCCGAATAGTCTGAAGACGGGAAATTTCCGATACAAGGGGGAACGCTATGAGGCGTTTCCCTTTGTTTTTCTTTTCCGCTGAAGGCGGTCGGAGGTTCCGGTGGGTTGGCTTGATAGAACCTGAAGGCAAGAAATCGTCCATCAGGGAGGGGCGCCTCGCAACGTTTCTCTTTGTCTTTTCCGGTAGAAAAGGTCGGAACCTTCGGTCGGGGCGGGTCTGAGCGTTTTGTTCCCGGTCGGAAACGAGCGGTTTGCAGTTTCCATGCAGGACGGGACTTCGGCGTGTGTCCTGGTCGTTTCGGTCGTTTCGGTCGTTTCGGTCGTTTCGGTCGTTTCGGTCGTTTCGGTCGTTTCGGTCGTTTCGGTCGTTTCGGTCGTTTCGGTCGTTTCGGTCGTTTCGGTCGTTTCGGTCGTTTCGGTCGTTTCGGTCGTTTCGGTCGTTTCGGTCGTTTCGGTCGTTTCGGTCGTTTCGGTCGTTTCGGTCGTTTCGGTCGTTTCGGTCGTTTCGGTCGTTTCGGCGGATTCAGGTGATTCGGTAGCGGACGGTCCGGTTGCCGTACTTCGGACACAGGGCGACAGGGCCGGTGTCCCGGTGGATTCTTACCGGCCATCCGCATTTTGTCGTCGTTTGCGGTGCGGCGTTCGTTGCGGCATTGCGGCGGGAATCGATGTCGTTGATGTCAGGCGCGGTATATTTGTATGCCGAGCTGGTTGCGACAGTTCGGGGAAGCCGTCGGCCGTTCCGAGACTCCGGCTTATGCGGGGAAAGGATGCGCCGGCCGGTTCTTTCGGCGGCTGGTGAAAAGGTAGGTGTCGGGGCGGGGAGGATGCGCCGTGTCGTTTCGTCCGACCGGAACCTGAGCTTTCGTCAGTCGGAGCGGAGCGTTCATTTAGCCTGTCGGGTCCGTTTGATCTGTTGGAGCCTGTTGTTCGGACCGTCTCGTCCGACCGGAACCGGAGCGGGGTTTTCGTCGGTCGGGATGGAATCTTCGCCTGACTTGTCCGGTACGTTTTGTCCGGTCGGGATGATCGTTTGGATTGCTTTGTCGGTTTGGTGTCGAGGCAGGTCCGCCGTCTGATTTGTCCGGTTTGTTTGCCCTTGTCGGAAATGTCGTTCGGATCGTCTTGTCCCCGGGTCGTCGGTTTCTTTTTTGCGTGAAAAGCGGTATCTTCGCCTGACGAACGTTGAACCAAACGACCGATCCGATGTATATCGCACAAAGCAAGCGCAAGGAAAATATCGCCGAGTACATCCTCTACCTCTGGCAGCTGGAGGACCTGCTCCGCGCGTTGCAGTTCAGCCCCGAGGCCGTCTATTCCCAGCTCGTGCAGAAGCAGGAGCGCCTGAGCGAGCAGCAAAAGCAGCAGGCGCTGGTCTGGTATATGGAGCTCGCCGGCCTGTTGCGCGAGGAGGGAAAAGAGCAGAGCGGACATTTGGAGCACACGATGCACCTGATTGCCGATTTGGACAACCTGCACCGCCAGTTGCTGACGCTTCCCGCCGGCGAGAACTACCGCCGGCTCTACGGGGCAGTCGCGCCCGAACTGCCGGGACTCAAGAGCAAGCTCGGCAAGCCCGGCATGTCGGATGTCGAACTGTTCTTCCGCGCGCTTTATGCCGTGATGCTGTACCGCATCAAGGGCGACCGGAGCAAGCAGGGCTACATCGACGATGTGATCGGCCTGATCTCGCCGGTCGTGGCCGAGCTCGCCACGATGTTCCGGCGCATCGAGCGCGGCGAGGTCGACCTGTTCGGCGATAAGAAGGAGTAGCGCGGGGCCCGGTTTCCCTGAAGCAGGGGAGGCGGGGCCTGCCTCACGGTGGCCGATATGCTGCCGGCCGGGTATTGGCCGGCCCGGTTTTCCGTTCCGTTTCTCGGAGCCTCTCGTCGATTGGGCGGTAGAAAGCTCGTTTCCGTTCCGCACTCCGGACCTTGCGCGCGGATGCAGCGGAGGGAGCGGACATGGGGCCGACGGGATACCGTCGGGTCTCGGTTTTCGCCCGTTTCGTCCGCGAATCGTCGTCGGAATCGGGTATTTTTTCGCCCGGAACGTAGCTGTGGCCGGTCTTGTTCCCAGAGGAGAGTCGGTGCCGGCAGAAGAGAGCGGAACCGGAGCGGATGCGGAGGTATCCCGGGAGGAAAGCGTGAAGGAATTACGGAATCGAGAAAGAAACCTTAACATAGCCGGAAATTATGAGTGATCGAATCGGGACGGTACGTGCCGTCAGTTTCAGCCCGACGGGTTCGACCCGCCGGGTGTTGAGAAGCATCGCGGCGGGTATCGGAGCCGCGCGTGTGCAGGAGGATTCGCTCGACCGTCCCGCATGGCGCGAGGCCGGCGTGCAGGTCGGGGACGACGAGTTGCTTCTGGTCGGCATGCCGGTGTATGCGGGCCGCGTGCCGGGACTGTTTCACGGCGGCTTGCCGGTTCGGGGAACGGGCGATGCCGTCTGCGTGGTCAGCTATGGCAACCGGGCGTATGAAGACGCGCTATCGGAACTGGTCGGGTTGACGCGCCGGGCCGGATTCCGCGTGGTCGCGGCCGGAGCGTTCGTGACCGAACATTCGCTGAACGGGCGGATCGCCGCCGGGCGTCCCGACGAGGCCGATACGGCCCTTATGGAGGCGTTCGGCCGACAGGTCGCCGCCAAGCTGCGCGACCGGGCCGCATGCGAAGTTCCGATCCGGGTCCCGGGACACGAGCCTTACAAGGCTTACGCTCCGATTCCGCTGGTTCCGGAGCTCGATCCGGAGCGCTGCGAGCGTTGCGGCCGCTGCGCGCTGGTGTGTCCCGTGCAGACGATCGATCCGGGAAACTATCGCGTGACCGACCCCTCGCGGTGTATCGCTTGTTTCGCCTGCGTGCGTTACTGCCGTGCCGGAGCGAGATCGCTGGCCGAGCCCGCGAGGTCCGCTTTCGAGCGGAAAATGGAAGCGCTCCGCGAGGCTTGCCAAGCGAGGCGCGAGCCCGAGATATTTCTGTGACCGCGCGGTCTGCGGACGGCCGCGGACGTTTCGGGCGGATCGCTTTTCCCGTACCGTGGACGATGGGTCCCCGGCCTGAGGAAAGGACGGCGGTGCGGAGGGTTTCGGCTCGCAGGCGGCGGAGCGTCTGTCCGCTTGCCGTGCACGGTCTCTGTCCGGCGCAGCCTCCGTTCTTTGTTACGAATGCTACGGTCATCCCGACGGATGCCGGAACTTAAAAACGATTTGTACAGTGATTCTTTCTACCGCCTATCTCGGAAACGTGCAGTACTATACGAAGCTGCTGAGCGGCCGGGCGCAGATCGACCTGCACGAGCACTACCAAAAGCAGAGCTGCCGCAACCGCTGCGACATTCTGTCGGCCGGCGGGCCCACGACGCTCGTCGTTCCGGTGTGCCGGCCCTCGGGCGAGCGCGTTCCGGTCCGGGACATCCGGATCGACCGCACGAAAAAGTGGCGGCATCAGCATTTTCAGGCGCTCGTGTCGGCCTACCGCCGCTCGCCCTATTTCGGCTATTACGAGGAGCGGTTCGCCGTCGTTTACCGGAAGCGGCACGATTTTCTGGTCGATCTGAACGAGGAGCTCCAGTCGCTCGTGCTCGAGCTGCTGCGCGCCGATCCGCCGGTCGGGCATACCGAGCGTTATGCCGAGCATGTGCCCGAGGGGGAGGACTTCCGCCGTTGCATCTCGCGCAAGCCCCGGCTGTCGCGCCCCGATCCCGACTTCGCGCCGCAGCCTTATTATCAGGTGTTTTCGGAGCGGATGCCGTTCGTCCCGAACCTGTCGATCGTCGATCTGCTTTTCTGCGAGGGACCCTCGGCCGCCGGCGTGCTGGCCGCTTCGGTTCCGTCCGCCGGCGTGCATCCGTCGCTTGCTCGCTGACGGAGGGCGGGACATAGCCGGACGACCCTCGGTTAGATAAAGTCAGGCGTAGGGGAGATTCCTTTATGTAAGGGCTGTGGAAGGCCGGATTTGGGGAATTGAACCTGCGCCTTTCTTTTTTACCGGTGCAGCGTTCGGAAATATAAATCACCCGGCCATGTTACGGTTCCCGCTCCGCACATACCGTTCGCTACTCGTTCCGGCGCGCGGGATTGTCGGTTTTCGGTTGTTTTTCTCAAGACTATGGATGTCGTGTCCGGTATTTCTTGGTTTTTGATGCCGTCGAAAAAGTCTTTTCAATATACTTGAATATCGGTATCTATCAATACTTGCAATTGAGAAACGCCTTTTTTCTTCCGGAACTCCCTGAGTCTGATTACAATTTCTTGCAACAGCATTTCGTCTCGTATTTCTTTCCGCATTAGTGTGAATCCCTATAACTAATACACATTGCAAGGGCGTTTATTTATGTTTTTTATGATTGTAGCTTGTCTCGCCAATAGGCATATCCTTGAAAAATTCTTCAAGAGTCAAGCCGTAATAGGTGCAAAGATCGGCAAGCGTCGACAGCGATATGTTCGTGGGGTTGTTTTCCAGTCTACCGACATGAACTTCCGTATCGACGAGGACCGATAATTGAGTGACTCCTTTTTCTTGCCGGATTTTCTTCAATTTCTCGGCTACGTTCTTCAGTAATATGTCGTTGCGTCTTACTTTTCTCATGATACAAATGTTGGAAAAATAGTTACAAAAAGAAATTACTAATTGGCTGATTCTTATTTGTATAGTATATTGGTAATACTAATTAGATGTGTTTATTTGTATTTGCGGAAGACTTTTCTTATTTTTGGACCAAAGCAAATTTTCAACCGACTTAATATTTTTGAAAAAGATGTTACTTTTGTACTGTTACATACAACAGTAGAGCCGTAACATATTTGGTTTAGGCATTTTTCGCAAAGTCCAACTTCCACATTATTGATTCAAAGGCGAAATCTGTCCGAAACCTGAGCTTTGCCCTATTTTTGATAGGGCAAGTTCGGGCGTAGGGGATAATTCTTTTGAATGGCTGTGGAAGGCCGGACTTGGAATTTGAACCTGCGCCTTTCTTTTTTCCTCGGGCGCGGTGTTCGGAAATATAAATCACCCGGCCATGTTACGGTTCCCGTTCCGCACATACCGTTCGCTACTCGTTCCGGCGCGATGCAGTCGCCGGACGGTCGGGCATTTCCCTTTATCGATTCATACGGACCGTGCGCTGCGGCGCTTTCTCTGCGTCCTGCGTCGGGTCCCTCTGCCGTTTCGCTTGCGGCAAATGCCGGGCGGACGACTGCCGGCCGCTTCTCTGTCTGGCCGGAACTTTCATGGTCCGTATCCGCTTGGGTCGGTCCGGCGTCCGTTGCCGGAGCGCGGCGGTCCGGCGGGTTCGGGACGGCAGAAAAATCGGACCGGACCGACCGTTCCCGCTCGTTGGTTCGCAATGCCGTGTGTCGGGAAGGCCGGTCTCCGGTCCGAAAGTCAGAATGTGCAAAAGCTCCGCGAGGCCCTAGGATTGCCTGGAGTAAGCGCGGGTCGTCCGTACGGCACCGAGCCGCTCCTGCGCGGCGACGGACGACCTGCGCTTTCCGTTTCGCTTTTTTAGGTAGCTAAGTTATGACATAATTTATAGAGTTATTTCGCAAAATATGAAATTTTGATAAAACGGTATGGCCTTCGGGCGAATGAGGCCATTCCCGAATGGCCGGGACTCCCTCACCCGGTTCCGGCCATTTAAAAATTCCGCTACCGCATGATCCGACAGACCGACCATACGATGCCTGCCTGCGACCCATCTTCCTGCGCCGGGACCGTTCCGGCCCGGGACCGGCTGAGGATCGTCCTGCAATATTCGGGCGAGCGCTCCTACAACGCTTTGGCCCTACGTCTCGGCCTCAAGCGCAGCGAAAACCTCTACCGGATACGGAAAGGCTACAACGGCATCAGCATGGATCTGGCCCTGCGTATCCGGAACATCTGTCCGTCGCTGAGCCTGAGCTGGCTTCTCGGAGGGGAGGGGGACCCCGAGGCTCCCGACCGGACTTCTGCCGAGGCCGCTTCCGCCGAGGTGCTCTACCTTCCGCTCTATCCCGACCTGCTCTCTTTGGACCGGGACTTTCGGCCTGGGGAAGATCGGCGAATTCCGTTTCCTTCCTGGCTGTGTCGCGAGGCCGAGGCGGCCGTTTCCTGCAGCAGCGACGCGCTGTCGCCCCGTCTCCTGTCCGGCGATTGCATGCTTCTCGCCCGGACGCCGGCCGAGTCCGTCGTGTTCGGCCGAGCTTATGTCGTCGTTGTCGGGGAGGCCCGGCTGTGCCGGATTATCCGCAAGGACGAGTCGCCGGAGCGCGTCCGGCTCGTTTCGCTGAAACCGGACAAGTACGACGAAATCGCCGTCCCGAGAACGGAGATCGACGGCCTTTACCGGATATGCGGTACTTTCCGGTACTGGGCCGATTAAGCGGGTGAGCGGGTGAATGAGCGGGTGAGGGTGAATGGGCGGAACGGGTGAGCGGCGGTTTTGCGACTC
This sequence comes from Alistipes ihumii AP11, assembly GCF_025144665.1. NCBI lineage: Bacteria > Pseudomonadati > Bacteroidota > Bacteroidia > Bacteroidales > Rikenellaceae > Alistipes > Alistipes ihumii. Next base: position 1,215,371 of record NZ_CP102294.1, on the reverse strand, counting down.
CGTCGGGCCGGTGGCCGAGGGGGACGATACCGGCGGCCCGGGTCCCATGCGCTTTGGGGCTCGACCGTTTTTGCGCCGTTTCCGTCGCCGGCCGTTCTCGCGTCGCCTCCGTTTCCTTATTGAGTTTGCGGCTCCTTCGTTTCTCCGGCCGGGCTGCCGCTACCGGATGTAAACGGTCGCTTCGTCCTCGCCGGCGTTCGTGCGGGCTTGCAACCGGTTGGCTCCGCGCCGCATCTCGACGCCTTCCCATACGAACGTGCCGTTCGTGCCGGTCTTCGCGCCCAGCGAGGCGCCGTTGAGCCACAGCTCGACCTGATCGGCGTTCGAGTAGACGCGTACGGTCTGCGTCGTCCGGGGCCGGCGGTTCCAGCGTTTCTCGGCGATCCATACCGTCGGTTCGGTACGGTTCCAGTTGGCCTTGTAGAAGTAGAAGGCGTCCTTGCGGTACTTGCGGTCGAAGGTGACCAACCCCCGGTCGTCGACGCCCGTGCCCTCGCCCCAGTTGCGGCCCGCGGCGCCGTAGTCGAACATGTTGGCGACGAACCAGCCCCACAGGAAAGGCGAACCGTCGATGTAGGGATAATACTGCTCGTGCAGGTAGGTCTGCCAGCGCTCGGGGTGCCAGTTGCCCAGATAGTCGGGGCGGTAGAGCGAGTCGTCCTGATGATAGATCGACGCTCCGGCTCCGTAGCTGATGCCCGAGCAGAGGCTGCCCCAGTTGGTCCGCAACTGGTCGAGCCATACCTTGATATCCGACGGCAGCCCTTCCTTCCATCCGTAGTTGTGGTCCCATACGACCAGATCGGTTACGAAATTGATCTTGCCGTCCTGGTTGCTCGTGGCGCTGGTCAGGCGCGAGGGGTCTTCCAACATGGCCAGCGAGTTCAGCTCCTTGACGTACGCGGTCGGGTCGTCGCCCCGGGGCGTCTGGTCGAAGAAGATGCCCCAAACCGCTACGGACGGATGGTTGAACTGCTGGAATATCATTTCGCGCAGCTGGTCGCGGCCGTTGTCGCGGAATGCCTCGGTGTTGATATAGCCCCTGTCGGTCATGTAAGCCGGGCCGATCAGCGGCAGCTCGCTCAGTACGACGAGGCCCCGGCGGTCGCATTCGTCATAGAAGCTCTCGTTATGCGGATAAGCCGCCGCGCGGACCGCATTGGCGCCCATTTCGGCGATCAGGTCCAGGTCCTCGGCGATCTGATACGGCGTCAATGCGTTGCCCACCGACGCCCGGTCCTCGTAGTGCGATACGCCCCGCAGCCGGTATGGCGATCCGTTGAGCAGGAAGCCTTGTTTCGGATCGACGCTGAAGTAGCGGAGCCCGAGCGGAACGGTCACCTCGTCGCATAGCAGACTGTCGTCCATAAGCCGGACGATCACGTCGTACATGAACGGATCGGCCGTGCCGTTCCACAGTCTCGGATTGTCCATCGCGATCGGTACGGAGACCGATCCCCGTCCCTCGGCCGGAACCCGGAAACGGGCGTGCTCCGAGGCCACCGTGTCGCGCATGGGCGTGACGACGGTCGCCGTGACGCTCAGCAAACGGTCCCGAAGGCCGTCGATGCGGACGACCGCCTCGAGCTCGGCTCGCTCGCGGGATACGCTTTTCTGATGCACGTACACGCCCTGCGAGCCGTAATGGTTGACCGCGATGTGCGAGGGCTCGGTGACGATCAGATCGACGTCGCGGTACAGTCCGCCGTAGATGTTGATGTCGCCCGCCGTCGGAAGCACGTCGAGCCGGGGCGCGTTGTTGACGATCGCCCACAGCAGGTTCTGTTCGCCGTAGCGCAGGTAGCCGGTCAGCTCGAACGTGAAAGCCCCGAACCCGCCGCGATGTTCCCCGACGTGACAGCCGTTGACGATCAGGTCGGTAACCGTCCCGGCGCCCGAGAAGCGGATGAAGACGCGCTTGTTGCGCCACTCGAGCGGCACTTGGATGTCCTTCATGTAGTTGCCCACGCCTCGGAAGTAGTCGTTCTTGCCGCCGAGCGCATCGTTGTTCCATGTGTGGGGCAGGTTCACGTTCTGGGCCCGGTCGCTGCTTCCCTCGCTGTAGCTGAAGAACCGCCAGTCGCGGTTGAGGTTGATGACTTCGCGCGCCGGCAGCCCGAGGCACGCGGTCAGCAGCACGAGGAGAATTCCCGCTTTTTTCATGTCGTTCGATTTACGGACAAAATTAATACAAAACCCGAAAAACCGTCCTCTGATCTCGTAAGTATTCTATTGTGTCTTCGATTAGGAATTCGAGAATATGCTATCGACGGCAAAAATATCGTCCATACCGCAACAGGCATTAGGTCCTGAATTTCCGTCGTCTCCGGCGGCGGGCGTGCCGCCGTACGGTTTCTCACAGGTGCGATGGGACCGTGTCCGGTCCTTTCCCGTCATGGCAGGGACGGCCCGCGGGGCCGGAAAGCGCGCCGAGCCGGTCCTGTGCGGCTGTCGTTTTTTCCCGCCTGAGGCCCGGACCGATACTTTATTCCCCGTATTCCTCGGCTTTCGGAGCGGAACGGGGCCGATTTTTCGCCCGGCCGTTTTGCTTTCACGCATAGTTGCGGTATCTTCGTACCGGGTATCGGTTTTTAAGGGGATGTCCCGTGCGTCCGGCCGGGACGCTCCGTACCCGCCAAGTAAAGAACGGAGAAATGCACGCTTTCGATATAATCGTCGGCATTCCGCTGGCTTATGCGGCGTACAGGGGATTCCGGAGCGGGATCGTCGCACAGTCTTGCGGCTTGTTGGGACTCGTCGCGGGGGTCTGGCTGGCTTCCCGGTACGGGGAGGCGGCCGGATTGTGGATGCGCGTCGATCCGTCGGCTGCCCGCGTGGCCGGATTCGTGGCGATCCTGCTGCTCACGCTGCTCGGGATCGCGCTGCTGGGGCATTTGCTGAAGGGCCTGTTCCGACTGGCCGGCCTCGGCCCGATAGACGCCGTGGGCGGACTGCTGCTCGGCGTCGTCAAAATGGCTCTGATCCTGAGCCTGCTGCTCGGCGCGTTCGAGACCGTGAACCGCAGCGCGGGCTGGGTGGGCGAGCAAAGTTATGCGCGGGCCGTTCTTTATAAGCCCGTCCGCGAGGTGTCGCGGTGGGTTTTCCCTTACCTGAGCCGGGCGGCGGAGAAGCTCGCCGACCGGGAAAACACGAGCGAATGAGCATGGAGAAGCGATCGACGGCATTGGTTATCAAGAGCACCGGCAGCTGGTACGCGCTCCGCGACGTCCGCAGCGGGCGCCCGCTTGCCGGACGGATTCGGGGCAGCTTGCGTTTGCGGGGCAGCCGCTCCACCAATCCGGTGGTGGTCGGCGATCGGGTCGAGTACGAGACGACCGACGACGGTACGGCCGCGATCGTCGGCGTCTGTCCCCGCAGCAACTACATCATTCGCCGCTCCCCGAACCTGTCGAAAGAGTCGCATATCATCGCGGCGAACGTCGATCAGGCTTTCCTGGTCGTGTCGCTGTACCGCCCGGCCACGAACAACGAGTTCATCGACCGCTTTCTGGTGACGGCCGAGGCGTATCGCGTACCGGCGACGCTCGTGCTCAATAAGTGCGATCTGTATGTGACCGACGAGCTGCGCGAGATCCGGGCCTCCTTCCTGCACGCGTATTCGCTGGCCGGCTACGAGGTGTTGGAGACGAGCGCCGAGCGGGGCGACGGAGTGGAAGCGCTGAAAGCGCGTCTGACGGGGAAAGTCTCGCTGCTGTCCGGCAATTCGGGCGTCGGCAAGTCGTCGCTGATCCGGGCGGTCGATCCCTCGCTGGACGTCCGCACGGGCGAGGTCTCGGCGAGCAGCCGCCGGGGGAAGCATACGACGACTTTCTCGGAGATGTATCCGCTCGAGGAGGGCGGCTATCTGATCGATACGCCGGGCATCAAGGGCTTCGGCCTGATCGACATCGCCGACGACGAAGCGTGCCGCTATTTTCCCGATCTGCTCCGCCATGCGTCGGGCTGCGCATACTACAACTGCACGCATACGCACGAGCCTTCGTGCGCGGTCAAGGAGGCCGTCGCGCAGGGCCTGATCGCTCCGTCGCGCTACGAAAGCTATCTCAAACTGCTCGAGGATGACAAGAAATACCGAAAATGACGACTCGCGGCGGACCGCGCGAATGATCGAATACCTGTCCGGGTTCATGCTGCCCGGACGCGAGAAGGTGCTCAGGGAAACGCTGGCGAACCGTACGCGCTACATGACGATCTGTCTCGAGAATACCTACCATCCGCAGAACGCCAGCGCGCTGGTGCGCAACTGCGAGGCGTTCGGCATACAGGATATTCATACGGTCGAGACGGTTTGCCGCTTCACGCCCAACGCGAATATCGTGCGCGGGACCGACAAGTGGGTCGATATACGCAAGCATCCCGATACGCCTTCGCTCGTGGGCGACCTGCGGGCACGGGGCTACCGCATCGTAGCCACCTCGCCGCATGCCGGCGACCGGACGCCCGAGACGTTCGACGTCGAGGCCGGGCCGTTCGCGCTGTTCTTCGGTACGGAGCATGCCGGGATCAGCGAGGAGGTCGTCGCGGCGGCCGACGAGTTCGTCCGCATTCCGATGTGCGGTTTCGTCGAGAGCCTGAACGTGTCGGCCTCGGCGGCCATCCTGCTTTACCTGCTCTCGTCGCGGTTGAGGGCGAGCGGCGTGCCGTGGCGCATTCCGGAGACCGAGCGCGACGAAATCCTGCTGCGCTGGATGCGCTCGACCGTGCGCGATTCCGAACGCATTCTCCGGCGGGGAGGATTTTAGACAGGCTTTCCGTTGCCCGCGCGCCTCTTTCGATATGGGGCGGCTCCGGTTCGGGGCGGAGTTTGGAAGCGTTGCGTGTCCGGTCCGTATCGCTCGTTCCTCGATCCCGAACTTTTTCGGATCGAAAGGCCCGCCGATACTTGCGTCCGGGGATCGTGCTCTGGCTGCCGGTCGCGGGGATTCCCGCGCGATGTTTCCGGGGACCGGTCGCTGTTGCGTGCCGCTCTCCGTTTCCCGTTGCGGGGCACGCTTCATGCAAGCGCTTTTCGACGGGACGGAGCGAAAAAAAGCCCCGAAAAATGGGTTATTCGCAATTTTTGGCTACCTTCGCAACACGGAAATGCGGCTCGTCGCCGAGGTAGCCTTCGCCCGACAGCCCGGCTCTGCGCGTTTGCGGAAGACCGGATATGGTTTAACGAACGTTTGATGCTGTATGGATGATGATGCGGAACAGAATAGCTGCGGTATCCTACCTGAATACCATCCCCTTTATCTACGGTATCGAACATGCCGGCGCGGGCCTGCATGCGGAGTTGCTGCTTTCTCCTCCGCGAGGCTGCGCCGAGGCACTGCGCGACGGTAAGGCCGATCTGGCGCTGATACCCGTCGCCGCCATTCCGGGGATTTCTGACCTGCGTATCGTGACGCCTTACTGCATCGGAGCCAGCGGCCCGGTGCGGACGGTCGTGCTCGCAAGCGCCGATCCGTTGGAGAACGTCGATACGGTCTATCTCGACAGCCATTCGCTCACTTCGGTCCGTTTGGTCCGCTTGCTGGCCGCCAAGCTGTGGAAAAGGGAGTTCCGCTGGCGCGAGCTCGACGATTTCTCGGTGTTGGACGATCCGAAGCCCCGCACCGGATACGTAATCATCGGCGATAAGGTGTTCGCCCGCGAGGCCGCTTTCCGCTATCGCTACGACCTGGCCGAGCAGTGGCGACTGCTGACCGGCCTGCCTTTCGTGTTCGCCGCATGGGTCGCGCGCGGCGGCGTGCCGGAGGTTACGGTCGACTCGCTGACCGAAGCGCTGGCTTACGGCACGGCCCATATCGACGAAGCGATCCGCCGCTACGGGTACGGCGACCGTCCGTATGCGCGCGATTATCTGACCCGGAATATCGATTTCGTTTTCGACGAGCAGAAGCGTCGGGCGATGGAGCTCTACTGGGAGGAGGGACTCCGCATAGAGCCTCCGATCAATCCCGGCTGAACTTCCCGCTGAAGGCTCGTGCGGGAAAGGGAAAGACCTCTCCGATTGCTCACTTCTAACGACCGAAAACATGATTACGATATACCTCAAGCAATATAACAAGATCGTACGCAACGCCGACGTCAGGCTGTTCGACGATCTGGGCTACGACGACATCCTCTGGATCGATCTGCTCTCGCCGACGATCAAGGAGCAGAAGGCCGTCGAGAATTTCATGGAGATCAATCTCCAGACCCGGCAGCAGGTCGAGGAGATCGAAAGTTCGTCGAAGTATTCCGAAACCGAGAACGCGATCATCTGCAACTCGAACTTTTTCATGCCGACCGGCGACTCGTTCAGCATCGAGCCCGTGTCGTTCATCATCGCCGAGGGCGTGCTCGTGTCGGTGCGCTTCAACGAATTCCGGACCTTCACCGAGAGTGCCAAGCGGCTGCAGATGAACTATCGGGCTTTCCCGACGGGCTATCATCTGCTGATTTCGATTCTGGAGGTCCGTATCGACTTCGATGCCGACCTGGTCGAGGCGCTGGCGAAGAACATCGCGGCGCTGAGCAAGGAGATCAGTCTGAGCGACTCGGTCGACAAGCAGATGCTTACGCGCATCAGCCATTTGCAGGAGAACACGATGCTGATCCGAGAGAACATCTTCGACCGCCAGCGCATCCTGTCCGGCATCCTGCGCAGCGAACGCTTCCCGAACGACATTTATCCGAAGCTGCAGCTGATGATCAAGGACGTCAACTCGCTGATCAACCATGCCGATTTCAGCTTCGAGCGGCTCGACTACATGCAGGACACGGCGCTGGGTCTGATCAGCATCGAGCAGAGCAACGTGACGAAGATCTTTACCGTCGCGTCGCTGTTCTTCCTGCCTCCGACGATGATCGCCAGCATCTACGGCATGAACTTCGTGGGCATTCAGGAGCTGCACTGGAAGTACGGCTACCCGTTCGCGCTCGGACTGATGGTGCTGGCCAGCGCGCTGACCTATCTGTTCTTCCGCTGGAAAAAATGGCTGTAAGCCGAATCGCCGCTGCGGGCCGCAATGCCTCGCAGCCGCTCGTAACGATAACCGCCATGAAAAGAAAATTCCTGTCGTTGCTGCTCGCGCTGTGCGCGGTCGCGGCGCTCCGCGCGGGGGACTCCTCTTCCCGTCCGTTGATCTATACGTTCCCGATCCGGGAGCCGATCATGCCTTCGGTCGAGCGTCTGACCGCCAAGTGTCTTGCCGAGGCACGGGAAATGGGCGCCGATGCGGTGCTGATTCAAATGAATACGTACGGCGGTCTGGTCGACGCGGCCGACTCGGTGCGCACGGCGTTGCTCGGAAGCCCGATCCCGGTTTGGGTCTGGATCGACAATCAGGCCGCTTCGGCCGGAGCGTTGATCGCGCTGGCTGCCGACAGCATTTACATGCGTCCCGGCGCATCGATCGGGGCCGCCTCGGTCGTGGACCAGTCGGGCAGGCCGATGCCCGACAAGTTCCAAAGCTTCATGCGGGCTACGATGCGTGCGACGGCCGAGTCCCACGGGAAGGTGATCGAGCGGATCGACGGAGGGGATACCGTCTGGCGCTGGCACCGCGATCCGCTCGTGGCCGAGGCGATGGTGGGCCGGAGCGCGGGCGACAGCACGACGCTCCGCGTGTTGACGCTGACGGCCGACGAAGCCGTGCAGAGGCATTTCAGCGAGGGCAGCGCCTCGTCGGTGGCCGAGGTGTTGCAGCGGGCCGGCGTCGAGGACTATACGCTCTACGTGTACGAGCCCACGACGCTCGACCGCGTGCTGGGCTGGCTGATGAATCCGGTGGCTCAGGGCATTTTCATCATGCTGATCATCGGGGGCATTTATTTCGAGCTGCAGACGCCCGGCATCGGTTTTCCTTTGGTGGTCGCCGTGCTCGGGGCGGTGCTCTATTTTGCGCCGCTCTATCTCGAAGGAGTAGCGCAGAACTGGGAGTTGCTGCTGTTCGTCGTCGGACTGCTGCTGCTCGCCGTCGAAATATTCGTGTTGCCGGGCTTCGGCATCGCGGGCGTCGCCGGAATCGCCGCCGTCGTCACGGGTCTGGCCTTTGCGGCGATCGACAACGAACTGTTCCGTCACGTTACCTCGGGCGAGGTGTCGGTCGCATGGGTCGTCCGGCCGTTCGCCGTAGTGATCGTCAGCTCGGTGACGGCTTTCGTGGCCGCGCTGTGGCTCGGACGCCGTTTCTTGACCGGCTCCTCGCCTCTCCGCGAGCGGATCGTTCTTACTACCCGCATGACGCCCGAACAGGGCTATGTCGGTCAGCAGCCGTCGCTGCCGGATCTGATAGGGCGGACCGGTACGGTCACGGCCGTGCTGAGGCCCTCGGGCAAGGTGCTTGTCGACGGGACCTATTACGAGGCGGTCGCCGAGGACGGACTCTACATCGAGCGCGGCGCCGTCGTGGAAATCGTTCGTGCCGAGGGCGGGCTGCTCTATTGCCGGCGGGCCGCAGGGCAGGCTTGACCGGGTGGCTTCCGATAGAGGCCGATCGTCAAAAAATATGCTTTTCTTGGACTATGTTGTTGGTTGCTTGATAAAAAAACGTTAGATTTGCAGTCGCTTTGAGAAGACTCTTCCTGAGGAAAGGAGTAGCCAAGGCGACGATAAAACTTTTAATTTCATTACAATGGGTTATTTGAATGCAGACAAAAAGCAGGAGCTTTTTGCGAACTACGGGAAGTCTAATACCGATACCGGCTCGCCCGAGAGCCAGGTGGCGCTATTTTCCTACCGTATCAACCACCTCACCGCACATCTGAAGAAGAATAAGAAGGACTTCGGCACGCAGCGCTCGCTGTTGCGTCTGGTCGGTAAGCGCCGCCAGTTGCTCGAATACCTTAAGAAGGTTGATATAGAGAGATATAGAGCTATAGTAAAGGCTTTGGAGCTCCGGAAATAGCCGGGTGTTCCCATGCGGAATGGAGCTGCCCTCCGGGGCAGCTTTATTCTCTTTTTAAGACGGTTTTCCCGCCGATGGCCCGTCCGCGTCGAAGGTGCGCACAATCAACGAAGTAACAGGACACTAAGAGAATTGAAATAATGTATTACAACGCAACACGAAAGGTGATTCCATTGAGCGGGGACCGCGAGATAATCATCGAAACCGGAAAACTGGCCAAGCAGGCCGACGGTTCGGTCGTCGTGAAGCAGGGCAACACGATGCTGCTCGCCACGGTGACCGCCGCCAAAGAACCCAAGGACGACTGCGACTTCATGCCGCTGTCGGTCGAGTACAAGGAGAAATACGCTTCCTGCGGACGCTTCCCGGGCGGCTTCCTCAAACGCGAGGCCCGTCCGTCGGACTACGAGATTCTCGTGTCGCGTCTGATCGACCGCGCTTTGCGTCCGCTGTTTCCCTCGGATTTCCATGCCGAGGTTTTCGTGACGGTCAATTTGATTTCGGCCGACAAGGATATTATGCCCGACGCGTTGGCCGGCCTGGCCGCGTCGGCGGCGCTGGCCGTGTCGGACGTGCCGTTCGGCGGCCCGATTTCCGAGGTGAGGGTGGCCCGCATCAACGGCGAGTTCGTGATCAATCCTACCTTCTCGCAGAACGTCGATTCCGATCTCGACATCATGGTCGGGGCGACGATCGACAACATCCTGATGGTCGAAGGCGAGATGAAAGAGGTTTCCGAGGCCGTGATGCTCGATGCGATCAAGTTCGCCCACGAGGAGATCAAGAAACACTGCGCCGCTCAGATCGAACTGAGCAAGGAGCTCGGCAAGGATGTCAAGCGCGTTTACTGCCATGAGACCAACGACGAGGAGCTGCGTCGTCAGGTAATCGAGGCTACTTACGACAAGGCTTACGAGATCGCCAAGGCCATGACCTCCAAGCACGAGCGAATGGACCGTTTCGACGCGTTGGAAGCCGAGTTCGAGGCTCGTTTCAGCGAAGAAGAGCTCGCCGAGAAGAAAATGCTGATCAAGCGCTATTTCCACGACGACGTGCTGAAAAAGGCGATGCGCAACATGATCCTCGACGAGGGAATTCGTCTCGACGGCCGTCGTACGGACGAAATTCGCCCGATCTGGTGCGAGATCGATTATCTGCCGGGAGCTCACGGTTCGGCGATTTTCACCCGGGGCGAAACGCAGTCGCTGACGACCGTAACGCTCGGCACGAAAATGGACGAAAAGCAGATCGACGACGTGCTGGTTCAGGGAACCGAGCAGTTCGTGCTGCACTATAACTTCCCTCCGTTCTCGACCGGAGAGGCGCGTCCCGCGCGCGGGCTTTCGCGCCGCGAGATCGGTCATGGCAACCTGGCTTGGCGCGCGCTCAAGCCGATGGTCCCCGTCGGAGAGGAGAACCCCTATGCCGTCCGCGTGGTATCGGACATTCTCGAGTCGAACGGCTCGTCGTCGATGGCTACCGTTTGCGCCGGCACGCTGGCGCTGATGGATGCCGGCGTAAAGCTCAAGAAGCCCGTTTCGGGCATAGCGATGGGGCTGATTACCGATACGAAGACGGGCAAGTACGCCGTGCTCTCCGATATTCTGGGCGACGAAGATCATCTGGGCGACATGGACTTCAAGGTGACCGGAACCAAGGACGGTATTACCGCGACCCAGATGGACATCAAGGTCGACGGCTTGTCGTACGAGGTGCTTGCCAAGGCGCTCGAGCAGGCCAAGCAGGGCCGCTTACATATTCTTGGCAAGATACTTGAGACGATTCCTGCTCCGAGGCCGGAGTTCAAACCGCATGTGCCGCGCATCGAGCAGATCATCATTCCGCAGGATTTCATCGGCGCGGTGATCGGTCCGGGCGGCAAGGTGATTCAGGAAATTCAGAAGAGCACCGGTACGACGATTACGATCACCGAGAAGGACAACAAGGGCTTCGTCGATATTTTCGGCGAGAACAAGGATGCGCTGGAGGCTGCCTTGGCTCGTATCAAGGGAATCGTGGCGATGCCCGAGGTCGGCGAGGTATACAAAGGTAAGATCCGCTCGATCGTGGCTTTCGGCGCGTTCGTCGAGATTCTGCCGGGAAAAGACGGGCTGCTGCACATATCCGAAATTGCCAACAGGCGTTTCGAGACGATGGAGCAGACCGGGCTTAAAGAGGGCGATATGATCGAGGTCAAACTGATCGGTCTCGATCCGAAAAACGGAAAGTTGAAACTCTCTCGCAAAGCGTTGTTGAACGGCAAGAAAGAGTAGACAGTCCGAGAAGAAGGGAGCAAGCCGAGTCCGCAAAAGGGGAAGTGCCAAAAATAAATTATTTTTCTATTGTAATTTAAAATATATTCTTATTTTTGTGAGACTCAACTATGCCTTTGAAAACGAACGAATTAAAAAGTAGGAATAAAACTAATTAACTTTAAAGCATTGATTATGAAAAGGTTTGTAAAAAGTTTCATGCTCGCTTCTTTAGCAGTTCTGCTTGCCAGCTGTAACTGCTACAACAAGATGTTGAAAAAAGTGGACAGAATCGATGTTTCCGCTACGCCTGCCGTTGTTACTCTCAAGGGCAATAACGCCGTGACGGACATCAAAGTAAACTTCCCCGCCAAATATTTCAACAAACGGGCCGTACTGAAGATCACGCCGGTACTCGTATTCGAGGGCGGCGAAATCGCCGGTACTCCGAAGTTCGTTCAGGGCGAGAAGGTGAAGGACAACTACGAGGTGATCTCGTACAAGCAGGGAGGTTCGTACACCCAGAGCGTATCGATTCCCTATGACAAGCGTGCGAAGATTTCGACGCTGGAGTTGCGCATCGAGTCCAAGTGCTCGAAGAACTGCGGCAAGAAACGCAAACAGTTCCTGCCGTTCGCTGCCATTCCCGTTGCCGAGGGCGTTAGCACCGTGCAGCTGCTGGCCGACAACGCCGCTTACCTGACGATCATGCCCGACAACTTCAAGCGCGTGACGACGATCACCAAGGATGCCGATATCATGTATCAGATCAACCGTTCCAACGTGCGTCCGGGCGAGCTGACCAAAGAGCAGGTCAAGATGTTCGAGGACTTCGTGAAAGAGTATTCCAACAAGGATCGCGCAACGCTGGGCAACGTATATGCCAAGGGTTATGCATCGCCCGACGGTCCGGTGAAGTTCAACGACGAGCTCTCGAAGAAGCGTAGCGAGAGCGGTCAGGAAGCGATCGCCAAGAAGCTCTCGAGCGTTAACCCGAAATACGACATCGCCGCTTACGGTGAGGACTGGGAAGGCTTCAAGGAACTGGTTTCCGCATCGGACATCGAAGACAAGGATCTGATTCTTCAGGTGCTGGCTATGCAGGACAACCCTGTAAAGCGCGACGAGGAGATCAAGAGCATGACGGCTGTGTTCGAAGTGCTGGCTAAGGAGATTCTGCCTCAGCTGCGCCGTACGAAGCTGATCGCCGACGTGGATATCGAAGGTCGCACCGACGCCGAAATCAAGGAGGCCGCTGCCAAGAATATCGACGTTCTGAGCGAGGAGGAGATGCTGTATGCCGCTACGCTGACCGACGACAACGCCGCCAAGCTGAAAGCATACGAGGCTGCCGCCAGCAAGTATAACAGCGTTCGCGGTTACAACAATGCCGGCGTGATCCTCGCCAAGGAAGGCAAGCTGGCACAGGCTAAGGCTCAGCTCGACAAGGCTGCCGCCATGAGCAAGGATGCCGCTATCACGAACAATCTGGGCGTAGTGGCGCTGATGAACGGTGATCTGGCTACCGCACAGAAGTACCTGTCGGCTCTGAACACCGCCGATTCGAAAGCCAACATGGGTCTGGTAAATCTGGCCGAGGGCAACTATGCCGAGGCTGCCAAGACGCTGTCGGGCTACGATCTGGCCGTGGCCGAAGTGCTGAACGGCAACTTGTCCAAGGCCAAGTCGATTCTGGCCGGCGAGAACTCGGCCGATGCCGATTATCTGAAGGCTGTCATCGCTATGCGCGAGGGTAACTCGAGCGCTGCCATGTCGAACCTCAAGAGCGCCGTAGCCAAGGATCCCTCGATGAAGGATCAGGCCGTGAACGATGTCGAATTTGCCAAGCTGTTCGGAACGAGCGAATTCCTCGCTTTGTAAGACAGACATAGCATAGAATATTTTCGAAAAAGTCCGCCCCGGTGGCGGACTTTTTCGTGTTGTTTTCGTCGCTATGACAGGAGGAAGAAACTGTTTTTCAGGACGGTTTTTGCCGGGGAGAGCAGGATTTGTTATGGACCGGAGAACCGATGACCGGAACCAATCTTGCTGGCAGAGCGTTCGGATTATATGGAATGTGCGAGGGCGCGCCATCCCTGTGCATGTGCGGGGATAGCGCGGGCTCTGACTGTCGAATCCGAAGGAAACTTCGGGAACTAAATAGCTGCAGAGTATGGAGCCTTATAGCTGCGGGGAGGAAATTGACAACTCGAACAGAATGCGGTCTTCGGACGATACTCGCTCCGGTCTGTTGTTATGTCCGGTATCCGGGTGAGGCGCCTTTTCTGAGTGGAGCCATCCGTTTTGTCGCGGTTGTGCTGCGGATCGTCCGAATGGCGAGGATGAGGGTTGACTATTTCGTTTTATCGAACTGCTTCGGGGCGGTTCGTTTTATCCCGGCAAATGAGGGCATCGATTCGGTGCGTATTCCGTTCTATTCGAAAACAATTCCAACAGAAGCTCCGAGCGGAAAGAGGGTAGTGATGCCCAGTCCTTGCCCGTAATCAGGATATAGTGGTAGCATAAGGCTGAGTGTGCAGTTGTTATGGAATTTCCCGAGTAGAAAGAGGGTCGGAACGGAGGTTTTCTCTTGTCCCGAGAATTTCGTGCCGGAGATAAGAACGGCCGGTAAACGGGTGCGGCCGACGGATGACGCTTGGGGAAAATAGGCTTGTATGAAAAGCGACGCGCTAACGCGTCGCTTAATCATGTTTTCGTTTTTTTGATCACATTTCTTTGCCCGATTATATACTTTGCCATACCGACTTTCGAGTTCTCCGTTTCCGGTTTTTACGCCTGAAATCCTTCTCCGGGGAATTTTGTAGTAGAGACCTAATCGGATACGCGACCTGCGGCTAACAGTGGAAGCTTCGGGTGCGAGTATCCGGGTACGTTGAAGTATATAGTCGCCTTTCTTTAGGCCGGACAACCGGAATGCGGCGTGCCGGTTGTTCCAAACCTTGCTCAGGCTTTGACGTTCAGGGCCGATCCGGCCTTGAACCATCCTATTTGCTGCTCGTTGTACGTGTGCGCGGCCTCGAAGCTTTCGCTCGTGCCGTCGCTGTGGAGCAGCGTGACGGTCATGCGGCTGCCCGGAGCGAACGAGCGCAGGCCCGTGATCGAGATGCGGTCGTCTTCGCGGATACGGTCGTAATCGGACGGATCGACGAACGTCAGCGCGAGCATGCCTTGCTTTTTCAGGTTCGTTTCGTGAATGCGGGCGAACGACTTGACCAGCACGGCCCGGACGTTCAGGAAGCGGGGTTCCAAGGCCGCGTGCTCGCGCGACGAGCCTTCGCCGTAGTTTTCCTCGGCCACGACGATCGAACCGATGCCCTGTTCCTTGTATCCTTTGGCTACCGACGAGACGCTCGCGTAGCTGCCGTCGAGCGTATTGAGCACCGAGTTCGTCCGTCCGTTGAAACGGTTGACGGCTCCCATCAGCAGGTTGTCCGAAATGTTTTCGAGATGGCCTCGGAACCGGAGCCACGGGCCGGCCATCGAGATGTGGTCCGTCGTGCATTTGCCCGAGGCCTGAATCAGCAGGCGTAGCCCTTCGAGCTCCCGGCCGTCCCAAGGGGCGAACGGGGCGAGGCGCTGCAGGCGCTGCGAGCCGGGCGCTATGACGACTTCCGTCGCCAGCGACGGGTCGGGCGCGGCATAACCGTTGTCTTTCACTTCGAACCCTGCCGCAGGCAGTTCGTCGCCCCGGGGCTCGTCGAGCCTGACGGGCCGGCCCGACTCGTTTATCAGCTCGTCGCGCAACGGGTTGAACGTCAGGTCGCCGGCGATCGTCAGCGCGACGACCAGCTCGGGCGATGCGACGAAAGCATGCGTGTTCGGATTGCCGTCGGCCCGCTTGGCGAAGTTGCGGTTGAACGACGTGACGATCGAGTTCGGACGCTCGTTGTCTTCCGCATGGCGGTCCCACTGGCCGATGCACGGCCCGCAGGCATTGGTCATCACCGTGCCGCCGATCGCCAGCAGATCGTCCAGCAACCCGTCGCGCTCGGCCGTTTGGCGGACCTGCTCCGATCCGGGATTGATAATCAGCTTGGCTTTTGCCTTCAACCCTTTCGCTTTGGCTTGCCGGGCGACGCTGGCCGCGCGGCTCAGGTCCTGATAGGAAGAGTTCGTGCACGAGCCGATCAGTCCCACTTCCATTTGCCGGGGATAGCCCTTTTCGCGCACGACCGCTCCGAAATCGGAGATCGTGTGCGCTGCGTCGGGCGTGAACGGCCCGTTGATATGAGGCTCGAGCGCCGACAGGTCGATGTCGATCACCCGGTCGTAATATTTCGCGGCGTCGGCTGCCGTTTCGGCATCCGGGATCAGGTCGGAGGCGATCCGATCGGCCAGCGAGGCTACCTCCTCGCGCCCGGTGGCGCGCAGGTAGCGGGCCATCGCCTCGTCGTAAGGAAACAGCGAGGTCGTTGCCCCGACCTCGGCGCCCATGTTACAGATCGTCGCCTTGCCCGTAGCCGAAAGCGAGGCCGTTCCTTCGCCGAAGTACTCGATCACGGCATTCGTACCGCCCTTGACGGTCAGCAGGCCGGCGAGCTTCAGGATCACGTCCTTGGGCGAGGCCCAACCGCTCAGCTTGCCCGAAAGACGTACGCCGATGATCTTCGGCATCTTCAGTTCCCAAGGCATGCCGGCCATCACGTCCACGGCGTCGGCTCCGCCGACGCCGATCGCGATCATGCCCAGTCCTCCGGCATTCGGCGTGTGCGAATCGGTCCCGATCATCATGCCGCCCGGGAAAGCGTAATTTTCGAGCACGACTTGGTGGATGATGCCCGCTCCCGGGCGCCAGAATCCGAGTCCGTAGCGGTTCGCCACGCTGCGAAGGAAGTCGTACACCTCGCGATTCGACTCGTTGGCCGCCCGCAGGTCGTCCGATGCGCCCCGGTCGGCCAGAATCAGGTGGTCGCAATGGACCGAGGCGGGAACCGCCGAACGGTCGCGGCCGGCGTTCATGAATTGCAGCAGAGCCATTTGGGCCGTAGCGTCCTGCATGGCGACCCGGTCGGGGCGGAAGTCCACATAGTCCTCGCCTCGGCGGAACGGTCTGGCCGACGAGGGGTCGAACAGGTGGGCGTACAGGATTTTTTCGGCCAGTGTCAGCGGAGCGCCTTTGGCGGCGCGCGCGCGTTTCACCTTTTCGCTGAACGAGCCGTAGACGGCCCGGATCAATTCGATGTCAAACTGCATGATATTACGGGGTTTAAGATTTTGAAGCCCGGTATTCCGGTTCGCCGGAGAAGCGACTCCTCCGGACGGCTGCCGCGAAACGCCGGCGTGCTCCGCAATGCGGATGTTGACAATGCAAAGATAAACATTCTGTTAAAAAACATTCTCTCCGCCCGGTATTTTTCCCGTATGGCGGAGGATCTCGGCTCTCTTGCGGTCGCGTGCCTCGATGACGAGCGTGATCAGCTCGTCGGCCTGTTCGCAACTGATGATGAAAGTGTCTTCGTAAATGTCTTCGATCAGTACCAGATTCTTGCGCTCGGAGGCGTAGACCTTGTACAGGTTCCACTCCCGGAAGCTGAAATAGTAGCCGAAGTAGCCCCAGAATCCGTAGCTGCCCAACAGCGGCCATAGTCGGCGGAATTCGTCCGGTTCGATGCGGCGGATCAGCTCGACGTCCTCCAGATGGATGCGGGTCAGATCGACGATGCAATGGATGTCGATCGACGTGTCGTCCAGCGATACGTAGCGCGGGATCGACAAAATATAGAGCAGGACGACGCAGAGCAGCAGAAAGAGCATCCAGGCCGGCAGGTAGTTCGCGCCCCAGACGAAGTGGAATGCGACGAACGCCGTGACGAGGAGAGTCGTCACGACGGCCGTGATGCGCCGGCCGCGCCGGTCGAGGCGGTATCGGTATTTCTTCTGCATGGCGTTCGCGGCCGTTTACGGTTTTCGGTCGAGCCGGTTTCTCCGTTCCTCTCTTTCGCGCTTCCAGCGTTCGTCGCGCATTTCGCTGCGGTGGTCGACCATCGCCAGAAAGATCGTGAACACGGCGGCGGCCACGCCCGACTCGACGAGTATCGAGCCGACGGGTTTTCCCCTGTGGAAAACCCAGGTCTCGCCTCCGTACAGGATGCCGAAGACCAGTGCGAACAGCAAGACGGCGTACAATGCGAAAAGGGCTGCTTTTTTCATGGCGTTTCGGTTTGGTGGCGGGCAGGCTTTTCTCGCGCGCCCTCGGTTTTAGTAACGGGAAAAACGGGCCCGGATTGTGCGGCCGGTCGCAGACCGCTCAGGCTCCGAAGTATTCCCTCAGGTATTTCCTGAAGTTCTCCAGCGTTTCGTTCATCGGAACGTACGATTTGCCTCCGGCCGCGTTGCGGTGCCCCCCGCCGTCGAAATAGCGCCGGGCGAACACGTTGACGTCGACCTCGCCTCTCGAACGGAGCGAGACGCGGATGCTGTGCTTGGTCTGTATGAACATGGCCGACATCCGGATGCCCCGGATCGAGAGCGGATAGTTGACGAATCCCTCGCTGTCGCCCTGTATGAAGTCGAAACGCCGCATCTCCTCTTCGGTCAGCGACACGTAGGCTACCCCGAACTCGTAGTCGGTAACCATCTTGTCGTTGAGCATGTATCCCAGCAGCCGCATCCGGCCCTCGGAAAAATTATTGTATACCGAGCTGTTGACGTAAGGTACGTTGACCCCCTTGTCGATCAGCACGGCGACGGCCCGGAACAGGTCCGAGGTCAGGCTGCTGAACGAGAAATTGCCCGTGTCGGTCATGATGCCCACGTACAGCGACTCGGCCATCGCCTGATCGATCGCATCGGTCCCGGCCAGCGCTTCGAGCAACTGGTATACGATGTAGGATGTCGAGCAGGCGTGCGTGTCCGAGAACTGGACGGCATAACCGTCCACCGGCGGATGCAGGTGATGATCGATCAGTACGCGGACGGCCGTCGTGTTGGCCGTTACCGTGTCGGTTACCCGGTCGAGCCGGTTGATCTGGTTGAAGTCCATGCAGAAGATCACGTCGGCTTCGCCGATGAAGCGGGCCATCGCGCCGTCGTGATCCTCCTTGAATACTCCGATGTGTCCGATGTCGGTCATCCATTCGAGGAAATACGGGTAGCGGTTCGGCGCGATGCAGCATGTCGTGTGTCCCAGCCGCTCCAAATAAGAGCGCCAGGCCAACGCGGCTCCGATCGTGTCTCCGTCGGGATTCGTATGCGACAGCAAAGCGATCTTCTTGGGCGCTCCGCCTATGATTTGTCTCAGCAGATTCAGTTTCTCTTCGGTTATGCTCATCCTTAATTTTCCTTTCGATGTCGTTTAATTCTGCGCTTCGTTTCCCGCGATCGCGCCCTGCACTCGGTTCAAATGCGAAGGAGCGTCGGCTACGGGGCCGAACGGTCCGGCGGACGAGCCGGCGACTGCCTTCGAGGCGGCGCTCTCGCTTCCGACGATCTCGGCCAGCGCTTGGCTCAGCAGGTATTCCTCGGGATCTCCCAGTTCGCGCATCTGGTCCTGATTCGCGTCGTCGTTCAGATAGATGTCGGGCATGAATCCTGCCGCATAGTCCGTCCAATGCTCTTTGTTGAGCAGTTGGAGCGTGATCGGGTGCAGCGTCAGGGCATACGTATCCGAGCGGATTTCGTACGAGCCCACGTTCTTGCCTTCGGTCCGGGTGCCGATCAGCCGCAGGGGCATGTAAGGCTTCAGCGCGCTGATCAGCAGCTCGCTGGCCGATGCCGTCCACGGACCGGTCAGCACGTAAAGTCTTTGCAGGTCGACGGTCGCTCCGCCGACCTCGTTCCGGCCCAGAAATTTCAGCTCGGTTTCCTGCCCCGTATTATACCGATAGTAACAAAAACTCTCGCCGAGACGGCTCTCGCCCGCGATCAGGCTGCTGAGCAGCTGACAGCACGAAATATAGCCGCCCGGATTGTATCGCAGATCGAGCACCAGCTCGTCGATCCGGTTGCGTGCGAATTCCGCGAAGACCGCTTTCAGCGCTTCGTCGTAGGCGTGGTCGCCGGCCGACGGGCCCTGCGGCCCGGTATCGAAGGAAGTGTAGGCCAGATAGCCGATCCGGTGCGCGCCGCGCACGATGACCGTATCGGTCAGAACCGGGTTGTAGGCGACCGGCTCGGCTGCATCTACGACGACCTCTTTTTCCCATGTGACATCGTAAACGAGGCCCGGTACGGAGTAGGCTATGCGTTGCACGAGCATGCGGGTCTTCCCGCCGCTGGTCAGCGCGCTCGTTCCGCCGACGGGAATATCGCTCCCGTTCACCTGCCTGATCCAGTCTCCCCGGCGGATGCCCGCCCGGTCTGCCGGAGAGCCCTCGACCACGTACATGACGCGGGCCGCGCCGTAGCTCTCGTTATCGGGATAGACGTACAGCTTGAACTCGATGCCGTAGGAGTCGCCGCCGAAACTGGCCGCTTTCGACGTATTGCTGCGCTCCATCGTCGAGTAGAAATAGTCGCGCCCCTCGGTATGTTTGCCGTCGTTGTCGTCGGGCGACGACGAGAGCAGGCTGAGGAAGAAACTTTCGCAGCTCTGTTCGTAAGACTGGGTCGTGATCCGAAGCCGGGCGATGTGGTCGTTGTAGAGGTACTGATCCTTCATCTGAGAATGGATCCAGCGGTTGGCTGCCGCATCGGCATGCTTGCCCGGCGCGGGCAGCGAATCCTCGGCCGGTCCTTTGGCGCAGCCGGCGATCCCTACCGCCCAGATCGCGACCCACAGCGTTTGACGAATGTTCATGGTAAGCGGTTCGGTTGAAGACCGGAACAGGGTTCGGTCGCGGTTACTCTACAAAGGTAAGCAATTTATTGCGATTGGCGCTGCGGCCGGCTACTTTTTGCCTCGGACCGCGCGAAGTAGCGACACCACGGTTTCAGTCCGCATGCCTCGCAGTGCGGCTTGCGGGCCGTGCAGACGTAGCGACCGTGCAGAATCAGCCAGTGGTGGGCCGCAGGCAGGTCCTCGGCGGGTATTCGTGCCGTGAGCTGCATTTCGGTCTGCAGCGGCGTTTTCGCGCCGGTGGTGAGTCCCAGCCGGTCCGATACGCGGAATACGTGCGTGTCGACGGGCATGGCCGACTGATGGAACGCGACGATCGCGACGACGTTGGCCGTCTTGCGCCCGACTCCGGGCAGACGCTGCAGCCGGTCGATGTCGGAGGGGACCTGGCCGCCGAACTCCGATACGAGCATTCGAGCCATGCCGCTGAGGTTCTTGGCCTTGTTGTTCGGGTAGGAGATGCTCTTGATGTAGGGGTATATCTCCTCGGGGTCGGCCTCGGCCATGTGCTGCGGAGTGGGGAAGCGGTCGAACAGAGCCGGCGTGGTCATGTTCACCCGCTTGTCGGTGCATTGGGCCGACAGGATCACGGCGACCAGCAATTGGTAGGGATTGTCGTACCGGAGCTCGCTCTCGGCCGAGGGCATGTGCTGCCGGAACCAGTCCAGAATGTGGGCGTAACGTTCTTCTATGCGCATAATGTCCGGATTTTGAAGTTTAAACGGGCGCAGGCCCGGTTTCGGTATGCGGGTGAGCGTTTCGTTCAGATGATTTTTTCGAGGATCGGAACCAGTACGGCCGTGGCGACGCCCATCAGGCCGATCGCCAGTCCGCTGATCGCTCCCTCGACGGCGCCGAGTTCCATTGCGCGGGCCGTGCCCATCGCGTGCGCGGCGGCTCCCATCGCCAGTCCCTTGGCGATCCGGCTCTCGACGCCTACTTTGCGCAGAACCCAAGGTCCTACGATGCCGCCGAATACGCCGACGACGATCACGACGACGGACGTCAGTGCCGGAATGCCGCCCGAGTTGGCCGACAGCGACAGCGCGATGGCCGTCGTGACCGATTTGGGCTCGAGCGACGCGACGACGGCCGGCTCGGCTCCCATCCAGCGCGCGATCAGCGCGACGCTCAGGATGCCGACGGCGCTGCCCGTGACGATCGCGATGACGATCGAGAGCACGTTGCCCCGAATGTTGTAGATCTGATCGTGCAGCACGTAGCCGAGCGCGACGACCGACAGACCGAGCAGAAAGTCGATGATCTGCGTCTGGCGCATGTAGTGTTCGTAGGGCATGCCGGTCAGCTTGACGAACGCGATCAGCGCGGCTACCGACACGAGGATCGGATGCAGCAGCGCGCAGTTGACCCGGCGGCGCAACTGCACCGCGCCCAGATAGACGCCTACGGTCAGCGTCAGCAGAAAAATCTGCGAATAGATGATCTCGTTCATCGCTTCTCCTCCCGTCTGCGTTTGGACTCGAGTTTCTGTTCGACGAGGCCGACCGCCGCGATCACGAGCACCGTGCTGACGAGCGAGGCGACGATGATGGCCGTCATGTAGCGGCTCAGCAGCGTGTAGGACGTGATCAGTCCTACGCCGACCGGGATGAAAAACAACATCATGTGATCGATCAGAAACGTCGAGACCTTTTTCACGTGTCCGGGCCGGACCCACTTGAGCGACAGCGCGCCGAAAAGCAGAATCATCCCGATCACGCTTCCCGGGATGAAGTTGTCGAGCAGAGCCGATACGAGACAGCCCAGCAGATAGAACAGCAAGATCAAAAACAGTCCGTACATAATGGTTAACGGTTATCTATAAATCGGTCGTTTCGAGTCATCCGTTTCGTATCGCCGCTCGGCGGCGGCCGTTTCGCGCGCAGGATTTTCCCTCCGCCCGCCGTTCCCCCGAGGGCCCGGCCGTGCCCGCTTTGTCGGGAGTCCCGGAGCCGTTCGGCCGAACTCGGGTTTTTCTCCGGTTTCCTTTCGGTCTTTCTCCGCTTTTCCGTACAGCCTCAGCGGTGGTACCCCGCTTTGTTTCGGACCTGCCTCGGAAGCCTCGGAGTATCCGGAGGGGGAGACGGACGGTCCGGCTTCGTTTCCCGGTTCCCTCTTTCCTCCCGTCCCGAAATGCCTCGCCGCGCTTATTTTTTCAGCACCGTCAGCTTGGCGAACTTGCGCAGCAGCGTCTTGCGTCCCGCGCCGCCGAACTCGACGGTGATCTTCTGGTCGCCCGACCACTCTTCGACGGCCGTGACCGTGCCGACGCCGAACTTGGCATGCTCGACGAGCATCCCCTCGGCATAGTCTCCGTCGAACGGCACGGCTGCCGCACGCTCCGCTCCGCCGGTCTCTGCGGCCGGACGGCTGCCCATGCTGCGGAAGCGCCCTCCCGGCGCCGGTACGGGCCGGGGCGTCGGGCGCTCCTGCGTCTTGGGCGGATAGTACGTGCGGGTCTCTCCGCCGTATGCGTCCGGCCGCTGCCCGTAACCGCCGGGGCGCCGTCCGTATTCTCCGCGCTGCGTTTCGGCGTTCCGTCCGCGTTCGGCGAAGCGGGTCCGGACCTGCCTCTGCGGCGTCGGGTCCTCGTTCTGACCGCCCTCGCCGAGGTCGAATTGCAGGTCGAGGTATTTCGGATCGATTTCGCTCAGAAAACGGCTCGGTCGGCAGAAAGTCATCTCGCCCCACTTGAAGCGCGACTCGGCGAACGACAGTACGGCGCTGCGCTTGGCTCGCGTCAGCGCGACGTAGAACAGCCTGCGCTCCTCCTCGAGTCCCTCGGGCGTGCCGAGGCTCATCATGCTCGGGAACAGGTTCTCCTCCAGCCCGGCCACGTAGACGTGCTCGAACTCGAGCCCTTTGGCGCCGTGGACCGTCATCAGCGTCACGCGGTCGCGGTCTTCGGACTTCTCGTTGTCCATGTCCGTCAGCAGCGCGATGTTCTGCAGCCACTCGTCGATCGTCACGTGCGACGTGCCGGTCTCCCCTTCGCCTTCCTCGCTCGCGGCGATCTGGCGCTGCTCGTCGGTATAGGCGCGGATCGAATTGAGCAACTCCTCGATGTTTTCGAGCGCGCTGACCGCTTCGGGCACCTGCTGCATCTTGTAGGTTCCCAGAATGCCCGACCGGGTGGCGATTTCGAGCCCCAGATCGTAAGCCTCGGCCGTCGCGCGCATGGCCGACAGGTCGGCGATCATGCCGGCGAACTCCTTGATCTTCTTCGCCGCCGCACCCTTGAGTTCCATGCTTTCGGGCGTCATCGTGCTGGCCGCCTCCCACAGGCTCGTTCCGGCCGCTTGGGCGGCTGCAGCGATCCGGCCGACCGTCACGTCGCCGATCCCGCGCGAGGGCGTGTTGACGATGCGGCGGAACGCCTCGTCGTCCTTCGGGTTGACGACCAGCCGCACGTAGGCGAGCAGGTCCTTGATCTCCTTGCGCTGATAGAACGACACGCCGCCGTATATCTTGTAGGGTATGTTCCGGTTGCGCAGCGCCTCCTCCAGCGCCCGCGACTGCGCGTTGGTGCGATACAGCACGGCCGTCTCGCTGTAGGGCACGCCTCCGCCGCGCACGGCGGCGTACAGGTCCGAGGCGATCAGCGAGGCTTCCTCCTTGTCGGTGTAGGCCTTGATGACCTTGATCTTCTCGCCCTGATCGCCCGACGAGAACGACTTCTTGCGGATCTGCTTCGTGTTCTTCTCGATGATGCTGTTCGCGGCGTTCACGATGTTCTGCGTCGAGCGGTAGTTCTGCTCGAGCTTGAAGACCTTCGCGTCGGGGAAGTCGTTCTGGAAGCGCAGGATGTTCTCGATCTTCGCGCCTCGGAACGAATAGATGCTCTGCGCGTCGTCGCCCACGACGCAGACGTTCGCATGGTTCTGGGCCAGGCGGCGGATGATCGCGTACTGCGCGAAGTTCGTGTCCTGATACTCGTCGACCAGAATGTAGCCGAACTGGTTCTGGTATTTTTCCAGCGCGTCGGGGAAGTCCCGGAACAGGATATTGACGTTCAGCAGCAGGTCGTCGAAGTCCATCGCCCCGTTTTCGCGGCATTTGCGAGCATAGAGCTTGTAGATGTCCAGAAACTGGGGCCGCCTCCGCTCGCGGTCTTCGGCCTGCAGGGAGGCGTTCGCCTCGTAGGCGGAAGGCGTGATCAGGTTGTTCTTGGCCAGCGAGATGCGGGCCGCGATGTCGCCGGGCTTGTAGGTTTCGTCGCTCAGGTTCAGCTCTCGGATCGCGGTCTTGACCATGTTCTTCGCGTCGGACGAGTCGTAGATCGTGTACGAGCGGGGGTATCCGAGCCGGTCGGACTCGTCCCGGAGAATGCGGGCGAAGATCGAGTGGAAAGTCCCCATCCACAGCCCGCGCGTCATCGCGGGGGAGAGCAGTTGCCCGATCCGCTCGCGCATCTCCCGCGCGGCCTTGTTCGTGAAGGTCAGCGCCAGCACCGACTGCGGCGGTACGCCCTGCTCGAGCATGTAGGCGATGCGGCAGGTGAGCACCCGGGTCTTTCCCGAGCCGGCCCCGGCCACGATCAGCGAGGGGAAGCGGTAGTTGACGACGGCCTCGCGCTGCACGTCGTTGAGCTTTTCGATGTATTCGGACACTTCGCTACGTCTTATGATACGGCCGCAAAGGTAGCGAATTGTAACCGAAATCGGATAGGACGGCGTCTTCTCCGGCGAAGTTTTCCGGGTACGGCCGCCTCCGCCGGGCCGATATTTTCCCTGCCCGGGGACGGAAATTGAATTTTTTACAATAAATTTGCGACTCAGCCGTTTAAAAAGCGCTTCGCCTCTTTCGGGAGGCGCCCAATGTGCGGAGAAACGTAACTTATCATCGAAATATGAGCGAGGTAATCAACATCAAGGAACTCAACGAGCGGATCGAGCGCGAGAGCGTCTTCATCGACACGCTGAATCTGGAAATGGGCAAGGTGATCGTCGGGCAGAAGCATCTGGTCGACACGCTGCTGATCGGGCTGCTGTCGAACGGGCATATTTTGCTCGAGGGCGTTCCGGGACTGGCCAAGACGCTGGCCATCACGACGCTGGCTCAGGCCGTCGACGCCCGTTTCAGCCGGATTCAGTTCACGCCCGACCTGCTGCCGGCCGACTTGCTCGGTACGCTGATATACAGTCAGAAGACCGAGGAGTTCTCGGTCAGAAAAGGACCGATTTTCGCGAACTTCATTCTCGCCGACGAGATCAACCGCTCGCCCGCGAAAGTGCAGAGCGCGCTGCTCGAGGCGATGCAGGAACGGCAGGTCACTCTGGGCGACACGACCTACCGGCTTCCCGAGCCGTTTCTGGTGCTCGCTACGCAGAACCCGCTCGAGCAGGAGGGCACTTACCCGCTGCCCGAGGCGCAGGTCGACCGTTTCATGCTCAAGGCGCGTATCACCTATCCCAAAAAGCAGGAGGAGCGCGATATCATGCGTCTGAATCTGGCCGGCGGCGGGCTGCCGAAGCCCAACCGGGTGATTTCGCCCGAGGACATCGTGAAGGCCCGCGAGGTGGTGAGCGACGTCTACATGGACGAGAAGATCGAGAAGTACATCGTCGACATCATCTTCGCCACGCGCGAGCCGTCCGAGTACAAGTTGCCGAATCTCGTTTCGCTGATCGCCTACGGCGGATCGCCCCGCGCGAGCATCTCGCTGGCGAAGGCGGCCAAGAGCTACGCGTTCATCAAGCGGCGCGGCTACGTGATTCCCGAGGACGTGCGGGCCGTCTGCCACGACGTGCTGCGCCACCGCATCGGTCTCACGTACGAAGCCGAGGCCGAGAACATCACTTCGGAGGAGATCATTACCGAGATACTGAACAACGTGGAGGTACCTTAGTCTGAACGGAGGATCGAGAGATGACGGACAGAGCGACGGAAAGCAGCAGCGAGATCCTGCGGCAGGTGCGGCGGATCGAGATCAAGACGCGCGGGCTGAGCAACGACATTTTCGCGGGCAAGTACCACAGCGCCTTCAAGGGCCGGGGCATGGCCTTCAGCGAGGTGCGCGAGTACCGCATGGGCGACGATGTCCGCGACATCGACTGGAACGTGACCGCCCGCAGCATGAAACCTCATATCAAGGTCTACGAGGAGGAACGCGAACTGACGATGATGCTGCTGGTGGACGTCAGCGGTTCGCGCATGTTCGGTACGACCGACCGTCTCAAGAAAAATACGATCACCGAAATCGCCGCCGTGCTGGCTTTCTCGGCCGCGCAGAACAACGACAAGGTAGGGTGCATCTTTTTCAGCGACAGGGTCGAGAAGTTCATCCCGCCGAAAAAAGGACGCTCGCATGTGCTGACGATCATCAAGGAGCTGATAGGGTTCCGCCCCGAGAGCGGAGGGACCGACCTCGCGGAAGGGCTGCGCTGCCTGACCAACGTTCTTAAGAAACGCTCGACGGCGTTCGTGCTGTCCGATTTTCTCGATACGACGGGCGACCGGGCCGATTTCGAGGATGCGCTGAAGATCGCTTCCGGCAAGCACGATCTGGTCGGCATCCGGGTTTACGACCGGCGCGAGGCCGAGATGCCCGACGTGGGGATCGTCGAGCTGCGCGATGCCGAAACCGGCGAGCGGGTGTGGGTCGACACGTCGTCCAAGACCGTGCGCGACCATTACGCGTCGAGCTGGCGGCACACCGAGTCGGTCGTCGAGGCGGCGCTGCGGCGCAGCCGGGTCGACAGCGTGGCGGTCGCTACCGGCGAGGATTACGTCGCTTCGCTGATGAAGCTTTTCAGACGGCGGTAGCGTCCGTCCGATTTCTGTTTTTGAAAAACGTTACGCGAGTTTATGCTGCATATGCTTAAAATAGGAGCTCTCGCCGCGCTGACGCTCGGCGCTGCCGCCGTCCGGGCGGCCGATCCGGTCGTCTCGGCCCGTTTTTCGGCCGACTCGGTAATGATCGGCGACCAGTTCAGTCTGGACATACGGGTGGACAAGGACGTGATGGAGGTCGTCGACTTTCCCGTGTTCAACGGCTTTCTGAGCGATTCGGCCGACATCGAGATTCTGGCCGAGAGTCCCGTGGACACGCTGAAAGCCGAAGGAAGGCGGATCACTCTCGGCAAGAGCTATCTGCTGGCCGGTTTCGACGAGGGACGCTACCGCATGGGACGCTTCCCCGTGCTGCGGGTCGATAAGAACCTGATCGACACGGTCTGGTCGCGCGATTCGCTGGCGATCGATATTCATACGCTGCCGGTCGATACGCTGACGCAAACGATCCACGACGTGAAGCCCCCGCTGCGGACGCCTTTGCGTTTCGCCGAGATACGGGGATGGCTGATACTGGGCTGGCTGGCGGCTGTGGCCGTCATTGCGGCCGTATTGCTCGTTCGGCGCCGGATGGAGCTCCGGGCCCTTCCCGGCGGCCGGCGGCCCGGCGAGCCGCCCCATGTGTGCGCGATCCGTCAGCTTGAGACGCTGCACAACCAGAAGCTGTGGCAGAGCGGCAAGCAGAAGCAGTATTATACGGGCATTACCGACATTTTGCGTCGCTACATAGGCGACCGCTATCGCGTCAAAGCGATGGAGCTGACCTCGCAGGAGATTCTCGACGAGATGGAGCGGCAGCGGTTGAGCGGCGAGGCCGCCGACCGGCTGAAGAACATCCTGCTGACGGCCGACTTTGTCAAGTTCGCCAAGTTCGTCGCCGATGCCGAGCGGAACGAGGAAGTGTACAGCGATGCCTACTATTTCGTCGAACAGACCAAGGAGACGGAAGTAGAGCACACGCCGGCCGAGCTGGAGCCGGTGCAAAAGCAGGAGGAGGAGAAGCCATGATACGAAGAACGATTTTGACCGTATTGCTGCTCGTCTTCTGCGGCGCGGCTGCGGCTCAGAAATATCCCGAGCGCCGCGCGATCCGCTCGGGCAACCGGCAGTACGAGAAGGGGGCCTATCCCGAGGCCGAAACGGCCTATCGACGGGCTTTGGAGAAGACGCCCGACTCGCCCGAGGCGACGTTCAATCTGTCCGATGCGCTCTATAAGCAGGAACGTTACGACGAGGCGGGCAAGCTCGCCGCCTCCGCCGCGCAGCAGCTGGCAGCCGACCCGTCCCGGCGCGAGGAAGCCGCTCAGGCATTTTTCAATCAGGGAAACGCGCTGTTCAAGCAGCGCAAGTTGCAGGAAGCCCTCGAGGCTTACAAAAATTCGCTGAAGCTGAACCCCGGCGATATGGAGGCCAAGTTCAACTACGCCTACACGAAAAAACTGCTCGATCGGGATCAGAACAACCAGAACGATCAGAACAACCAGAATAACCAGAACGATCAGAATAATCAAAACAATCAGGATAATCGGGATAATCAGAATAACCAGAACGACCGGAAGAACGATAACGATCGGAACAACCGAAACGACGACCCGAATCGGGACCCGAACAAGGACCCGAACCGGAATCCGGACGGCGATCCGAACGATCCGAACGATCCGAACGATCCGAGCGATCCGAGCGACAAGCCCCGTCCGGATTCGGGCAAGCAGCCGCAAGACGGCGGCATGAGCCGCGAGGAGGCCGAACGTCTGCTCGATGCCGTGCAGGGCAGCGAGGACAAGACCAAAGAGAAGGTCGACGCGAAGAAGGCGAAAGTCGTCGGACGGTCGGGCAAAAACTGGTAGTTCGGCCGGGGGGAACCTGTTCCGTGCGACAGAAAAAGGACGCTTTCTCTGAGGACGAAATATCGGGACGGGACGGAGCCGCTTCGGACTCGGGCGGGCGTTTCCCGCAGGGCGCTCGGCGGAGCGGAAAGTCCGGGAAAGGCAGAACCGCGCTGTCGGGAAAAACGGATAGTAATGAACGGGAATAAATCGGAAAGTAAGTGGATATAGTGAGATTTGCCAATCCGAAGCTGCTGTGGCTGCTGACGCTGGTCGTCCCGATGACGGCCTATTACGTTTACCGTTTGCGGCAGGGGCGCGCGACGATGCGCATCTCGACCGTGTCGGGGCTTCGGGGCGTGCCGCGCGGAGCGCGCTATTATCTGAGGCATATGCCTTTCGTGTTGCGCTGCGGAGCCGTTGCGCTGTTGGTCGTTGCGTTGGCCCGTCCGCAGAGTTCCCAGAGCGATTCGAGTCGGACGACCGAGGGAATCGACATCGTGCTGTCGCTCGACATTTCGGGCAGCATGCTCGCCCGCGATTTCCAGCCCGACCGGATTTCGGCCGCCAAGGAGGTGGCCGCGAGCTTCATCGCCGACCGGCCGAACGACCGGATCGGTCTGGTCGTTTTCGCCGGGGAAAGTTTCACGCAAAGCCCGCTGACGACTGATAAGGCTTCGCTGCTCAATATTTTGGGCACGGTCCGCAGCGGCATGATCGACGACGGCACGGCCATAGGAAACGGGCTGGCCACGGCCGTGAACAGGCTGCGCGAAAGTCAGGCCAAGAGCAAGGTCGTGATCCTGCTGACCGACGGCGTCAACAACAGCGGCCAGATCGCTCCGCTGACGGCGGCCGACATCGCTTCTACGCTCGGCATCCGCGTCTATACGATAGGAGTCGGCAGCGAGGGACAGGCTCCCTATCCGGCCCTCGACATGTGGGGAAACCTCAGTTTCGTCCCGATGAAGGTCGAGATCGACGAGAAGATACTCTCCGATATAGCCGAGAAGACCGGAGGGCGCTATTTCCGCGCTACCGATAACGAGAAGCTCCGCGAAATCTACAAGGAGATCAACCGTTTGGAGAAAAGCCGGGTCGAGGTCGAGAGTCAGACGCGTTACGACGAGCGTTTCGCCCCTTTCGTTCTCGGCGCGTTGCTGCTGCTTGCGGCCGGATTCGCCATGCGCCGGCTGTGGTTCCGCCAGATTCCTTAAAAACAGAGATTGTCATGTTCCGATTTGCAACTCCCGAATATTTCTATCTGCTGCTGATTCTGCCTCTTTTGTGGGGCGTACACTTGCTTTCGGCCCGGGCCCGGCGGCGGGCGATCGAGCGCTTCGGCGATCCGGCGACCGTTTCGGAATTGATGCCCGAGGCTTCGACGGCGCGGCCGCGCTACAAGTTCGTGCTATTCTCGGCGGCCGTGCTGCTGCTGGTCGTCGCGCTGGCCCGTCCGCAGTTCGGTTCGAAACTCAAGGAGGTGACTCGCACCGGGATCGAGATGATGCTGGCGGTCGATGTGTCGAACAGCATGCTGGCTCAGGATTTCGAACCGAGCCGTTTGGAGCGGACCAAGTTCGCGATCGACAGGCTGACTCAGCAGCTCGAGCAGGACCGTATCGGGCTGATCGTGTTCGCCGGTGACGCCTACATGCAGCTTCCCATTACGTCCGACTATGTGGCCGCGCGCAGCTTCGCCGCCCAGATATCGCCTACGATGGTGTCCAAGCAGGGTACGGCGATCGGCGCGGCGATCGATCTGGCCGCCAGCTCGTTTTCGTCCGGCAGCGAGGGTAGCCGCGTGATCGTCGTCATTTCCGACGGCGAGAACCACGAGGACGACGCGCTCGCGGCGGCGAAGGCGGCAGCTGAGAAGGGCATCAGAATCTACACGATCGGCATAGGCACGCCCGAGGGCGCTCCGATTTCGATCGACGGCGAGTTCATCAAGGACGAGCAGGGCGACATGGTCGTGTCGAAGCTCGACGAACAGATGCTCGAACAGATCGCGCTGACGACCGGCGGAGCCTATATCCGGGCTACGAACCGCAGTTTGGGGTTAGACGAGATCGTGCAGAAAATCAACGAGGTCGAGAAAAAAGAGCTCACGTCGACCGTGTTCGAGGATTTCAACGAGCAGTACCAGTATCTGATCGGTCTGGCGCTCGCCTTGCTGTTGCTTGAGTTCGCGATGCTCGAGCGTCGGAGCCGCCTGCTGGCCCGTTTCAATATTTTCAGAAAACGCTGAAATATGCGGACGAACCCCGTACTTTTGGGGATCGTTGTCCGTTCCGATTCCATTGTCGTATGTTGGACCGTTTTACGGATCGACCTGTCGGGACGAGCTCCGTATACCTGCGACGGATAACAACCGGGAGCCGGTCGGGACGAACATCGGAAAAGCGGAATCGTTGTCCCGGAATATGATCCGGGCGGTTTCCCCGTTCAGACTCGACGGCCGGGCGTGCTTGGTTCCATGTATGGAAATTTCGTGTGGATGGGACCGCTCGTTGGATAGGGAACGGGAAATCGCGTCCCCGCTTGTCCGGACAGATCGATCCGGATGGGATTCGGAAGAATAGCCATGCGGATCGTCTCTTTTCCCGTTTCGTTTTCGTTCGCGAGCTTGCCGGGCGGCTGCGGTGATGAAGCTATGATTTTTGAGACGCTCCGGCGGAAATTAGCCGAAAATCACGTACATTTGTACCGTATGGGCGCTGGCCGTCCGTGCGTGAACGAATTTGGAAGAAGCCATGACCGGAGACGAGAGGGAATTCGAGACCTTGCAGGTCCATGCGGGCTATACGCCCGATGCGACGCACTCGCGCGTGACGCCGCTGTATCAGACCACCGCTTATACTTTCGACAGTGCGGAGCACGGAGCCGACCTGTTCGCACTGCGCGAGTCGGGCAATATCTATACCCGTTTGCAGAATCCGACGACCGATATGCTCGAGAAGCGCGTGGCCGCGCTCGAGGGCGGACCGGCCGCATTGGCCGTTTCGTCGGGGCATTCGGCTCAGCTCGTCGCGCTGACGAGCATATTGAGCCCGGGCGACAATTTCGTCAGCTCGCCCTATCTGTACGGGGGCACGCACAACCAGTTCAAGATCGTGCTGCGCAATTTCGGGCTCGAGTGCCGCTTCGCGCCGGACAACGATCCGCAGCATATGGAGTCGCTGATCGACCCGCGCACGCGGGCGATCTATGTCGAGACGATCGGCAATCCGAGCTTCGCCGTGCCCGATTTCGGCGCGCTTGCCGCGCTTGCACGGCGCTACGACCTTCCGCTGATCGTCGACAATACGTTCGGAGCCGGCGGCTACCTGTGCCGTCCGATCGAGTACGGCGCTGCCGTCGTCGTCGAGTCGGCGACCAAGTGGCTCGGCGGGCACGGCACGTCGATGGGCGGCGTGATCGTCGAGGGCGGAACCTACGATTGGAACAACGGCAAATATCCGATGCTGTCCGAGCCTTCGGAGAGCTATCACGGTCTGCGTTTTACGGAGGCCTTCGGACAGTTGGCTTTCATCGCCAAGTGCCGGGCCGAGGGAGTGCGCGATTTGGGGTGCTGCATCTCGCCGTTCAACTCCTTCATGATCATGCAGGGCATCGAGACGCTGTCGCTGCGCGTGCAGCGCGAGGCGGACAACGCGCTGGCGCTGGCACGCTACTTCAAGGCTCATCCGCTCGTCGAGCAGGTGTTCTATCCCGGGCTGGAGGACGATCCGCACCACGAGCTGGCCGCCCGCTATCTGCGTCATGGCTTCGGCTGCGTGCTGTCGGTCGTGCTCAAGGGCGACAAGCGGCAGACCGAGTCGCTGGTGGACCATTTGCGGCTCGTGTCGCATCTGGCCAACGTGGGCGACAACCGCACGCTGATTATCCAGCCGGCGGCGACGACCCATTCGCAGCTTTCCGAGGAGGAGCAGCGCGCGGCCGGCGTCCTGCCGACGCTGTTGCGTATCTCGGCCGGTATCGAGCATATCGACGACCTGATTCGCGATTTCGAGCAAGCCTTTTTTTACGTGAAAGCCTGACGGACGGAAATGCCGGTACGTTACTACAAATACGACAAGCCTTTCGTGCTCGAGAACGGGGAGCGGCTCCCCGAGCTGCAGATCGCCTATCATACCTACGGCAAGTTCAAGGGAAACAATGCGATTTGGGTCTGCCACGCGCTGACGGCTAATTCGGACGTGGCCGACTGGTGGCCGCGGACCGTCGAGCAGGGGCGCTTTCTCGATCCGCGTCGGTACTATGTCGTATGCGCGAACGTCATCGGGTCGCATTACGGCTCGACGGGGCCGCTGAGCTTGAATCCGGCGACCGGAAAGCCCTATTACGGGTCGTTCCCGTTCATCACCGTGCGCGATATGGTGAACGCGCATCTGCTGTTGGCCGACCATTTGGGGGTCGGGTCGGTCCGGGCCGTGATCGGCAGCTCGATCGGAGGGTTTCAGGCGCTCGAGATGGCGCTCGCGAGGCCCGGTTTCGCCGAGCGCCTCGCTCTGATCGCTACGGCCGCACGCAGTCAGCCGTGGACGATCGCCTTCAACGAGTCGCAGCGAATGGCCATCGAGGCCGACGGAACGTTCGGCGCCGAAGACGGCGAGGCCGGGAAGCGCGGCATGCGCGTCTCCCGCTCGGTCGGACTGCTGAGCTACCGGGGCTCGTCGGCCTACAACGCGACGCAGCAGGAAAACGACAACCTGTACAAGGTGGCCGGCTTCCGGGCCACCACCTATCAGCAGTATCAGGGCGACAAGCTTTGTCGCCGCTTCGACGCCTATTCCTACTACCGGCTGACGCAGGCTTTCGACTCGCACAACGTGGGCCGCTACCGGGGCGGCGTCGAGAGCGCGCTCTCGACGATCCGGTGTCCGGCGATGATCGTCGGCATCTCGTCCGACATGCTGTTTCCCGTGTCGGAGCAGGTGTTCCTGTATCGGCACATTCCGAACAGCCGGCTCCGGCTGATCGATTCTCCGTTCGGACACGACGGCTTTCTGGTCGAGTACGATAAGCTGAATGCGATCCTGAAGCCGTTCGTGAACGGCTCGATATAGCGCGGCGCGGCAAGTCCGGCGGCAACGGAATTTTCGGACAGGCGGCGGACCCGGCGGGGCGGAAACGGCCCGCTGCGGGACAGGATAGATAACCCGACAGTGTGCGGAAAACGACGATAGAATAATACGAATAACCCACTAAACCTAAAGCTTATGACACCGAAACCATTCTTCCGTTCTGCGGGACCGCTTGCGACTGCCCGGCGCATTCTTTTCGCCGGAGTGTCGCTGCTATGCGTGGTTCCCGCCTTTTCCCAGAAAGTGCACGATGCGATCCGTCCGCTCCCGGCCGGGGCCGTGCGTCTCGACGGATTTTTCGAGAACGACATCCGGAACTCGATCGACCATTGGAACAAGGGCGTCGTGCCCTATGCCGCCATGGTCGACTTTTTTCGCAACGGACGCAGCCAGTTCGCGCTGGGCGAGATGTGGGGCAAGGCGGTCCGTTCGGGCTGCATGTTCTACCGCTACACGGCCGATCCGGAGCTCAAGGAGATTCTCTCGCAGACCGTGAAGGACCTGCTGAGCACGGTGCGGCCGAACGGCAGCATCAGTTGCGTGCCTCCCGAGAAGCAGCCCGACGGGCCCGGCGGCGATCTGTGGGAACGGAAGTACGTGTTGCTCGGCTTGGACCGCTATTACGATCTGGTCGAGGCCGATCCGGCCGTGCTGCGGGCGATGACCGATCAGGCCGATTGCATCATCGAGCAAGTGGGCGAGCCGCCCAAAGTGCCGATCACGTCGCTGGGCTGGAGTCCGAACCATATCGAGTCGAGCACGCTGCTCGAACCGTTCATGCGTCTTTACAACCGCACGGGCGAAAAGCGCTACCTCGATTTCGCCCGCTATATCGTCTCGACCGGCGGCTCCGAAGGATACGATATTTTCCGTCAGGCATATGACAACGTGCCTCCCCATGAAATGGGCGGTCCCTATCCGAAGGCCTACGAGATGATGTCGATGTTCGAGGGGGCGGTGGAGTATTACCGCGTGACGGGCGACGAGTACGTCCGTCGTTCGTTCATGAATCTGTACGACAATATCCGCCGCAACGAAATCACGATCGTCGGCAACGGCGGAGGCGACCAGCCCTATCATCCGGCCGTGATGGGCGAGGGGTGGGACCATACGGCCGTCGAGCAGACCAATCCCGACATCACGCGCATGATGGAGACCTGCGTCGGCGTGACGTGGATGAAATTCTGCAGCCAGATTCTGCGCCTTACGGGCGACCCGTCGGCCGTCGACGAGATCGAGAAGTATATCTACAACGGGTTGCTTGGCGCGATGAAGCCGTCGGGCGACGGCTTCAGCTACGTCAACCTGTTCAATGGCGAGAAGGTCACCAATTACGGTTGGGGGACGACGTTCGGCTCGCTGCCGGTTACGTGCTGCAACCTGAACGGTCCGATGGGTCTGGCCTATATTCCGTTCGTGGCCGTCATGGAGTCGGATCGCGGCCCGGTCGTGAACTTGTACAATGCCGCGCGTGCCGAGCTCTCGACGCCGCAGGGCGACTCGCTGAGTCTTCGCATCGAGACCGACTTTCCTCTTTCCGATCGGGTGCTCGTGCGGGTCGATCCGCATGCCGCGTCCCTTTTCACGCTGTCGCTGCGCATTCCGTCGTGGAGCGAACGGACCGTCGTCAAAGTCAACGGCAAAAAGGTCCGGAGCGTCGAGCCGGGCGCTTACCTCTCCCTCGAACGGACTTGGGAGCCGGGCGACCGCGTCGAGCTCGCGTTCGACATGCGCTGCCGGCTGCTGGACGCTCCGCGCGGCAGCAACCGGGCCGGAGACTCGTTTCAGGCTTTGGTCTGGGGGCCGATCGTGCTGGCCCGCGACGAGAACATCGATCCGGACTACGATGAACCGGTGCGCGTCGTGGCCGGCAAGGACCGTGTCGTTCGCGTGAAGCGCGTCGCTCCGACGCTTGCCTCGACGCGGCTGGAGTTCGAGGTCCCGACGGACGACGGGCCGATCCGGATGACCGACTACGCCTCGGTGAACGGATGGGAGGGAGCTCATATCTGTACATGGCTGCCGGTGAAGTAGCCCCGGACCGGAGCGGCGGATAGGTTGCCGGAGCGGTCTCCTCGTTCGGCAACCATGCCGGAAAGCCCTTCGCGGGACGGGAGCCGCCGATGTCCATATTTTGTTTACTTTTTTCGATCGAATCCGCGAAAGTACGGATGAATCTGCTTATTTTTGCAACGCTGTTTTTTCGTATCTTTAACCTCGTGCGACTGGACGTCAGCGTTCGGGCGTCGGGGCAGGGGCCGCCGCGAAGGCGTTCGTGGCGTCGGCTCCGAGCGAGACAGCCTGTATGAATTTAAAGGATAAAGGATAACGATGAGACTACCCGAATCAGCCAATGTTCTCTTGCTGGGCTCCGGAGGGCGCGAGCACGCCTTCGCATGGAAGATCGCACAGAGCAAGCGCCTGGCGCGCCTGTTCATCGCTCCGGGCAATGCCGGAACGGCCCTTTGCGGCACGAATGTCGATATCAATCCGACCAATTTCGGCTCGGTCAAGCAGTTCGTGCTGTCGAACAACATCAACATGGTCGTCGTGGGGCCCGAGGAGCCGCTGGTGCGCGGGATATACGACTTTTTCCGGGAGGACAGCCAGATCAGCAACATCCCGGTGATCGGGCCGTCCGCGCTCGGCGCGCGTTTGGAGGGTAGCAAGGAGTTCGCCAAGGATTTCATGACGCGGCACGGAATTCCGACGGCCCGTTATCGCAGTTTCACCAAAAAGAACGTCGAGGAGGCGTACGCGTTTCTGGAGACCCTGCAGGCTCCCTATGTGCTGAAGGCCGACGGTCTGGCCGCCGGCAAGGGCGTGCTGATCGTGCCTTCGCTCGAAGAGGCGAAGAGGGAGCTCGGAGAGATGCTGTCGGGCCGTTTCGGCCATGCCGGCGATACGGTCGTGATCGAGGAATACCTTTCGGGTATCGAGTGTTCCGTTTTCGTCGCGACGGACGGCAAGAGCTATCGTGTATTGCCCGTAGCCAAGGACTATAAGCGCGTAGGCGAGGGAGATACCGGACCCAATACGGGCGGCATGGGCGCCGTGTCGCCGGTCCCGTTCGCCGACGAGGCGTTCATGGGCGAGGTGGTCCGGACGATCGTCGAGCCGACCGTCGAGGGACTGCGCAAGGACGGGATCGACTACAAGGGATTCATCTTCATCGGTCTGATGAACGTGGGCGGCAAGCCTTACGTGATCGAGTACAATGTCCGCATGGGCGATCCCGAAACCGAGGTCGTGTTTCCGCGTATCGAGTCGGACCTGATCGATTTGTTCGAGGCGATCGCTTTCGGCCGGCTCGACCGGCATGAGCTGGTCGTTTCGCCCCGCACGGCCGTGACGGTCGTCTGCGTATCGGGCGGCTATCCGGGAGAGTATGCCAAGGGAATGGAAATATCCGGACTGGGAAAGCCTTCCGACAGCATCGTTTTCCACGCCGGCACGTCGGCCAAGGGGGCTAAGGTGCTGACTGCCGGAGGACGCGTGTTGGCCGTCACCTCTTTCGGGGACGGTATCGAACAGGCCGCCGCCGCATCGTATCGGACGATCGAGACCATCGACTATCAGGGGAAATACTGCCGCACCGATATAGGCCGGGACCTTTTATAGCGTGCGGCCATGGGCTACGACGTGACCCGGCAGGGATTGGGGTGGACCCTGTTCTTCTTCGCTTTGCTGCTGTTGCTGTTCTGGAAGCATTCTCTCGCGGAGCCCGTGCCTTTCGATCCGCTTTCGGCCGGCGACATGCCTCTCGGCGCTGTGCTGGCCGGCGTAGCCCGGCGTCTGCCGGTCTTTTCGGGAATTCTGTCGGCCCTACTGGCGTTCGCAGGAGGAGTCGTGCTCACGCGCATCGTCTCGCGGAACATGATCCTGCTCGAGCGGACTTACATGCCGATTCTGTTGTATCCTGCCGTCGGATGCAGCGCCTATTTCGGTCCCGAGTCGCTGCCTGCGCTCGCTGCCTCTTTTTTGACGATCGTTTCGTTCGATACGATGCTCGTGTCGTTCCGTCGGACGGCCCGTTTCGGCAGTCTGTTCAACGCGACGATTCTGGCAGGGGCGGCGCTGTTGGTCTGGTCTCATACGATTGTGTACGTGCTGTTGCTGCCTTTTGCGCTGGCCGTATTCAAGCGAAGCGGCCGCGAGTGGATCGTGGCCTGGGTCGGGATGCTGTTGCCCCTGGCGATTTGCTCGTATATCGAGTGGGGAACGGGACGGTCGTTTCTCGGGCCCGTTTCGAGACTGTGGGAAGGCGTGAGGGGGGCTTTCGCCGGTCCGGGGTTCGATCTTCCGACGATCCGTCCGGCCCTTTGGGTGTTCTGGAGCATGTGCCTGACGGTGACCGTGCTGTCGCTCGTGGCGCTTTGGCGGCGCAGCGGCACGATGCGGACGCGCGCCTACAAATCCTCCGTCTATTTTCTGTGGATTCTGTTCTTCTCCCTCTTGCCGTTGGCCGCGCCCGGACGCGCGATGACGGACCTCGTGCTGCCGGCCGCTCCGCTCGCCGTCGTGATGCCCGCCTATTTCAGCCGCCGCAGCGGCTGGATTCCCGATGCGGTCTATCTGCTGTTGTTCGGCAGCGTCATTTGTTACGGCCTACTCTCTTGGGCGGGATATTGAGGCCATTGTTCGTCCCTCGCCAATGGCCGGACGATTCTTTGGACTTGCCGTGCGGCCGTTGAATACGAAAAAAGTCAGCGACGCTTCCTCGTAGGTGCCTCTTTTCTTTCGGTAGGGAGCGGATGTTGCCGCTGCACTGCGCGCGGTGTGTCGGCGTTGGGAGAATCCGTGGCTTGGCCTGTCGGCCGGGCGCCCGTCGATCTTCGAGGCAGTAAAGTGTGCGAGGTCTGTACCGGAGCCTCTATTTCTTCGGCTTCTTTTGAGGGCAGATCACGCGCAGGGCTCCCGGTTCGCACGCGATGCGCACCGGAAACCGGGGACCCGGCTGCCCGTCGATGTCGGTCGTTTCCTCGTTGTAGGAGTGCAGCAGGATGTCGCGGCTCTTGAAGTGGACGATTCCGGCCGGATAATCCTTCGTGTTGCGCTTGATGAAATGAAAGATCGTCCGGACCGTCTCGATCGGCCGGTCGCCCTTGATGACGATCACGTCGAGCAGCCCGTCGTCGATTTCGGACAGATAGGCGAAACGCATCTGGCCTGCCGTGCGGCCGTTGAACACGAAGAAAATCAGCGACGGTCCCTCGTAGTTGCCTCCGTCGGACTCGATCGAAATGTGCATCTTCCGGAAGTTGGGCAGTTCGCCGAGCCCTCCGAAATAGTAGGCCAGCTTGCCGAAGGTGTTCTTGAGTATCGTCGGCGTCTTTTGCGAGACGTCGGTAAAAAGCCCGCAACTGAATACGTTGACGAAATACTCGTCGTTGGCCCGGCCCAGATCGACGCGTCTGATCTCTCCGCCGAGAATTCTCCGGCAGGCCTTCTCGATGTCCGACGGGACGCCCAGCGTGTTCGCGAAGTCGTTGGCCGTCCCGGTCGGCAGCACGGCTACGGGCAGATCGAGGTTCCGCCGTTTGAGCAGGTTGACCACGTAGTTGACCGTGCCGTCCCCGCCGGCGACGAGGATATGGTGGTAGCTGCCGTCGATGTCGTCCAGCAGGTCGGTCTCCTCGGTTTCGGTGAACGCCAAACGGTAGGGCATGATCGAGTACCCTCCTCGCTGGTAGATGTCGATGATGTTGTCGAGCCAGTCGGTGATTACCGTCTCGCCCGCTTTCGGATTGTACGCGAAACGGACTTTTTGCATCTGTTTTTGCTTTTTGCGTGCGGGAATGCGAATTTCCTGCCGGATTACCGGGCGATCGTTCGGCCGAGTTCCGGGGTGACGTATGTTTGGAAACGTCCCTGCTCGTCCGAGTAGATCAGATAGGCCTGTATCTCGGGATGGGCGGCGAGAAATTCCTTGCCGCGCTCGAGTCCCATGACCATCAGAGCCGTGCCGTAGGCGTCGGCCTCCGCCGAAGTTTCCGCGACGACCGTGGCCGAAAGCAGGTCGCTGGTTACGGGCTGCCCCGTTCTCGGATCGACCGTATGGACGATCTTTCGGCCGCTCGAGTCGGTGCGGAACTTGCGGTAGTTGCCCGATGTGGCGAGTCCTTTCCCGCTCAGCGAGATTTTGACCTGCAGGTCGGCTCCCGGCGTGAAGTTGCCTTCTTTCGGCCGGTCGATCCCGACGACCCATGGCTTGCCCTTGGCGTTGAGGCCCCGGCAGAAAATCTCTCCTCCGACCTCGATCATGTATTCCTCGATTCCCAGTTTTTCGAAATAGGCTGCGATATAGTCCGACGTAGCCCCCTGCGCGATCGAGTTCAGGTCGATCTGCATGCGGGGATCGGCTTTCCGCAGGCGGCCGTTCTCGACGGCGATCTTGTCGTATCCGACCAGCTTGAGCAGCGAATCGACGTCGGGGTTTTGTACCGGTACGTCGCCCGTGAAGCCATAGGCTGCGGTGAGCGGCTTGACGGTGATGTCGTAGGCTCCGTCCGACTGTTCGCTGATACGCCGGGCGGTCCGGATACATTCGGCGATGAAGCCGTCTGCCGAATCCGTTTCGTTGCGGTTCAGCCGGCTGAGCAGCGATTGCGGGTTGTAGAGCGACATCGAGTTGTCCACCTCGGTCAGCAGGCTGTCGATCTCTTTTTCCATGTGTAGGGGCCCGTCGCTT
This sequence comes from Alistipes ihumii AP11, assembly GCF_025144665.1. Classification (NCBI taxonomy): domain Bacteria; kingdom Pseudomonadati; phylum Bacteroidota; class Bacteroidia; order Bacteroidales; family Rikenellaceae; genus Alistipes; species Alistipes ihumii. The sequence goes on along the minus strand of NZ_CP102294.1, from coordinate 1,175,026 downwards.
TTTACCAATATATGATAGGTCGTTCCCTGCGTGAAGCCGTCGAAGCGGCTGACGGTCGGGCCGTCTCCTGTTTTCCGTCCGCACGATACGGCGAGCAGGGCGGTCATGATGTATAGTGTCGTTCTGATATTCATTGCGGTTTCGGGATATGAGGATTCTTCGTTCGCGTCGGTGCGCGCGTTGCTCTTGCGGAGCGCTACGAATTTTTACAAATTTATGGTTTTTATGCGATATGCAAATTATTTTTCGTTACTTTGCTGCAGACAAATTTGTAAGGAAGGAAGACGGGGGTGCCGTGCGGCGCCGCGCCGCGACCCGGAGGGACACGCCGTTCGAGGCGGATGTCCGGCCGAGCGGCGGCGGGCGGGAAGAAGCGGCTGAGATCAAACCCCAAGACCTGATACGGTTAATACCGTCGGAGGGAGTTTTTCCGGTACGTTCCGCGCGTCATGGCCGCCGCTTCCCTTTCTCATAGACGATCTTTTCAGATGGAAGTGTTTTTGAACGGGACGAAGATCCCGACCGAGGCGGCTACCCTTTCCCAATTGATCGAGCAGCAGCGGATTCCCGTGGCCGGCATTGCCGTGGCCTTGGGCAGCCGCGTCGTCCGCCGCGAACAGTGGGAAACTACGCCGCTCGAGGAGGGCTGCGAGATTACGGTGATCCGCGCCACGCAAGGAGGATAGGCATGACGACGACGGATCGATTGACGGACGCGCCGCTGCTCGTTACGCTGCCGCGCGTGCTGAAAAGCGAGGCGGAAACGCTCGCGGCGCTGTGCCGCGCGGGCGCGGGACCGATTCATATCCGCAAACCCGAGTCCTCGGCCGCCGAAGTGGAAGGGCTGCTGCGCGATTTGTGCGCGGCGGGAGCGGACATGGATTGTTTCACGCTGCATTACGACGAGCCTCTGGCCCGGCGCTACGGGTTGGGCGGAGTGCATTTGCGCGGCGAGCGGATCGCGGCGGGAGCCGGCAAAGGTCTCCGGCGCAGTTGCTCGACGCACGGCTGGGACGAGGTCGAGCGCTACGGCCCGGTAGCCGATTACGTTTTCCTCAGCCCGTTGTTCGACTCCATATCCAAGGCAGGATATCGCAGCGCCGTTTCGCTGGAAGAGGCCCGCTCGCGGTTGCCGCTGAGCGAGGGGCGCGTCGTCGCGCTGGGCGGAGTCTGCGCGGAAAATATCGCATGGGCCCGCTTGGCCGGTTTCGACGGAGCCGCGTCGCTCGGCGCCGTCTGGGTCACGGAGGGCGACCGGCTCGATGCGCAGGCTACCGTGCTCCGGTTTCTGAAGCTGCGCCGCAAGTGGCGGGCTGCCGGGGGATGTCTTCAGCTCATATCGGACGGGAACATGTCTGTTGCCGAAGCGTTTCTGCGCGGCGGCGGGCGCTGGGTGCAGCTTCGCATGAAGGATACGCCTGCCGGGCAGATCGTCGGCCGGGGCCGCGAATTGCTCGCGTTGTGCCGGGCATGGGGCGCTCTGCTGATCGTCAACGACGCGCCGGAACTCTCTGCCGAGATCGGGGCCGACGGCGTGCATCTCGGACAGGGCGATATGGCGCCCGCCGAGGCTCGCCGTATCGTCGGCGAAGGAGCGATTGTCGGTTCGACGGCCAATACGTTCGAGCAGATCGCCGGGCGCTGCGACGGGCAGACCGACTATATCGGCCTCGGTCCGTTCCGCTATACGACGACCAAAAAAAATCTGGCTCCCGTGTTGGGGGCCGAGGGATACCGGTCGATTCTGGAACGGATGCGGCGGGAAGGGATCGCGCTGCCGGTCGTTGCGATCGGGGGCATTTTGCCCGAGGACGTGCCCGGGCTGATGCCTTCGGGAGTGATGGGCATAGCCGTGAGCGGAGCCCTCTCGCGGGCCGCCGATGCCGAACGGCAGACCGTCCGTTTCGTCGAGTCGCTGCGGGCCGGTGTCCGCGGTCGGAAAATCGGTCCGGAGAAAAAGAGCGGACAATAATGAATCGAGTTTTAATTTAGAAGAATAGATGGAAAAATTGCAAATTGCCGACAAGAGCTTCTCGTCGAGGCTGTTCGTCGGAACCGGCAAATTCTCGTCGAGCGCTCTGATGAGCGAGGCCGTCCGGGCCAGCGGGAGCGAGCTGGTGACCGTCGCGCTGAAGCGCGTCGAGCTGGAGAATCCTCAGGACGATATCTTGAGTCATTTGGATACCGGGCGCGTGGGTCTGCTGCCCAATACCTCGGGCGTGCGCAATGCCCGCGAGGCGGTTTTTGCCGCTCAGCTGGCCCGCGAGGCGCTCGGAACGAACTGGATGAAGCTGGAGATACATCCCGATCCGCGCTATCTGTTTCCCGATCCGGTCGAGACGCTGAAGGCCGCCGAGGAGCTCGTCAAGGACGGCTTCGTCGTGATGCCCTACGTTCATGCCGACCCGGTGCTGTGCCGGCGGCTGGAGGACGTCGGCGTCGCGTGCGTGATGCCGCTCGGCGCGCCGATCGGGTCGAACCGCGGGCTGCGGACCCGCGACCTGCTGAGGATCATCATCGAGCAAAGCACGGTTCCCGTCGTCGTGGATGCCGGCATCGGAGCCCCGTCGCACGCTGCCGAAGCGATGGAGATGGGAGCCGACGCGGTGCTCGTCAACACGGCGATCGCCGTGGCGGCCGATCCCGTCGCCATGGCCGGAGCGTTCCGCATGGCCGTCGAGGCCGGACGCACGGCTTTCGAGGCGCAGCTCGCGCCGGAACGTGCGGGCGCGTCGGCCACGAGCCCGCTGAACCCGTTTTTGGACAGTATCAAAGAGTTGGAGCAATGACGTACTACGATCTGATTCTCAAATACGACTGGGAAACGACGCGGCGCAAGATCTACGCCTCGACCGATGCCGACGTGGAGCGGGCGCTCGCTCACGATCGGCCTTCGATGGATGATTTCGCCGCGCTCGTTTCGCCGGCGGCCGACAAATATCTCGACGCGATGGCGGCCGAGAGCTACCGCATTACCCGCCGCCGGTTCGGCAACGTGATGCAGCTCTATATTCCGCTCTATCTGGCCAATATATGTCAGAACCACTGCGTCTACTGCGGTTTCAACTGCACGAACAAGATTCATCGGGCCATCCTGACACCCGACGAGATTCATGAGGAGTGCCGCGCGATCAAGAAAGACCCGTTCCAACATATTCTGCTCGTGACGGGCGAGGCTCCCCGCTCGTCGAGCGTACGGTACATGGCCGACTCGATGGAGATCGTCAAGCAGTACTTCCAGCAGATTTCGCTCGAGGTGCAGCCGCTCGAGACCGACGAGTACCGCCTGCTGATGGATCACGGGCTGCACTCGGTCTACGTCTATCAGGAAACGTACAACCGCGAGCGCTATCCGGTCTATCACCTGCGCGGCCGCAAGGCCGACTACCGCTACCGGCTCGAGACGCCCGACCGCTTGTGCGAGGCCGGCGTCTACAAGGTCGGCGTGGGCAACCTGATCGGGCTGGAGGACTGGCGCACCGAGGCGTTCTTCACGGCGCTGCACGTCCGCTATTTGGAGAACCGGTACTGGCGCACGAAGTATTCGATCGCCTTCCCGCGCCTGCGGCCTTATTACGGCGAGGACGGGTTCAATCCCGAGCATCCGACCACCGAGCGCAACCTGCTGCAGCTGATCTGCGCCTACCGCTTGCTGAGCGAGGACGTCGAGCTCTCCATATCGACCCGCGAGAGCGCCGCTTGCCGCGACACGGTGATGCCGTTCGGCGTGACGGTCATGAGCGCCGGATCGAAGACGACTCCGGGGGGATACGCGCATCCGATCGACGAGCTGGAGCAGTGGGCCGTCAACGACTCCCGGACGCCCGCCGAGGTGTTCGACGCCGTCCGGGCCAAAGGGTTCGAGCCCGTGTGGAAGGATTGGTCGCTTTTCATGCAGGAAGCGAATATTCCCGCGTAAATTTTGCTATATTTGTCACAGTCGAGCCAAGCTGCGGACAGTATTCCGGCGGGGATGGACCTTATCTCACCCATCGATTCCCCGAAGCGGGCTGTCCGCAGTTTTTCGGGGCGGCGGACCAAGGGAAGGAACATGCGAATACTGATTCAGCGCGTACGGCGCGCATCGGTCGGGATCGGGGGAAGCGTCCGATCCTCGATCGGACGGGGATTGTTGGTTTTGGTCGGAATCGGACCGGACGACGGCGAGGACGATGTCCGCTATCTGTGCGAGAAGCTCGTGAAGCTCCGCATTTTCGACGATGAGGCCGGCGTGATGAACCGCTCGGTCGTGGACGCGGGGGGCGATGTGTTGGTTGTCAGTCAGTTCACGCTGTATGCCTCGACGCGCAAGGGCAACCGTCCCTCTTATGTCCGAGCGGCCGGGCCCGAGGCGGCCGTGCCGCTTTACGAGCGTTTCGTCGCCGTGACGGGGAAGCTGCTCGGACGGCCCGTGCAGACGGGCGTGTTCGGAGCCGATATGCAGGTCGAACTGGTGAACGACGGGCCGGTAACGATCTGGATCGATTCGAAACGGAAAGAATATTGACAACGTACAAAGGCGGTAGGATATGACGATCAAGGAGGCGCAGGAACTGGTAGACGCATGGGGCGACAAGCATGCGATCCGTCACAACGAACTGGCGAACATGGCCTTGCTGACCGAGGAGATCGGTAAGCTGGCGCGCGTGATGGTCCGCCGCTACGGCGAGCACGCGGCCGATCCCCGTTTCCGGGGCGAGGTGACCGACGAGATCGGGGATATTCTGTGGGCTCTGATCGGCGTGGCCAACCAGACGGGCGTCGATCTGACCGCCGCGCTGATCCGCGCGCTGGAGCGCAAGAGCGAGGAGTCGGAGGCTCCCTCGGGCCGGAAGGCGTGATTTCGGGCGAACGTTGCGAGGTGGTTGCGGCTTTTCTGCCGATTCTGGTGCGGATCGGAAGGATTGTCGCTTGCTCGGGCGAATGAAAATGAATCGGACAGTTGCATACTTTGAGGTGCCAAGGTTCGTACGCGGATTTCCATATCTGTTGGCTGCGGCCTTGCGGTCGCGGATTGCGTATCCGATTGGGTCTCTATCATGAAGTTTCTTTTATAGATTAAAGGGTTTTCATACGAGGAAACCGGAAACGTCGGGAGCTCGGGAACTCGCGGAGGTGTCGGGGACGTCGGCGAAGCTTTCGAGGTCTGTTGTTTCTTTCGAAGCAAAGACCCGAGAGCGGGGAAGGGCGGAAAACATTGGACGGCAAGGATTTTTCTCGTGCGGCTCCGAAGCGGCGGGACGGCACTCGCTGCCGGTCGGGAGCGGCCCGTTCGTTGCCATGCGGTTGGCGGTTTCGGAACGCTTCGCCGGGTCGGTCGCGCATGGAGGAAAGGTGCCGGATTCCGATAGCGCGGCCGAGCGACGGTATGCTTCGTGCCGGACGGGGAATATGCTGCGGGGCGGACGACGGTTCGCTCCGATTCGCTATCTTTGCAGTCGAAGAAAACGAACCGTGCTATGACGACCAATCTCAGACAACTCTTTCTGGAACATGTGGGCCAGACTTCCGACAACCCGATGATGCTCGAAGTGGAGCGCGCCGAGGGCGTGTACCTGTACGGCCCGGACGGACGGCGGTGGATCGATCTGATCTCCGGCGTGTCGGTCAGCGCCGTCGGGCACGGCAACCGCCGGGTGATCGACGCGATCTGCGCTCAGGCGCGCGATTACCTTCATCTGATGGTCTACGGCGAGGCGGTCGAGTCGCCGCAGGTGCGCTATGCCGAGCGGATCGCTTCGCTGCTGCCCGATCCGCTCGACACGGTCTACTTCGTCAATTCGGGCAGCGAGGCCGTCGAAGGGGCGCTCAAACTGGCCAAGCGCTATACCGGCCGTACCGAGCTGGTCTACTACCGGAATGCCTATCACGGCAGTACGGCCGGTTCGCTGAGCGTCATGGGAGGAGAAGAGTACCGCAATTCCTATCGTCCGCTGCTGCCCGACACGCGTTGCATTCGCTTCAACGAGCCCGGCGACCTGAAATACATTACCTCGCGGACGGCCTGCGTAATCATCGAGCCCGTTCAGGGCGAGGGGGGGATCGTCCTTTCGGAAAAGGGCTATCTGGAAGCGTTGCGCCGCCGTTGCGACGAGACCGGCGCGCTGCTCGTTTTCGACGAGATACAGACCGGGCTGGGCCGGACCGGCACGCTCTATTTTTTTCAGCAGTACGGCGTCGTGCCCGATATACTATGTACGGCCAAGGCGTTCGGAGGAGGCATGCCGCTCGGAGCCTTCATCGCTCCGAACCGGATCATGTCGTCGCTGAAGACCAATCCGGTGCTCGGGCACATCACGACTTTCGGCGGTCATCCGGTCTGCTGCGCCGCCGGCTTGGCGGCCCTCGAGTTCATCCTGTCGGAGGGGCTCATGGAGCAGGCCGACGCGAAGGGGGCGCAGTACGAGCGTCGTTTGGTCGGGCATCCGGCCGTGCGTGAGATTCGGCGCACAGGTCTGCTGATGGGCGTCGAGTTCGGCGATCCGGCCCTGACGCAGCGCATCGTGCTGCGCGCGGTCGAGCGCGGTCTGATGACCGAGTGGTTTCTGTTCCGCGATACGGCCATGCGGATCGCTCCGCCGCTGACGATCACCCCTGCCGAGATCGACGAGTCGTGCGACATCCTGCTCGACGTGCTGCGCGAGGTGACGGGTTCTTGACGGTGCCGACTCGATACGTACGCTACGGTATAACGGCCTCTCCGAAAGAGTCGAGAAATGAAGTTTTCATAAACTCATGTATGGCGAACGAGTCCGTACGGATAGTTCGGATTCCGTTCCGTGGCGGGGCGATACGGTCGTGTCGGGATTTTCCGATGAACGGTTTGCGCTCGGAACGTTCGTACCGGCAGCGATTTTCGTATATTTGATTTTCCGAAAATTGAAAATTCGTCGTTATATGGGCCGATATGTGAATAAAAAGCTCAAGATATCTTGGAATGAGGAGCTGGCCGAGCATTATGGGATCGTATTGAGTAAAGCCGGTTATCAAGTGGAAAAGTACGGAGACGATGGGTCGGACGAGGGTTCGTTGGACTTCGGTTGCGAAATTACCCCGGTGGAAGGTAAGACCATAAAACAGGATATCGTTTTGTATGGTGTGGTTTTGGATTCGAAGGGAAGAATAATATGCAGGAGCGATTCTTGCCGTTTGTATGCGGAGAATTTCTATGTTGAAAAGCTTTGGTCCACGGGTATGTGCGTTAATCTGAAGAAACTGAGCGAAATAAAAGTCTACATCGAAGCTCTTTAGGATCGCATGGCTTCAGTGTATGGCGATATGAAATGATGAATCGGTAGGATTCGCATGGTGTCCGTGGCTTGCAATGGGTTTTGCCGCCAATTGAAAATAGAAGAGATTTTCCTGACGATATATCGTATGGTCCGTTACCGTCTTACGGATTGAAGAACGATTTCACCTCTTCGGAATCTGGCTGTCGACAGGCTTCGACATGAATTTCGGTAGAGACGATGCGCCGTTTTTGTCGGAGTTTGCCGGGTGCCGAGCAGGCGATCGGGGGTGAGTCCGTATTCCGGAGCCCGCTGTCGTTCGTTTGCCTTGTCGTATTTGCTGTCGGATGCGTGTGGCCGGTCCCGTGCATCGCCGGCTCGTGCTACCGGAAATAGCTGCCATTATTGAGAAAAAGAGAAACCGAACGCTGCGGCGAGGAACACTCTTCGCCGCAGCGTTCGGTCTTACCGGTTCGCCCGAACGGAAGTCGGGCCTCTCATATTACCTGTTGGGGATAAAGGGCAGCTTGACGATCCGGGCGGCTACCGGCTTTTCGCGGATGACGACCGCTATCGGCGTGCCCGGCTCGGCATAGGCCGTTTCGACGTAACCCATGCCGATGCCTTTTTTGAGCGTGGGCGACATCGTGCCCGACGTGACGGAGCCGATCGCGCGTCCCTCGGCGTCGGAGAGCCGGTAGCCATGGCGCGGCACGCCGCGCTCGGTCAGCTCGAAACCGACCAGCCGGCGGCTCACGCCCTCGCGCTTCTGCCGTTCGAGCAGCGGGCGGTCGATGAAGTCGCGGTCGCCGCCGGTCTTGGTGATCCAGCCCAAACCGGCCTCGACGGGCGACGTCGTATCGTCGATGTCGTTGCCGTAAAGGCAGTAGCCCATTTCGAGCCGCAGCGTGTCGCGCGCGCCGAGCCCGATATTCTGCAGCCCGTCTCTCTCGCCGGCTTGCCACAGCGCTTCCCACAGGCGCGGAGCGTCCTCGTTCGCTACGTAGATTTCGCATCCGCCCGCTCCGGTGTAGCCCGTTACCGATACGATAGCGTCGGCGATGCCGGCGACCTCGGTCTTGACGAACGTATAATAGGCGAGTTTTCCGAGGTCGGCGGCAGGGCACAGGCGCTGGACGATCCGCATCGCCAGCGGTCCCTGAACGGCCAGCTGGGCGATCTCGTCCGATGCGTTGTAGAGTTCGCGTCCGGGCCGGAGACCGAAACGTTCGCCGGCGGCGACCAGATGGTTCCAGTCTTTCTCGACGTTGGCCGCGTTGACGACGAGCAGGTAGGTCTCGGCGTCGATCCGGTAGACCAGAATGTCGTCGACGATGCCGCCCCGGCCGTTCGGCAGGCAGGAATACTGTATCTTGCCGTCGTACAGCGAGGCCGCGTCGTTGCTGCCGACGTAGCGCAGCAGGTCGAGCGCCCGAGGCCCCTTGACCCAGATCTCGCCCATGTGGCTCACGTCGAACACGCCGGCACGGGCGCGCACGGCCGTGTGCTCGTCGTTGATCCCGGTGAATTCGATCGGCATGTCGTAGCTGGCGAACTCGGCCATCCGCGCGCCGTTTCGGATATGATACGGAGTAAAGGGAGTCGTTTTCATAGAGAAAAGGTTTTGATTTTTCGCGAAATTACGTGTTTTTATTCTAATTTTATACCCGATTCGATGAAAAACCGATGTTGTTGAAAATTTTGCTCATAGCGCTGATCGTCTACGTGATCGTCGTCACGCGGGCTCGCGTACGGCTGCCTCATCCGGGGCTTCAGGCGACCGTCGACGTGCTGCAGGCCGCCACGCTGCGCGACGAGCACGTCGTGGCGACGGCCCGCCGGTTCGTCGAGTACGCCGACGCGCAGCAGCCGGCTCTTCCCGCGGGCGATCCGTATGCCGAACGGCTCGAGCGGCTGACTTCGCGCTATGCGGCCGTGAACGGCGTGCCGCTGAATTTCCGCGTCTACCGGACGCCGCAGGTCAATGCGTTCGCGACGGCCGACGGCAGCATACGCATCTACTCGGGTCTGATGGACCGCATGAGCGACGACGAGCTGATGGCGATCGTCGGCCATGAAATGGGACACATCCGCAACAGCGACTCGCTCGGCGCGATGCGCAAAGCCTGTCTGACCTCGGCGATCCGCAACACGCTGGGGGCCGCCGGAGGCGTGATCGGCGCGCTCAGTTCGTCGCAATGGGGCGCGCTGGCCGAGCGGCTGACCTCGGCCGGTTTTTCCCGGAAGCAGGAGTATGCGGCCGACGACTTCGCCTTCGGTTTTTTGCTGCGTAACGGCTACGACCCGTATGCAATGGCTACGGCTCTCGACAAGCTGGCGCGGCTCGCCTCTGCGGAACAAGGCGCCGGCAAGGAGCTTCTGCAGCTTTTCTCGACTCATCCCGACAGCGCGGAGCGTGCCCGGCGAATGCGCGAAAAGGCCGATGCCGCGCGCTCCGGTACGGCAGGCTGAGGCGCTTGCGGCGCCGATCCATCGGATTCGCCGGAGCTTTCTGGCGAAGAGGGCCGCGCACGGGGCACGCTTCAGGAACGGAGGCTTTCAGGAACGTGTTATGAAGAACTTTATTATTACTGTCGTTTTTATTGTAACGACATCCATTTCATTTGCCCAAAGTGAACCCGAAACAGCAGGACCTTTGACAGATATGGAAATTGTTCGTAAAGTAGCGTTCCTTGATATTGAAAGAAAAAGTTATGAGAATGTTGTGATATCCTTTAAATCGGTAACTCCCGATTATCTTATATCTGATTAAATATAGAGTGAAAGTTAAGGTCCTTGATGAAAACGGTAAATCGATCTATAAAAAAAACATTTAGGAATGTCTTTTTGTATGTATTCTCAGATGGGCAAGTGCAGGTAGGGCAACCGACGGGTAAAAAAAAGAGTTTTAACCAAATAATCATTACTAAATCAGCATCGTCAGATGATTATGTTGGCATGATCAGAGAAAAGGAAGGTATTTACTAATTGATTTTTTACTATATTACAACCTCATGGTTACATGGTAAGCATTCCCTCCCTGCCCCGGGTGGGAGAGGGCTTGCCTCGTGCCGAAAACAGTCCGTCGTTGCCCGGACGAATCTTCCGACGCGCTGTCGGATGCGGCCGGCCTCTTGACGGGACCTGCGCCGGCTGGCCCGTTTCTTGCACGCGCTCCGATGCAACCGTTTTATTCCGTGAGCAGTATGAGCAACGTCGTCAAAGCCCATCTGGGCCTGATCCTGTCGTATGTGATCTGGGCCTTCAACTACCCGCTGTACAAAATCGTCATGCCGCATTACATATCGCCCTATGCGATGACGATGCTGGCCGTAGGCGTCGCGGCGTTGCTGGCTTTCGGGTCGATGCTTTTCGTGCCGATCGAGCCGGTCCGCAGGCAGGATATCCTGAAACTGGTCGCGGCGGCCGCGCTGATGGGGATCGCCAAAAAACTGTTCCTGATGGTCGGCATCCAGCATACCAGCCCGATCGACGCGTCGATCATCGCTACGCTGGGGCCGATTCTGGTGCTCGTCATTTCGGTGATGTTTCTCGTCGACCGCTTTACGCCGATGAAGGTGCTGGGCATGGCGCTCGGTCTTGCGGGCGCGCTCGTAGTGATTCTCAGCGGAAGCGGGATGCAGGCGCCGTCGGACAAGCTGGGGGGCGATGCGGTCGTACTGCTGGCTATCGTCGCCTCCTCGTTCTCGATGGTGTGGCTCAAGGAACTGATCATGCGCTATAAGCCGGTCACGCTGCTGCGCTGGATCTATCCGGTGGCGGCCGTGATGATGCTTCCCATCGGGCTTGGCCCGTTGCTGCGTACCGATTTCTCGGCCATGCCGGCTCATGTCGCGTGGATCGTAGCCTATGTTGCCGTCGTACCTACGTTCGGGCCGAATTACCTCCTGATTTACAGCCTGCACTACGTGAAGCCCACGATCAGCAGCATCTATTTCTATCTGGAGCCCGTCATCGCGACGGCGATTTCCGTGGCGATGCATATGGACACGCTGTCGTGGGACCGCGCGCTGGCCTCTCTGGCGGTATTCGCCGGCGTTCTGCTCGTCGTGCTTTCCTATAAGAATCGTCCCTCGACGCCGCGCCATGCCGGGGAGTAGCCCGGTGCTTCGGGCTGTGGCTTTCCTGCGGGTCGGCGAGCGGCCGTCCGTCCGGGCGTCGGGATGCGTCGCCGGCGCGATCGGTCGGAGTCCGAATTGATAATCTGCCGAAAAATATCTAATTTTGCATTTTCATGAGCAAACGAGGATATTTCAGTTATGGGCAGTTCTAAATTCAAGGAATACAAAGGGCTCGACCTCCCGGCCGTCAACAGCGAGGTGCTGGAGCGGTGGGACGCCGTCGACGCGTTCGGCAAAAGCATCTCGACCCGCGAAGGGCATCCGACGTTCGTGTTTTACGAGGGACCTCCCTCGGCCAACGGCATGCCGGGTATCCACCATGTGATGGCCCGCACGATCAAGGACGTCGTCTGCCGCTACAAGACCCAGCGGGGCTTTTTGGTCCATCGCAAGGCCGGATGGGATACGCACGGACTGCCCGTCGAGCTGGGCGTCGAGAAGAAGCTCGGCATCACGAAGGAGGATATCGGGACGAAAATATCGATCGAGGAGTACAACCGCATCTGCCGCAAGGAAGTGATGACCTATACCGACGCATGGGAGCGGCTGACGCGCCGGATGGGCTACTGGATCGACATGAAGGACCCGTACATCACCTATGACAACAAGTATATCGAGACGCTGTGGCATCTGCTTGCCGAACTGTACAAGAAGGGGCTTCTTTACAAAGGCTATACGATTCAGCCGTACTCGCCGGCGGCCGGTACGGGCCTCAGCAATCACGAGCTGAACCAGCCCGGCTGTTACCGCGACGTGAAGGACACGACCTGCACGGCCCTGTTCCGCATCGTGCGCGACCAGCAGAGCGAACGGTTGTTCGACGGGGCCGACGGCGACGTGTACTTCATGGCATGGACGACGACGCCGTGGACGCTGCCTTCGAACACGGCGCTGGCCGTGGGGCCCGCTATCCGCTACGTGCGCGTGCGGTCGTTCAATCCCTATACGGGCACTCCGCTTACCGTCTTTTTGGCCAAAGACCTGTGCCCGGCCTATTTCCCGAAGAAGAACGAAGACCTTCCGATGGACGGCTACGAGGCCGGCGGCAAAAACGTACCGTTCCGTGTCGAGGGCGAGTACGTGGGCAAGGACCTGGCAGGCATCCGCTACGAGCCGTTGCTCCCTTGGATCGCGCCCGACGGCGATGCGTTCCGCGTCATCACCGGCGACTACGTGACGACCGAGGACGGTACCGGCATCGTGCATATCGCGCCGACGTTCGGCGCCGACGACGACCGGGTGGCCAAGCAGAGCGGCATCCCGCCGCTGGTGGTCGTCGATCGCGCGGGCAAGCGTCAGCCGATGGTCGACCGCACGGGCAAGTTCTTCCGTCTGGAGGACCTCGATCCCGAGTTCGTCCGCACGCACGTCGATGCGGCGGCCTACGGCGAGTTCGCGGGGCGGTTCGTCAAGAATGCCTACGACCCGGCGCTGAGCGAGGCCGATCCGACGCTCGACGTCGATCTCTGCATGAAGCTCAAGTTCGAGGGCAAGGCGTTCCGCATCGAGAAGCATACGCACAACTATCCCCATTGCTGGCGTACCGACAAGCCTGTGCTGTACTATCCGCTCGACTCGTGGTTCATCCGCACGACGGCCGTCAAGGACCGCCTGATCGCGCTGAACCGTACGATCGACTGGAAGCCCGAAAGTACCGGCTCGGGCCGCTTCGGCAAGTGGCTCGAAAACCTCGTCGACTGGAACCTTTCGCGCTCGCGCTACTGGGGAACTCCGCTGCCGATCTGGGCTACGGAGGATCACGGCGAGCTGAAGTGCATCGGGTCGGTCGCCGAGCTGAAAGCCGAGATCGACCGTTCGGTCGAGGCCGGCTTCATGTCCGAGAATCCGCTGAAGGATTTCGCCGAGGGCGATTTCAGCAAGGAAAATTACGCTAAATTCGACCTGCACCGTCCGTATGTCGATCAGATCGTGCTCGTGTCGAGTCGGGGCGAGCGCATGATGCGCGAGCCGGACCTGATCGACGTGTGGTTCGACTCGGGAGCCATGCCCTACGCGCAGGCGCATTATCCGTTCGAAATCGACGGAGAGGAGTTCCGTCGGGTTTACCCGGCCGATTTCGTGGCCGAGGGCGTCGATCAGACGCGGGGCTGGTTCTTCACGCTGCATGCGCTGGCCACGATGCTGTTCGACAGCGTCGCTTTCCGGCATATCATCTCGAACGGACTGGTGCTCGACAAGAACGGCAACAAGATGAGCAAGCGGTTGGGCAATGCCGTCGACCCGTTCGAAGTGATCGAGAAGTACGGCTCGGATGCCGTGCGCTGGTACATGATCTCGAATTCCCAGCCGTGGGACAATCTTAAGTTCGACGTCGAGGGCGTGGACGAAGTGCGCCGCAAGTTCTTCGGCACGCTTTACAATACGTACAGCTTTTTCGCGCTTTATGCCAACATCGACTCCTTCACCGGGGCGGAGCCCGAAGTGCCTGTGGCGGAGCGTCCCGAGATCGACCGTTGGATCATCTCGCTGCTTCATACGCTCGTGCGCACGGTGACCGATTCGCTCGAGTCCTACGATCCGACTCCCGCCGCCCGCGCGATTCAGGAGTTCGTCTGCGAGAACCTGTCGAACTGGTACGTGCGGCTGAACCGCAAACGGTTCTGGGGCGGCGGACTGACGCGCGACAAGCTGGCGGCCTATCAGACGCTGTACGCCTGCCTCGAGACCGTAGCGCAATTGGCCGCTCCGTTCGCGCCGTTCATTACGGATCGGATATTTACGGACCTGAATGCCGTCAGCGGCCGTCACGGCGACGCGTCGGTCCACCTGAGCGACTTCCCGTCGAGCGACCCGTCGCTGGTCGATGCCGATCTGGAAGAGAAGATGTCGCTGGCTCAGAAGGTTTCGTCGATGGTGCTCGCCCTGAGGCGCAAAGTGGGTATCAAAGTGCGTCAGCCGCTGTCGAGAATCGTCGTTCCGGTGCTCGACCCGGCGCTCAAGGAGCATATCGCGGCGGTCGAGAGCCTGATCCTGAGCGAGGTGAACGTCAAGCGGCTCGAGTTCATCGAGGATACGACGGGCGTTATCACCAAGCGCATCAAGCCGAACTTCAAGACGCTGGGGCCCCGCTACGGGAAGCAGATGAAGCGGATCTCGGCTTTGGTCGCCGCTTTCTCGCAGGCCGACATCGCGCAACTGGAGCGTACGGACCGTTGGACGGCCGATGTCGACGGCGTGCGGGTCGAGGCTACCGCAGCCGATTTCGACATCACGTCGGAGGATATGCCGGGATGGCTGGTGGCTACGGAGGGCAAACTGACCGTCGCTATGGATATCACTGTGACAGAGGAACTGCGGCGCGAAGGTGTGGCACGGGAATTGGTGAACCGCATCCAGAACATTCGCAAGGAGAGCGGCTTCGACGTGACGGACAAGATCCGCGTGACGATCGGGCGCCACGAGGCGCTTGCCGGGGCGGTCGAATCGTTCGGCGACTACATTGCCGCGCAGACGTTGGCCGTTTCGGTCGCTATGGCCGATGCGTCGGCGATGCCCGGGGCGCAGGAGATCGAGATCGACGATCTGAAAGTCGGTTTGTCGGTCGAAAAGGCATAGCCTGTCCGGCATTATTCGCGGAGCCGTGCGAAATAGTTTGTTTATTCATAAAATAGCGCTATTTTTATCACCGAACAACTAAAATGCAAGGCCATGTCTGAGAATGAAAAAACGCGGTATTCTGACGAGGAGCTCCAAGAGTTCAAGCAGATCATACTGGAGAAGCTGGCGAAGGCAAAGGCTGACTACGATTTGCTACGTTCCACGATTACGCACACTTCCAGCAATGACATAGAGGATACCTCTCCTACGTTCAAGGTATTGGAGGAAGGGGCCGCTACGTTGTCCAAGGAGGAATCGGGAAGGCTGGCGCAAAGGCAATTGAAATTTATCCAGCATCTGGAGGCGGCGCTCGTCCGCGTCGAGAACAAGACATACGGGATTTGTCGCGAAACGGGCAAGCTGATTCCCAAGGAGCGTCTGCGGATCGTGCCGCACGCCACGCTCTGCATCGAGGCGAAAGGCGAGTCGCACAAGTAGCGCGTCCGCAGGCCGCCAGATTCGTATTCTTTATAAAAGGAGGGTTCGAGAACCCTCTTTTTTATGTCGAAAGCAGATTATGTCGAAAATAACGATGTATACCGACGGCTCGTCGCTCGGAAATCCCGGTCCCGGGGGATTCGGGATCGTGCTGATGAGCGGGCCGTACCGCAAGGAGCTCAGCGCCGGTTTCCGGCTGACGACGAACAACCGTATGGAACTGATGGCCGTGATCGTCGGTCTGGAAACCCTCAAGAACGACGGTTGCGAGGTGACCGTGTACAGCGACTCGCAGTATGTGGTCAACGCAGTCGAGAAAGGCTGGGTGTTCGGCTGGGAGAAAAAAGGGTTCAAGGATAAGAAGAATCCCGACCTGTGGCAGCGCTTCCTACGCGTCTATCGGCGTCACAGCGTGCGTTTTGTTTGGGTCAAGGGACATGCCGACATTCCCGAGAACGAACGTTGCGATCGTCTGGCCGTTGCCGCTTCGCAGTCGCCGAACTTGTTCGAGGATCGCGGATACCGTCCGGGAGACGAGGCGTAGGCAGTTCGTTTCCGGACCGCTTTCCGCGTGCGGGACTTTTCCCGCCCGTGTCTTACCGAAGGGAGGGTGCTCGGCTCGTCGCTCGGCAATGCCGGTCCGGGGATTCGGAATCGTGCTGATGAGCGGACCGTACCGCAAGGAGCTCAGCGCCGATTTCCGGTTGACGACGAATGACCGCGTGGAACTGATGACCGTGATCGTCGGTCTGGAAACGCTCGAGAACAACGGTTCGGAGCGGTCGATGCCGCGATCGGCATACTGCCGTGACGTGTCGATCCGCCGATGCCGGGCGAAAAGGTGCCGCGAGAGGGTCTCGTCTCTATTTGGAACATGATTTTTTTGGTTTAACGAAAAAACTGGTTATCTTTGCACCACCGAAAAAAACGGAGAATCAGTAGCTCAGCTGGTAGAGCACAACACTTTTAATGTTGGGGTCCCGGGTTCGAGCCCCGGCTGGTTCACAAGAATGGCGTACAAAAGTACGCCTTTTTTGTTTTTTCGTTGAAAAACAGTCTTTTGCCGGTCGTTTTGCATGGCCGGAAAAACGGAATCGAGTCCGAAAATCCGATATTAAGTACACATTTTGTTCCCGTTTGGGAACGTTTTGTCTTGTCGGATGCGTTTTCACGCGTCCGATTGCATCCTGTTTCCCGCTAATCCCGAGCCGGAGGCGCGCGTTGTTCTATGAGGGAGGCTGCCGGGCGCGGGTCATTGACGGATACGGCCCGTTGGCGGGCGAAAATTTCCGGCGGATCCATGCCGGGGACGTAAATTGCCGGTCGAACATAGCCTCGCGCCGCAGGATGTGAATATGGAAGGCGTTAGGATAAGCGGAAGTTCCGATATTATTTTATGTAATTTGTTTCAACCGGTTGAAAAGGATGCAACGTTCGGATTTATCCGAACATCTATTTATTCGGAATTCCAAGACAGTCGACTGCTTAACTGTAATTGTATTTTAATTTAAGGTATAAGAAAAATTCTTATGAATACGAAAATTCAAGCCAGCAGTTTGCTCGCGGGCAGCCTTGCTCGTGGTCGGAACAGTAGGATTCGCATCGTGCGATGATGATAACGGAGGCGGAGGAACGCTTCCCTCTGCCAGCGATATGTACGGGAATTATGTCGGTACCGTGCGGACGGCGGAGGTCACCCACAACGAGAAAACGGAGAGCAGCGAAGGCGGAACCTCCGAAGGAGCCGAGGTGAGTGTCAAAGTGGACAGGGATACGATTTATTTCGATGCTTTCCCCGTGAAGGACATCATTGTTTCTCTCTATGGAGAGGAGGAGGCGCCGGCGATTGTCGAAATGCTGGGCGACATAAAATACAGCGTAGGCTATACTCCGGCGCTCAGCGAGGCTCAGGATAGCGTTTCTTTCAGAATGGCTCCCGAACCGTTGAAAGCCACGGTGCCCGTTCCGTCGGAAAGTCCGGATGCGGAGCCTGCCGTACTGAATATCGAAAGCCGGATCTCAGCGGAGGATGTCGGAGATTATGAACTCGAGACCTCTAATCTGAAGTTCACGCTGACGGTAATGCGGATTTCCGTCCAGGACGAGGAGGGAGCGGACGTGTCTATTCCGAATTTCGAGCCGATGTCTATGGAATTTAGCATGGCGAAAGCGCAATAACTCCGGCTTATCTTCGAGCCGTTTCGGACAGAAAGCCGTAGCGATAAGCTACGGCTTTTATTGTTTCGCTGCAATCCGGGCTTGGCGCGTGACGAAAGGGAGGCGTTTCCTCGCGTCGTTTGGCGCGGAGGCTCGGAAGCTATCGGTGATTTTCGCACGGCGCTTTGTGGCTTTGTTCGGCCGGCATCGGTACGGTCTTACGGTCCGGGGAGCGGCTGCCGGCTGTTCGGTTCGGCCGCAAGGGGGCGGTCCCGGCTTCGGTCGGATGGAAGAAGCCGCGCGGACGGCGGGCGTGTCTTGTCCGTCGGGTAAAGCCGGCGGCGAGTCTCGTATCGGAAATAGAAGCCAGTCGTACTCTTGCCTCCTGCGGTTCCGCTATAGGACGGTTCCTGCCGTCTCGGCCGTCGGAGCGTGAGGCAGGCCGCCGCCGGATCTGGTCAGACCTTGCCGGACAGAAACGGTGTTGAGGCGTGATAAGGCTGCCTCGCTACCATATCGGTTTCGTCGGCAATTCGGGGCGATGAGGGCCGGGGCTTACGCCGATTTTCCCGAGGCGTATTGCCGTGTCCGGTGACCGCGCATCTCTCGTCATACCGAAGTCGTTGCCGAAAGCGGGCTGCTGACAAAAAGGGGCTCTGAAAGGATAAGGACCGGAAACGACGGGCGCGGGAGTATCTGCCGAATCGTTGCCTGCGATTCGGACCGCTTTTCGGCCGATATGGTCCTTTAGTGAGCGTATGCGGAGATTCGGTACCAGCAGTGAATACTACCGAATGACAATCAGTGAGAAAGATCTTGCGTAAGCGCGGTTGCAACTCGAGCGGCTGCTCGAATTGTCCTGCCGTTTTTGTCGTCCCCGTGTTTTCTGGGTCCGTTTCTATGGCTGCTTTCCCGCGCAGGCCGACGATGTGTCCGCCGGGTTTCGCCGTATTGTATAGGCACGGGTCTATGGGGCCTATACGACTGTCGTGGCGAGGGCGCGTTTCCCCCGTGACGGACCGTCCGTAGCAGATATTCCGAACCGCTTTATACGACGAATCCCCGCTCTTTACGAGAGCGGGGATTGCATTCGGTCGCTACCGGCAAGTCGCGATCAGTATTCGAGGCGGATCGAGGCTTCGCCGTCGAAGTCGTCGATGAGGACCGACTCCGTCGTCTCGTCATACCGGCCGCCGGTTACCCGGACGGGTTTTTTGCCCTGAGGATGCGGCAGGCGAACCGCCAACCGCGACGGTTTCCGCTTCGGGTCGCACGTGACGGTCGCCTCGATGTATCCCTCGCCGACATGGGAGCGAACCCGGGCGTCGATCCGTCCGAAATAACTCCGGACGCCTTCGAGGTCGATCCGCTCGCCGTCGGCGAACCAGGCCCGGGGAGCGACCCGGAACAAATGCAGCGTGTCGGCATCCTCCATGTAGAGCATCCAGCGGGTTTCCATCAGGAAGTTGGCCTCCTCGTGGGTCTTGTGGGCCGACAGCTTGTACATGTGTTCCCAGAACGTATAGGTCTGCCGGTCGGCATGGGGGGCTACCGTGTGGTAATATGTGCTCAGGAACGGTTTGACCATGTCCGTTTTGGCCTGATACCAGTTGTGGCGGCTGTAATAGGGTTGGCTGAAGGCCGAGTTTTCCTGAAACATCAGCTCGCTGTGGTAGTCGAGCAACATGCGCGCCGCCGGCTCGTCGGGTTCGATCACCTCGCAGAATACCAGATACATCGGGCCGAGCAGTCCGTCGGGGACGGTGAAGGTTCCGTGCGAGCGGAACTTCTCGTTTTTCAGGAACAGCAGGCGGGGGCCCGGGGCCTCTGCCCATGGAGCGGCGGTGGGGCACCATGTGCCGTCGCCCAGCGGTACGACGGGCGACCGGGCCAGCGACTGGAAAAACGACTCCCTGACGTCCTGTCTCCATGCCTCGGCCTCGCGGCGGAGACTGTCGCCGCAGGCGGGGTCGATGGCACCCAGCGTTTCGGCCATCCGGCTCAGTCCCAGATAGCCGTATCCGTTGAGCATGAACTGGTGGAAAGGATCTTCCGGGTCGGCCACCTTGCCGTCGATCATGCCGTAGCCCTTGCCGCGCAGCTTTTCGTCGAAACTTTTGGCCCGCCAGCGCATCAGGTAGTCGCAGGCTTTGAGTAGCTTGGGGCGTATCTGCTCGATCCATGCCCGGTCGCGCGTGTAGCGGAAATATTCGCCGACTGACCACAGCGCCGCTCCCGTTTCGACCGTGTAGCCGTTATAGTTTTCGATGTTCCCGTCGGGCTGCTGGGTGTCCAGAAAGTAGTTCAGCGCCCGTTTGGCCTGCTGCTCCAGTCCCATCGAAGCGTAGAACTGAATGATCGGGGCGCTTTCGGTGCCGATGGGCGAGTATACGCCCACGTTCGCGGCCAGCGTTCCGTCGGGTTCCGTCCCGAACGTAATCAGGTCGAGATGGAGCAGGCCGGCCCGGAGCATCTCGTCGATTCGCTTTTCGGGCAGCCGGATGCGGGCGGCCCGGCCGAGTTTTTTCTGCCAGTAGGCCTTGCATTCGACTTGCCGGTCGGAAAAGTTCTCCCGGGTCAGCGCATCGGCCGTTTCGGCCGAAACCGGCTCGTGCGGGATGAGAAAATCGATTTCTATCCGTTGGCCGGGCCGGAGCAGTATGGCGGTTTCTTCTTCATGCAGGGCTTTCCCGTCCACTTTGGATATGCAGCTTATGCGGTTTTCCGAAAAGCCGGTGTAGCCCCGCCCGCTGTCGAAGCGGTAGGCGGCCGACGGACGCGGCGCCTTGAACCATGCGTAACGCGGGACGGAGCCCGTGTTTTCCGCGATCGTCCGGATATACAGCGCTACGAGCGGTTTGGCGGCCGTGTCTTGCCGTTGTACTTGCTCCAGTTGCTTCGACTGTTCGTCGGTGAATACCCGGCCGGCGGAGTGCCGGTCGGAAATCAGGTAGTGCGTGCCCCGCACCGTCCGCTCGTTCAGAGGCGTTCCGGCGAGCGACACGAACGACGTGCTGCGGTAGACGATGTCGTCGTCGGTCATTTCCGAGTGATAGATCGGCAGCACTCCGTCCTCGAGTCTTCGGCGGATATTGTCCATGACGCCCACGCCGCGCCCCAGCGCGTAGCGGTATTCGATATGGGTCGGAGACGTTTCGGGCAATACGACGGCCGAAGAGGAGTTCATCGGCTTGATCACTTTCTCGTCCAGATAGGTGTCCTCGAGTTCCTCGGCGATCTCGAACATCCGCATGTCGCGGCTCAGTCCCAGCCAGATCGGGACGTTGGAGCGGCGTGTCCGGGCCGAGGCCGACGCGAAGGACGTTTCCGGCTCGCGCTCGATCCGTTGGATCTTGGTCAGATTTTTTCTCGACAGGATGTCGTTTTCCGCTTCGTCGTAGCTTCGGTCGTCTCCTCCGGGCAGTACGATCGTGCCGTAGGCCGGGATGTAGATCGGGTTCTCGGAGCCGACGTCCCGCAGGAAGAAGGAGAACGAGCTGCTGCCGGCCCGGACGTGAATCAGCGTCGATTCGGGGCCGGCTTGCGTTCGCGCGCTGTCGATCCGGCAGGCGACGGCGGCTTCGGCGCCCGGCGCGAAGCGGAGCGCGTCCTTTCGACGGGTCGCCTGTCCCCGGACGGCGCGGACGGAGCCTATCCGGCCGTTTTCGGCTTGCAGGGAGACCTCGGCCGG
The DNA here is from genome assembly GCF_025144665.1 of Alistipes ihumii AP11. Lineage (NCBI taxonomy): Bacteria > Pseudomonadati > Bacteroidota > Bacteroidia > Bacteroidales > Rikenellaceae > Alistipes > Alistipes ihumii. Next base: position 1,153,751 of record NZ_CP102294.1, on the reverse strand, counting down.
AGCATTTTTCCACAAGACGGTGATCGTTCGTTCCGGAGCGTCGCCTCCGGTCAGAAGGGCCGGAAATGCGCACAGTCCGGCGAAGATCAGGGCGAAAAGTTTTCGGTTCATTCGTTTTGGGGTTAGTTCTACGGTACAAAAATAACATATTTCCTCGCTTGGGCAAACGGCGGCCCAACTGCGATGTGCCGTTCTTGCGGACCGTTGTTCGGGGAAAATTTGCTAACTTTGCGTAAAACGATCAATAACGAAGATGCCATGAGTCTCGAAAAACAGATCAACGATGAAATCAAGGCCGCTATGCTCGCCAAGGAAAAAGTGCGCCTGACCGCGCTGCGGGCCGTCAAGTCCGAAATCCTGCTGGCCAAGACGGCCGACGGCTCCGAAACGATAGCCGACGGCGCCGTGCTGAAAATCGTCCAGAAGCTGGTCAAGCAGCGCCGCGAGTCGGCCGCCGTCTATACCGAAAGCGGTCGTCCCGAACTGGCCGAGAACGAACTGGCCGAAGCCGCCGAACTCGAAGGTTTCCTGCCTGCTCAGATGAGCGGGGTCGAGCTGGAGAGCGCTCTGAAAGCCATTATCGAACAGGTGGGAGCCAAAGCGCCGTCCGACATGGGTAAGGTGATGGGCGTCGCTACGAAGCAGTTGGCCGGCCGTGCCGACGGCCGCGCGATTTCCGAAGCGGTGAAGAAGTTGCTCCAGCAGTAGAAACATCGGAGCCTCCGGAATATGCGGTTTGGCTGGAGCGGGGTTCGCTTTGGAACACGGGTTTCGGAGATGTCCGGAAAGGGACGCAACAAGACGATACGTCCGCTTTCGGTATAGAGGGCAGAAGGGAACGTGGAGTAGCCGGTGTGAAAGTCTTTTCCCCGATTGTCGGATGACGATTATGTAACTTCCATGTGCCGAGTATGTTAGCATCCGGAATTTCCGTATCTGCTGGCTGTGGCTTGCGCCCGCAGGTTGCGTATCCGGTCGGGCCGCTGCCAATGAAAAGTCTCTTCCGTCGGGAGCGGTTTCATACGAAGAAACCGGAAACATATGGAACTCGAAAACCGGTACGATAAGGTATGCAATCGGTTGTCGGATATGCCGGAACGCCGGCGGGCGGAAGTCGCGGGGATGTCCGAGCTTGCGGCGGATGCCGCGAGAGAATCGCCGGAGGCCCGGTGCGGACCGAATCGGAGCGAAGGGTCCGCGTTTTTTCGGGTACGGTGCCCGATGTACGGTTTTTTTCGAGAAAAACGGGAACCGTTGCGAATCGGAACGGTTGACGAAGACGGGCGGATCATGCCGGAATAATAAAAAGCGGGACGCAGCGCGTCCCGCTTTTTTATTTGTCGTTTTGCGGCCGGCCGCTAATAGTAGCTGATGTTGCGTCGGTCGCGGAAAGTAAAGGTATCGCCGAATAGGACGGTCGTTTCCGTGCGGTCGTACCAGTTGTTCCGCTCGTCGCGCTGCATCGTGAAGTCGCTGACCAGCATATCGCTCTCGATGTGGATATACTCCCCGAAGTCGTCGTAGGTGTAGACCGTGTTGCCCTCGCGGGCGATCGTGTTGAACAGGTCGTCGTTATACAGGTTCTGAGTCCGGCTCGTCGAGGTCGTGTTATCCTCGAAGGTTTTGACCACCTCGTCCTGGTACGAGAGCAGGTTGCCGTTCTCGGCGTTAAACTGGAACGTCTCGGTCGCTACGGCCGTGTAGCTGACTTTGACGTATTGCCCGTCCTCCTTGACATAGTTTCCCTCGTCGTCCGTCTTGTATTCCTCGCCGCTGTACTCGGTCACCCGCTGCGCGGGAAACTCGCCTGCATAGGTCGTCTCGGACCAGACCGTGCCGTCGGGGGCCTTGACCGTCATCCGGTCGCCGCTGACCTCGAACCCGAATTCGAGCCGCTGGCCTTGGGCATTGATGACGACGGACGTCAGGTTTTTCAGGAACCGGGGCTGGAAAACGTACAGGTAGTCGAGCTGGTTGTATTCGAAAATATCCTGCTCGACCTCGATGTACTTGCCGTGATCGCCGTACAGGAACGTGACCGTCATTTGGTCGCTCGTGATCGACGTAACGAGGCTGTCGGCATTGTACGTGCATTGGAAAGCGTATTCCACCGGGTTGTTCGCGGCGTCGTACCCTTTGATCTTGTACGAGGTAATATAGCCGTTGCGGTCGAACAGGGCCGTGTTGACGCCGTCGAACAGCGTGTCCACTTTCTGCACCTCGCCGAACAGCTTGGCGAAATGGAGGCTGTTGCTGTCCCATACGGTCGTTTTCTCGGTCGGCACGGGCGGATTGGGATCGCCTCCCTCTCCGCCTCCGTTGCCTCCGCCGTTTCCGTTGTCATCCTTGCCGCACGAGAGCAGCAGCAGGGCAGCGGAAAGGACCAGAACCGGCGCGAAATATTTCTTTATGGTCGTCATATGTTTAAAATTGAATTGGTTGCGCATTCTTTCGAATGCGTCGTCCGGTTAAATAAAGCTGCCCTGCATTCGCATGCAGGGCGGCTGAGTATTTCCTGCGAAAAGGATTAGTAGGTGACGGTTCTGTCGAGCACCTCGCCGTTGTGCGAGCCGCCGGAATAGGTGGCCTTGATCCAGTTCTGGTGCTCGTCGTATTCGTATGCGATGTCGAAATTCTTGCTTGCGTCGTCTATGTCTTCGACTCTCGTCATATCCAGATTTTCGTTGTAGACGGCTTTCTGCTGGATGTTGCCTCCGCTCAGCTCCGAAATTGAGTTGATCCGGTCGTCGTTGTATTTACGGTCCATAGGGCCGAAGAAATCTGTGATATGGTGGACCAAAAGATTCCCGTTTTCCGGGTTGACGGTGAAGGTTTCCGTGGTGGCATAGTCGCCTGCGCCCTGATATTCCGACATGAACTCGCCGGAGAAAGCGATGGGCGTGGCGCTTCCCTCGTTCCCGTCATAGACGATATTGCCCTGATCGCCCGATACGTTGATGGCGATCGAGGTGCTGTATCCGGCATCCGCAGCCGTGATACTCGACAGGTTTTTGATGAAACGGGGCAGCCATACGCTGAAATCCGTGATGAACATATTATAGCTGAGGTTGGTGAATATGTTGTCCGTGCTGACGTATTTCCCGTGATCGGCGTAGCCCAAATCGATGGCGAACTCGTCCGTCGCGATCTTCGTCAGGCGGTTCTCTCCGTCGTAGGTGAGCGTGAAGTGGACCGTCTTCGAGCCGTTCATTCTGTCGTAGGACGAGAGCATGCCGTTATCGTCGAATGTCAGGTTGTAGATGAACGTGTCGTCCAGATGGTTGCCGAAAACGGATACCGTTTTCACGTCGCCTTGGAGATTCATCCGCGAGCGCGAGCTTCTGTCCCAGATAATGGCCGGTTCGGTAATCGCGGGCTCGCCGGCATCCTGGGTAACGGTGATCGTTACGTCGTCGACTCCCTCGGCCTTGATGACGATCGTGGCGTTCTGCGGGTCGGTCGTCGTATTGCTCTGTGCTTCGACCGTGATCGTGCCGTCGGCCGTGCCTTCCGCGTTTTTGAGAGTCAGCCAGCCCGCCTCGGTCGTCGCTTTCCAGCTGACGTTCTCGGCCTTGACATCGATCGTCTTGGGGGTGTCGGGAGTCGCCGTGAAAGTCAGGGTTCCCGGAGTGGCGCTCAGCGAGCGTACCGGCGCTTCATCGTCGTCGTCGCACGAGACGGTGCCCAGAGCCAGCAGGCTGGCGCATGCGAAATAGAACAGTTTTTTCATAGAAAATGTTATTTAAGATAATGATAAGGAAATAACAGACCTCGGATTTCGACTTTATGTTCGATACATGAATTTTTCTCAACGACCGGAACTCCTGGGTGAATCCGATTTGACCGAATTGAATCGGAATCGCACGGTGCGTTGATTCTACATGCAAAGATAATTAAAAAATTGTAACGGACGGCCGATGTGCGTATTTCGGTCGGAACGTATCGTAGGTCCGGAAGGTCCGTTCGATACTTTTAGAAATAAATCGACCTTGTCGGGTGATATTTCGTAATATTTTCAGTGATTTTTCTTGCGAATCAAAAGGCGATTCTTCGGACGAATTTTATGCCCGTTCGTCGTCGCGGGTAGAATTGTTGCGGTTTTCGGATGCGCGGTCTCCGGAAAACCGACATTCCGGTCTCGGTCGGCGACGTAATCGGGGATGGGATTTTTACGTTGATTTCTTGCTTGTTAGCCTGTTTTTGCTATATTTGTACAAAACGAAAAAGGAGCGTTTGCTTGTTGCGGGGAAAGCCGGGTCCGCGTCCGGCATACGCCGGACATCCGGTGCGGAATACGGGCGCAGGCCGGCGGGTTTCCGTCCGGGCAGGGAGCGTTCCCGATCACGAATCACCCGACAAATGAAAACGATCCTGTCGCTTGTCGCGCTGCTGGCCGCGACGGCCGGCCTTCGCGGTCAGGGCGGCGCCTCGGCCGACGATTCGGGACCGGCGCCCGACGCGTTGCGCGAGTGGAGCGTCGAAGAGACCGATGCCTTGCTCAGCGGACTATTGGCCGCATACGACGATTCATGGGAGGCCTTGTCCCGTTTCCGTTTTTCTTTCGTACGCTATGCACCGCGCGGTTACGACCGTAGCCGCAGTCGCTTTCTGCTTGCCGGGGTCGATCTGGCCGATCCTGCGACGGGGGCGGTGCGTTGGGGCGCGATGACGGCTCTCCGGGAGGCGCGCGTGTCCGGCTCGGTGTGGGGCGGCGTGCTTCCCGGTACTTTCGCACTCGGCGCCGAAGCGGGACTCGGCGAGTTCGAGGCCGATCCTGCGGCCGACGTGCGGGGCGGGCGCTTCGGGTGGATGTTTGCCGAACGCAGGTTTCGCTACGGCCTGCGTGTCGGCGGAAGCACCGGGCTCATGCGCGGAGGCTGGGCCGTTTCTACGGCCGTGTCGCGCCGTTGGGGACACGACGCCCGCATCCGGGGCGTCTATTCCGACGATTGGACCGTCTATGCGGCGGTCGCCAAACGTTGGGGCGAGCGTCATTCGCTGACGGCGTCGTTCGTCGAGGCTCCTTCCGAGCGGGGGCTTCGCAGTGCGACGGTAGCCGAGGCCTTCTCGCTGACGGGCGATCCGCTTTACAACCCGGCATGGGGCGTACAGCGCGGTCGGACGCGCTCCTCGCGCGTGAGCGTCGACCGTTGTCCGCTGGCTCTGCTCACATGGCGGTTCGATCCGCCGGACTCGCCCTGGCGGCTGACGACGACGCTCGCCGGCGCGTGGGGACATTCGTCGCTCAGCTCGTCCGACTGGTACGACGCTTCCAGTCCGCAGCCGGATTATTACCGCTATCTCCCCGGCTTCCTCGACAATCCGGAAGCGGCCGAAACGGTGCGCGAGGCATGGACCGGCGGAGATCCGCTCGTGACGCAGATCGATTGGGAGGAACTTTATCGGGCCAATGACCTGCGGGGCGATTCGTCGGCCGCCTATGTCGTGGCCAGCGACGTCAGCCGCCGCAAGAGCGTGCAGCTCGTGTCCAGTTTTGCTTACGATCCGTCGACATGGGTGAGCCTGACGGGCGGACTGCGGGGGCATGCGGGCCGGACGACCTGCTTTCGCCGGCTCGACGATCTGCTCGGCGCGGCCTATCTGACCGACATCGATCCCTATCTGATCGACGACCGCTATTTCGGCGACCGTTTGCAAAACGATCTGCGTCGTCCCGGCCGCCGGGTCGCCGAAGGCGAGGCTTACGGCTATTTTTACGATCTCGATTACATGCGCTTGGAGTGCTGGCTGCTCGTACGGCTGCGCCGCCGTAACCGGCCCCGCTGGAGCGGATACGCCGGTTTGCAGGCGGCCCGGATCGGATTCTCGCGCAACGGGCGCTATGAAAAGGAGCTGTATGCCGGGCGGGCTTCGTTCGGCCGCTCCGAGCCGTTGCGCTTCACCGACTGGACGGTCAAGGCGGGCGTCGGATACCGTTTTTCGCCCCGGCATGGTCTGGCGCTCGATCTGGCCTGCGGCCGGCGGGCGCCGCTGGCCGGCGACGCGTTCGTGTCGCCCCGCTATCGCAACGAGACGGTTCCCGGGGTCGGTCAGGAACGTTTCCTGAGCGGCGAACTCGGCTACCGGCTCGACGCAGGGAGCGTGTCGCTGACGCTGAGCCTGTACGGAACGTTGTGCTCGGACGGGACGCAGGTCAGGCGCTATTACGACGATCTGGCCTCGGTTTACTCGGATATGATGCTATCTGAGATCGGACGGCTTTACGCCGGGGCGGAACTCGGCGCCGAGTTCCGGCTCGCTTCGCGGCTGGCGCTCCGTGTGGCGGCGGCCGAGTCGCGAGCCGTTTATCGCAGCGATCCGGTCGTTGTGATCCGCTCCGACAAGGATGGGCACGTAATCTCGGATCGCTCGCGCACGCTGCTCCGGGGGCTCGATTTGGGCGGTTCGCCGCGTCGCGTGGCTGCGGCCGAGCTGCGCTACGAGGGTGCGGGGATGTGGACTCTTTCCGCCTCGGCGGCTTATGCGGGAGAGCATTACGTGTCGCCGAGCCCGCTGTACCGGATGCGGCGCGTGTGGGACCGGGCGGCCTCGCCCGAGGCGGTCGGGACGCTGACGGGGCAGGAGCGTTTTCCCGGGGCCGCGACGGTCGGACTGTTCGCCAGCAAGACGTTCCGTCTCGGGGCCCGCTATCTGTCGCTGAGCGGATCGGTGGACAACCTTTTCGATGACCGCCGGATCGTTCACAGCGGCTACGAGTCGATGCGCCTGCGCAAGATCGGCTCGGGTGCGGGCGCGGGAGTCGAGCCTTTCGGATCGAAATATCTGTACGCTTATGGCCGCACCTGTTATCTGACCCTTAATTTCCGTTTCTGATGAGATTCTTGTTCGGTTGGTTTCTTCGTTTTGTCCGGCTGTCGTCCCGCTGTGCCGGGGAGAGGGGGCCGGCGGGTCGCGATCTCCCGTCCTGCGGGTCCGCGAGCCGGTTTCCTGCGGCGGGAGCGATTCCCGGTTGCCTCGTTTCTCCGGAGCTTTCGGGCGATGGGAAACCTGTGCGACATTCCGGCCGGCTCCGGGGGAGCGGGAAAAACTCGTCTCCGTTGCCGGAACGGCCGATTGTCCGCAAAATGACCTGCGTAAAACGGGTTCCGACGGTATTGTGCGATCGACCGTCGCCGTTTCCGGAACGAAGAAAAGCTCGCAATCCGGGTATATCGTTCTCCGTCTTGCCTCCGGCGGCCCGAAGTTTTTGCTTCGCAGGGCCGTTGCCGCCGATTTCCTGTTGTCGTGCCGACTGTTTTCTACCTCAGGAAGCGGATATGCCGGGGACGGGGAGCCGGGCCGATGTCGCAGAACGCGCTCTCCGTGGCCGGGCGGTCGGTTTCGTGTCGCCTGTCCTGTATGCCGGGCAGTGCGGGTCCGTGCGGCTCGCGACGGGGCGGTCTTCTTCTCCCTCGGTCCGGGTATCGGTAAGAACGGTCCGTGCGCAGGAGCCGCTGTCCGTGTTCTGCCGCCTCGACGCGTTCGTCGGCCGGGTTTTCTGGCGCGTGCGGCGGTCCGAATTTTCGGAGCCTGCGCGACGGATACTTCCGAAAGCGCTTCCCGTCTTCGGAGCCGCCCTGCTCGGGGCGTGCGGTTACAACGAGTTCGGGCCGCCGGGAGACGGGCGGCCCGCCGCGCCGCTTCCGAACATGACGGTCTCGTCGCTCCGCTCGCTCTGCGCCGACGGTCCGATACGTATCGAGGGAAGCGGGGCCGTGCTGACCGGCTATGTGACAACCTCCGACCGGGCGAACAATTTTTACCGCAGCTTTTTCGTCGAGGATCGGACCGGAGCGCTCGAGGTGCGGGCCGGACTGTACGACCTGCACAATATGTACGGCCTCGGGGAACAGGTCGCGCTGCGCTTGGACGGACTGTCGGCGGCGCTCGACGACGGCCTGCTCCGCATCGGGTTGCGGGGGACGGATTACGAGCCTGTGCTGGATATGGAGAGCCGGGTCGTTGTCGCAAGGCATGTCGTTCGTACCGGCCGGACGATCGATCCCGCACCGATGCCGCTCGCTCCGAGCCGGTTCGCCGAGGCGAAGCTCGGATCGCTTGTCCGGGTGGCCGGTTTGCGCATGGAACCGGTGCGCGATACGACTTGGGCCGTGCCGGCGCGTCTGTCGGCGGACGGAACGCCCCGGACGGCCCTGTTGAAGTTCTTTACGGACGGGGGCGATTCGCTTTATGTCTCGACGAGCGGCTACGCCTCGTTCGCCGGCGATACCGTTCCGCGCGGGCGGCTGGAACTGACCGGTATTCTGCTTCGGGGCAAGGTCGGCGGCAAGATAGTTTACGAACTCAAAATGAGGGATCGGTATGACATACAGAGCGATTGAGTGGAGTCTGGCGGCGCTGGCGCTGGCCGGTTGCGTGGAGAAGCATGCGTTCGTGGCGGACGACGGGCCGTTGCCTGTCCCGCCCGGGACGACCGGGGTGAGCGTTGCCCGGCTGCTTTCCGAATATCGGGGATATCCTTCGGAAGTGAAAGACGATTGGCAGCTGGACGTCGTCGTGACGGCCAACGACCGCTTCGGGAGCTTCCGGAACGCCCTGTGGGTTCGGGACTCGACGGGAGGGATTCAGATCAAGGTTTCGGGCGACGAGTTGTTTCTCGATTTCCCGGTCGGGCAGCCGCTGCGGGTCCGATGTCAGGGGCTGGTGCTGGGCGACTATGCCGGAGAGGTGTCGCTCGGTGCGACCTCGGACGATCTGGCCTATCCGAACGGGTTCATCGCTCGGGACGACCGAACCTATTATCTGAAACCTTACGGCGAACCCGGAGAGGCGTTGCCCGATACGGCGACTTTTGCCGGGCTCGACGACCGGCGTCTCGGCTCGTTAGTCGCTTTCGAGCGCGTGCAGTTCGTCGACGAGGAGCTTTCGCTCGCGTGGTGCGATCCGGACGCCGACACGAACAGGCATCTGGTCGACTGCCGGGGCGACACGCTCGTCGTGCGAACGTCCTGCCGGGCCGATTTCGCGTATCGGCTGCTGCCTGCCGGCAGCGGCTACGTCGAGGGTATTCTGAGCCGGTTCAATCGGACTTATCAACTGAAAGTCTATACGGACCGGAACGTCGTCATGGATTCGCCGAGGTTCGTGCCGGTTTTCCGGTCCGAAGCCGGTCGTGTCGCTCCGTGACGACGAGGAGTCCGTTTCGGAACGGGTTTGCGAGGGACCGGTGCGAGCTTCCCCGCCGAAGCCGGCAAGCGATGGCCGAGGTATCGTGCGAGAGGCCGTGAGATTTTCTGCGGCGGGCAAGAGTGCCCGCAGTCTGAACGGGTACGTTCGGCGGAGCGGTCGGAGGATCGATCCCGCTCAGGCGTTCTCCTTTTGGAGGGCTTCCCACAGCATGTCTTTCAGCGTCTGGAGATTGTATCCGCTGACGGCCGAGATGAAAACGGACGGAACGTCCGGCAGTTCGGAGCGGATTGCCTCGGTCAGCTCTTCGTCGAGCAGATCGCTCTTGGTGACGGCCAGCAGACGCTGCTTGTCGAGCAGCTCGGGATTGTACTGTTCCAGTTCGCCGAGCAGGATGCGGTACTCCTCGCGCACGTCTTTCGAGTCGGCCGGAATCATGAACAGCAGAATCGAGTTGCGCTCGATATGTCTCAGAAAGCGGGTGCCGAGTCCCTTGCCCGTGTGAGCCCCTTCGATGATTCCGGGAATGTCGGCCATGACGAACGATCGGTGGTCGCGGTATTCGACGATACCCAGGTTGGGTTCGAGCGTCGTAAAGGCGTAGTTCGCTATTTTCGGCTTGGCGGCCGACAGGGCCGCCAGCAGCGTCGATTTGCCTGCGTTCGGGAAACCGACCAGTCCGACGTCGGCCAACAGCTTCAGTTCCAGAATGAACCAGCCTTCGGTGCAGTCTTCGCCGGGCTGGGCGTAGCGCGGCGCCTGATTGGTCGCCGTCTTGAAGTGCCAGTTGCCCAGACCGCCCCGTCCGCCCTTGAGCAGTACGGCCCGCTGTCCCTGCTCGGTCACTTCGCAGACGATCTCTCCGGTCTCGGCGTCGCGCGCGATCGTTCCGAGCGGGACGTCGATCACCACGTCGGCGCCGTTCTTGCCCGTGCTGCGCGCGCCGCTGCCGCTTTCTCCGTCGCCGGCGAAGATGTGGCGCTGGTACTTGAGGTGTATCAGCGTCCAGTATTGGCTGTTGCCGCGTAGGACGATGCTGCCTCCGTTGCCCCCGTCGCCCCCGTCGGGACCGCCGAACTCGACGAACTTCTCCCGGCGGAAATGGCGCGAGCCGGCGCCGCCCTTGCCCGAGCGGCCGAATATTTTCACGTAGTCTACGAAGTTGGACGATGCCATGTTCGATGCGTTTTGGTGCGGTTCGTACGGGGGCCGGCGCAAATACCGTTCCTCCCCTGCGGCGGTGGGTGCGTTCCTCGGCGCGCCGTGCAAAGATACGTTTTTTTTTCGGACTGTGCTTTCGGAATGCAGGCTCGTCCGGAGCGGCTGAGGCTTTCCGGTTCTGCCGTGCGCACGGTCAGGTCCCTTTGCCGGGAAGGCACGGGTTTGCCAGGGCAGCCTGATGTTCCCGTCGCCTGCGGTTTCGACCCGTCCGGCGGTCGCAGCCGCTTTCCCGGTTTGCGCGGACTTCGCGGCTTTCGGGATGATTCCGGAATTTGCTACCTTTGTCTCGATATGTATTCCTATGCGAAAGCCCCCGCCGATCAGACTCTCTAAGAAGGTCCACCGAAAGCTGATTTTCTCGCTGCTGCTCCTGCTGGCTGCGGCCGTCGTCGTTTTCCGCTGCATGGTTTCGCGCACGGGAGGCGCCGTGTCGGTCGTGCCCGTGTTGCCTCCGGCGGAGAAGGCGGACGGGATGCCGTCCGTCCCGGGGCGGATGCCTGATCCGCAAAGACCGTGCGCCGGACTGGAGCTGCCGGCTTGTTCGCGCGGCGAGTTTCTGATCCGTAACGAGGCGGGACGCTATACCCTGCTGTACGATACGGCCTATCGCCAGGCGGCATGGGTCGCTTATCTGTTGACGAGGGAAGACGTGCGCAGGCGTGGTGCGAAGCGGCGGAACGCGTTCTGCAGCGATCCGGAAGTCGTCGCGCGCGGCTGGCCGACAGCCGTCGACCGCGACTATGCGGGCAGCGGTTTCGACCGGGGACATTTGCTTCCTTCGGCGGACCGCGACGACAGTCGGGCCGAAAACGACGCTACGTTCTATTTGTCGAACGTATCGCCCCAGTATCCGAAGCTGAACAGGAATCAGTGGCGGCTGCTCGAGGAGCAGGTTCGCCGCTGGGCCGACCGCTACGATTCGATCTATGTGGTGACCGGCGGCGAGCTGGAGCCGGGACTGAGGCGCATCCGGGGCGGGACGGGGATCCCTCGGCATTATTTCAAGGCGCTTCTGGCGCGAGCCGAAAAGGGTTGGCGTGCGATTGCCTTCAGGCTTCCGAACGTCGCCTCGCCGGAAGGAAGCTGGACCGACTATTCGCTGAGCGTCGACCGCTTGGAGGAACTGACCGGAATCGACTTTTTTCCGGCGCTGCCCGACAGCATCGAGCGCCACGTAGAGAGTCGGGTCGATGCCGGGTTTTGGAAATAGGCACGGGCGTTTTCTTTCATCGGCGCGCTTCGCTTAGCCGGGAGCATTTTCGGTATTCGATGAGGCTCGGATCGGTCCGGGTCGATATGAATTTAGCCGGGCGGGTTTCCGCCCGATTCGTTGCTGCCGCTCGGGGCGCACCGTGTTTCCCGGCGAGGTTGCGTCAAACGTTCGCGGGGCCCGGAAGGCGTTTCGCGCGCGGAATTTTCCGGTTCACGGTTTTCCCGGCTCGTACGGAGGGTTACGGAGCTATTTTTGCAATTACGGTATAAAAAACTGAAGGTATGAAAAGCATCGTAAGAATGGCCGTCGCGGCAGCCGTACTGCTGTTCTCGGCGGGGAGCCTTGCGGCTCAGGGTCCTGACAGACAAAAAATGACTCCCGAGCAGCGGGCCGAGAGAATGACTCAGCGCATGACCGAGCAACTGTCGCTTTCGGACGAGCAAGCCCGGCAGATCGAGCGGATTTTGCTCGATCGTTTCAAGGAAATGCCTCAGGCGCCGCGGCGTCCCGCCGGCGAGCCGTCGGCTCGGCCTTCGGACAGGCGTTTCGGTCCCGGCGCCGAGCAGCGGCAGGAAATGGACGAGCAGATCAAGTCCGTGCTGACCGATGCCCAATACCAAAAATGGACCGAGATGTGCTCCGCAATGAGGACCCGGCACGGTCATCGGCGAGGGTACGGGCCGGGGCAGGGAAAGCGAAGCCGGCCGATTTGCGATTCGGTCTGTCCCTGTGCGGAGGCCGTTTCGGACTGATCGTTTCGTGCGGCCGCTTGTCCGTTTCCGGATCGGAGGTGCGGTCCCCCCTGCGGCAGGGGCGGAAAACAGTCGGCATTCCTGCATGATAGAGCAAAGAAGTCCTGTCGAGAAAGGTTTTCGAGGCATGTACGTCCTTGGCTCCTTGCGCCAGTTGCGGTCGTTTGGGCCTCGTTCCGGGAGTCTCCGTTTACGAATGTCAGCTTTTAGGCCGTATCGCCGATGACGGCGTTGAGAACCGTACGGATAAAGATGTCCGATCCGCATTGGCCTGTTCTTCACTCCGGTCGTTAGGGCGGCGTAGCCGTCGTTCTTTTAAGGGCCGGCAAGACGAACGTCGGTTGGGCTCGGGACGAGCGATGAATATATCGTGGCTGTCGAAACTGCCGGCAGCGTGCGAATACGGAATTCCGTCCGGTTCGCGCATATAATTATTGTAAATCAGATGATCGGTCCGGTCAGATTTGTCAATATGTAATAATTGAATACACATAAAAGATTGAGTATATATCTTTTAGTCTTTTGATTCAGACAACAGACTGTAAATTTCATTTTTTAACAATTTGGATTTTTTATAACCCGCATTTTTCTCTAAAGATTTATCAATCCAACTTTGTGCTTCCTGAAAAGCTCCCAATCGAAAATATCCCAAGGCGATATAATAAAAAACATCGCACAAAGGATACAGTCTGTACGATTCATTATAATTCGACAGGTATTTTTGCAGAAAAGTTATACCTTTTTCATTATTAAATTCGCTCTCGATATTGAACCTTCCTCTTTTGAAATATAAATCAAAATCTCCGGGCATTGAACTCATAGCCTTTTCGTAGATCAGGTCCACGTTAGACGACGGTTCTTTCTTCTCTACATATAATTGAATCAGTCCGTCATAAGCGTTGTTCATGAAATTCCTCGCCCCTTCTTTTATATATAAATCAATAGCTTGATTGAAATACGCTTCAGCTTTATCATAACATTTTAAATTCAAGTACTCGAAAGCGATTATTTCATGGTGATTCCCATTAGTTGCCGGTAAATGTTCCAGAACCGTTTCAAATTCTTCTACAGAACAAGGTTTGGACAATTCCAGAAGGTCTAATATGGTCCTTGCATCATTTCTCAATTTACAATGATAAAAGGCATTGAAGGAACACAATGTCTCATAATTTTCTACAATGCTTTTCTTCCTGTTGATAAATTCGGACATATTATCTTTGTTCACCAAATCCTTGTATAGGTAGTTGATGCCAGAAGTAAGTGCTACGGGAATAATTGACATATGGGTAGCAGTGTTGAAAATCTGCATCTTTACGTTCGTATTGTCGGCAACCCTTTTTACAGCCGTCGATAGATGTCGGGAGAACTTGACTCTCCTTTTGGCATCTTGATTTCCAATAGCAATATAGATTCGTTTATCGGCAACATCGCTTTTCTCAAAAATAGGTACCATGCCACTTTCAGGAGCCAAAAGCAAATACGAATCGAACATTTCAGACTTATTCTTCATCAAAAAACAGCCATAATCAGCCAAATAGGAGTGTCCGAAAAAAATGTTGTAACATGAAGAACATTTTATGATGTCCTGTACTGCCGGGAAAACGTCATCCTGCATATAATGCAAAAACGATTCACCCGTAGAATCCAGCGTCATGTTGTCTTGATTCAATCCGACGCATGCCCGGCCTCTTTGTCCCGGGTAATAAACGCCGACAACACAAACAGGGGGTATCGTGCGGCACATATTGAAAAGATAATTGACATGAGACGCGACTATGTCGAAACAATAATCCGCATCAAAAACATATAACACATTTGTTATTGTATCCCGTTCTGTCGTATGAGGAATCCATACCCTGACAGTAGCGGTTTCGTTTCCCGTTTTGATATTTCGTTCAACAACCGTTTGGGACAATACGAACTCAGGGGATAAGCAAATGAATAAAAAACAGAGAAAATACTTATTCATAAAAACGGTTGGTGAAATTGAAAAGTTAAAGGACTTATGTCTGACGGATCGTGTAGATTGTTGGTGTTAATGAATTGGATGAATTGCAATTCATCATATGTACTCTTACATGCGATATTTGCAAAAAAAATCGGCATTTGCAAACAAATGGCAGGAAACCGGTCAATGAACATGACAATATGCCACGTTGTAAGGTCGTCCCAAAATTCTCCGATTTGGAAATTATCGCATTGAATATGATATCCGAAGCGAATGGAAGCCAACATTCTCTCGCTTTGCCAAAGCAAGAAAAAGGATAGAGATTCTATTCTCGCAGCTGTGCGACCGGTTCATGATTGTACGCAATTATGCAAAAGATACATAAGGGTTTTGTTCACTCGAATCGTCGGAAAGATTAGCGTGTTGACAATCTTTCAATACCTTAACTGCAAAAATGAGCAACCGATCGGAAGAATCAAATATGCGCTAATTTAATTCTGCAAACAGGGCGTATACGCTTTTATCATAAATTTATTTTTGGCAATTATATACTTCAACATACCGAGCATGTTCGCACCCGGAAAAGTCATTATGTCTGTTAGCTGCGGCATGCGGCCCCTGGTTTCGTGTCCGGTTAGGTTCCTGCCGTGAAGTCTCCTCCGTCGGAGGAGATTGCGTACGTGGAGCCGGTTATATGATTGGAATGTCGATTGTCGGAGCCGTGGCCGTTATTTGCCGCATTCGATCGCCACTTTGATTACTCCGTCCTGCCGGTTTTCGAAAAGGCGATAAGCCTCGTCGATACGGCTCAGTGGAAAACGGTGCGTAATAAGCGGCACGGTGTCGATCCGGCCCTGTTCGATCAGGCGTAGAATCTCGGCGCAGTCGCAGCCGTCCACGCCGCCGGTCTTGAACGTGAGATTCTTGCCGTACATGTCCGGCAGAGGCAGTGTTTGAGGCCGGTCGTAGAGCGCCACTACGGTAACGACGGCATGGGGACGGGCGCACTCCCATGCCAGACGGAACGTATCGTCCGCTCCCGCCACTTCGAGCACTCTGTCGGCTCCGCCGTGATCGCTGTGGCGGGATACGAAATGCCGGCATTCCTCGGGCCCGCAGACCAGCACTTCGGGATAATGCTCTTGCACGAAACGGATTCGTTCGGGCGACTTTTCGCAGACGATAATGCGTTTCGGATGCCGGAGCATGACGCAGAGCAGGGTACAGATGCCCGTAGGCCCGGCGCCGATAATAAGCACCGTGTCTTCTTCGGCGATTTCCGAGATCCGGGCGGCCCAGAAACCCGTGGCCAGAATGTCGCCTACGAAAAGCGCCTGTTCGTCGCCGACCGTGTCGGGAATACGGTTCAATCCCTGATCGGCATGGGGCACGCGCATGTACTCGGCCTGGCCGCCGTCGATACGGCAGCCTAACGCCCAGCCGCCGACCGGATCGGCACAGTTGTTCACATACCCGCGCTTGCAGAAAAAGCACTCGCCGCAGAAAGTTTCGACATTGACCGTTACCCGGTCGCCGGGCTTGGTCGAAGTGACGGCCGGGCCGACTCGTTCTACGATACCCACCATTTCGTGGCCGACCGTAACGCCCGGTACGGCGCGAGGCACGCTGCCGTGCTTGATATGCAGGTCGCTGGTGCAGATACTGCCCAGCGTTACGCGCACAATGGCATCGCGCGGATCTTCCAACTCCGGCTTCGGTTTGTCCAGCAGCTCGAACTTTCCTCGTTCGATATAAGTATAGGCTCGCACGGGTAAAAACGTTTTTCTCCACGAATTTAAACAATTTTTCGACGATATATCGAAAAAAGACGCGCTCTGTTGTTTTTCACGGTACCGGATCGTATCGTTCGGACGGTCCGTCAGGTTGCCCGTCTGTGTCGGTGAGGATCGTCGGTCCGTATTCTCCGACGGCGTGCGGTCGGAAAAATCCGATGTACGGCGGAAGGGATTCAAACCGGGGAGATGCGAAAATCGGGACCGATTCGGAAATAAACGCAGTGAATTTTCGCACGGTGATTGGGCGGGCTTTTCGCTCCCGAGATCGCAAGGACGTTCCGAACGGGGCGCGGAGGTCTCAGTGCGGCGGTCCGGCCGTGGCCTCTCCTGTACGTTTCGGTCGTGCGGCGAAAGAGAATTCGGGCGCCTTTTCGGTAGAGGTCGTACGGCGTCCGCTATGACGGCGTATATGGTGCCGACGGGCGACGGCAGGGCTTTCGCACGTTGTTTTCCGGTGCGGTCTGTTCGGCCTTTCCGATAGGCCGTTCCGTCCGATCGATGGATGCCGACATGCGAGGAACTGTGCCGGAAAGGCAGGAATACGCCGTTTCGGCCGCACGGCGGTCTGCCGTATCCGGTTGGTCGTTCTGTCGTTGTGCCTTTTCTGCCGCCCGGCTGCGACATGCGGGAAGCGCTGCGGAGCGTGGCGACGCCGATTTTCGCATCCCGCAAATAAAACCTATCTTTGGGCTAAAAATACGGCTATGCATAGATCAGGTTTCGTCAACATCATAGGCAATCCGAACGTGGGCAAGTCGACGCTGATGAACGCGCTGGTCGGCGAGCGGCTGTCGATCATCACCTCGAAGGCCCAGACCACGCGCCACCGGATACTGGGCATCGTCAACGGCGACGATTTCCAGATCGTCTATTCCGATACGCCGGGCATCCTGAAGCCCAGCTATAAGCTTCAGGAATCGATGATGCGCTTCGTGCAGGGGGCGCTCAAGGACGCCGACGTCATCCTGTACGTGACCGACGTGGTCGAAGGGACCGACCGCCGCAGCGAGATTTTCGACCGTATCGCGCGCAGCGGTATCCGGACGATTCTGGTTATCAACAAGATCGATCTGACGACGCCCGAGCGGCTCGAGGAGCTGGTCGGGCAGTGGCGCGGGATTCTGCCCGACGCCGAGATCGTTCCGGTCTCGGTCCTGAACGATTTCAATATCGGCGGGCTGTTCGACCGGATTCTGGCCGCTTTGCCCGAGGGCGAGCCGTTCTATCCGAAGGATGCGCTGACGGACAAGACGCTGCGCTTCTTCGCTTCGGAGATCATCCGCGAGAAGATATTCCTGAACTATGAGAAGGAGATTCCCTATTCGGTCGAGATAGCGATCGAGGAGTATAAGGAGGAGCCGTCGATCGACCGCATATCGGCCACGATCTACGTGGCGCGAGAGAGCCAGAAAGGCATCGTGATCGGTCATCGGGGCGAGCGCCTGAAACGGGTCGGAACGCAGGCCCGCGAGGAGCTGGAACAATTTCTGGGCAAGAAGGTTTTCCTTCAGCTGTTCGTCAAGGTCAACGACAACTGGCGCAACGACGACCGTCAGCTCCGCCGGTTCGGCTATATCGAACAGTAGGTACGGGGCGTTGCGTGGCGAGCGGGGCCGCGCGCTGGCGGCCGGGGCGGCATGTGGGGGAGGCGTCGGTCCGCTGTATCGTTCGGGCCGGTTCGCTTGCCGTAACCGTCTCCGTATTCGTCCCGTTCGTCGCGATCCTGAATTTCCGGTAATTATAATGCCTCTTTGCAGCCGTTCCGGACGGTCCGACCGCTCCGGACCGCTCATGGAAAAGAGTCCTGTGGTTCGGTAGCGTATCGATAGTCTGATTGAGATTATGAAAGTTGCGACAACAGGGTGTGGGAAGCGGCAGGGCAGAATATGTATGTGATCGGTCGGAATCGTCGCTCCCGATGCTTTTTCATTCAGTACGGTCTTTATGAATCGCGCGGGCAGATCGTCTTCTCGTCCCGGGGCGTCTGCAACCCGAGTTCGAAGTGTTAAGAGTGCGGAAGCACCCGCCGCCGGCCGACAAAGATCGAAAGTGATATGATCGGGGGACGATCGGTCGTTATACGTTGTTTCGATTCGTATCGGAGCTCGGGCCGGACAGGACTGCGTCCTCCGTACCGGAGCGTTTCCTCGCTTCTTGTCGACCCGTTGCCGGAGGCGGCCGGCGACCGAGAATTTTTTACCGATTGTCCGTTTAAATTGCTACCTTTGTGACTCTTGAAACCTTAATCAGCAAATAAAAAATGGAAAAGGGACCTGTTTCACAGTTTATCACGCATCACTACCGCCATTTCAACGCGGCGGCCCTGATCGACGCCGCGAAAGGATACGAAGCCCATATCGACGCCGGCGGCAAGATGATGATCACGCTGGGCGGCGCGATGAGCACGGCCGAGCTGGGCATCTCGCTCGCCGAGATGATCCGCCGGGACAAGGTGCAGATCATCACCTGCACGGGCGCCAATCTGGAGGAAGATATCATGAATCTGGTGGCTCATTCGCACTATAAGCGCGTACCGCATTACCGCGACCTGACGCCTCAGGACGAGTGGAACCTGCTCGAGAATCATATGAACCGCGTGACGGATACCTGCATTCCGGAGGAAGAGGCGTTCCGCCGCCTGCAGGGGCATATCTTCAAGATATGGAAGGATGCCGACGACAAGGGCGAGCGCTATCTGCCCTACGAGTTCATGTACAAGCTGCTGCGCAGCGGCGAGCTGGAGCAGTATTACGAGATCGATCCGAAGAACAGCTGGATGCTGGCCGCCTGCGAGAAAAACATCCCGATCATCGTTCCGGGCTGGGAGGACAGCACGATGGGCAACATCTTCACTTCTTATGTCATCAAGGGCGAGCTGAAAGCCTCGACGGTCAAGGGCGGTATCGAGACGATGATCTTCCTGACGGAGTGGTATCGCGCCAACAGCGGCGGGAAAGGCGTCGGCTTCTTCCAGATTGCCGGGGGCATTTCGGGCGACTTCCCGATCTGCGTCGTGCCGATGATGTATCAGGATCTGGAGTGGGAGGACACTCCGTGCTGGGCCTATTTCTGCCAGATTTCGGACTCGACCACTTCGTACGGTTCCTATTCGGGCGCCGTACCCAACGAGAAAATCACCTGGGGCAAGCTGCTGCCCGATACGCCGAAATTCATCGTCGAGTCGGACGCCACGATCGTCGCCCCGCTGATCTTCGCCTATGTGCTCGGCTGGTAGCTTGCCCGTAAGCCGGGCGGACCGGGTGTAGAGACAGACCGGTTTTCTGGAGACGGGATATGGATAGGCAGCGGCGTCTTATGCGGACGCCGCTGTTTTTTTCGTAGGTTTGGTTCTGTATTTTATCAGGTGTTCGGCAAATAACGGAGAGGGTTGGATGGATGTAGCGCGGTTCGGTCTCTGCTGTGCGGACCGTTTTTTTTCCGTGATGCGGGATATAGTCGGTCTTGTACAGGGACGCAGGGGCATAAATTAAGGAAAAGCGGGGATAACCGGGGATAACCGTGTGCCGTAGGATACTCCGGGTCGTGCCGGGGCAGGCGTTGGGGTTTCGGCACTGCCGGCGGGGCGTCGTCCTTGTTTTGTTTGGCGAAATACGGGCCGTTTCGGGTCGGAATCGGCGGCATGGAAGGCGAGGACGTCAGCGTGTCGTTTCTTTGGCGGGATGTCGCGTGCATGTCGTCTCTTTCGGGGAAAGGCTCGGCGGTGTCGGTCTGTCGCGGCATACGGTTAGTCCCGCTTTTTATCTTGAGGTCGAGAGATCGCCCGCTCGTTCGGTAGGTCGCGGATGCCTTTTCCCTGCAAGCCGTCCGGGGGCGGCAGAATATCCGTGATCCTTTGCCGCACGCTCCCGGGCATGCCAGTTCTTTCGACCGGACGGTTGTAACGGCGCGTTGGGAAAAAGCAAATGGATTTTGTCCCTCCGACTGTCGTGCGGTACGTAGCCGTCACCGGCCCGGAACCGGCGGCCTTGCCGGGCGGGTAGGGGAGCTCTGGTCGGGGCCGGTAAAGGCGCGTTTGCTCAGGGCTTCTTGCGCCGTTTGGCGCTCTCCGTGTCGAATTCTTCCTGATCGAATCCGGCAGCAAGGATCTCCTCGGCCTTCGCGGCATCGGCCTCGTTGACCACGAGACGGATTTTCGACAGGTCGCCCGGAATCGGCAGAATGTCCGAGATGCCTTCGTTGAGCAGTTCGCACCGGATGCCGTTGCTCTCGAGCAGGCTCTGATAGATCGAGGCCTCGCCCGCCGATGAAAAGGTTTTCAGAACCGATAATTTCGAGTTGTCCATGGCTTTGCGTATTGAGGGTTTGTTCGGTCGGGGACCGCGCGGATCCGGATGCCGGATTTCGGTCCCTTTCCCGATACAATGTACGAAATATTGTTGATAAAATGCACTTTCCGTGCCCGGTATTTCCGTTTATTTTTCGTTACTTTTGTATCGAGGCATAATATATGGGAAACAATGGGGCAGTTCACTCATCTTCATGTACATACGCAATATTCGATTCTGGACGGCGCGGCGGCTATCAAGCCGCTGCTCAAGCGAGCCAAGGAACTCGGCATGACCGCGCTGGCGATCACCGACCACGGCAATATGTACGGGGTCAAGGAGTTTCACGACGCGGCCGAAAAGGAGGGGATCAAGCCGATTCTCGGCTGCGAGGTCTACGTGGCCGGAGGCAGCCGCTTCGACAAGAGCGGCAAGGACGACCGGGGCGACCACTTGATTCTGCTGGCCAAGAATCTGGAGGGGTACCACAATCTTTCCAAAATCGTGTCGTATGCCTTTACCGAGGGGTTCTACTACCGTCCCCGGGTCGACAAGGAACTGCTGCGCCTCTATCACGACGGGATTATCTGTTGCTCGGCCTGCCTGGGCGGCGAACTGCCGCAGGCTATCATGAGGGGCGACATGCAGGAGGCGCGCCGCGTCGTCGAGGAGTTCGTCTCCATTTTCGGCGAGGATTACTACCTCGAGCTGCAGCTTCATCAGAGCGGTATTCCGCGTATCGACGAGCAGGTGTACGAGAATCAGAAGAAGGTGAACGCCGCGCTGTTGCAGCTTGCCGCCGAGTACGGCGTGAAATATATCTGCTCGAACGACGTGCACTTCATCATGGCCGACGACGCGCCGGCCCACGACCGGCTGATCTGCCTCAATACGGGCCGCGATCTGGACGATCCGAACCGTATGCGCTATACGTGGCAGGAGTACCTCAAGAGCGAGGAGGAGATGGCCGCGCTGTTCCCCGATCATCCGGAGGCTCTGGCCACGACGGCCGAGATCGCCGGGAAGGTCGAGGAATACTCGCTCGAGCATAAACCTCTGATGCCGAACTTCCCGATTCCGGACGACTTCGACGTACCGCTGGATCAGCTCAAGGAAACGTTCCGCAAGAAGATCAAGGACGAGGCCGTGCTCGCCGAGATAGACCGATGTACGGATTCGCTCGACGAGGTGGTCGGGCGGCATCCCGAGCTGTCGGACCAGCTGACGATCGCCAAGCAGTTCCGCTATCTGGAGCATCTGACCTACAAGGGGGCCGAGAGACGCTACGGCACGCTGTCGGACGCTGTCCGCAAGCGTATCGAGTACGAACTGTCGACGATCGAGTGGATGGGTTTCCCGGGGTACTTCCTGATCGTGTGGGACTTTATTCGCGCCGCCCGGGAAATGGGCGTCTCGGTGGGGCCGGGCCGGGGCTCGGCGGCCGGGTCGGTCGTCGCCTACTCGCTGACGATCACCAATATCGACCCGATGAAGTACGACCTGCTGTTCGAGCGCTTCCTGAATCCCGACCGGATTTCGCTTCCGGACGTGGACGTCGATTTCGACGAGGACGGCCGCGCCGACGTGCTGCACTACGTGGTCGAGAAGTACGGCAGCAAGCGCGTCGCGCAGATCGTCACGTTCGGCACGATGGCGCCGAAGGCCGCGATCAAGGACGTCGCCCGCGTACAGAGGCTGCCCCTCTCGGAGAGCAACCGCATCTCGAAACTGGTACCCGAAAAGCCCGGGACCACTTTCGCCAAGGCCTACAAGGAAGTTCCCGAGCTGGTAAAGGAAAAGGAGTCGGACAATCCGCTGATCCGCGACACGATGAAGTACGCAGAGAAACTCGAGGGCTCCGTGCGCCAGACCGGCGTGCACGCCTGCGGCGTGATTATCGGACAGGACGATCTGGAGAAGTTCGCTCCGATGGCCATAGCGAAGGACGCCGAGTTGAACGTCGTGCAGTACGAGGGCAAGCTGGTCGAGAGCGTCGGGCTGATCAAGATGGACTTTCTGGGTCTCAAGACGCTGTCGATCATCAAGGATGCGCTCGAGAACATCGAGTCGACGACCGGCAGCCGGCCCGACATCGACGCGATCCCCCTCGACGATCCGCTGACTTACGACCTCTACAGCCGGGGAGAGACGACGGGGCTGTTCCAGTTCGAGTCGCCCGGCATGAAAAAACATCTGCGCAACCTGAAACCGAACCGTTTCGAGGACCTGATCGCGATGAACGCGCTGTACCGGCCCGGTCCGATGGAATATATTCCGAACTTCATCGCCCGCAAGCACGGTCTGGAGCCCGTCACGTACGAGATACCCGACATGGAGGAGTATCTGAAGGACACGTACGGCATTACGGTCTATCAGGAGCAGGTCATGCTGCTGTCGCAGAAGCTGGCCGGCTTTACCGGGGGAGAGGCCGACACGCTGCGCAAGGCGATGGGAAAGAAGAAGCGCGACGTGCTGGACAAGATGAAGCCCAAGTTCATCGAGGGCGCGAAGAAGAACGGGCACGACCCGAAAATCTGCGAGAAGATATGGGGGGACTGGGAGGCGTTCGCGTCGTACGCGTTCAACAAGTCGCACTCGACCTGCTACGCTTACGTTTCCTATCAGACGGCCTATCTGAAGGCCCACTATCCGGCCGAGTTCATGGCCGCACTGCTGAGCCGCAACCTGTCGGATATCAAGAAGATCAGCTTCTTCATGGACGAGTGCAAGCGGATGGGCCTCTCGGTGCTGGGGCCCGATGTCAATCACAGCAAGATCCGCTTCTCGGTCGACGAGGGGGGCAATGTCCGTTTCGGTTTGGCCGCTATCAAGGGCGTGGGCGAGTCGGCCGTGCAGAATATCATCGACACGCGCAAGGAAGGAGGGCCTTTCAAGTCCGTGTACGATTTCGTAGAGCGGGTCAATCTGCAGACCGTCAATAAGAAAACGTTGGAAAATTTGGTGCTCGGAGGCGCGTTCGACGCGATCAGCGACCTGCCGCGCAGCGCCTATCTGGCGCGGGACGAGCACGACGGTACGCTGCTGGATGCGCTGGTACGGTACGGAAACCGCGTGCAGAGCGAGAAGAACAACGTGCAGCAGAGCCTGTTCGGCGGCATTACCGAGGAGTCGTCGGTGCAGAAGCCCGAGCCGCCGCAATATACGCCTTGGACGAAACTCGAGACGCTGAACCGCGAGCGCGACGTGATCGGGATCTACCTGTCGTCGCATCCGTTGGATGACTTTTCGTTGATTATCAAACATTACTGTACCTGCTCGCTGGGCGATCTGGCCGATCTGCCGTCGATGAACGGGAGAGATTTCGTCGCGGCGGGCATGGTCACCTCGGTCATGCACCTGACCACGAAGACGGGCAAGCCCTACGGACGCTTCACGATCGAGGATTACAACGGCTCGCACGAATTCGTGCTGTTCTCGAAGGATTACGAGAATTTCCGCCGCTTCCTGTTCGAGGGTTACTATCTGCTTATCAAGGGGAAGGTCGCTCCGCGCATATACAATCCCAACGAGCTGGAGACGCGCATTACGTCGATCATGATGTTGGCCGAAGCGCAGGAGACGCTGATGAAGGAGGTGACCGTGTCGGTTCCCGTCGACGAACTGACCGAGGAATTGGTCGGCAGGCTGTCGGCCGCCGCGAAGGAGAACCGGGGCCAGGTGATCCTGCGTTTCAAGGTGTACGACCCGGCAGCCGAAGTGGCAGTGAATTTGTATTCGAAGAGCGTCAAGGTCGCGCTGACCGGCGACCTGATCCGGACTTTCGACGATTACTCGCTTCGATATACGTTGATGTAGAGCGTATCTCGCTGAAGTTCGGCGCGATGCGGAAAACGTAAATAACTTGTTGACCGTTTTGTCCGCCGCGATGCGTTTTTTTCGGAAGGAATTGTCAACTTTGCGACAGACAAATCATTTAAAATTCACCGATATGGCACTTGCTATCACCTCTGAAAATCTGAAAACCCTGATGGATTCGGGCAAACCGCTGGTCGTCGATTTCTGGGCCGAATGGTGCGGACCCTGCCGGACGATCGCTCCGATTATCGACGAACTGGCCGCCGAGTATGAAGGCCGCGTAGCGATCGGCAAATGCGACGTGGACGACAACAATGCCGTCGCCACGCAGTTCAGCGTTCGCAACATCCCGACGATTCTTTTTATCAAGGGCGGTCAGGTGGTCGATAAGCAGGTCGGCGCCTGTCCGAAGAGCGTGCTCGAGGAGAAAATAACCAAGCTGTTGTAAGGAGGTTCCGCCGCTTCCCGTTTTCGGGAAGGGAGGGGCGGACGCGCCGAGCGTTTTCCGATCGAATGTCCGGATGGCGACGAGCTGTCCGGACATTTCTCGTTTGGAGAGGACCGGTCCGTTCGAGCGTTTCCGGCGGGCCCGTAGGCCGGAAAGCGCCCGGCTTTTTCCGTTTGCGCAAGGCGTTCGTTGAGGTTTCGGCCGTTATTGCGAGAGTTGGGCGGAGAACGCGGCGGAGACGTATTCGCGGGAACCGGTCCGCAACGTGCTTTCGCCCGGCGGCGCGGCTTCCCGTTGAAAACGGGGTTTTTCCGTTATGCGGACCGGCGCGGATGCCCGTTTCCTCCTGTCGTGTGGCGGCGGATACGTGGCGGTGGAAGCAGCGGATAGCCGGGTTGCCGGTCCCGTTCCGCGGTCGCGTCCGTCGCTTCCTTCCGTTTTCGCCCGGGCGTTGCGCAACTATGGAACGGAGCGTCCGGCCTGTTTTTCGCCGATCTCTTCGAGCCAGCGTCCTAGCGAGGCGGTCAGTTCGTCATGATATCTGAACGACGGGTTCCAGCCCCATCCGTGCTTGCCGCGAGGGTAGGCGTGCAGCTCGGCCGGGACGCCGTGCCTTTTCAGCGCCGTATAGTAGCAGATGCTGTTGCTGGGCAGCACGTTGTCGTCGTCGTCGCTCATGGCGAGGAAGGCGGGCGGCGTCCGGGCGGTCACTTCCTTCTCGCAGGAGTAAAGCGCGGAATCCGCCGGCACGTCGGCTCCGAACAGGTTGCCCATCGTCTCGCGGTCGATCATCCTCTCGTCGCGCGAGATAGCGGCGTACATCAGTACCGTGAAGTCGGGCCGGTCGTCCGTTCCCGTGAATCGGGTCGATGCGGCCGCCGCCAGATGTCCTCCGGCCGAGAAGCCCATGATGCCTATGCGGTGCGGATCGACATGCCACAGCCGCGCCTTTTCCCGGACCATTCGTATGGCCGCCAGCGCGTCTTCGACCGGAATGTCGGGATGTCCGTTCGGCATCCGGTAGCGCAGCACGACGGCCGTGATACCCCGCTCGTTCAGCCACCGGGCGACCTGTATCCCTTCGTGGTCGAAACAGACGGCCGCGTAGCCTCCTCCCGGACAGATCACGACGGCTTGGCCTGTGGCCCGGTCCGCATCGGCCGGGTAGGCCAGGTAGTCGGCCTCCGTAGCGCCGAAAACGATGTCCTGCGTCGTGCGTACGTTTTCGGGCGGCAGCCCGTTGCTGTCGGGTGCTCCTTGAGGGTAGAGCGGCCGGGCTCGAGGCGTCTGGGCTTGCAGGTGGCAGAGGCTCAGCAGACAGGCTGTCGCCAGAATCGGTCGGATGCGATATTTTCTCATGGCGTTCGATATTGGTCTGTTTTCCCCGGAGCAATCGGCAGCCGTGCGGTCCGGCCTCGGAGTTTTTTTCTGGCTCGTCCGCCGTCGCGTCTGCGGTCCGGTCGTCCGTTTATGCGGATAACGCTTGGGGCTCCTCGGTCGTTACGACCGAAATTTCTCGCCTCGCCGGAACGGGTCGGAATGCAGGGAGGGCCGGCGGAACTTCGCGCGCTTTGCCGAGCGCCGGCCGAGTCGAAGCAAGGACGGCGCACTTCCGCTCGCAGTGCGACGATCGGAATGCAGCGCATCGTCCGAGACACGATATGCGATTTGTTTGGAACGATTCCGCCCGCCGGTTCGCGAACCGGCCGTCCGACCGGTCTTATCCCGTCCGTGCGGTGTGTCCGGCGCGAGGCGCTGCGACTGAGACTGCGACTGAGAACTGAGACTGAGACTGAGACTGAGACCGGACTACTTCCGTATCTCTTTCAGCCAGCGGTCGAGCGATGTCCGCAGCTCGTCGTGGTACTTGAAGGTTTCGAGCCAGCCCCAGCCGTGGCCTCCCGACGGGTAGACGTGCAGCTCCGCCGGTACGCCGTGGGCCTTCAGCGCTTCGTAGTACATCGTACTGTTGACCGGGGGCACTCCTCCGTCGTCATCGCTCAGCGCCAGAAACGTGACGGGCGTGCGGTCCGACACCTGCTTCTCGTTCGAGTATCGGTCCACGAGCTCGATCGGAGCGTCCCGGCCGATCAGTTCCTCGCGCGATACCTTATGCGTGTAGCGCTCGTCCATCGTGATGACCGGGTAGATCAGGATCGAGAAATCGGGGCGCTGCGAGTCGTTCTCGAAATGGGTCGAGACCGTCGAGGCCAGATGCCCTCCGGCCGAGAAGCCCATGATGCCGACCTGATGCGGGTCGATCCCCCATTCGGCGGCGTGATCCCTCAGCAGCGCGATCGCCGTCCGGGCGTCGTGCAGCGGAATGTCGTGATGTCCGTTCGGCATCCGGTAACGGAGCATCAGCGCCGTGATCCCGCGCTCGTTCATCCATTGGGCGACCTGAATGCCCTCATGGGTGTAGGCTACGCCCAAGTAAGCCCCTCCCGGACAGATGACGACGGCCTGGCCCGTTGCCTTGGACGGATCGGCCCGAAACAGCATGTAGTCGGCCTCGGCGATCTTCTCCGCATGGCTTTCGGCATAAACGGCCTTGTCTGCGGGCAGTCCGTTGTTGTCCGGCGCGCCTTGCGGGTAGAGCGGCTGCGCTTCGGGAATCTGAGCTGTCGCCGGAAAAATCCAGAACAGGGCGCCGGCGAACAGCGATAAGGTCTTTTTCATAGGTATCTCTCGTTTGAATTGATCGATAAATGTAGGAAATTCCGGGCGATTTCGCAAGGGCGGCACAGCTTGCGTCCGCATCGGAGCGCTCGGTCGCTCCGATGGGGGGGGACAGGGGCGGCCCTTAGAGCATAGAATACGGCCTAAATGTGATATGCCGATCGGTCGGAAATAGAGCGGGAACATCCGTATTTTTCGGTCGTTTGATGACAATTTTTACACGGAAACCGCTTACGCACCGTTTTTTATCATTAATTTTGTTCTTCACAGACCGGGGAATAATAAATTGATTGGCAAAATGATATGGGACGAAATCGGATTTTCGCGTTTGCACTGGCTTTGACGGGTTTTCTGGCGTCCTGCGGAAAATTCAACGACCGGATGGGAGGAATTCTCTCGAGGGCCGAATCCGTGATGGACTCGTGTCCGGACAGCGCCGTCCTGACATTGGGCGAGATTACCAACCCGAGGTGGCTCAGCCGGCCGAACCGGGCTCTCTATTGTTTGCTTAGCATACAAGCAGCCGACAAAGCCGGACTGCCTCTTCCTTCCGACTCGCTGATAGACGTTGCCGTGAACTATTATTCGAGGCATCTGAAAGATTCCCATGCGGTTATGGCGTATTATTACCAGAGCAAGGCTCTGAATTCCGATGAGACGGCTCGGCTGGAGGCATTGTTAAGCGCGGAGGCGTTGATTCCTGAATGCCGGAATGACGGAGCGGCCGGTACGATATACTATTATTTGGGTGAGGCTTATGAAAAGCAATACGTTGATAGCGTAGCAAGACGTTATTATGAAAAAGCTCTCCTACATTATAGAAGGTCGGGACAGGCGAAAAACGAATTCTACGCATTGCATAGTTTGGGATGGTCGTATTTGTACGTGAAGAACTTTGTCGAAGCGGAAAAGAATTTTAGGGCGGCTTTGGCTATCGCCGAAGATATGCGTGACACGTCATGTCTGAACAAAATTTTCAGGTCTTTAAGCAACTTGTATAATTGGTTGGATGAATATGACAAAGCGAAAGAATGTATTATCAAGTGCACCGAATTCAATAAGGAGAACACGAACCATCATTATGTTTCTTTAGGTGATGTCTACTTCAGGCAAGGTCTGTTGGATTCGGCGAAGTTCTTTTATAACTATTATCTATCGAATAGGCCCCTCGATACGGCGAAGGTTGCGAGCGTTTTATATAGTTTATACCGGTTGGAAAGTCAGCAATATGCTTTCCAAGAGGCATTAAAGACTTTCGAGGAATACCATAAGATGTATCTGGCAATAAACGACAGAAACGAGCGGAACTCCATTATTGAGATTCGGCAGAAATATGACAGCGAGAGATTGAACTCGCAAAGGCAGCAGCTGATTATCCGTAACAGAACCTTGTTGATCGGTTTTCTGGTCATGCTTCTGATCGCGGTGGCTTCGGTCAGCACTTACAAGGTCGTTGTCGCGAAAAAGAACAAGCGGATCAGCGACGATATGGTCAAGCTGCGGGAGGCGGAAATCGCGAATCAGCAAAAGACGATCGACAATCAGCAACTGGAAATGAAAATCGACAAGCTGAATCTGCTGAAGTCGAGCGCGAAGACGCTGATCGAGTCCAAGCTGAGAATCATTCAGAAAATGAACGATATCCTGAAGCTGTGGAGCGACGACCGACGCGACAATCGGCGCTTTGCGCTGGCGGCCAAGGAGTTTTTCGACGACTATAAATTCACGCAGGACAGTTGGAAGGATATATACGAAATATCGAATCATATCGTCAGCGAAGATTTTCTGCACCGTCTGCGCGCGACGGAGTTGAAGCTGTCCGAGGACGATCTGAAGCTCTGTTGCATGGTCCTCGTCGAGATCAAGACGAACCAGATCGCCGATATTTTAGGCATTCAGCCGGCTTCCGTATCGAAAAAACGGAACCGTTTGAAAAAGAAAATCGACGGAAACTCCGACAAGACGCTCAAAAAGCTACTGTCCGCTTGGATTTGATTTAGGATAAATTATTGATATATAGTATATTTATGCGTATTCCGATTTGTCCGCATATGAAATTACAGGCAAATTTCAGCCTGTTTTAATTGTCTGATAATTAGGATATAAATTTTTCGAAAAATTCCGTTTTTTCGTATTTGTCATATGTCCGGTATCGTGTGTTCGGGTATCAACACTGAAAAAATTGGATATGTTTGCAACGG
Organism: Alistipes ihumii AP11; assembly: GCF_025144665.1. Lineage (NCBI taxonomy): Bacteria > Pseudomonadati > Bacteroidota > Bacteroidia > Bacteroidales > Rikenellaceae > Alistipes > Alistipes ihumii. The sequence goes on along the minus strand of NZ_CP102294.1, from coordinate 1,124,244 downwards.
GTTTCGGTTCTGCTGTATGACGATGTCGTTTCTTTTTCGACTATCCGTTAAGAGTCTGCGACCCGGAAATTTTTTCAGGATGAGATTATGAAAATGCGAGTTTTGTTTTTGGCCATCGCGGCGGTATTGGCCGGCGCTTTGTCGGCGGGGGCCGAGGTCCCCGATACTCCTGTGACGAGAGGTCCTACCGATGAAAGAATAGAAATGGGGGGTAGGAAACCTGACGATGGGGAGGGTCCCAAACCGAGCGGAATTCCTGTCATAACGATTCGAGACGGCGAGTTCTTAGGATGGTATTACGATGGGTCCGCCAACGCGATCTACGTTACTTTCTCCGAACCCGTGAAATATGCGGAAGTGGTGTTCAAAAAAGGGCTCAGCCCCATAGGCTCGTTCAAAATGCTCTATCCGTCGCAGGGACTTTACGGGAAGATAAGTACCAATGGTTTGGGCTCGGGTAAAATGACGGTTCATTTCTATCCGATCGATATGAACGGCGAGCCCGTCGGGAGTTTCTACGGAGAGTTTACGAACAGATAGGAGTTTTATTTAGAGGTTTGCATAGATAAAATTAGGGGGCACAAAGGAAGGGTATATGTAATGGGTGAGCGTATCCCTTCCGCCCCCTAATCTTTTCAGTCTGTCGGTCGAGCGTTTCGTCCGCTTTTTTTGTTTGAACAAGGCCGGTAGGGAGGGTATCGGCCATATAAGGGATGGATTTCATGGAAGACAATCCCTGGATAGCGGATTGAAACCGCATTTGAATCCAGGAAAGAAACGATATTCATATCTTTCTGTGACTTTGCATGTAAAATGATGTATCAAGTCGTTAATATGGAAAATCTCCGGTCGGGTGAGTTGTACGTGTTTTCTGACAACGAGTTTTTCAATCCTCCCTCTTATGCGGTCGTGAGCGGCTGGGCATGCGACGGGATTTCTCTGAGCGTGCTGATGACCGAGTCTCCGTTGCCCGAACCGAGCATGAGAATCGATTGGGACTGCCGTTTGCCTCACGGACTCTCGTATTCCCGTTTGCCGACCGATGCGGAACGCGACAGGTTTTTCCGCATGCTCAAAGTATGCGATAGTCAGCAGAAACTGGTCGAGCATTGTTTCGCCGATCACGGCGATCGTTGCGAGATACGGTTTAAGAGAGTTTTTCTGCGTCCTGCGACTTTGGGGGAATCGGGCGACTGTTGAGATTCGTCCGGATTGCCGCGCAGGACCTCCTTATTTTTGCAGCATCCGAAATCGTTATGTTCTCGACCGGGGCATGGTCGGACGGTTGCCGTTGAAGCGAATGTCGCGGCGGTCGGTCGGGAAATCGGCGGACGACAAAAGGGACCGGCCGTGCCGGTTCGTTTCATTGCCGTTGCAAGCAGTTCGCCGGGGGGAGGGCCTTGCGCAAATGCCGCGATTCGATTCCGGGGCGATAGATCGGGCGGCTTTAGGCAACGGCATAGTCTTTTTTTTATATAGGGCGCGTTTCAGACGGGCAGATAGGCTTGTAAACCTTGGCTGTCGGATTCGAGGTTTCCGAACGGTCTGTCGTACGGATGTATCCTGCTTTCGGCAAGCGAGTTTGGCCCGTTTCGCTTTCGTTCCGAATAATAATTTCCATTGGAAATTTGTTTTATTGGAAAATAGTCGTATATTTGTCATGTGGTTTCCGATGGAAATTATTGATGTGGGAAATTTTCGAGCCGAGAGCTTCAAGCTTAAACGTGGAAAAGATGGAGATAGCATGTCTTATGCGCGATATATTGAAGGCGCTGAACGATTTCGAACGGGATTTCGAGCGGACGCACGGCGTCTGCCTGAATGAAGCGGCCGTACTCTGCTCGTTGAAGTCGGGGCGGCTTTCCGCTTCGGACATCGCGGCTAAAGTCGGACTCACTCCGTCCCATGCGTCGAAGGTTATTCGCAGCATCGAGCGCAAGGGACTCGTCGAGCGCGTGCTGGGCCAGCAGGACCGCCGGCAGATGTATTTCGACCTGACGCCCTGCGGACGCGAGCGTCTGGACGGAATGCGCTGCGGCAGCGTGGAGGTTCCGCAGTTGCTCAGGCCCGTGTTCGAGAAGCGTTGCGGCGCGTCGGAAAAATGAGAAAGAGATGAGAAAGAGAATGGAGAAATACGGCTTGACGCTGATCGGCGTAGTCCTTGGGGCTCTCGCCGGATATTTTTATTACCGGCAGGTCGGATGTGTGGACGGGAGTTGCCCGATTACTTCGTCGCCTTGGCTGAGTTCGGTATGGGGTGCGGCGTTCGGCGGCTTGCTGGCGAGTATGTTCAAAAGAAAGCCGAAAGAGGATGAGAACGGCCGTTGATGTGAAAAGGCAGAACGGCCTGCGGAAGCAGCGGTTCTATCGTGCGGGGCAGGAGTTCGGTCCGAAGGGCTGCGGCGCGGGAACCGGTCTTCCATGCGGGCGTGTCGTAATCGGTTACGTCGGCGAGGCCGGTCCGGAAATGCCGGTTACCCGTTTGCAACGGTCGGGATACGAAGCTTCGGTCGGGTCGGGAACGATAATTGAAAACAGTAAATCATAGTGTAATGAAAAATCTTTGGATCGCCGCTTTGGCCGCCGTACTGCTTGTCTCGTGCGGGGGCCGCGAATCGCAAAACCGAAACAAGCAAACAACTAAAACAGAGAAGAAAATGGGAGTACAGCATTTGACCAAAGCCGAGTTTTTGACCAAAGTGGCTAATTACGAGGCGTCCCCGAAAGAGTGGAAGTTCTTGGGCGACAAGCCCTGTATCGTCGATTTCTATGCGAGCTGGTGCGGCCCGTGCAAGATGATCGCGCCGATTCTGGAAGAACTGGCGAAAGAGTATGACGGGAAGATCGACATTTACAAGGTCGATACCGAGAAAGAGCAGGAATTGGCGGCCGTTTTCGGCATCCGTTCGATTCCCACGCTGCTGTTCTGTCCGACGGACGGACGGCCTCAGGTCGCTCAGGGAGCGATGAGCAAGGCCGATTTTGAAAAGGCGATCGACGAGTTGCTGCTCAAAAAGCAGTAAGAGCGGCTTGTGTCTCGCCGGAGAGAGCGACCGCCGGTCCCGTAAAACGGGACCGGCGGTTTCGTTCGGCATAGCGAGGGACGATTCGGCCGTCGTTCGATTCCGTTTGTATTTTCGCCGGCTCGGGCTTCGGACATAGAGGTACGTTACGATGCGAGACAGGATTGAACGGGATGCAGGATCGCCGTTTCCTCCGGAGCCGGCGGCCGGGTATGCTTTTCTCGGAACAGCGGCGGACAAGGAGCTTTCAGGGGCGGCGTCGGTTCTGGCATGGAACTCGCGGGCCGATGCGGCCGCTCGGACGAGACCGAAGCCTCGGGAGACAATGAGGATTTTTCGTACCGGCTACATGCCTTTCTTGATTCCGTGCCGGATCAGCCATGCGTTGACCGGGTAGGAAAATGCGAATCCCCAGCCCATGGCGATCTGCATCATGAACCAGAAGGTCCATGAGGTCCTTGGCAACGGGTGATCGGCAAAAAACGCGAAATGCACCAGAGCCATCCAGCCGTACATGCCTATTTGCCATGCCGTAAGCGACAGCGCATCGGCTTTAGCTGCCCGGCCGAGAGCTTCCCTGACGCCGACGGGCTCCATCTCTCGTATGGCGGCATATTGGAATCCGATGCCGATAACCAGGGCCAGCGCATAGTCCAGCACCCAGCTTCCGGCCAGCAGGCTACCTCCGAGCGAGACGGGCACGAGCCATGCGAAGCATTCGCCGATCAGGTCGGCCAACGTGCAGCCGGCTCCGCAGTGGAGGGTCGAGAGCACCGTCCGTTGCCATGAAGAGCGCTTTCCTTCGACAGTCATTTTCATGCCCTTCATGCCGGCCATGCCTGGCATGATCGCGTCCTCCATCGGACTCGCGCCCTCGGGCCCGACCGTTTTCGGCATCGGGGCATGGCTGAGGGAATTATCGCTCTTTTGTTGGCCGTTCCGTATGGAGCGTGCGTGCTCGACCGGTATGGCTGGCATGGCCGTTTGGGGCCGTTGTCCGGCCGGTGCGTTGCCGGAGGCCGTTTCGCAGAGGCCGCCGAGATGTTCCGTTCGGCTTGCGTCGTCCGGGTATGTCGTGCGTTCCCTTTCGGCTGACGCGGCGGTCGGCCCAGCACTCGGTTCGGTCTCTCTGAGCTTCGGGCCGCAGTCGGTCTGCGGCCGGATGGGGTAGGGAGCCGGCCTCGGTCCGGACCGGCCGTCGGAGGTTGCCGGACCGGAGCGGCCGAACGAAAAGTAGGCCCATAGGGCGGCCGCTCCGGCCCATAGGCCCGTCAGAATCCAGACCGGATTCATGATTCGCATCGGCTGGCGGCGGCGAGTCAGGTCGAGACCGATGATCAGCGCGGCGATCAGAGCCGAGACGACGATCAGAACCGAGATGATTTGCAGTAGGATCATGGCTGAAAGTATAGAGTGCATGGCATAAACCGTTCGGCAAAATATCCCCGGGACTTCGGTTCGGTCCGGCTTCGGACGCGGAAAACCGTCGGAGCGAACCTTCCCGGGCATTCGTCCGGTTCCGCTGTTTGCCTCCTAAGGCCGTGTCAGGCGACCAGCAATACGATGACCACGCCCCAGATAATCAGCAGCGTATTGCCTATGGCGTAGGTGATCGTATAGCCCATCGCGGGCACGTTGCTCTCGAGGGTTTCCTCGACGGCGCCGAGAGCGGCCGTCGTCGTGCGCGAGCCCGATACGCAGCCGAGTACGATGGCCTCGTTGAAGCGGAACAGGTATTTCCCGATGAAAATGCCCGCCACCAGCGGAATCGTCGTGGCGACGGCTCCGACCAGAAACAGGCTCCAGCCCACTTCCTGAAACCCTCGGACGAAGCTCGGACCGGTCGTGATGCCGACGATGGCGATGAATACGTTCAGGCCTACGTTGTTCATGAACCAGACGGCCGGTTCGGGCACGCCTCCCAGCGTCGGACGCTTGGCCCGCAGCCAGCCGCAGATCAGCCCGGCGATCAACACGCCCCCGCTGACGGTCAGGCTCAGCGGTACGTTGCCGATCCGGGTGACGAACGCCCATCCGAAAATCAGCCCGCCGAGGAAGATTCCCATTCCCACGAGCGTCATGCTGCTTTTCTCGGTCGGCGCGTCGCTGAATCCGATCTCTTCGGCCGCCCGCTCGACGTCCTGCCGCAGTCCGACCAGCTCGATCCGGTCGCCGGCGTCGAGCTTGCCGCCGCCCAGCACGGGTATCTGCACGTTCGCCCGACGGATCGAGCGGATCGATACGCCGTGCATGTATTTTTCTTTCAGCAGGGCGCGGACGGTCTTGCCCGCTACCCCTTTTTTATTGACGACGACCGGCAGCGTTTCGACCGAGAAGTTGACCAGTTCCTTGTCCTCGACCTCGCGTCCGATCCATGTTTCCTCTTCGATGACGAACCGGCGGCGCCCGCTGACGACGATTTCGTCGCCCCGGCGGATGACGGTTTTCGGGGAGGGATCCTTGACCGATCCCTGCTGTCGGAGGCGCTCGACGAAAATCCTCTTCTGCTGCCCGGCCATGTATTGCTCGAACTCGCGTACCGTCCGCCCCGGCTCGAACCACTCGTTGTCGGCGCTGAAGGCGCGGAAAACGATCGTACGCGCCGCCGGGTCGAATCCCGGACTGAGGCTCATGTCGTCCCCCATTTGCGATTCCATCTGCTTGGCCGCCTGCTTTACTTTCGCGACGCCGCCGAGTAGCCTCGGGCCGAGGGTGCCGAGTACCCAGGCCGATCCGGCCGTGCCGTAGATGTAGGTGACCGCGTAGCAGACCGGCATCACGCTCAGGTCCGTGTCGCGTCCGCCGGGCAGCTCGTGAATCGTATCGGTGGCGGCTCCGATGACGGCCGACATCGTCTGCGAGCCGGCCAGCAGGCCGGCCGCCTGCGCCGCGTCGTAGCCCATGACGATCGCGCAGCCCCATACCGAGAGCAGACACATCACGCAGACGACTACCGCGAAGCCGACCTGCGGGAGACCGTCTTTTCTGAGCCCCCTGAAGAATTGGGGCCCTACCGAGTAGCCGATCGAGAATAGAAACATCAGAAAGAAAAGCGTCTTGGCCGGCTCCGGTATCCGGATGTTCATTTGTCCGACGACGACGCCTACGAGCAGTACGCTGGTTACGATGCCGAGCGAGAAGTTTCCGAAGCGGAACTTGCCGATCCAGAAGCCGATCGCTACGGTCAGAAAGACGGCCAGCGCGGAATTCTCTTGAAAGAATTTGACGATATCGGTTCCCGTAAACATATTTCGTAGGGTATTTGGTTGCGTTCCATGCGGCGGAGCGAGCGCTCCGTCCCGGACTTCTGAACAATCCGTGTGCCGGAATGGGCTGCTGTGTCCGCAAGTCGCTAAAGCGAGACCTTATACGGTAACCGGGCTGGGAAATATAAGAATGTGCTTTGTGCGTCTTTCATACGGTGAGTCCGGCGACGAGCGTACGTTTATAGAAATTTTCGGATTATATGTTAGGAAGGAAAGCGAAATGAGATGGAGCAACGGTATTGTATGACGAATTCGTTCTTGGGTTTAGCAGACATAGTCTCGGAACGAAAACCGTTTCGACGGTTAAGGTAAATATTGCCCGATTTTTAATAGGTCGGGATTCGTTTCTTGCGACCGGTTCCCCCCGAAAACCGTTCTTGTCAATTTTTCGCTGGGGAGCACCGTGCTTTCAAACGCATAAATGGTATACGTTGAAAATAAAAAAGCAGTTGTTTCCAACTGCTTCTGAGCGGAAAACGAGACTTTAACCTCGTTCTTGCATTTATCTTATTTCCAGCTCTTTATGGATTGTGTTTCTATCTAAACAAGCCAAGTGGTACGATTTGGGATACTAAATTTTGACGCACTCAACCTTTCTTTAGAACGATATTGTAAAATTAGTAAATATTTTTTTATTTCAAAAGCTTATGACATAAAATCGAATATATTTATCACTTGCCACCATATCCGTTAATGGGAATGGTGATAAATTATTCTTTGCATCGTACTTATTACAATGACGGTGTGAAACGTGATTTGCAAAAGCCATATCAGTATACATTTTATAATTGTTTCGGTTTGTACCGTCTCCTTTAGTTCGATCAGGTGATATTTGGTAATCATAAATATTGTTGCGTAATTTGTGTAACGATAAATGAGTAACAAATAAAACGTAATGATATGAAGCCGAACAATCCTTTTCTGGTGACCGGATACCACAGCCCGGAATATTTCTGCGACAGGCGGCAGGAGACTGAAACCATGATCCGGGCGTTGTACAACGGCAGGAACGTGACGCTGATCGCTCCGCGCCGTATGGGAAAAACGGGCCTGGTCAAAAATGTTTTCTACAAACTCCGTGAACAGGAACCGGATATCGTGACGTTCTATATGGATATTTATTCGACACAGTCATTGGGCGATTTCATCCGGCTTTTCGCCGGTACCGTACTCGGTAAGCTGGACTCTGTTCCGCAAAAGGCGCTCGGTCGCGTGGGCAAGTTCATCAAAAGCTGCCGCCCGGTATTTACGTTCGACGAGCTGACCGGACAGCCGAAAGTCACCATCGACATTGTTCCTTCATCCGAGGAAGCCACGCTCAGGGAGATATTCGACTATCTGCGATCGTCCGAGAAGCGGTGCTATATCGCTATCGACGAATTCCAGCAGATCGCGGAATATCCGGAGAAAGGGGCCGAGGCTCTGTTACGCTCGTACATCCAGTTCGTCCCGAATATCAATTTCATATTCGCCGGCAGCAAGCAGCATATCATGCAGCAGATGTTCCATTCGGCCAAACGTCCTTTCTACCAGAGTACGCAAACGCAGGTCATCGACCGGATAACCAGAGAAGAATATTATCGTTTCGCAGCCGAATTTTTCACCCGGCAGGGCAGGAAACTGGCCGAAGAGACGTTCGGGTATCTTTACGACGCTTTCGACGGGCATACATGGTATATCCAGGTCTTGCTCAACCGGCTTTACGGATATACCGAAAACCCGGATATCGGAATGACAGACTATGCCATTGGGGAGGTGGTCGCCGAATCGACCTATACGTACGAGAACCTGCTGGCGGCTTATCCGGCGAGCAATATTCGATTGCTTAAGGCCATCGCCAAAGCCGGATGCGTCAGGGAGATCAATTCCGGGGATTTCATTACAGAATACAGACTCCGGGCGGCCAGCAGCGTGAACAGCGCCCTCAAAAGGCTGATCGACCGGGAAATGGTCTACAAAACGGCGGACGGTTATATCGTCTACGACCGCTTTATGGCTATATGGTTGCGGCAGCAACCGTTCTGAAACAGTGTCGGGGAATTGCATCGCATTAAGATGCCGGATATACATACCATGAAGGTAATTACCCCACAGTATATTTTACCGGGCATAATCAATAATGAGGGGAAAACAATACCCTAAAGGATACAATTAAAATATTTGTATTGATTTTATCACCTAAATGGTACAATACAAAACGCTTATGTAATCTGTCTGCTACGGTGAAATGTTGCGAAAGCAGTATAATTCGACACGAGAGGGATTTTCATTGAAATCCGGTGCATAAATACGTATTGTTCGTAACCTTTAACCAGAAAAGGAATCATTTCGTATGGTAATACATCGGAAAGTATAACCCTCTCCTTTTTATATTTCAACCGTATCCGCTTTTTTCTGTATTTCATACTACCATATTTTCTTTATCTCTATTAATTCCTTGGCGGTGTAATTATGAAATCTTTTTTGCTTAAATCCGTTATAAAAATCGAAACGACGAACAATCTGCTTTTTCAATTTATTAACATCAAAACTATATTCACAATGGGGCTTGAGATTAGTATATACCATTCTCATTAGAAAACAATTCAGTGCCTTTAAGCTACTCAAATTTGATTCCTCAAGAAGACTGTTTGAGTAGTATACGCCTACTTTTATCCCTTCTTTACTGTTTAATAGTTTGGTGTTTCCACATAAAAAACGTAAGCGATCAAAAAGGAGTTTACGTGCTCTTCTTTCGTTGTATTTGCTCTGTATTATAGCAATCAAAAGCTTTGATTATTCGGTCTTTATACTTTTCTGTCTTACTGCGAGTTAAATTGATTGTTAGCTTACATTGATTAAGCACAAAAGAGTATCCAAGATAATCTATAGAGATTTGCTTCGGTGTAGTCTCCATAACTTTAACCACTTTAGTTTTGGCTACTTTCATTGTAAGGCCAAATTTTGTACAAATATCTTCAACAGGTTTCTGATAGTCTGTATCATCCGTTTTCGAGGGCGGTGTTATTATAATAAAGATATCATCCACATAGCGAGCATAGAATGTCACGTAGGCAATTGATTTAAGGTCTCGATCAAAATCACTCATGTATAACTCTGACAAATATGCACTGATTCCCACCCCGCGTGGCACTCCGTATCCAGAGCGTTCCAGACTCTTATCTTTTAGTTTTTCATACTCCGTGATAATGTTGGAAATGAACTGCTTTGATTTGTGGGTTAATAAAGTGCTGTCCAGAACTTTGTTTAGCAACTTATTTTTGAGGAATACTTTCGTAAAAAGATTCGATATCAGTTCTAATAACTATTTTGGGAAAACCATCAGACAGCAAGAGTTTGATCTGTTTTAGAATTCGATATCGGTCTGCTTGTTTGACTTTAAATGTTTTTCGTATGTTGTATTGCAACTGTTTAATTGCATAAAATTGAGCAACATTATTCCCAATTTCGTATGTAGGTTTCCCGTTATGGTCGCCAACGTTAAAATCAAATCGAAACTTCGATGAATTAACTTCCTCGCTGATCTTCTTCAAATTTTCATATAGAATGGTTTCTTTTTCTGACTGAAGCTTTTTAATCTTGTCATTCTGAGCATCCCTCTCCTTCAGAAAGTCATCTTTAGAGATCTCTTCGCGTCTATATTTATCTCGCAACTCGTTGATATTTTCTCTTATTTCTTTTATCCGAACAAGCAGAGTAATATACTCCGTAGGTAGAGTATCTTTATTAATATTACCTTTGCGATTCTCAATATTAAATATCTTTTCGAAATTCTCGGCAGAGAAAGATTGGTCGATCATAATTGTCAATATTAGTCATTACCCTCCTGGTATCGTTAAAATCGTGATTATGCCATGATAATATGGCAACAGCGTTGCCAAAAATTGTTGCAGGACCGGGCTGTAGATATACTCGGGTGCCACCCTATCGTAAGTTATTTCTGTATCATTTTGAATATTCATTTTCAAGAACTTTCCGTCATTAGAAATAATACTTCCCAAACCGTTCAACAGGTAGCGACACATAAGGTTGATCCTATTGACTATACCCAATATCGCCCAGGCCATCAGAATATCATTCCTTATGTCTTTACTTATGAAGGCAAGGAACATCGATTTTATATTCCGGAAAAAGTACTTGACTGTTTCAATGACGAATTTGATTACAGGTTTATTGCCAACTGTCAGGAACTTACCGATATGGCTGTAGCTATATTTGTCGGACTGATAGATACCCCCGACGTAACAACCGGTGGAGGCTCACAAAGCGACCTTCCGTGGAGAGACAAGGACGAAGACGATTTGCAATGGGCTCGCAGATGCGCTCGTGCCGCCAGCCGTTCGTTAGGGAAGAAACCGAAAACAGGACTAAAACGATAAGCCATGAAGGAGAAATTTGATTTCACAGCTGAAATGAATGAAGCGGAAACCATAAAAGCCACTCCCAAGAATGAATATCTGGAAGAAGAAAAACGGCTACTCGATGTAAATGCCAAGGTACTTGCCAGCCTGAATGACAATGTATATAAGCTGAGAACAGAAGTTGAAAATCTGTCCGGCTCTATACGAGAGTGTAAACCTATCATTTCTGAAGAAATGCAGAAGATGGCAGTTGAATTTGGAGCAAGGCTTCTATGTGATTTTCTCAGTCAGATTGAGAGCAAATGCAAGGAAGCCGAGCGAAGAATGAAGAAAGCCGACAATGCCATCCCCATTCCAGATACGGCATTCTACATTTTGATTATCATTGTAGTCGCTCTATCTTCCTTTTTCGTGTGCATGATAGTGGCTAATGCAGAGATTTTGCATTCCAGATTGATTTGGAAGGCTGTTATTGGTTGTATTCTGGAGATTGGTATAGCGTTAATAGTACAGAAGTTTTTGGATAGAGGTAAATAAACGAAAAGTCTCAATCGGATAGGGATTGCTATCGGTTGAGACTTTATTCTGTATTGTGTCAAAAGCTAACTTTTACTCCCCTTGCTCTAACACCCCTTTGATTTGCTTATCAAAATCAGAATCAATCGGTTGAGTAAGATTAAAAATATCATATTCCTGTTCCGCCTTGGCTTTTGCCTGAACAGCAGAAATACGTCCTTTATCTGGCAAAATCTGATAATCCATAAATGAGAGGAACTTAGCTACACTTTCAGAGAATTGCTCCATACTGAAAGTGTTCCGACGTCTAATAAGGTTTTCAATATATTCGAAGAATGCTGATACAGCAAGTTCCAATTCCTTTATCTTTTTCTCTGGCAGATAGTTCTTTGCAACAGTAACATCCGATTTTAAGATGCGTCCATTGGGAGAGTTCTTCCAAGTAGTCAAACCCATATGCTCTTTGGTATGATCTGCATTGTGATACACAATTTCGGCTGCCGTCTACCCTGTAATTGCATAATGAAACCGATTCTGAATCATCGCATAGAAATCGTGTGTAGTTGGCGAGTCTTTGTCATAGTCAATGCTTCAATATCCGTAATCTTCTGCCATATCCTACGCTCACTGGCACGGATGGAACGTATCCGTTCAAGCAACTCCTGAAAATAATCCTGCCCAAACACCGTTTCACCTTGCTTCAAACGGTCTTCATTAAGAACAACCCCTTTTTTAATGTATTCATTCAGGATTTTCGTAGTCCATTGACGGAAACGAGTAGCTTGTAGTGAATTTACACGATACCCAACCGAGATAACAGCATCAAGGTTATAAAATTGGGTGTTATATATCTTGCCATCCTCGGCAGTATGTGCAAATTTTGCACATACTGAATCCTGCTGCAACTCAGACGACTCGAATATATTTTTGAGATGCTTGGAAACAACTGTCCTATCCACGCCGAAAAGTTGAGCCATCGCCTTTGGGGTACACCAAAGGGTTTCATCCCTGATGATTACCTGCACCTTACCTTCCTTTTCAGGAAGATTGTATAATATGAATTGAATTTCATTCGGCATAAATACTGATTTATCATGTATAGTTTATGCGATTGTTTGCATAAAATCTACATCTCTTTAATAAGAGTAATAAATTCTTCTTTAGAAGATACCTTCTCTTTGAGTTTGACAAGCCCATAAATCATTAAAATTCTCACATATCTATAAGGTGTAGCACAGTTGGGATATATTTCTCTTACAACGGTGGCAATCTTGCCATCAGGGTCAATTCCACCAGCACTATAATTTGAGCCATTATTATTATAAATATCCGACTGCACCTTGCTCGCAATAAGAGACTCTATATCTATTTCATCACGACAATATTTTAGGGCATAAGCCATCCCTAACTTTGCAACATCTTGATTATCATCAAAAAAATATTCTTCTGCAAAATCATTAGCGATTTCTGTGGCTATAGAAGAAAGCCTAAATTGTACTAAATCTTCCATGGTTACTTTATTTCTGTTTCAAACTCAGATTTTTGTTCAAGATGAATATCTTTCAAGTATTTTCCCGACAACAACTCTTTGGCATCACTCTGAGTAACCTCATTCGGATATGCAAGCACGATGATTTGTTCCCCAAGGACAGGTAACGATCTCAATGTATTATTCCTATGCCTCGGATCAATTCTCTGGAATGTAGAATCCATAACAATGGGACCTGAGATAGGTGCATTCTTATGCAAAGCTCCTACAAGGGAAAGGGCCACAACCTGTTCATATCCAGCTGAACGATTGGGGACAACCCGTCCATTGCTTGTCACAATCTCAAGTCCATAGTTATCGTTTATTTTCAACCCCGTATAGGCTGGCATGTGGGATATCTTTGTAAATATATCTTCAGCATCAGCTTGCACTCGAGATTTCAAATCCTCTCTAAACTTCGACACGGCCTTTTCAAATATTTCTTGAACGGCCTTACAAAGTGCAAGATCTTCAGAAGCCTTTTTGCCATCAGCATTTGACTGTTTTAAAATCTTAGCATTTAATTTATCAATTGAAGCCTGATTTTCTGAAATCTCCGCCTCTTGCTTAGCTATGCCCTCCTCCAACAAAGTCAATTCTTGGAGTTTTTTCTTATACATTGGCTGTATCTCCAAAATTTCTTTATCCGTAGATAAGTTATGAAAACTTGCTTTTTTCTTTTTAATCTCAGCTAAATCAACCTCATCCAAACTTATCGCAGATTGTTTAGAATTAACATTATCTAATAATTTTATGAGGGATTCTTTATCAACATTCCTTTTGAAGCCACTAAATCTGTCTATAATTTGCTTGGCATACATTATTTCCTCAGAATTCTTTGATTTAATAGTGCTCTTTAGAATTGCCAAGTTTTCACGCAAGCTAGATAAATCTTCAATAGTTAGATTATTATTACATATCGGACACGATGAAACTTCTCCATTAACAATTCTGTCCAATATTGAAACAATAACCTCTTTCGTCTTAATATCTCCAATGTGGGACAATAGAGAATTTAATTCTTCATTCTTTGTATCAATAATCTCTTGAATAACTTTATCAAAAATAACAGCCCAGGCAAATTTCATTTTCGCCTTAAGATCTTTTACGTCATTCTCCAAAAGCAGACGATTTGTCTCAATGTGAGATCTTTTTTCTCTTTCTTGAACAAGTAATTCAGCATACCTCTGATTGGCAGCAAAAGCATCCTCAAGTTCAGAAATTTCTCCTTGAAGTCTCTTTTTTTGCTCTTTCATCTCGTTTAGAGATTTCTTAAGTTCTTCATCATGTAATAAGAACCCGGACAGAGCAGATGAATCATTTTTTGTTCTCTCGTTCGCTGCTGAAACCTTCGTGTATGCCTGCTGGTATATCGTAGTTATACTAATAAGGTTTTTATTTGCCCCTTCAAGAATGGGAAGACCTAAAATATTTTCGATAGAAGTCTTGATAACATCACTTGATGATGAATCATCAAGAAGATTCTCATACTGTCTTAATAATTCGCCATCAAACAAATAAAAACGAGATATTTTTTCTGGCAAAACTGTGTTAAGGAAGTGTTCTGCTTCATCTTGGCTCATCATAGAACCAAAATGTTTTAGATATAACTTATGCTCATAATCCGAATCATTTTTCCCAGAAGTGCCTGGCAGCCTTTTAAGCATACGGGTAAGTTCATACTCTTCATTATCATATGTCATAAAAAGCTTAACACTCATATTCTTTTGAGCCTCAACAGCGTCAATATTTACGAATTTTGCTAATTGGCACTCCTCGTAATTTCTATTGTATACGATTCCCCATAAGGCAAAACGAATACAATTAAGTAGCGAAGTCTTTCCCACACCATTTTCGCCCCAAACAAATGTAACACCATCACCGATAGGTAACTCCAAAATCTGCTTATTTTGGTATGGGCCAAAGTTGTCGATGATAAGTTTATTAATTCGTAACATTATGACTTCGATTTAATAGCGTTATCTATAACTATTCGAATAGTATTTTGTGATTTAGAACTATCATCCATATTCTCAATCTGAGCATTGAGAACAGCCTCAATAAGTTGTAAAGGAATGCCAGGATGTTCATTCGACCGGATTTCTTCTAAGATATCCCTGATCTTATTTAATTCGTCACTCATTTTCATATCCAATATCAATTAGTAATGTGTCATCTATGTTATGTTGTAATGCAATAATTCTTAATTGAGTAATACAAGACGGATCTTTTGACCACATTCCAAACTGTATACATCTAGCCAACTCTATCACGACCATACTATTCCGTCTAATTTCATCATCCCCATCTGAAAAGTCAGGGACAACAACCGCATCATACAACCAAGAATAATACTTCCCTGCATATTTCCTCAAAATTCGACCTCTTCGTTGAATGAACTCTCTCGGATTCTGTGAGGAGGCCAAAATTATGGCATGTGTAGCAGCGGGAATATCAACTCCTTCATCCAAACATTTTATAGAAACAATTACTCCACCACAATCATTAAAATAGTTCAATGTTGCACTCCTATCCCCTGGCATATCTGCATAATATTCATATGCATCTATATCTGGGATTGTTGATATTTCTTTTAATACATCATGTAATTGATCCTTGTCTTCACAATATATAATCCACCTCTGACCACCACTATATTCTTTCTCAAGTATTTGCTTTGCCAATGCGACTTTTCCACTTGCCTTTTTGATAATACGACATCTTTTTAATAAAAGAGATTGCATATACTGATCATTGGACAAAGAATATGATGTATCATGGGCACACCTCGCATATCGTATACCTATTTCCTCCGTAAGTTCATTCCATGCTTGCTGCTCAAATGAGGACAATTGCACAACCTTAGGCCGATAATAATAAGGAGTTAACACCTGATCATCAATGGCATTTTTTAAAGTATATGGCGGTTCGATTATTTTTCCAAAGTACTTTATAATAGCTTGAGTTCCTACAGGATCACCATATCTACGAGGAGTTGCAGAAAGCCCCAAGCGGCAACCAGCATCTATTACGAAAAAATTTCGTCTATTTAAGCTACCCATTCTATGGACTTCATCAGCAACAACAAACAAATGCGCCCCTTGTTTTATTCGTTGTATGAATCTTGGCATAACAGCCGTATCCATTGTTGATACGACAATCGTATTGCTTTTATCATTTTTTTGCGTTGCTGCCTCTAACACACCTTCTTTATCCCATGCATTATGACCATCTCCACATAAAATAATTCGGAGGTCAACATCCGACAAAGCAAGTCTTATTTCTTTATCCCACTGCGATAATAAATCAGTTGATGGAACTAAAACAATAATGCTCTTATGTTCTTCTAAAGCTTTCCTTACTGCACAAATTGCAGTATATGTCTTACCACTACCAGTCGCATGTTCAAAAATACCACGATGCTCTTGTTTTACCCATTTTTCCAACGCATCGATTTGATGCTTTCTTGGCAACCTCTTGAATGACTTATCGGCAGACCAATATCGCGCCAAATCGACTTTAACCTTAATCTCTTCGACTAATGTTTCCCAATGTACTTTAGCAATTTTGTCTTTAAACTGAATTTTAATATCCTCCGGCAATGGGGTTATCTCTATCCTTGGAGCTTTATTGTTCCAAAGCATTTCAAAATAATCTTGAGTATCTACAACTCTTTCTCGGTCATTGCTTTCTTGCCAATTAGTGAATACATCTATTGATTCAAAATTTCCATCATCAGAAAGGCCCTTAAACGTTTCATTTAATGAACCTCTAAACATTATAGCATTATCACCTTGATAGAATATACCTGCTTTATCATGGAAAAGCCGTTTAATATCACCTTCTCCTTCTCCATACGCAATTTTTATTTCAATCACATTCATAGCAATTAGGCACGCAAGGACTTGACTTGGTTTTTCTAAATCGCTACTAGCAAAAAGAGAGTCTATTTCCTCTACTAACGCACGATGCAAGATTTCATCTTTTTTTGCTAACTCTCCTGTTTTAATCGCTTTAATATCTTCATCAGATAAGCATGGAGAACAAATAATACGCATTTTACCTCCATTATGGACAAAATCCTTAAGAGCATTCCATGCAATTATATAAATTGTACTACCAAAATAACCTGATAGACGATCATATGAGGTTGCAGCAGACATACAGGGGATATAAAACACCTCTGCAATATTATCATTTACCTTGTTATATGTCCTCTTTAAAACAAGGTCCTCATATTTGATCATCTTGTTCATTCTCCAATTAATCTTGCTTTAATAGCCTCAGATAAATACTCTGCCCGTGCAGCATACAACACCTCTCCATTTGTTTTAATGCCCCTAGCAACTTTCTCTTGCATGGCGTGAAGGATTAAATCATCTTTACACTGGACATTAGCATTATAAGAAAAGTTCTTGTGTTTTTCCGCATCATATAAGACAAATACGTCATAATCTTCAACATACGAGACTAACAGAGTATATGCAGAAGAATCAAAATTACCTTTTTGTCCTTTTTCTTGATTGGGAACATTCAAATTAAATTTATACTCATGAATACTCCGTCCTCCTGGTGGATTCGTTGCAGGAAATGCATAAATAAGCAATTCGATTGGGATTGGTTTCGAAAGCTTAAGTCTTAAAGGTCTTTCATTAAGAGCACTATGTTCCACAACTGCAATTCCCAAAGCCTGAACAAACTTCCGCTGAATGGACTCCCTTTGTTTGGATATTTTGCTTACCATAGCCAATTCCTCCGATAAGATATCTAATGAATGACTCGAATATTCAACATACTCCTTGCTAATGTCATATCCGGCAAAACGTCGTCCAAGTTTCAAACACTCATACCCAGTAGTTCCGGATCCAAGCCATGGATCAACCACCAAATCTCCTTCCTTCGTACATGCTTTAATATATTTAGCAGGAAGATACCCTGGTTGCACAGCCTGATGCTCTGATTGTTTTGATGACACACTTCCCTTTATAACATTAAGAGGAAGCGCCCCTTTGGGATTCGGTTTTATATGTTTGGCTTTCCTTACATAAGAAAGCCCATTAGCACGAGGTTTAAATTCATTATGAGCATACGCCTTTAATGTCTCTGCATCATATTCTCTTCGAATATCATCAATATTTATTTTCCATTGTGGGCTAACAGAAAACCATAGATTCTGTTCATAGGCATCTTGACAAGCTACACGGAGACCCGTAGGGACAGGATTATCTTTAATCCATATTTCAATGTCCACACAATATAGATGCCATCTTTCCTCCAATTCAATCGCCAATTTTTCGACAATAAGGGACCGAGTACTATTTATTCCTTTGCGCGGTTTTTCTCTATTGGCTTTAACATTGATAACCAAGAAACCATCGTCACGGAGCTTAGCACAAGCAGCATCAATAAAAGGCGATATTTTATCTATATACTCCGCAGAAGACCAATTACCGTAATTACGATCGGCATTGGGGTATGGAGGCGACCCATAAACCAATTTGATAGATTTCGCAGGAAGAGACAAAATTCCTTTTGCTCCATCTACACATTCAACAATATATTCTTTATTATTCCCTTTCATTCTCCTCACGCTCAATTCTTAATGTTGCGAGTTCACAATAATCATTATTAGCATCAATTCCTATCCAACGTCTATTATACAGTTTTGCAACTAAACAAGTTGTTCCTGAACCAGAGAAAGGATCCAAAACGATATCGCCTTCATTGGTTCCAGCAAGAATAAAGAATGCCGCTAGCTTTTCTGGAAATCTTGCCGGATGACTCACTCCTCTTTCTTTACAAAGTTTAAAGAATAAATCATTACTATTCGTATTGCCAATAGAAATTACACTTCCGGGATCAGACCCTCCGTTATTTTTCCATTTTACTCCACAATTAAAATTATGGGTACTGGGGCGAGTATTCTCAGTTCTCCCCCCTTTCCCTTTACCGTCAAGAAACTTCTGCATATCCTTGCTATAAGGTTTCCGAATCGGATCCATATTAAAAGTCCACTTCATAGATTTACTAAACCAAAAACAATATTCATGAGATTTTTTTGTTCTCCCATATTTCCCCGTAGAATAAATATTGGGCGGAGTTGCCGGGTTATACCAAATATAATCGCGTACTAAATGAAAATGGAGTTCTCTACAAAGATATACAACCAATTCAAAAACATATATTTGCTGAATGCCATTTACTACCTTATCACTAATATTCAAAACAAAACTTCCATTGTTTTTTAAAACACGATGAATCTCTTTTGCCATTGGCTTAAACCAATCAAGATATTCTGCAGGAGATGAAGAAGTATTTTCAATAGCGTAATCTCTTTTATCAGCATATGGCGGGGATGTTAGAATGAAATCAATACTATCATCATCAAGATCTTTTAATACCTCTTCACATCTTCCGTTTATTATCCTATTTTGAATCTCCTCTGGCCTCATATTTATCTAATATATCAATCAATTTATGGTTGCAACTCTGATTATACAGTAAATCAATCAAACATTATCTCATCAACTCAATTATATATTTCGGCAACATCGTATTCCCAGCATCATCTTTCGGAGCGTTCTTAAGGAACAGCACTGGAACGACGGTGTAGTTCTTGGCAAACGGCAGCAGATTAGCTTTGCGGAGAAGTTCGGCTGTCAGTTGTTTGCCGTTCTCTTGGGTTGTCCATTTGCATTCACCGACCAAAAGATACTTTTTATCAAGCGATTCTGCCATCACATCAAATTCAACTTGTTCCGGCTTTTTGTCCTCATTGAGAACAGAACCCCACCAACGTTTTGCCTTGCCATAAACTATTCCGTTAACAAGATTTCCTGTTACGGCATCCCGACACAGTTTTTCCCACTGCATACTCACATACTCAGAGAAATGAGCAGTCAAAGCCTGTTCTATGGGCAAACGACGTCCAAACTCGATAAACGAGCGATTAGGAACAACAAACTGATAGTAGAATGCCATAAACGGATCGGCTATCTTGTAGAGGCTCTTTTTCGCATTCTTCTCATCAATACCGAACGGAACATCTTTTTCCAAGAATCCGAGATCGATAAGTTTCTTCAACGGACGCGACAGATTGGTTGCCGGCTCATTGCATCGTGCTGCAATCTCAGAAAGCCGGTTTGCACCAGTCCCGATATAAGACATGATCGTTGAAGTCTTGACAATATCCTTGACATCATCCTGAAACAGTTTTATAGGCTCTTCATAAAGAGTTCCATTTACAGAAAGGATATTGCGCCACAGGGCATCATCAAGCGAACTTCTGTTTTCCCTCAATTCCCAATAACGTGGTACACCGCCCCATACGGCATACTCTTCAATGGCATTCATCGCATTAAGAAGCAAAGCCTCTTGAATATACGGCAAACGTATCGGTGCAAGCCTCATTATTTCATCAGCACGCCCATATAGAGGTGCAGTAGAATCAAGGAACAACCCATACATCATATTTTGTGATGAACCGCAAAGTACCAGGTTATACTTCAACTGCTTCTCATCAACAAGTTTCTGCAATACAGACGGCAGCTCTGGTGATTGCTCTACAAGATACGGAAATTCATCCAAACATAGAGTAAAACGCTTGTCTGTTCGATAATTGACCGCACGAAATATAGATTCCCAATCTGGATATGTCAATTTGTCGAAATCTGGAAACACCTGTGCTATCACTTTTGCAAGCAATATCCTTTGGTGTTGGCCTTCAGAACGATCGGCAAGGAAATAAACATCCGTATCCGACAACACCCTTTTGATAAGCGTTGACTTACCCAACCGTCTGCGACCGTACATCACGACTAATGAGGACTTCTCTCTTGCAAGAGCATCCTTTAATCGTGCAGCTTCATCTATTCTATCAACGAATTTCATATATATTATTTATTATGCAATTCAAACATAATGCTTTTGTTGCATAACACAAAATTTTGAGCCATATTTTTTTATTCCAACAGAGCAAATTGCAGCTTATGTATAGGAGGACATACGCCCTATTCCTTTTTTGAAGCTCGTTTCCTTGTCTTCAAACTCAAATCCTGCAAAGCTTTTCCCAATTTGTCTTCTCTGGCTAACCACAGAATATCATCGTCAAGCTGCAAAGCATACAACACTCGCAAGTAAATTCCGATTGCTACTGTTGGTATACCTTTCTCTATTCGGGACACGGTCAACGGAGAGCAAGTAGCACGTTCTGCAATCTGAACCACACTCAAATTCCTGCGCAAACGAGCTAGTTTAATCTGCTCTCCTACAATCGACATCTTCTGCACCAATTTTCGAGGCAGTTTGGTTCCCATTGTATTCTTTGTCATAGTCAACTCATCATATAATATACAAAGATATTAGATTTTATCTATTTAATGATTATTAAAAGGGAAAATCTCAAAACTAGAAGAGATGGCTAAAACAAGTACAATATAACGGTTCTACACTTTTTCAAGCGAATAAATCTTGTTCGCGACACTTTTTCAAACGAATCACAACCATTATACAATATTTTTCCAAGCGAATCCAATGTCTTTGCAGCCGATTCCGAGAAGCATTTTTGGAAAAGTGCGAAAGACAAGGTGATTTTGCTTTGAAAAAATGTAAATGCCATCATATTGTTTGTAAGTGCCAATACACCCATATAACAACAATATATTATTCGTTACATAAACACAAATCTCAAGATTAGATTGGCTATTCAAAATGAAAACCAACTTTACTTTATCCTCGTATTCATATATACGTGCATTAAAGTAAAGCTAACAGAGGGAGAAAAAGAAATGGCTTCGCCAAAGCCGAACCGAACGATATCTGCCGACTTTCTTTTTTTGGCTGCAAAAGACACAGAAATCCTGCTCACAAAACAGACATGATTCGAGCCCTTGTCAAGACACAAGAGCCAACCCCAAAATCCGTAAAACCATCTCTGATTTTGCAACTCGAATCGGAGAAATAATCACCGATATGCCTTATCTTTGCGAACCGGAGGTTTCGGAGCAAAAGAGAGCCATTTTTCTCTTTTTCCCTTCGTTTGAAGATAAATTAAGGTTAAAAGTGTTAAATCTTCGATTTTTCTCGAAAAAACAAGTAAATTTTCGAGCAGTTTATCTTTTAGGCTGTAAACTATTGATAGTCAATTAGCATAATATGCTGATTACGGAATTCTTTATTGGCCGATGTTGGGATAAGGTCAACTGCATGGAGTTCCATATTCCCATAGCGTCCGGTTCTGAGGGCAACAGATTGTCCAATACCCGATAAATTTTCTCCGGATGTTTTTTGTGCTGTGATTCGCCGGTAATGTAACGGATGTCGTTTATACCATGCGATATGGCTTTGGCTTTTGCTATCATTCTTCTTCGGATTTTGGGTTAGACGGAATTTTGTTCTTCTCTTTTACCGCATTCAGGAACTGACAGACACTTTCGGCCACATTGCCAAGTTCCTTGAGCCAGCCGACCATGAACGGAATCTGATTGAACATTGCCATGCGTTGTTTTGTGGACATTCCGTGCAGTGCCGAGGTGTACTTTACGAGGTCAGACCGACAATCGTCCAGATTCTGTAACAGGGCCGCCTCTTCTTTCGTGAGCCTTGCTTTGGGCTTGAAGTTATAGGCACACGACAATAGGTAATCGCTTACGGTCATACCGCATTTTGCAGCCAGTGATTTTATATGCTCCTTCTGAGTAGGAGTTACTTTTGCCCCGATGAAGACGTTTCTTGTCTCTTTCGAGGAGTCCGATGTATTGAAAATATCTTCTTTCATTTGAATCGTTTTATAATGGTTGAATAGGTGCGAGCTTGCGAGTACCGCACTGGCGAGGGAACTGAGCAGGCGAGAGTGCCAATGTACAACCGTAACGCAGTGAGGTTATACCTTGGCATATCTCGTAACAGTTACCTGTTGATGTTTCCCGACACGCCATATAGGATGCGTATAGTGAACTGGCACTCGGATAGGAAACATAGGATGATACTAGCCTCTAAAAGAGGGGAGAATATGAATATCTCACATGATGTCTTCCTCCGACTTTGCTTTATTCTTATATATACGCCCCGACAATAAAGTAAAGTTGAAATCAATAATGATATTCTGGATTGAAGGCATAATCTTTCCCTTCTTTTATAACCATTTGTTTGTCGCTGAGCAATGTTGCGACCTTTACCGCCTTGTTATAACCGAGTTTTATACCCTGCAATCCGTAACCCTCTTTCAAGCGTTCTATATAATCATCGTAATTGCTGATGTTGCCATTGGCAAAAACGGTATCCAATGCTGGACGATGTACATTCTTTGGAATCTCCTTGTCCGGATCGAACGGTCCTTTGGTTGGTCGTCCAGTCTTCTTCTCTTTGGGCAGATAGAACTCTACCGGTTCGGGCATGGCTTCCTCGTTTATGCGGAAGGCGAAAGGCTCAAACTCACGGTCACGGATATGGACGGCTTCGACCACGCTTACAGTCTTGTCCTCTTTGTCCACTTCGACCTGCATGATGGTTTCCGCTTTATTGTTGAGTTCCGTGCCGATGTGACCACGGGCATGTTCATCATTCTTGTTCTGATGCAAGACAGTATGGATATGGATTTGCCTGTCATCTGTCCACTGCATGAATTTGGAGATGATGTCGGTAGATTCACCGGGAGAATTGATGTCATACAGGAAATCACGGATGCCATCAATTACCACCAATCCCAAATCTGGTATCGTGCCAATGGCCTGTTCGACTATCGCCAGACGTAGTTTAGGGGAAAACTTGCGCAGAGCCAGCATAATCAGATTATCCGGATTCTTGTATTCCGGCAAGTCGGCCAAACGGTAAGATGCGTTTCAATACCTGCTGACAATGATACCGCCCCTGCTCTGTGTCTATGTATAGAATCTTCCGCTTATTTTCGGGAAATGTAGACCGATAATGAAGTACGGTACTGCCACTCAATGCCGATGCGACAATGGCTGAAACGTTGAAAGTTTTCTTGCTTTTGGCTTTTCCGATGGAAGCACTGAAGTTTCCCAATGTTCCGATAATGGTATCGTCCACCATCAGAACCACCGGGAGTGTTCGTAATCAGAAAATATTGTGTTGTGGTATATTGTTGACATTCAATTTATTGTGATGATTAAAAATATGCTGAGGGACGAACTGGGGGCGGAATTTTGCTGGCCAAAAGAAAAAAGATCAAATATAAAATAGCTTTTACCCCATATCGGAGGTTGTGTCTCCCAAAGACATGAAAGATAAATGTAATCCGCACAAAAGGTCAATCATAGGAATTTAGTCTGGTTTGTTGTATATCTATTCAAGTTCTAAACTAAACGTTCTTCATAACGTCGAAATGGCGGACATTGGTAGCAAGAACGCTCATCTCTTTTTCTTTTGGCCAGCAGCTTTTGTCATTTTGTTTTTAGTAAGTAGTTATTGATGCTAGACAGATTGATTTAGAAAAAAGGTTGTATCATTACAACCTTTTAGGTGTTTTTTGTATCTTTGTACTGTTTGTTGATAAATATGAATATGAAGTATCTTAATATAAAGAAAGCGTTGACTGCATGGCAGAATTTGCAGCCGCTGTCGGAGAAGGATAGGGAAAGGCTCAGTCGCCGTTTTACTGTGGATTTCAATTACAACAGTAATCATATTGAGGGTAATACGTTGACTTATGGCCAGACGGAAATATTGCTACTTTTCGGCAAGGTGATTGGGGAGGCAGACGTGCGTGACGTACAAGAAATGACCGCGAGCAACGTAGGCCTGCGAATGATGACGGAAGAGGCTACGGTGAAGGGAGTGCCATTAACACAGAATTTTATCCGGACATTGCATAAAACCATATTACGAGAAGATTATACTGTTTATCGAGATTTGCCTGGTGGTATGCAGACGAGTTATGTAATTCATGCCGGCCAGTATAAGACTCGGCCTAACAGTGTTATCACCCGATATGGGGACAGATTCGAATATGCCTCACCTGAGGAGACACCCGGACTGATGGGAGACTTAGTGGACTGGTATAATACAGCAGAACAAGAAGGGAAACTATCTCCAGTAGAGTTGGCCGCACTGTTTCACTACCGTTATATACGCATTCATCCTTTCGAGGACGGTAACGGTCGAATTGCCCGGCTGTTGGTCAATTACATCCTAACGCGCCACGACTATCCAATGATTGTGGTTCGTAGTCGTAAAAAGAGCGAATATCTGGAAGCTTTACATCAGGCTGATCTTGAAGTAGGTCCTGTTCCTAGTGATGGAGCCCATGCAGGGATCAAGGATATCCGTCCTTTTTTGAAATATTTCAATGACTTGGTGGCTACAGAAGTGTATAATGATGTGCTGTTTGTGAGCGAGAGGAGTGAGAATGTGTGGTGGTATGATGGGGAACGGATTGCATTCCGAACGCCCAATTATACAAAAATTCTGAACGCTATGCGAACACAACCCACTCTGACGTTTGCAGACATGAAAGAGGAAACAGGTATCAGTGTTGCGGCCATTCAGAAGTTGTTGGATCAATTGATTTCAAAAAAGTATGTGGAGCGAGGCGAGAAGGAAGGGAGCTGGAGAGTGTTTGTGTCGCAATAATTCCAAATTAAATAGACTTGAGTTTATAACTTTTTGAGGCGAATTTCTCTTGCCCAAGTTATCGATTACGTTACTTGCATGATTCGGCTGTAGACTTTGATACTGATGTCTACCTATCTGTAGAATAAACAAAAAATAGATTACAATGTATCTTTCCATTCTTAGACTCTGGAATTTCAGGAAATATTGCGCTGGTGCAGATAACAAACCGGGACTAGAAATTCATTTTCAGAAAGGCGTAAATGTGTTGATTGGTGAAAATGATTCCGGGAAAACAGCCATAGTAGATGCCATACGTTATGTACTGAGAACTCAAAGTGGAGAATTTATTCAATTTGAAGACAAAGATTTCTATCAAGATTCTGATGGAAACAGAAAAGATGAATTTAAAATAGAATGTGTATTTGACGGGTTAAATGAGCAGGATGCTGGTTTATTCTGGGAATGGTTGTCGTGGAGTGAAGACAAGACAAAATATTTATTAAAAGTATGGCTATACGTTAAGCGAAAAGATAACGTAATAATGCCTACTTTCTCCGCAGGAACCGAAGGACAAACTGATAGGATGGATTCTGAAGCAAGGGAACTTCTAAAAGTAGTATATTTTAAGCCACTTAGAGATGCGCTCACAGACATGACTCACGGTTACAAGTCAAGGCTGGCACAAATCCTTGGTGCACACGAACTTTTCAAAACGAAGAAAGACGCCCACGGCAGCATCACAAAACATAAACTTGAAACAGATTACGAACATCTGAAAAGAGAAATAGAGAACTATTTCAAGGTTGGTGGTAATGGCCAAAGTATCACAGACGAAATCAATAGTTTTTTAAAAGATCATTTTCTGCTGAATGGTGACGCACGGAAAGCTGAAGTCAAGCTAACTGGAGGGGAATTGACAGAAATATTGAGACTGCTCGATCTGATTATGGAAGGTAATAAATCGGGGCTTGGTACACTTAACTTACTATGTATAGCAGCAGAAATGCTACTCTTTAATAATCAGAAGAAAGGATTGAAGTTGGCGCTTGTAGAAGAATTAGAGGCACATCTTCATCCTCAGTATCAATTGAGGCTGATTGAATACATTTCTTCTCAGCAGAAAAATGGACAATTTATTCTTTCCACTCATAGCATTACATTGGCCTCAAAAATGAAGATTGCAAATTTGATTGTGCTGAAAGGGAAGGAAGCATTGCCAATGTCGTCGGAATATACGTTGATGAGGCCTGCTGACTACAAATTTTTAGAACGATTCCTTGATGCTACAAAGGCCAACTTGTTTTTTGCCAAAGGGCTAATCATGGTAGAGGGGGATACTGAAAATCTACTAATACCTGCTATAGCTCAATTGATTGGTAAAAATCTTTATCAATACGGTGTATCTGTTGTGAATGTGGGAAGTACAGCGTATAAGAGATATGTTAGTATATTCAAACGCAAGGATGATAAATCATTTGGGATGCCTATAGCCGTTGTTTCTGATCTTGATGTCAGAGCTCTTGAATATTACGATGACAATAGTAAAGATCGAAGAACGCCGAAATATTGGTTGAGAGATACTCTGAGGCCTGAGTTGGAGAAGATCTCTGCCGAAGTGAATTATGATGCTATGGCAACTATTTTCGGAAGTAAATCTGCTTTTGAGAAAGAAGTTAAATTGCACAAAACAGAAAATTTCAGGCCTGTTGTTGAAACAATGAATCGCATGAAAGTTGTCTTGACAGATGATAAAAAGACTGTCTTGGATGAAGAAATGTTGGCGCAGATCAGGAAAGAAAAGACAAAACGGTTAGAGAGTGACATCAATGCGGATAGGATAAAAATATTTCTGCCCCAAGCATGGACATTGGAGTATGAACTTGCTGGTAGTGGTTTGTATAGGTTGCTGGCAACAGCGATAAAAGCTGCCCAAAAAGAAGAAATCGACCCGGAGCAGGAAGTAACTGACGATATCTTAAAGGGTATCTGGAATGAGGTTATAACCGATTATCCGGAAGGACATACACCAACCAAAGAAGAGGCATATAAGATTTTTAAACCCTTAAATGAAGGGACTGTCAGCAAAGCCATTACTTCGCAGTATTTATCGGGAATGCTTGCTGGAGAATTACCTCCCACTAGTGTTGGAACAGTAGATACTAATGAGGTAAAACGCATCGTTAAAACTGACGAGAAACTTAAATATCTGGTGGATGCGATCAAACATGTTACAGAATAACTCTATAGAGAATATTTATGCCATTTGCTACTGACGAAGAAATAAAAATCGCACACGATATTCTATTGAAAGGCAAGAAACAGTTCGATATCTCTAGGGTAAATATTATCAAGGAGGATCGCAGTTGCTATGTCCAGGCAAGTCCTGGAAGTGGCAAAACAACGGTATTGTTGGCCAAGTTGATTATTCTTGCCAATAAAATGCCTCTGCCTGAAGGAAAGGGCGTATGTGTGTTGACACATACTAATGTTGCCATTGATGAAATAAAGGCAAAGCTGGGACAAAAAGCCGATGTACTTTTCAGCTACCCTAATTTTTTTGGAACCATACAAGCCTTTCTTCATAAATACATTGCAGCAGCCGCACTTCATTATTTTTATGGTAGTCAAATAGCATATGTGGACGATGATGTGGCCAATGCTGTGTTTCTAAAGAAATATAGCAAATTACCCTTCCGTGAAAGTAAACTTAGGAGACAGGTATTTGCGCAAATCGTTTCAAAGGAGCATATTATTGATGCTGCTGAAATAGAAGCGTTAGGTGGCGTGGATAGGTTGATGGCTGCCAACGTGATTAAAAAGAAGGGAAAGAGAATTGTTAAATACGATTTTCAATTAGCAGGATATAATTTGGATAATATTCCACATGAATACAAATCTTTGATTCGAGCAAAGAAAGATAAGATTCTAAATAGTCAAGGAAAAGAAATCGTTCTCTCGTTTAAAATTGATTGGGATAATCGCCAGATAAAGACTAATTCTCGCCCAATTGCAATGACTTCTGGCGCAGGCTCTGAATATATGAAGATAAAAGAGGAAATGTTCGGCGAAGGCATTTTATCCTTTCAAGATGCTTATGATTTGGCATTTCGGTATATTCGGGAGAAGAGTCTCAATTTCAGTAGGTTTTCAGACAAAAGATTTAAATATTTGTTTATAGACGAAGTTCAGGACTGTGACAATCAGCAAGTAGCCCTCATACAAAAGATATTTGATGAAAATAAAGTAGTCATTCAGCGTTTTGGAGATTACTGCCAAGCTATTTATGAGAGAGATGAAAGTAGCGGACCTGAAAATGATAGGTTGAAAGATGAGCAAGTATTATATATACGCAACAGCAACCGCTTCGGAGAAAAAATTGCCAAACCGTTGCGGACATTATGTATTGAGGATAATCATCAACTTATAGGAAATGAAGAAGTTCCATCTATAAAACCCATTATTATTGCTTATGAGGATCCCTTGTCTGTCCTTCCCAAATATGCAGAATTGCTCAACTCTATATTAATCCCAGAGATGGACAATCGTTCTGTTTTGGAAATCGCGAATAAAGAGAGACAAGAAGACCCATTGCATAGAGTAAATGTTAAAGCTTGTGGATGGGTAGGTAAAAAAGGTGCTAATGATCAAAAAAGATTTATAGAATCGTACTTCCCAGCATTTGAAAGGAAAAATGCAAGACTCAGAACGGAAGGTGATTCTTTCAATGATTTTATACTCAAAAAAGAACATAGATATGTTAAAGATTATGTCATATCCATCATTCAGGGTATATTAAAGTTTTTGGATTTATGCGATATAAGAAATGGTAACCGGCGTTACACCAAGGCATCTTTATTAGAATTCTTGTCAGCGAATAATATTGAGCAGAAAGAGAACTTTCTAAAAGATGTCATGAATTGGGCTTTACTTATAATAAATAGTAATAGCGACAATGATATACAATCCTTAAAAGAAGCTATTTATCAGTACATGACAACAACTATACTGCCTTTGTATGGAAAAAGCGTAACACGTGATGCCCGCAACTTCTTTAATGTTATAGGAGAAGGGATTCACGAAGCACCTGTTGCTGAGCATGGGAATATTTACCACGGGGATAAGATAGATATAGAGGTGGCTACAGTCCATTCTGTAAAAGGAGAAACTCATGCTGCAACGCTCTACTTAGAAACATTTTATGATAGACATCATGAATCAGATCGTTTATCTGAACAATTTAAAGGTATAGCATATACAAGAGCCGATAAGAAAGTACTCAGCAGTTTAAGAGTTATTTATGTCGGCATGAGCCGTCCTCGTTATCTGTTGTGCGTTGCCATACAGAAGGATAGATTTGATAATATGGATTGTCGTGAACTGAGAGAGATTTGGGACGTGGTTAAAGTTTGAAGTATATATTTTAATGTGGTAATATCAGGGCATGAAACTGTAAACTAAGAGTGAAGAGGTCTTTATTGCAGACTTTTCTACTTCAAATATATCAATGTATTTAGTTCAATATAAAATCGGCAATAAATTTATTTTATTGCCGATTTTATATTTGTTTATAAATAATAAGGACATACTTTAGTTGTCAATATTTACCATTCAAAAGCTTAGTTACTAATTAATAGATGTACATAATATGTTAAACTTGCGTTTTTACAAGTCTTCTGAGTCGTTTAGAAGCAATCATAAAGGAATATGTGGCATGATAGATATATGATTTCCATCATCTCGGTTAAACCTTACATCTTGTGTTCTTGTAAGTTCATGCCACAAAGTTGAGTTAAATTTTGATTGTCTTAAAACTTCAATCTACCAGCATTTTTAATAACAGATAATATTCTTTCTTATATCTTTCCATCTTCGCTAAGTCTTTGTCTGTCGGGTGTAGAATGCGGGTAATATCCATATTGTGCTGAAGGTCATTTAATTTGACTTTGATGGCCAAACGATGTCCGCGGAAACGCTCGATATATGTTTCACGATTGGTAGTTGTGCGGAAGTCCATCAGATCAGAGCCTCTTCAATCTCGTCCCATTCTTACTTTGTTAATTTGTGGTATTTTTGATCCTACGATATCTTCAAATTCATAAATCCAGTCATATTTTTCCTTGTTCTGCTCCCAGTCATCCAGTATCGCTTTCAGTTTTCTAATGATCTCTTTTACGGTATGACCTGTATCTTCAACTGCATCGTGTAGAAATCCCACAGTTTTTTCTTTCCAGTCGAAACCGTTTCGTCTGACAGACGATAAATGTCCTTCAAAGTAATCTTTACCTGCTTGATCTACCTGTCCTTTGTGCAATTCTTTGGCCAATCGTGCCGCTGCGTATGCTACATGTATCTTATATCCCATGATATCTTCATAGGCATCTTTTGTTTTTTTGCAGCTTGAAGGTTAAACGTTCCCAAGTATTTGATATATTTCATATAAGTCCGTTCTCCCGCACCTGATAGCCCTGGCATAGTGTCAAGTGGCTGGTCTGCAATTCGATACAATACATTAATATCTTGGATATTGTTGCGCATTGCTTCATTCAGCCGTTTTCCCGCCTGTTTCGCCATTCGTTGTTCCAATGCGACGCTCTGCTTGCAGAATGCTATAAAATCTGCGTCAAGTTCCATACTTTCACACGCTTCTTAATAATTCCTCTTGTTTTTAATTATGTAACTAATTATAGCATATTTGGCAGACTATCATTGTCTGCCAAATATGTTGCTAATAATTATGGGATTATATCCCGTTTTTGTTGATGTTTACTTTTTCTATTTCATCCCATTCTGCCAGAGAGATGATTTCATGGTATTGTTCCAATGATAAAACATTCTCTTCGCTATTCATACATTCGTACTCCCATGGAAGTTGATAAACGGTTCCTTCTTCATGATGGCCCATGTAATCGTGGAATGTGTACGGAATCAATTTCACATGATCCTCCTCCTTGAGTATTCGCAAAAGTTTGCCAGCGTCGTGTATTTCCAAAGGAACGCCAGATTTGTATAGTGCAGTGGCGACTTCTACCGCAACATCCACATACGCCGAGTAGCTGTTGGAAACAATGATTCTCCATCCGGGGCTGTCAAAATCCGATGCGAGTACGTTCAGCCGCGACAATCCCAGTTCCCCATAATGGTCCGAGGCGAATTTGTTGAAATCCGTTTCACTGTCGAGATCGTATTTATCCTGCAAATCACAGAATTTAACCATGTTGTAATATGCGACATCCTGTAATTCCAATGGTACTCCATTCGGAAGGGTACGCTTCTTTCGTGTAGTATCAAACTTTTCAAAATACCGGTCATAGGCTTCATGAGCGATCCGATAGTATTTGCAATACGAACGTATCGTCATTGTATCTAACGGCCGCCCGAAATTTTTGCAGACGGAATCCTCCAGTGCTTTTATTGCCGTCGTCTCGTCTTCGACCTCAATTTTAAATCTCGGTTCGATTCTGTTGAACTCCTTTCTCGCAATTTTCCCGTCTCGCTGCTGATAAGGAAGATGATTCGCCACATAATCATTGAACCCTTTCGGATCTTGTATGATAGCATCGATTAGTTTATGAAAATATAAGGCCAACTTTGCCAAGAAATCCCTTTGCCATTCATTGGGAAAATTGTTGCCTACTCGGTTTATATATCGAGAATAATTCGCAATAGTAAAATACGAGTGTTTCCTATCCGTGAATTGTATGGTGCGATTTTCTCTGTACATGGCGGAGCTGACATGATACCATACCGTTTTTCTGGGATTTGACAATTCCCAATCCCGGAGGTATTCTTCCTTACTCTCATATTCTCCGTCTGCAATCGACGCTTCGCAATCTCCCCATTCTTCCGGAGTAGGGCGGAGCAATTCGATATAAAATCCTCTGTATTCGTCGTCACCCATTTTTTCCAGTTGGGCAAATTGCTCTTGAAGTTTAACTAACATCTTCAATGTATCGTTATCAACCACGATTTCTGTATCGCGCCCGCTTCCAAGCTGTTCGAATATCGTAGCATTCAAACCGTATTCCTTTGCCAAGTCTATGAAAAAATGCCTGGTAAAGTTTGTCTTCTTAATATGTTCTTTCTTGTCAAATGGTTAAAAATTTCCCCGGATCAAATCCGTTGATTACATGTTCGTTTTCAAATACATATCCCATCTGGTTGCTAATCACTTTTGTACTCCCGATTTCCGTGTCGATATTGGTATGTGAATGACCGTAAATCCATGCATCGATCCTACTGCTGGCTATCAGTTCTTCATATTCAGTAGCAAATGCACTGTTCAATACGGAACCTTTATGCTGAGAAGCAACAGCCTGCAAAGTAGGCAGGTGGTGAGTCACGACCACTATATGTTTTGCCGTACTTTCGGCAAGACTTTTTTTGATATGACCTAAACAGAAGTCATGCATCTGATTATATGCTTCCGTTTGGAGCAGTTTCCCTTTATACAAGGTCTGACGGAAATCGTTAAGTCCTTTCCAAACAAAATATTCGTCTGCCGGTTCGATATGCGACCAGAGTGTGCTCATTATGAAATCGGTATCGTCTATTCTCAATACCTGATTTTGATAATAACCGACATTCTCTTTGAACATCCATCGCCATTGTAACCCCCGTTCCATCACATCACAATAATTGTAATACTCGTGGTTCCCGGGAACAATAAGAACCTGCCTATAGTTTTTAGAAGCCCATTTCCAGAAATTCCCCAAAGGAGCCACTCTGTCTTTCAGATAGAAAATGTCTCCGGCCAATACGAGTATATCGCCCGTTACCGGGAATTCGTTATGTTTTATGTATCTGCTGTTCTCCCGGAACTCAAAATGCAGATCGCTCATGTATTGTATTTTCATATTACTGTTTTTTATTTGATTGTTCAATCTGCTTTTGGATTATCCTTTTTACCTGCGCGAATGAGACCGGAGTAAAGTCATTATTATCCACTCCCACATCATATTGCGTCGGAAAGAGCATATCCAGTCGTGAAGCGTCTTTTCCCGTGTTATATTTGCTCGTATGCACGTGCCCGAACAGTTGCCACGTATTCCCGTAAGCACCTCCATAACAGAGGAGCGGACAGTGGTTCAGGTAGATTTTCTGCTTATCGACTTCTATGTGCATTTGCATGCTTGTCAATTCAAACCTGCTGGTGTATCCTTGCCTGATATTTTTTAGATCATGATTACCGAGAACAAGATAGATTTTCCCATTCAGTCTGTTAAGAATCTTGGTCCATTCATGGGATCCTCCCATGCAAAAATCCCCCAGATGAAACACGATATCATCTTGACCAACTACCCGGTTCCAATTTTCGATCAGTGTTTCATTCATATCTTCTACATTCTTGAATGGCCTCTTGCAAAAGCCAATGATATTCGAATGATAAAAGTGCGTGTCCGATGTAAAATAGACCTTGCTTCCGTCAAATTTGTAATTCATTTTGCTCTCTTTTGTGCACATCGCTGTGCGGTTAATTAAAATTGCTTGTTCTTGCGCTCATTGGACGGAAATGACGGGAGAGGAATTGCACGGAGCAAACAGTCACCAATGGGCATAAAACAAAATAGTTGGAAAGTTCGGTAAGGACTCTCCAACTATTCTGCTGTTTATTCTAAGATCAAGATGCGAACATCTATCGCATCTTATCCCCTATATGTGTTCGCTGGAAAGTATTTATGAAATTTGCAGACGTTTCAATGCTCCAAACATGAAGAACATACGACCGAACTCCGAAACATTTGTTGCCTCGAATTGTCGTTTGGGATAATATGTCTCTATTTTGCAGCATTGTAAATTTTCAAAAGTGGCGCAAATGTACAGAATAATTTCGCAATACTCCAAATATTTTTTATTGAATTCTTTAAATTACCCTATAAAAATCGCTGTGAGACTTAAGAGGATGTTCAATATGCTATGATTCGAATACTTGCGAATAATGGTTGGGAATATTTATCAAATGTATTATATGAAATCTCATTGGTGATGATTTCTGCTGTTATATTCAAATATGTCAATCGCTTGATTATCAGAATCTATTTTGGCTGAAAAAACAATTCAGTTCTATTCGAATATTATCTGTAACTTGGATAAGTTTAAGAGGTACTGATAAAATTTGCCTATTTTACCTCCGTTAAATTGTATGAGGGACAGAATTTGTCCCTTGTATCCGTTCAGGGAACAAACGGGGGACAAAATCAGGAAAAATTGATACAATACTTTATTATTTCTGTGTGTTTAATGTGTTGATTATCAATATTATCTAAGTTGGATTGTTCCTTCTTTTGTTTTTTATTGTTTATTGTGCAATATATTGATAATCAATTAATTACATGCAGTTATTTGCCAATGCAAAACGTGAAATTAAATCATTATATTGCTGTATTTGAACGTGTTGTTTTACTCTGTAAAATCTGTGAGCAACAAACCAGCAACAGAATTGAAAGCCTTGCTATTGAAAGCGGTTGCATTAGGGAATAAAGATAGCAATTTCAAAGTTACTTGTATAACGTTCGTGATTATTTCACCGATTGTTTCTCTCCAATGTCGGATGCAGACACGAAAAAGGGCGGTCGCCGCCGCCCATAGTTTTATTTGTAACTTGTCTTCTTGTCTGCCGTAAATAGGTTTTTATAAACGTCAAAAGCAACTTCAAAATAGCAACTTTCGATGAGTTCTGACATAGCGTGAGGATATAATAGGAACCGGACAACATCACGCCCGTCAGACCCGACTACACGTTTTAATACGATAAAGTATAGCAGGGGATATTCCGATTTCCAATAACGCTCTGCATAATCCTCGCCATTGGTTCGTGCGTATGATTTATACATTGTTTCAGATGACGAGCAAAGGGTTTCGCCGAGCGATAGGAAAAACGGGAATGAATATTCGGCATGGCCTTTGAACATTTTATGATAGAATCGAGGTGTGATTGTAATTACCTGTCCGGGTTCAATATTGCTCATGCTGCTATAATCGGCTTCGGATAAAAGAGCAGCCATTATCATTCGTGATACAATCCATTCCGTTTGTAAAACAGGGTAACGCCAGCTGTATTCTTTGAAATCACAAAAAAGGTATCGTCGTCCTGCATACTCTCCGATGAATAGGCTGTTGAAATTATCGACAGCAACACCCTCGCCAAGATAAACGAGTGTCGTGTTTTTGCGGCTTTCCCATTTCCCTGTTTTTCGGTCTTGCTGCCAATATAAGGCCGATTTTATTTCCTTTGATTTTGTCGCCAGTTGTGCCGGAGCTGCATTGTTTCTATCCTGCGCCATACAGTTTGTAGAGAATGCAATTACGGCCAAAATAATTATGGACAGTTGTTTCATATTATATACCTGATTTTAAGATTAAATATTCGACTTTTCTCAACCGGTCGAGGTATTCCATTTCCGCAGGGAATACCTCTAACGCCCTTATAATTACTCGCCTTTCGTTGTGGTAATCTTTCTGTTTCCGGTATAATATCATCAATCGTTTGTATGCGTGGTGGGCTGTATAACCGATGGATATATTGATTTCATACGTGGCTATGGCATCTTCTATTTTCCCCATTTTTTCATAGGCAATACCCCTGTTGTTGAGTTCTACACAATGTTGGAGAGCTGTTCCACGCTTGCGGTTCTCTGCTTGAATATGGGATAATTGTTCCCGTGTGATTGAACCTCCGAGGCTAAATTTTTTGTTTAGAGGAGGTGGGGATTGACGCTTTGAGTTGTGGATGCCTTGCAACACGCCGCCGATAACGGCGACAACCAACCCGAATAATATGAAATAGAAGAATGCGCCCATATTTTGTCGTTTTGGCGATACTATCGCCTTGACAGAGCGCACGCAAAAGAAGCGTGGGCATTCCTGTTGGTTTAGAGGTATCGCCAAACACCAGAAGCCCTAACAAGGAAAATGCCCACGCATATACGCAGGCATCTACCATTGCTTTTAAGGGCTTCGATGAAATTGGCGATTTCCTAAACCTCAAAACAATAGCAAACGCTATATTACAATATTTTGCCCCAAATATAAACAAAGTTTTTGATATGGACAGGGGTTCCGGTTTAGAATATTGTTTGTTGTTCAATCAGATAAATCGCCGGACAACGGCAAAAATCTTTTTCCGATACACGACCACAATAATTGCCAGCACAATCCAAAAGCCTCTCATCTGTGTTTGTTGCCACCATGTCAATTCTCGTTCGACCGGTACGGCCTTTTCTACAATTTTGTCCCTATACACAAGACTATCTCGGTAGACTACCTCTTTTTCGGTCGGTACGGGCTTTTTCTGCGGCTTGTTTGCCAGCGAGTGGAACAATGCCCCGTCGGGAGTTATTCGAGCGTCAGAAACGGCGTATGACGTTTCCAAATGGCTCGTTGTATCTCGGACTGTCTGACGCTCGCTTTCAATCGGAACCTCGACAAACACCGTGTCAGGGATATACTCGGTACGGACAACTGTTTCCACCCGCACGCTGTCTTGTGTAGAGGAGGTAAGGTGGCGGGTCGGGCAACAGCCGACTACCGCCAGCAGGATTATAAAAAATACTATAATTTGAAGTCGTTTCATGTTTGTTTGTTATTTTTGTGTCATTATGGAAACAAAGGAGTTTTATCAGTCGCTTATGGCTGTAATCGAATACATTGCGGCGGGGCATTCGGAAGTTACTTGCGAAAAAGGCGAGGAACTATCCGGGGAGTATTGGCCTCGTATATACCGGCTGTTCTCGAATGAGCATGTCGGGGTCGGAATCAGCGGTGGCGATTTCCATATTACTCAGCCCCAATACCTCAGTCCTATTTACGCCGATTGCGGCCATGCCCTCGAAGAAATCGGAAAGAGGGAAGCGGACAGGCAACTTGATAATAGGGTGAAAGAATCCAATATCAAATATGCCCGTCGAGCCTTTTGGATTTCAGTAGGGGCACTCATAGTGGCTGCGACCTCGCTTGTTTGGCAACTCATCCAAGCGACAGCATGAACGATAGGAAAGCCAATGCTAATGCTGTCAAAGCTATGATATATGCCCTATCTACAATCTGTTCGTAGGTCGGTTTCTTTTTCTTCACGTTTCTCATACGATTTCGATTTTGATAGGCTCCCCTCTGTCGGAGGCTGCTTTGAGTATCTCGTACACCTTACGGAACGTGGCCGTCGAGTTCAGTACCTTGCCGACCTCTTTGTTTTCGCCGACCAAGATGCATCCTGCGCTGTCCTTTGCCGTGTTCCCGATGTGGATTAGGATGCCGTCGAAATGGGGAACGTCAAGCAGTCTCGGCAAGTATCCGTCGCAGAACTTGTACTGCGCCTTGTCTTTGTACTTCGGCGACTGTACTTTCAGCGTGATGTCGTATGTCCCGTATGGGATAGCGGTTTCGGCGTACACTTTCTTTTCCCCGTTGTCAAAGACCCCGTTTTTGTTCAGGTCTCGCACGGTGTCCTCAATAGTGTCGCATACTTTCTGCCCGTCGATATATAAATGGCCGATAGTGTAGGCCGGTTTCAGGGCAATTCGTTTGAGTGTAAGTTTCATATCTTAGATAGTTAGTTGGATAGTAATGTTGCGATTTGAACTCCGCACTTTCGGATAGTTTTCCCTACGGCAGATGCGTCCATTTGTTTATCTCCGCAGAATGATATTCCCAATACGCCGAGCGGTTTATCACCTTGATATAAGGCAAGTAAGGCTATCTCGTTTACGTCGTTGGACTTGAATTTGTAATAAAGCCGTTCGTCAAATTCACGCATTGATTCTATATGTCCGTAGAAATATCCGTCCTCGAAAATTTTAGCTATAAAAGGGTACTTTGATAAACTGAAATCGGTATATTCTTCATCTACATTCAGCACACCGTCGGAAACCGCTTCAATACGCATATCGCCGTACAGGAATGGCAATCCCGTAGTGAGATTTTTCGCTCCGTTGTGTAGTTCGATGAGCCAGACCCGGTCAGCATCGAGCGTTGGTAGTATGCGGTTAAATATCATCCGTATATTTGCATCGGCACTCATACGGCGTGATACAGCGTCGTTGTGTTGCTCTGTTTGCACCTGTTCCATTTTGTCGAGCAGGTAACGAGGATTCAGGGCAAAAAATACGACATATCCCGTGATTAGTAGGATAAATAAACTTTTCAAAATGGAGAAGAAGCCGAACTTCTCTTGCAAGTGGAGTAGCTTTTGAAGCCACCCGATACCCTTTTCGATTTTTTCCTGCATATCGTTTTGTTTTTAATGATAAGGCAAAGGTAAATAAAGTGATTGTATTATAATCATTATTGCGCAAAAATTAAAGCACGAGCCAATCATTAAGGTTGATGATTTGAAACATGAATGAACCGTCATTGGCGGAGGAATCATTGCTGACCTCTGCGATAAAATACGACGTTCCAGCTTCGAGTAAAGTAGCTTTCATCAGACCGCTGCCATATCCGGTCATCATCACGATATAACTCCCGGTTATCAGCCCCCAATTTGACGGAAAATTTACTCGGTATTTCCCTGTTCCTTGACGGCTTACGCTCAATGTACTTGCATTGTCGTATGACTTGTAGCTAATAGATGCTCCCGATGAATATCCGGTTACAATACCTTGGGCAAGCACGTTCAATTTTCTGCCGTATTTTGATGTGGTCATCAAATTGATTCGGTTCAATACAATCCAGCCATAAAACTGCGTCGATGTACCATATCCCATCAACTCTACACACTCACGAGATAGCGATATGGCCTTTTTTTGTGTTCCGTCTTCATAGAAATACTTGCCACTTGGAGCCGAATATTCTATCGATCCCGTTGTAATTTCACTGCCCCACCTATAATTGGCGATGCACATACGCCTACCGCTTTGTTCTACTCCCCATTCCAAAGTACCAACTGTAACCCAACCGCCGCCGGAGGCAATCGGCACTACGTTGTCGTGAGTGGATTGTTTGCCTATCACGATAGAATCAGTTTCCCTGACAAACGGTGAGCGGAGAGAACCTTGTATCAGTATGTCTGTAAATGTTCCTCCGTTGGCTTTGATGTTTCCAGCAGAATCCCATGTGATGTTCCCTTTGGCGAGTTGGCCGGAACCGTCCACGCCGCTGAAATAAATCATCGTTTGCCCTGCGGTGTTTGCAATCTGTATGGTCGCATTTTTCATCGACAGCACATTGGCGACTGAGGCGTTCCAATCTATGTAGGTCTTGTCATTGCCGATGCGGAACGCATTGTTCAGAAAATCCATGAAATTCTTGCCGTTGGCCGATGCCACTTTGTTCGTTATGACTTGCCCCGGCAATACCTCCGTAAAACCGTATAGAGAAACGTAGCTGCGCTCTCCGTCATACTCGCTGTTCAGTACGCCCATGAGCAAGTGATAATATCCGGCCACGCCCTCCATTGCGATAGCCTGTTCGCTGATGTAAAACGTGCCGGTCTTGGCCGTTTTGCTGACTTTTGCGTAGAGGTAGTATTTTTTTGTTCCGTCGGTCAGCGTCGGCGTGGTAAAGGCGGGGAGCGACCAAAACTTATACTCGTCGGCTGCATGGCTTGACGATATGGTGTCGATGCCGAGCGTGTAGTGCTGGATGATACCGGCAGGAACAGACAGCACCTTTGTCGCCTGATTGTACGTTACGTTATGGACAACGGGGGACGGGTTCGTCATGCTATTGACGAACTCAAATTGCAGGCTCTTGTCGCCGATAAGCATAGCCATAGTTTTTACGGCTATGGGGTTTATGGAGTTCGAAAAATTATCGAGCAAGGCATCGCCTAACATTTCGATAGTTTCCATAGAATCCCGATACCGGCGTTTGGTGAACTGCAAAGCCTCTTTGTGGAGGGTATCCATAACCACCTCGTTACTTTCGATTTTCCGCAGATCACTCGATACCGTTCGCCCGACGGTAGAGTTTGACAATTCTATTTCGGGGCTGTGGGGATTATTGATGTAATCCTTTATCCCGATAATCCTGACAAGCACTCCCTCCGGCTGGAACCGCTCGTCGGAGAATTGAACGAACCCGCCCAACTTTATCATACCGCCGATATTGAGCCAATCTTTCTTCGCCCATATCCCGTCCAATTCGCCCGTGAACGTGAATTTCTGTTCTTCGTTATCGTACAGGTATTTCACCCCCTGCCGGAACATGTCCCACGATGCTCCGGTTTTTGTGGCGTTGTCGCAGATGTACGCTGCAGGCAGCATACAATGAAATACGGCGTATGTATCTCCGACTTGGGGGATATAATTTCCGCCTGGCATCGTTTGTCCGTCTATATCCTGCGGGACGATTTCAAACCGGCGGGCGGCTTTCCCTTCTTTGGCATTGTGGATATACTTTGCCTCGAATTCCTTTCCGGCCAACATTCCCGTCTGTGGAATAATTGTCAGCGTTTCGCCCTCAATCAGACAGTCCTCGAAATTCAGCGATGCCGGTATGCTGCTATCTACAATGTCGTAAAAATGCTTGCTGGCATCAACCACCGTAACGGCACTTATTGTCCCCACACGGGAGGGGTATATTTCCGAACAATCGAGGCTATCTTCTGCCTGTGAGGATAACGGTTTATCGGCACGGCGTATGGAGAACCCGTCCGCATCCGTTTGATAGGTTCGAGCCTTACTGCTGTCAAATCCCTGTTCGCCTTCGAAGTGTTCACCGTCGAACCGGATTGTTTGGCTTTTGGGCAACAGCAATTCGGAACTTCCGTATTGGCTGGCGTCGATGTTTTGTTCCCCGCCCTGAATATATAGAATTTCGATAGGCGTAGAATCTTCGTAGTTGGAGCGTCCGATGCCGGGCTTAAATCCGTTCCCTTTACCATACGATAACGGCAGCGGGTTGTCCCTGTTGTACTCGACTTTCCACAACGACACCTGCTTACCGACAAATTCGTACTCCGTTTCCCATTCATCAGCCATTTGGGATAGTGCGTCGATGCAATACGCATGATTGTACGATATGGTCTTTTCGGGAGCGTCAATGCACCGTCCGATAGTCCAACCGCTGTCCCGCTGGTTCATATTATCCACGAACATTTGCAGGTGTTCGATAGGTTTGGCCGTCAGCGGGAATTTCAGCCGTCTATCTACGGGGTTCCTGAATTTCCACTTGCCCGCCTTTGCCTGCGGTGAATC
This sequence comes from Alistipes ihumii AP11, assembly GCF_025144665.1. Classification (NCBI taxonomy): domain Bacteria; kingdom Pseudomonadati; phylum Bacteroidota; class Bacteroidia; order Bacteroidales; family Rikenellaceae; genus Alistipes; species Alistipes ihumii. Next base: position 1,082,847 of record NZ_CP102294.1, on the reverse strand, counting down.
GAATACGACGGTGTACTCGAAATAGCGGCTGTGCTTCATCGTCAGGCTCTCGGGCTTTTCGAGCGTGTAGGTCTCGTTCTCATAGACACAATACGCCCCGACAGGTATTTCGACGTGTTCCGCCAGCGAGAAATAGAGCGTCAGATTATGGTCGCCCTTTATAGCCCGATAGCGGTAGCTGCTGTCATCGACCTGTATGTTGAGTATTTCGATGTTGTTATGGAGAATTTTCATCACGTAAATTGGTATATCTTCCCGTTGCCACACTTGGTGCAGCGGATTGTGGTTATAAACGGAAATTCCTCTTTAGGAATTTGATCGAGAACACTTTTAATGGCGGATGAGTTTGTGAAAAACTTACCCTCCGTACCGTTCTGCGTGAACTTAATGAGATACCGACCTTCCCCGTGTTGTGTTTTCATTCCGGGGATAAAGTCGATAACTTCTATTTCGCTGTTCAGAACGTCCGTGATAGACACCTGTTGGCAGTTGAAAATCTTGCGGTCGTCCTGCTGCTTGATACCGAGTTCGCTGAAACGCTTTGCCATATTACTGGATATTTAGGGTTGCACAATCGTCGTCGATTTGACGTTTGATAGCTGCCCGCTCGGATAAAAAGGCTTTGTATGCAGCGATTTTCGGCTGGGCATCGGTACTCGATTTAGCCCCGTATATCCCCATTGTCGCAGCGTTGTACTCGTTGATAAGTTTCTGCTCGTAATCCCTCGGCCATAAATGGTTGATTACGGCCTCGGTCAGTTTGTCGCTCGTTACCGTACCCCACACGACAACCTCCTGACACTCCCATTTCGTTGTGGTTTCCTCCGTGTCAGCTCCGGCGGGTATTTCGACTTCTTTAATGTCCCAACGGTAGGTGTAAGAACCGTCCCCGTTTGCCTCGTAGATAGAGGGCTTTTTGTCATAGATTGCCATAGAAACTCGGTTTAATTATGGTTTTCAATAAATGTTTGGAATTGCTGTGTTTTGCCCAGCCGAGCCAACTGCACACTCCCTGTTTGTAGTCTTTGGCAGATAGGTTGGGCTGCTTGTTAAGCCGGGCAACGGCACGGCAAAAATTCTTCTTGATGCTCTTGCGGATTAGCTTGTGTTCGTGGTAGAAAACGAACCCGACGAAATCCAGCCCCCGCCCGTGCTTATCGCTGCGATTTTTAGCGATAGGGAATACCTGGTAATTTGCCTTTATCGTCAAATGCAGGTTGTCACGGAGATAGGCATCTATCTGTGTGAGTAAATCATGCAGGAACGCCTTGTCCTTGTGCAGAAAAACCATGTCGTCGGCATACCTGAAATAATATTTGACACCGACCTCCTCTTTTATCCAATGGTCAAAGTATGCGAGGAACAGGTTGGCGAAATATTGCGACAGGTAATTGCCGATAGGGACACCGGCGGCACTATCTATGATTTGGTCGAGTAGAGCCAGCGTGTCCGGGCATTTGATTTTACGGCGCACGATTTGTTTCAGCACATCATGGTCGATACTCGGATAGAATTTCTTAACGTCGATTTTCAGGCAATATCGGGTGTTCTCCACGTCTTTCAACGCTTTATCTACTTTCAGCATACACCCGTTTATACCCCTATTTTTGATGCAAGAAAACGTGTCCGTCGTGAACACCGAAACCCATATTGGTTCGAGAATGTTCATTATAGCGTGATGAACGATTCTGTCGGGGAAATACGGCAGCCGATATATCTCCCGCTCTTTGGGGTCTTTGATGATAAATGTTTCGTACTTTGATGTTTTGAACGTCTTATTTTTGAGTGCTTCGTGCAAAGCGAGGGTATTGGCTTCCCTGTTTTTGTCGTGGCGACGTACCCCGTAAGAACGCAGTTTTCCCCGTCTCGCTTTTTGGTCGGCGAGTTGGAGGTTTTCTACTGCGATAATCCTTTCGTATAAATTCCCTATCCGTTTCATTGCTTTGCTTTTCATACTTGGAGCCGTCGGTTTCCCTACCAGCACCTTTTTGTGGTTCGTGTTTTTTTGCCAAGAGGCACGGTCGTCGTTCTATATTTTGTTTCTTATTAACCTATGAAAATCAGAGGTGAGAGCCGATGTTCGCATTCGTATTCGAGGGGGTGTTATTCGAATTCGCATAGCTGAAGCCTGCATTCGCACCGTTATTCGCATTACCGCTGAACAGGACACCACGAAGAACGACCAACCTTTTCTATCTTACGTCATAACTATCTATTATTAAATTATTTACAAATTGGGTATAAAGCAAAGGCGAGAGCCGACGAGCGCAGTCGCAGCCGAGGGGGCGTAATACGAACTCGCACAGCCGAAGCCCGCATACGCACCGTCAGCCGCACTACCGCCGAACCGGACACCACGAAGAACTGTACCCGATGCAGGAATGTTGGTATAGTGGTAGTCCGCCCAATAGGTTGTTGAACCGCCGCCCACCACCGCTGGCATGATGTCGCCGAACTCACCGAAGACAAGTTCTTTGACGTATGCTTCGGTTCGGGCTTCTTCTCCTCGCAGAGTGTAGCCGTTGTAGTTGCTGTCGTTGTAGTTTGTGGGGTCGTCAGCAACATATACTTTTGATGTCCCGCCGTCAGCAGCCGAGGCGATTTGAATATTGATGCCGTCCGTCCATTTCCAAATGTGTCCGAACGGATTTTCAATACCTCGGTAGCGAGGAACATATACCGTTCCGTGTGTACCTCCCTCGGCGTTCTGCATGACGTATGCAACCTCGCCCGAAGCGTTGCCGAGTTCATCGGTATAACCGCAAGGGACAAACGGATAATAACCGTTAAATCCGTTCCAATCCGGGGTGTTGGTTACTCCGTTGCCGAGGCCGCCTTGTGCAAAGCCGTTTGTGTCCTTTTGGGCGTTGAATGCCGTCTGACAGTTACGGTTGGCGTACTCCACATAGTAAAGCCAAAATACGGCCTTGTATGCGTTGTAGTCAAGGCAATTCCATTCGTTCGTCGCCGATGCGTTACGGAGGCGGGCTGCATTGCGGAAAGCCGTGCGGCTCTTGACTGTAACCGGACGCCCAAGAACAGAACGATACGTTCCGTCCCAATCCGCCTGATTGTTTCCACCCCTGTAATCTGTTCCCATATTGACGACAGAACAGAGTTTGCCCGTGCTGCGTTCCATAGCGGCCTCATACGCCGAAATATACATTTTGGGAACGGCGTGATAGCCCGGCAACGGGTATTCCGATAGTTTGCACCGGCGTATTGTTCCCTCTGTCTCGAACTTGCGATAATGTGCTGGGATTTCGACCATGACCTGACCTTTGGAGCCGTCGAGGGTATGCGCCCTCCAATTTGTCGGGTTCAGGTACTCAACGACCGTTCCGTTATCGCTCAACAAGCAACCCCGCATCCGGTTTTGAATGGGGAGGCTTTTATGGAGAGCGATACTGCCGATACGGGTACACGTCGGCGTCGATACGGTCGTGTCCCATTGGATGCCGTAGGCGCATTGATCTTCGAGGTATGGGAGCATGGTTGCGAGTTTAGCTTGTTTGCTCTCTCCGTCCGTGTCCATAACCTCTACGATGAGTTCGAGAGGATTTACCTCCCCGATATGGGGGAGTTCATTCAACCGCTTCCCGTTATCGAAAGCTGTGATAATTTGAAGCACTTTTGCTTCCTGTTCAGGTGTTAATGCCATAATTGTCTTGTTATTAAGTTAATCTAAAACTACCGTTGCCCATGAGCCGCAATGAGTTTGATTTTACTCGTCGAAGTTCCGGTTCCGCCACCGTAATTTGTATGGTTCGGTAAATTGACGTATTCTCGGTCGGGATAACGTGGATTTTGCTGATACCTGTCCGATTGACTGTGAGGCTTCCGTCGGGTTGAACCGAAACGGCATTATCATCGCCGAGAAACAGCACATTGCGTCCCGTGTTCGTCGGGAGCAGTTCGTATGTTATACGTCTCGGCACGGTGTTTCGGAATGTTATGCGAGGCGGATAGTCGAGGTTCATGCCTGTCGGAATCATTTTGTACTGCCCGACGAGCGATTCTTCCAATTCCTCCAACCTTACGATTGTGGCTCGTGCTTCCTCTGCGGTCTCCCCGGCGAGATTTGCGGCGTTGTCGGCGGCTGTGGCCTTTTGGTCTGCGAGGGCGGCTTTGGAATTGGCGGTGTTCGCTGCTGTCGTTGCTGCCCCGGCAGCTTTGTCCGCTGCATCGGCTTTTGTGTTCGCATTTTTGGCTGCCGTGTCTGCTGCTGTTGCTTTATCCGTAGCATTTTTAGCGGCTGTATTGGCCGCCTCCGTTGCGGTATTGGCATTTTTTGTGGCTGTTTTTGCCGCTTCTGTCGCCGTCTCTGCGGCTGTTTTGGCTTTGTTGGCCGCCGTAGCAGCGTCGTTGGCCTTATCCGCTGCGGTTTTCAGAAACTCCAAACTCACTTTGACGCTCTTATTCAGGGCGTTTACCCCTATGGTATATAATCCGACAAGGGTATCGGCCAAAGGCAATGCGCTGATTTTTATTTTCTTGACACCCATATTGTTATTGTTTTATTTCTGTTAAATCAATCGCAAAATCACCCTCCTCCGTTATAATCCATTCTCCGGATTCGGCTGCGAGGAGGTAATGTTCATCTTCAACTCGGAACGACGTAAAGACCAGCGTAATGGTAAATTTCAGCCAAATTTTCCCTGACGCATAGAACTCCGAAACTGAACCGCTTTTGTAATGACACGGATATTCCAACCCTGTCGCATCGACGTATAACAACCGTTCGTCGGGGCGTGCCAAGTCGTACAGGAAAGCGTCATAATTGCGCCATAATTCGGTTTGTGTAGCCGCCCGCATGAGGCAAGTTACCTTGACCTCTTTTGTCTTGAATGTAACACGTTCCCCGTCGTATATTGCGCCGCCTTGTGTCCCTATGTTGCGGAGCAAGTTTTGTTTCACGGCGGGAGATTTCTCTATCTCGGATAGCGTTCCCTCCAAAACACGTATGCCATAATCCGTCAACTTACGCCCGTCGAGTTCATAATCTCCGTAGGGAGGAACCGTGCTTGCCGGAGCGGTATAGGTGTAGCCGTCCAACGGAAAATCATCAGCGAGGCGAAGCGTAACAAAACCGAGGAACAGAGCGGTATCGAGATTCGTATGTGATACCATGCGGAGGCGGTAAGTACGCCCGATTTCCTTGAAATTGAACGTGTGGTAGGCTTTGTCGGACAACAATTCTATAAAGCCCCCGAAGCGGTAATTATCACCTGTAAATACGAACTTCATGGAAAATTCTTTGGTGTCCAATACCGGAGCGGATAAGTCTGCCTCGATGCCGTCCTCCTCCTGCCAATCATTGCTCTTGACGGATTTCAATGACGGAAAGGCCACAAGCTCGTTGTAGCCGTCCTCCTGCACGAAAACACCGTATTCCGTGAAAGCGTCTTTCCCGTCTATGTAAAACCTATCCGTCATAAAATCATCGCCCTGTCTGTTGCTTTTTTGATAACTTGACACCCGTGTTCGCCTGATACGAAAACCACAGCCCACGCCGAGGCCTGAATCGAGGCTTGCGCTCCGTGCATTAAAATCACCTCGTGGCGGCCTTTGCTGTCGTATGACAGGCAGGCCGAGGTTTTCCCGATAAGCACTACCGTCCGCTCGTTTTCGAGCCGTATATGCCCTGCATCAATGTAAATCCCGTAGCGTTCCACGTCGTACTGCTTGAACCGCCGGAGAGTGGTTATGTCGGGGAAGTGGTATTTCTGACAAAATTCTACTCCCTGCGGAGAAGTGAACAGCCGGATGATTTGTTCGAGGTCTTCCGTCCCTTTGAACATGGTGCAAGCACGATATTTCTCTGCCATGTTGAACAAAGCACGGTTTTCGCATTCCTGCTGTGCCCGTTGCTTGGCAGATTTCCATTGTGCATATATTTCATTGAGTAGTGTCCGTTCCATACGTGTCATTCACTATTTTTTCAGTTTTATTCCTTTCAGGGCAATGTCGTTTACCGTGTTTTTGACGGCCTGCATATCGCCCTCAATGCTTTCCAACTTCGACAGGTGCTTCGTGTTATCTTCGATGCCTGCGAGGTGATCGAGTATTCGTGCGCTGTTGGCAACAAGGAGTTTGGCACTTTCCATTAGGGAGTATGTATGCCCCTGTATGGCTGTCGCCCGCCCGTTTAGTTCATCGACGCTCTCCTGTGAAGCGGTGGCAATACCTTTCTCCGAAGCCTCACGGGTGGATTCAATATCACCCAGCAATATTTCTTTTAATTCATCGGGGAGGGCATCCATACCCGCTTGGAAGTTGTTTACATACCCGTTTAATCTTGCGGCAAATTCGACCATACTATCATTGACAGCACCAAAGCCTGCAAATGTTCCGTCCTTGCTGAACCATTTATCTTTGTATTCATTGAAAAGGTCGCCAAGAGGTTCTTCGAGTAACTTTTGGACGAGCATTTGTTTGACGATATTGGCAACAATATCATCTACCTTTTCGCCCCACGCCTCGGCTGCATCTTCTCCTGCTCTGAAAGCGTCGATAAAGGCATCGCCCAATTCATTTGCAATGTCTGTTGAACTACCCCCAATTATGCTCTCGACGAGTTCGTTTATTATTGCGCCTGCTTCCGCTCCAAGTTCCTGTATTTGCCGTTCCCAATCTGCTATCTTCCCGTGATCGGTGTCCTTTTTGTTGTTCTCGTTTCGGATTTGCTCTTGCAGGAGCAACTGTTGTTCTGCGAGGTTTTTGAGTTGTTCTTTCGCTTCATCATATTTCGCATAGCCAAGTGCCTTATCCGCAGTATATTCGATGCTTGCGTAAGCCTCTGCCAATTTCTCCGCCGACTTCTGCATTATCTCGTTTTGATAAACAACCCGCCCGATAATCTGAAACAATGAGTTGGCATATCGGTTCGTGGTAGCATGGAGACGGAGTACCTCTTGTGTCGTTTCGGCGTACACCTGCTTGACCTTTTCCAGTACATTGAACGTATTGTTCTGCAACCGCACCACATCGGCATTGTCGAGTTCCCATTGGAGTTGGTCAATACGGTCTTGCAACCTTTCGATTTCCTCCTGATATTTGTCGTCATTGTTGAACAGCCCGATAATCGCCGTAGCAATAGACATCGCCGCAGAAATAATCGTCAGGATTACGCTGGCTTTCTCTACCGTCTGAATGGCTTTTGAAGATGCCAACGCCGCAGTCTGCATACCTGTTGTAGATGCAGTTGTGAGCGAAACAATGCTATTTATCATGCTCAACGTCGAGGTAAGAACCGTCCCTGCCGTGTCGATTATCTTACCCGCCGTTCCATCAACAGTGTCGCCGATGCTTTCAAATTCCCGTTCTGCCTCCTGCAATGTCTTGTAGAGGTCTTCCCACTCTTTGATAGAGCGTTTCCCCGGCGACACCTCATTTTCGGCCTGCGCCTGCGTTACCTTTTTACGGGCGGTGTTCACTTTCGCCCGAGCGGTTGCCATTTGTTTGCTGTCAGCGGTTCCCGACGTTTCAAGAGCTGCTAACTCCCGCTCGGCCTGCGCTAAAACTTGCTCCAACTGCCGCAACGTCATATTGGCTATGGCGTTCATCCATGCCTGATAAGTTTCCTCCCGTGATGCGAATTGTTCATCAACGGCTTTCAACGCCTCTTGCTCGTTGCGGTTGAGTTCATCAACATTACCCTGCGTAACCCCTTGCCGCAGCGTACCGTCCTCATTATACAGGGCTTTCCGCTGCCGCTCGTATTCCTCCGTGATTTTATTCCGTTGCTGTTCGTAGGTCATAAAATCCGCCAGCATTTGTTCGAGCGAGGTTTTATTTGCCTTATTGCGTATCTCCTCGGCCACTTTGTAATACTCGGCAATTTGCGCTTGCTGTTCCGGTGAAAGGTCAGCAGCGGTAACGGTTGAGCGGTCGAACGTCTCTCCCTTTGCTTTCGCTTGTGGATTTTTGTTCTCCCATTCGAGTTCACGGGCATCACGTAACGCCTCGACCATTTCTGCCTCCCGCTGCTGGTTGGCGAAAATCAGTCGTTGGTAGGCAAGTTCAATTTGGGCTTGCTCTTTGGCAAATCCCTCCTCCATAGCATCAATACGGGATTGGGAAATATCCAACTCCGCCTGCTTTATCTGCTTTTTGACACTCTCCTCGTACTCCTGTATCTTCTGATTCCGCTCGGCAGTTTCTCGCTTTATCCTTGCGGCTTCATTTTCCGCCTTGCTGGTCTGTCCCGCAGTTTGAGGCAACTTTGTTTTCAAAGCATCTATACGGGTTTGCAATGCCTTGTATTCGGGGTCGTCTTTGCCGTAGCCGAGTTGCTCTTTCTCCAACGCCTCGATTTGTTCTTTCACGTCCCGAATGACCGACAATTCCTTTTCACGAGCGAGGGTTTGGTCTTTTATCAGTTGTATTTCCCGCTCTTTGGCTGCAATAGCCGCAGCATCGGGAGTGTCGGCCTTTTTTAAGGCGGCGAGGGCATCCTGCGCTTTCGGTAGCTGTTCCATGAGTTGTTGCAGGGATGCGGTCATCGCATCGAACTGCTTTGCTTCGCCGTCGGTCGCAGCCGGGGCAGAGCCGAATTTTTCCGTTGCCTCTTTGACGCTTTGTTCGGCAGCCGCCCGTACTTTGGCAAGGGATGACAGTTCTTCCCTGAGGGCATTTGCCGTGTAGGTGTATGAACCTATCCCCGTCATTGGGTCGCCCGGTATGTATCGAGTTCTGTCGAACTGTTTGATAATAGCTTCGATGTCGGACGTGATTTCAGCCCCGCCCATTATGACGGGTTTCAATTTGATAAGATATTCATCGGCAAGGTCAATTTTCCCGTCAGAACCTTTTTGCCCTTTGAACTCTTTTCCCAACATCTTCTTTACCTCGTCATATACGTCGCTCTGCTTTTCTGAAACGATGTTGCCGGCTTCCTGCGTTACCTGCTGTATCGCCCTTGCATTGGCTGCTTTGGTGGCTTCCTCTGTTATCAGGGAGTAAGCCGCAGCAATATCGTTCAGAGCCGTTTTTTCGTCTCCGAGTTTTTTCAGATACTCTCCGTACTGGCTGATAATCGCCTGTTTCGCATCTTTATATTCGTCCGTGCCCTCTTTGGCTGCTTTCAACCGTGCGAACATCAAATTGATTTGGTAGAGTTCCGATTGTAGAGACTTATCGGCCTCTTTTATCGTCTCGTTCAATTTGCTTTGAGCCTTTTCCGCCTCGGTCTGATAGGTTACGAGTTTATACAGTCCATAACCGAGTGCAATGGCGGCGGCAGCAGCCAACGCATAAGGGTTCGCCATAATTACGGCGTTCAATTTGGCGGCAACAGCCATAAGGCGAGTTTTGGCAACAGTCAGGAATCCCGTTGCCGTAACATTGGCCGTCTGTGCTGCGGTATTGACCGCTGTTGCGGTCGTGTTGGCTGTGCGGGCAGCTGTTTCCACCGCCGTTTTCTTGGCGTTGAAATCACGGGCGGCGGACTGATAGGCAAGGGCGGCGGTTTCCCGTTGGGTTTCGGCGGTTGCCAATTTCCTTTGAGCCGTTTCTATCTGTTTGGCTGTGCCGGTTGCACCAATGTGCATAAGTTCAGCCAACCGCTGCTGCTCCATTTGTTTGGCTGCAACATATTCCGCCCGTCGAGCTGCGACGGCTTGGCTGGCCGCAGTAACGTCGGCACGGGCTTTCGTCAATGCACTTTGGGCAGCCTGTACGTTCGCTGCGGTTTCGGCTTTTACAAGGGCGTAATATTCGGCAGAAGTTTTCGCCAATCCTTGCTTGGCTATCTGCGCCTGCTGCTCCACCGTGAGGAGTTTATACAATTCGGCAGCCTCCTCTGTATGCTTTACGGTGGCAACCGAATTCTGTATAGCGGCAGTTGCAATAAGAGCAGCTCGATATGTGCCATAGGTTGCAACGAGGGCGGCAAGGGTTTCTCCAACTTCCTGATAATTCTCAATCAGGTACGATGCCCCTGAAATAGCACCGCTTATGACATCCTCATTCGCACTTCCGATGTCATTGAGCATCATATCGAAATTATCTTTCAAGTTCGATATTTGCCCCGTGATGGTCTTGCTCTGTTCTTGCATGAGGTTGTAGAACTTACCACCCTCGGACGTCATATTTTTGAACGCCTGCTCGACTTCGGGAAATCCGACCTTACCGGCGGATATGTACTTATTTACCTCGCTGACGGATACGCCGAGGACTTTGGCGAGTTCTTCGTAGATAGGTACACCACGTCCGGCGAACTGACGAATATCGACCAGCATAGCCCTGCCTTGCGATTTCAGCGTACCGTATAGGTACACCATGTCACCCAACGGGACGGACAGCCCCGCCGAAACATTGCCCAGCATTTCTACCGTTTCAATGGCATCTTCGGCGGCGGTTCCGTATGCGAGCAGTTGTTTGATTCCGTCAGCTACACCCAGTAAATCGTATGGTGTTTTTGCTGCGAAATTTACCGCCTGCGACAGGAGGGCATCTGACTTTGCCTTTGAATTGAGCATCGTGGTAAATGCAACGTCGAGTTGCTGCATTTCCCCTGTTACCTGAACGATTGAACGAGCAAAGGCAGTTGCTTGCTGGGCGGAAAATGCAACAGCGAGAGCAGCACCTATCCTGTGGGATATGCTGTCAATACGATTCCCTTCCGAAACAGCCGTGTCGCCGATACCTTTGATGATGTTGCGAGATTCGGCGGCGTCTGCTCGCAGTTGGTTATTATCCAACCCCAAACCGTAGTATAATTTGCCTTTGTCGTTATTCATTACTCACCGAATAAAATTGCGTGAACTTTATCCCTGTTGCGGGGGTCGCTTGCGTTTATTATTTCCTCCTCTTTGCTCTCTTTTTTACCGTCTTTGGGCTTTTTATAGCTTGGCAGAACTGCCCCGTACATAATCATATTGGCATAGCTCATATCGTACAGGACATATTCCAGCGGAAGATTAAACCCTTTGACAGTCCCTGCGATTACTGCCCAGATGCTGTCGTTTCCACCTCCCTCGTCTGTCGCAGCAGATTTATCTCGGTCAGGAAAGTGGTAAGCCCGAAAAAATCGGCAACCTGCGACCTTTGTAACAGCCGTGCGGCCAGGTTGTGGAGTTCTCTCGGCGTAATATCTTCCAACAGCGATTTTGCGAGGGCTGTTTTATGGTCTATGACTTCCTCGACCTCCACCTGCTCGGCTTCCTTGATAAGTCCCCAAAAACGGCGTTTTTCAACCGTTTTGACGGTCTTTCGTGTCTCGGTTAATCCTTTTGCGCCGAGTATCATAATGGCGACGATTTCGCCCATAGGACGGCAATCTTTACCGATTGCCAATACCTCGTCCACGATTCGTTCCGTGTTGAGTTGAATTTTAGGCATCCGAGCAACGGCTTCCGATGCCAAAATCAGAGTTGCGGCACTCGGCGGGGCTGCTTTATATACTTTATCGCCAACGGTGATTTCCTCCGGCTGTTGGAGAATTGTTTGGGCGACTTTGGTTTCAATATTTTCCGGCATAACTGTATTTTATTTATGGCGAATTCGCCGTATTTTGTTTGTAGCGGGAGTTGGATTTGCACCAACGACCTCCAACCTATGAAATTGGCGAGCTGCTATCTGCTCTATCCCGCTATGTGCGGAGGTTTAACCCCCTCCGCATAGGGTTTACGCCGACTTGGTGTACGGTTTGAGGGTTTTACCCGTTTCCGGCTTTTTTGCGTCGAACGTGTATTTCCACAACTTACCGTCAGCCGAAGACCACGATTCCGTTACCGATACCGTTGCATTCTCGATAAGGAAGCCCTCGCATGCCTCATCCTCCGGCGTCAGGCGGACGGCATAGTTATCGACGATAACACCGTCCTCGTCCTCGATAGGCTTCTCATCGCCTTTCTTGACGAAAATCTCCAACTCGAAGACGTACTTGTTTTTACCCCTGCGGGTATCGACGACATCGCCGCCCTCCTCGGTCGCTTCCTTTTTCGTTCCCTCGGTTGTCGTCAGTTTGGCCGTGTCTTCCTTGATTTCGGGAAATGCCGTCCATGTGGGCGTCGGTTCCGTCGGAACTGCGCCATTTACACTTTTGGTAAACTCTACCGTCGGTTTACCCCAGCTTAATACAGACATATTCTTAATGTTTTAATGGTTTGTTAGTCAATGTATTCGTACTGCAATTTAACCACGACGAAATGCTGATGTATCTCAGGCTCTTCCTCCGTGTAAATTGTCTGCTGCAACTTGAACTTGTAATTCGATACGGCAGCCGTCAGGCTATCCACCCAATCCGCTGCGGCTTTTTCGAGCGTTTCGCAGCGTTGGCCGTCCTCCACGAGAACTCCGTTTTCGTAAGGGTCGATATCGGGACAATAGATATTTATGGTTACGACGCCTGTTTGTATTTGGCCGGGGAGGCCGGTCGTGAAAATCACGATAGCGTCCTCGGCTTTTGAATCCCTCGGGCGACAACCCTTGCGATATACTTTCCCCGATATGATTGAGGGGAGGGTGCTGCTTTTCAGCAACGCCAGCACATCGCTTTGTATCTGTTTCCCTGTCTTTGCCATTACCGTTTTGTAAATCCAAGTTGTTTCATAAGGCTCGGTACGAGTTGTTCTGCCAACAGTTCTGCGCTATCCAACACGTTATATCCCCTTGCCGATACATGGGCAGCATAGTTCATCCCTGCCACCACAATCAAGACAATGCCGGACGGGAACTCTTTGACGAGTTGGCGGGCAAATGCCGCCCCGCCTTGCGTTCCCTCTCGTCCATTTTTGACGGTAGTAAAATCGCTCATTTGAACAATCTTGCCGTCTTTGACTATCACGTAGCCGATAGAACTTCGGAGGTTTCCCGTTTGGTCTTTGTAGGAGTTGGTCGAACGGGCTTCGTTCAAGCAGCGTTCACCGACGTAGGACAGATTGTAGATGGTTTGTTGCTCAATCCTCTGTATCTGTTCTTCGAGGTACGCATCGACCTCGGACATCGGTGTTATCTGTTTTGCTCCCATATCAGACCAAAATCCGGATTTGACATACTCCCTGTAACGGCTCGACTTCGATGACGGAGAATTCTCCGAGGATTTTCCCGCTGATGTCCCGCAACCGCAGCATTTCAGCATTGTAGGGCTGTTCGTCTATGAGGATTTCATAGGAGGCGATTGTAAATGCTTCGCCGTTTGCCTTGCCTTTGTTGCTGTATTTATTTGCTCGGTATTGGCACTCGATAGGGTTGCCCCAAGAAACAGACGGGGCGATAGGATAGTCTGTATCAGGGTCTATCCCTCCGCCTGTCTTTATCTTCGTTTCGATTGTGCCGTTTGCAATAATCATAGTCTTGAACCTTTGTACCCGTAAATGGATTTCGGTTTGTTGCTCTCCTCCTGACATTCCCCGTACAGCCGATTTGCCCTGTTGCGGAACTGTATCCGCTGCTCGTCCGTGAAGCTGTATGACTGCCCGCCCTGCGTGACATCGGGAGCGAGTGAAAGCCATAACAGGAGGTCGGCTTGGGCGAGTTTATATTTCGCCGTTTGCATAATCTCCTGCGAGACTTCTACCGTCATATCAAGCCCACGATATTCCGCTGCGTCCACGAGGGTACGCAACGGAATAGGGTAAGCGTTGATGCCTTTCAGCGATTCGAGAACTGTTGCCATGATGATTACTCTCCTGTGGCCTGCGTTACCGTCACTTCGGCGGAGTTGTTCTCCTTGTCAGTTACGGTAATTTTGGCCGTTCGTTCTGCGGTTGAGTTGGCCGTTACTTTGACCGATACTTTATCGCCCTCGACGGTGGCTGTCGCCCATTCTTGGCTGGACTGCACCGTTACGTCGCTGTCGCTATGCACGGTGAACGTCTTGGTCGATGCCGATTTCGGGAATGACAACGACGTGGGTTCGACACTCAGTTTGCCGGTGGAGTTGGCATGCAGAATGTAGATGCCATCCACACCGTCGATAACCGGTAAGGCCAAAGCCTGTGCGGTCGTGAACTCTTTGAGCGGGTCGGTCTTCGAGTACTTCGCCACGAGGATATGTGAGCCCGATTTCTGATAGTTTACTCCGGCAACGGGGTTGGTTTCCTCGGCCAGCGTACCGTACACGAGGCGGCCTACGTTTTCGCCGGGCAAACCTACAATATTGGCCTCTGCCCACGGCTTCACGGACGTATAAGAGCCGTCCGGCTTTTCGATTCTGAACGAGGAATCGACGATGCGGAACGTTGCGCCGTATTCGTCGGCCAACGCTTCCAGCATGGTTTCCCTTGACGGAACCGGCAGCAAGGATTCGTCCGTGATGACCTGCTTGTTGTAGTTCGCAGCGAGCAACTTGCCCTGCTTTGAGTTACGGAACAGGTTGAAATACTTTTTCGACAGCATAACGAGGGTGATAGAGTTCCCGTCTTCCTGTGCCTTGTCGAAAAGCTGCTGCACGTCGTCCTGCGGAACTGCGTCGGCCTCGCCCCATTTGGCTTTGGTTACGTGGAATGTGTTTTCGGCCTTGTAACCGAAATCTGCCCGGATGCCCGTACCGACGTTTTCATCGTCGGGGACGAGAGTTACGCCGGTGGACAGAGCCTCTTGGAACATAATTTCCTTACGGACATCCACACCCTTGATTGCTTTCGGAGCGTCGTCGAAGATTTTGCCCACGACGGTTGTTTCGTCGGCTCCTCTTGCTCGCATTACGTTGATGTCGGAGATGGCTTTCTCGCCCTTGCTGAACTTGATACCGATTTTCGGGATAACGCCACTTGCGTTGCTGATTTTATCCCGCTTTTTCAGGGGCAGCGAGCTGTCCATAGCCACGACATCAGCGGCAACGACGGAGGTGTTCAGCTCGGTCGAACCCCAAGTGAGGTCTGCGGAGTATTCCTCCGTGAGCATCGTTTTGTGCAGTAGCTGCTCCTCCGTTTTCTTGCCGTTGATTTTCTCGGTAATCTTCCCGATTACGAGACGGAAGTACTTGTCGATGTACTCGATGAATAATGACGGATTCATAATTTATTCTCCTTTCTGTTTTAGGCGTTAAGGAACTCGATGCGGGGCAATCCCGTTTTGATTGCCGCCGTTACGGGGTACGGACTTGCTGCGGCATTGACCTGACCGATAGTCAGGATTGCTGCCCTCGGGTCTTTCTTCAGCACGGAGGCTTTCAGCACACCGAGGTACGAATGTCCTTCGGGCAGCGTATCATACGCCTCGGAGGTTACTCCGAGAGGCTTTACAGCTTTCGTCGTGTCGTTCTGAATCAGGATATGCCCCGACCTGATGACCTCGACATCAGTTGCCAGCCCCGATACGTCAAGGGTACGTCCGCCGGGAACATCGCCCAAGTCATTCACAATGACGATGGCATCCAGCCCGTCATTTACCTCAATAGAGGCTCTTTTCAAATCTGCGGTAGGCATTGTCTTTGAATTTTAGTGGTTTAACCTATGTTCATCCCGTCCACGACACGCTGCGCCTCCTCGTCCGTCGCCTCTTTGACGCCGTTCGTTGTGGTTTTTGTTGCGCCGCCTGTGGCCGGTCTGCCGAAAACAGCACCTCTCGCATTTGCAGTCTTGGCGAGTTCCTCTACCTCCGTACCGACTTCGGACAAAAGGGTGTCGAACTCCTCGTCCGAAATGCTTTTGATGTCCGTGCGGGCATAAGGCTTACGGAGGTCTTCCGGTAGCTTGCCAATGATTGCATCGAATTTCTGTTTCCGGCTGGCGGTAACTTTGTCGCCCTCGATTGCGGCAAGGCGGTCGGAAAGACTTTTCTGCCCGTCGATAATTGCCTTTGCCCACGCAGGAGTATCGTTGTCTCCGTTACCGTGTTGATTGTCGGGTTCGTCGTTGTGTTCAGCAGATGCGCCCCCTTTGACCTGCTTGCCGTCTTTCAGACCGTGTTTCTTCTCGTAATTCGATACTGCGGTCTGCTGGGCTTCCGTCGCTCGGCTGTCGCCATAGCTTTCGAGAACCTGCTGGAACGTTACCCCCTCTACTGCGGTTGCAACCTGTTCCGCTGTTGTCGCAGTCTTCGCCAACTTGTCGGCTATCCTGCCCAAGATTGCGTCGCTGACCCCCGTAAATTTGGCTTTCAGCGCATCCAAAATCTCTTTTCTCATACTGTTCAAAAATTAACTGATTAGTTTGCTTGCGACAAATATACTCAAAAATCGAATAGTGATTATAAAACAATCATAAATTTTATTTCAAATGATTGGTTGTGAGTATTAATCCCATAACAAATAGGGAAATATAAATAACCTTTTCAGTTAAAAATTCTCCGTGAAAAATTTGTTATAGCAAATATACTTCACTTACTTTGCAATATGATTATAAAACAATCATATTTGAACAACCCCAAAATAGCAGAGATATGAAACAGTACACAGTTTATTTCAGCGAACCGGTTTGCCACAAGTACATCGGCGATAAGTTCAATAAAGAACTCAAAAAATGGGAGTATGATGTTGAATGCGAAGAATGGAACGATACATTCACTTTCTACTCGTTGAAGCCTGCAAAGGATTTAATCAAAGCTAATATCAACAAGTACAAAGGTTCTTGCATCACCAAAACATGGGCAAATGGAGATTGGGAGAATCTCGGTGAAATCAAACTTGCCGGCTCCAATAAAACCTTTGTAGCCAATACCAAACAGCGAGTAGCAAACTATTAAAGCTATAATTATGGCACAGATAATTGAAGCGGCATATATGGCAGGGTTCGAGCCAAGCTCGGACAACCTGCCCGCCGAGGAACTCTACAATGAAGCCCTCGCATATCTTACGGATTTAACAATCAATTAAAACATACCGAAATGAACAGCGAAAGAAGAAAACGTCTCGCCAAAATATGCGAGCAGCTTGAAGAGATCCAAGTCGAAATTCAAGCTATTGCAGATGAGGAACAAGAGTGTTACGATAATCTGCCTGAATCTCTCCAATATGCAGAACGAGGAGAGCGCATGAGTGAAATAGTCGATACGCTCAATGATGCCGCAAATGACATGGAAAGCATCACTGAGAATTTGCGGGAAACACAAGAGTAGTTACAAATATCTAAATAACAGGATTATGGAAACAGCAATGACAACGCAGCAAGGATTGAACGAAGTTGTAATCAACAAGGTTCAGCGCATGATTGAAAACAAGGCCGTCGGCGTACAGGCCACAATGGAACGCTTGGTAAACGAGGGGAAAATCGCACAGGATTATATCGCCCCTATCGGAGTAGAACTGCGCCGCAACGATCACTCCCCGATAATCACGTTCAGCGAAAACGGGCACGTCCTGATGAATATGCAGAGCGGGCAATACACTCTCCACGGCAACGCTATCGGACAGTTGGCCGACAAAATGGGCATCCCCTCTCGCTATCTACGGCAGCTCGCCTCTGGCGACGAATGGCAACGACAACTCGCCGCAACGGTTCTGAACGAGCATAGCGGCTGGACGCAGCGCACACGGGTTCTTATCCGCACGGTCGGCCAGCAGGTTCGAGGTGTGTTGAGCGACAGTTACCGCCGGTTGAACAGCGTTGAAATCCTGACCGCTTTCGTACAGGAGGCGAGCCAGCAGGGAGCAGTTATCGCCGATGCCTATATGAGCGACACGAAAGTATGGGCGGAAACGATACTGCCGCAGCCTATCGTGGTTCCGACAGTAAAGAACGGCGAGGTGGTGATTTTCGCAGGGGCGAGGTTCAGTACTTCCGATTATGGCGACGGGGCAGTTGATATGCGGGCATTTTTGCTCAACGGGGCTTGCCTCAATGGTATGGTTCGGGAGAGCGTGATGAAACAAGTACACCTCGGCTCCCGCCTCCCTGACAATCTGCAACTCTCCAACCGCACCTACGAACTCGACACCCGCACGACGGTTTCCGCAGTTCGAGACCTGACGAGGGGATTGTTCAGCAAGGACAATATCATGCAAAAGGCCATCGAGATTCAAGGAGCGGCCGAAATCGACGTAGATTTCGACCAAGAACTGAAACGGCTGGTAAAGGCTGGTTCGCTGCTGAAATCGGAGGGCGAGAGTGTTGAAAAAATCCTCATGCGTAATGACCCCGACGACGGAGTACAGGGCGGAGCAACCCTTTGGAAGCTGACGCAGGCTATCACGGCACACGCACGGGAACTTGAACCCCGCCGCAGCCGAGAGTTACACGAGATTTCGGGGGCTTTGCTCAATCGGGTAAAAGTAACCGCATAAACATCAACCGCCCGTGAATCCGCCCGAAAAGCGGGTTTGCGGGCTTAAACTCAATACAAGATGAAAAGGACAGATTTGAAATTTATCGGCATCGACGGCTGGGACAGGCCGGTTTACCAAGACCCCAACGGGTTGTTGTGGAAAGATACCACGCTGGGAAGTGATACGCCCTCTTTCGCTTCCGCCTGTAATAACGAGTTCGAGGGAGAACCGGATATGCCTATCGAAATGACATATCCCGATTTCGAGTAGTTATGGCACGCCGAAACCCTGCCATAATACACTAATTGATGAATTACGGCGGAGTTTCGGCGTTTCAATACCCCATAGTAGAGTAAAGGAGAGTATAGTATAGGAAAGTATATAATAATACCCTTACGGGTATTTGTCAAACCGCCTGCGATTGTCAGGCAATAAAACCTGAAATTATGAGCGACAAAAAGAGAATTTATACCGTCCCTGTTCGGTACGTGTTCAGGGGCGAGTTCAAAATCCAAGCCGCCAGCAAAGCGCAGGCAGAAGAATATGCCGAGAAACATTGCGGGCTGGTTCTCGGAGGCGACATTCATTCATCGTTGCCTGATGAAATGGTTAATTGGGATTTTCCCGTACACCCCGAAAAAATCGTAGGACATGGCAAGGTTGAACATTGAGCGACAGGAGCGGCTGGAACCGGAGCGCATAGCCCATGCAGTCAGGCGAATTGAGCAGCTTGGCTACACAATCACGCTGCGGGATAACAAGAAAATACAGTTCACTCACAAGGGCAAGACCGTTACGTTCTTCCCGTACAGCGGGTGGGCAACCGGCAAAACGATACAGGACGGACGAGGGCTTGATAAACTGATAAAACAGTTAAAAAATGAAGACGATTTTAGAACGAGCGAAAGAAGCCGTAATTGACCCTTTTGACCCTGACGAAATGCTTCCGGTCAGGATGGGATATTTATCTATGCTGGAAAGACGTGGATTTGTTGCAGGTGCTATGAGTGAACTGAACGAACTGCTCCGTTGGCATAAGATTCAGTCAGACAAATCGGGATTTGCTACTGATGAAGCCCTTGATGAGATTTTTCGGGAACTGCCACGTCTTGTCAAAGACAAGCGGGACGGGTGCATCGAACTCATCGACTATGATAATGCCGCTGAATGGCGAGGCGATTTGGAACGCAAACCGAGCCTATACCAATGGCGGCCTATTCACGAAATAGAACAGATGACATGAGAACGAAAACACTATACAAAGCGGACGGAGACCGTCTGAAAATCGACCGGTTCCCCTGTTTCCACATAACCGGCAGCATCGCAGGAATGAAACGAATGTTCTATGGCAAGGATGCCTTGCTGGTACGTTGTGGAAGTTGGATTTACAACGTGTCGAAAGAACCGAGGATTTATCATATAGCACATTAGTTATGAAACGAAGTCATAAAGCTGAATTTCAGCGTTGGAGAGCCGAATTGGAAGCAAAACACGGCATGATGATTTACGACCGCCTTTCGGACGTGATAGACACAAACGACGATTTAACCGTCGGGGATATGGTTCTGTTTACCAACGATTATGGGGTAACATTTGGTCCCCATGAAATATTGGGATTCTGTAAGCCGGATAGTTTTCTATGCCCGCACCGTTACCCCAAAGACGAGGATTGTGGCATTGTCTTTTTAGACAGCGACGCATATTGGTTCCCCGACCGGCTCAACCAACTGACGCTGGTATCGAAAGGAGGGCAGCAATGAGTGAGTTGGAGTTTATCTATCGTGTGGCATTCAATGAGCCTCCCCTTGAAAACGACGACAGTTGGGAGTTTTACTTTACCTCCTTGTCAGCAATATACGAGAAGTTCACGCCCGAACAGGTGGGCTGCAAGGTGTCTCGCCTGTGGAATCTGAAAATCACTCCCGATAAACCATACAATGGTCGGCGGTGTCGTATCACGAAAGAACCCGTACTGCGAAAAAAGCGGAGAAAATAGGCACATTTCTTGTGAAAGATTTGTATAAGTGTAACTAATTAGTTACTTTTGCAGTGTAGAAATAACGATAAGAATGAAACGAAATTTGATATTTTCGCCGGAATACATTGAGTTTGAACAGAGTTCGAACCCTCGCACTCGTGAAAAACTACGCTATGCGGTAGCGATTTTGGAAACCGTACAGCCGATACCGACCAAGTTCGTGAAGAAACTGACGAACACCGATTTTTACGAGCTGCGAGTTTCGGTCGATAACGAGGTTCGGGTTATCCTGTTTTCGGCGGACAATGAAAATATCAATCTTGCATCGAGCGTTATCCTATTGAACGGCTTTGTGAAGAAAAGCACAAAGGATTACGATAAGGAAATTACAAAGGCTATCAATATTCTAAGAAAATTGCTATGAGTACGACAAACAACCGATTAACAGCAGAAGAATTGCAGAAACTCCGGCAGACGGATTTCAGCAAGAAGCCGGGGTTCGTAAAGGCCGAAACGGTACTTGCCAAAGAGGTTGGCGAGGTCGGCACTCCGGAACGGGCAGAGTTCGACGCAAAGGCTCGTGCCTGGTATTATGGCGAAATGTTGCGGGAGCGGCGCAAAGAACTTGGTATGACGCAAAAGGAACTTGCCGAGCGTGTCGGGCGGGAACGCACCTACATCAATCGTATCGAGAAAGGCGAGACCGATTTGCAACTCTCCTCGTTTATCCGTATCGCCGAGGCTTTGGGAATTATGCTTCGCCTTGATGTGAACTTGGCGTGAGGTAGAATCTGAAAAAATGAGGGCGGTCGATTTGTCCGCCCTTGTTTTGTGCTATGCTGCGTATTGTCTGTTGTCTTTCAGGAAATAAGGCAGCGTCCCATTCTTGGTTGCCTTTTGAATCCTGTCGTGATTCCTGATTCTCCACTCCTTGAAATTAGGCGGTACGTCGGACACCTTGTTTGCGCTTTCCCCGTTCAGCGGTTGTCCGAGCATTATCCGCTCGTTGTCGGCTTTGATTTCCTCCAATGTTTTTAGTATTACTACTGCGTGGCAACGACAATACGGATGCCAGCCCGTGAACTTGAAATTCTTGGGGTAGCGTCCGGCCAACTCATCGCAAATGTCGGTAAACGCTCGTCCATTGAGGGTGTGGTTATTCGATAACCTGATTTCGATGCCTACCACAAAATCGAGTTGCTGCCAACGTGTGTAATCCGATGTACGGTAAGCGATGTTCGTTTCTGTGGCAGCCAAACGGTGGGCGTTCTTGTACGACGAGCGATAAACTCCTTGGCCGGGATGATACACCGCCGCCCGTTGCGACAGGTGCAGTTGCCCGTGCTGGTCTCGTACACGGCGGAACAGTTTATCGGGGTGTTGGAGGTATTGTCGAAGTGTCCGGCTCATTTCATCGGCTGAAAGCCCGTCCCGCAGGCCGAGGTCGATGCCCATTTCTATCTCCGTTTTGAATTGCTCCGTGTACCGCCATACCCTGTCAGACAATTTCAGTCCACCGATTTTGCGTTCCGTGAACGCTTTGCAGGCTTTGTCGTTGGTGTTGTAATACTTGCGAGCCTGTTCCGGTGATAATTTCGTGGCGTATTCCCCGAATACGACGTTGCACAGTTCGTTGTTTTTGTTGTTCGCCAACGTCCATTCGGCCTCGATGCCGTTCAGAATAACCGTCGATATGCCCGTTTTTAGCGTTTGTAGCAACTTTTCGATGCGAGCCTTTGTGCTTGGGTAGTTGGCGAACGAAAAGGGCTTGTTGGGGTTGAAATTGGGTATTGTCGCCCCGATAGCGGCAGCCTCACGCACGGCAGACTGATAAATAGCTTCAATCTGCCGTGCATAACGCTCCACGTCTTTCAGGTGCTTACTCTCCCATTTGTCCAACCGTGCCATTGTTTCTCAATTCAAATACGTTGCATTGCGGGTCGTCCAAGAATTTCGAGAACTTCCCCTCTTTGTAGTGCGGGCAGCGGCACATAAACAGTTCGCCCCGCCAATTCTTTTCGTGCCAATCGTAACTATGGATGCAGTCCCGACACGAGTATTTCGGTCGTTCCCGCTGTTGCTTTTTCCTCGCTGCGGCCATTGTTATTCCTCCTCTATGCGGTCGGGAGCGGGCATTTCCTCCAACCGTATCGCTTTTATGGTTTCACGTCCCTCCAAAATCGCTTTACATAGGCGGTGATAGCCGTCGGCAATCTGCCCGCAATCGTCGAGGATAATAGGATAGTTCAGCGAGCAGTCCTGCACCCGCTTACATTGGAAGATGAACTGCGAGAGGTTATCCGCAGGGAACGGATGGTCGGTTAAATCTACCGCCCACAGCGGGAGGTCTCGGACTTCGTAGCCTTTGGCCTGTGCGAACAGGTATAGCGATTCAGCCCTCCAAACCTTGTTGCCTCTGACAAATTCGCTTTCCCCGAATGTCATTTGTGATATGCGTACTTTCGTCATGGGGCTATTCGGTTAAATGGAACGCATCGACGGTTTTTTCTTCGCCGAGTTCTTGCATCGTTTTATCAACGTCATTGCTCCAGCCGAGCATTTCGACGCTTTGCCGCTGTGAAATGATAGGTTTGCCGCCGTTGGCCGTCGTGAGGTTCGCAATGGTGTCCTTATCGTCTGTAATCGTGAACGGCGTTATCTCCATTTCCACTTGCAGGCTGTCCACGTCTTTCCATTGCTTTTCGGGCAACATCGTTTTGAGGAACGCTTTGACGACGTTCATTTCACGGTCGAGGAATTCAATCAGTCGCCCGCTCTCGTCCTTGACTTTGAGTTGGGCGTCGATGAATAGCTGCTTGCGGCTTTCGCCCGACATAGGGTTGGATTTCATACTCTCGTAACTCCAATCCGGCAGTTGCAACTGCGTGAAGAACGATTGCCGGAGTTCGGTAACAAAGAATTTCAGATTTTCAACCGCCTGCTCCCATGTGACATACCCCGCAGAAGAACCTTTCGGATATTGGAGGATGCTTTTGAACTCCTTGTTTTCGGGTTGTTCCTCGCCGAATTGTATTTCTTCGTCCGCAAACACGCAGAATACCGGTTTACTGTTCTTGCGGAGGTAATTACCGTTGCGGCTCAACGCCCATTCAATCTCGAACACGATTTTCGAGGTGTCCTCCCAAATGGGGGTCGGGCGGAACATATACACCCCGGGGATTTTGCCGAGGGTAATATCCTCGTCCTCGATGAGCTGCCAGCCGTTGTTCTCGTTCGACCATTTCAGGTGCTTGCTGTCGGTATAGGTGTCGAAGTACGAAACGGTTTTGCCGAGTTTCTTTCGGGTATAGCCCACCGATAGAGCAATCATATCGCCGTACTCATCGAACAACGGGTACAGTTCGTCCCCATGCATCGGCGAATAGTTTTTGCATCGCAGTTTCAGCGGGCAATTGAATCCGTAAAGGTCGTGCCGTTGCTCGACAGCGTACCACAGCGTCATAACCTCGCAACCGGCGAACAGCATATTACTCCGTTCGATGTTCACGCTGTCGATGCGGTTCCGCTCGTAGATTGCCTCCAACATTTTGGCGACTTTCTGCTCCCCGTCGTTATTGGGTTTATAGATGCGCTTGACAGGTATGCCGAAGCATAGTTCCGTCATACGTTTTACAGCCAATCGTTGCAGGTCGTATGTGATACGGGTAACGTAGTCGATAGAGCCGTCCTCGTTCACAATGTCGGGGTATTTGGCTTTGTTCATCACAGGATGTCGCTTGGGGTCGTATTCGTGTATCAATCCCCAGCGTCCTGTCCACGGCTGCACGTAAACGGCCTTTTCTTTCAGGTCGGAAATAATCTCTGTTACCGGTCTGTTCTTGTCGATGATTTCTTGAATTGTTGCCATAAATGTTTGTATTATAATCATTTTGTTTGCAAAAAAATTAGTACACAGCCTGTGCGATACGTTTTTTGTCCACCGGACGCTTGATGACAATCGGATAGAACGTGTTGGCCAGCGCATCGAATTTGTCGGTAGAGCGTCCGAGCCGCTTTTTGATGTCCTCTTTTGGTTCGATGACTATTTTGCCGTCGGAGCGAAATGACCACCGAATTTCGGTTGCCTCCTCTGAAAATTCTTCGTCCGGAGGTAACATGGCTCCCGTGTTATTTTTCGGATTGAGCCAATCTCGTATGCACCAAAACAGGTATGCCCGCATATTGAGGAACTTGTATTGCCCCGTAATGTCGGTTAGTTCTTTATCACGGGCTTTTGCTCCCTCGCTGTATTTGCAGCTGATGATATACGGGCTGTCGTCAATCTCGTGTGCCCGTGCATAGACACCCGCACCCTCGCCGATTGTGTCGATGCTAACGAACGATGTAGGGTGTTGGCGGCGGTGATTGATGATGTCGCCCGCAACCCGCATGTGGTCTGCCGTGCCGCCCGAATTGTGCTTTTTGAACGGCGCAACCCAATTCTCGATGCGGTTGCAATAGACCGTTGCGTCCCGTCCCATTCCAGCCACATCGACACCGAGCCAATTTGTTCCCGTGCGTTCCCCCTTGTATTTCCGCCAGCGTTCCTGCGCTGCTTCAATCCATTGCATCGGGATAAGCACATCATCGGCCACTTTCGGAAATTTGCCGAGAACCTTTTTGCGGAACAGGTCTTCGGGGCGATACCATTTTCCCTCGAAGCAGAAGTCGTCGAGTTCTTCCTGCACCTCCGATTTGTCGATACGGGTACACCATTGTTCGAGTTTATCGACAACCCATTCGTAATCGACCTGTCCGGGGATGATGATTTTATGTTCAATGACGTTCGGAGCGGTCAGGCTGTTCAGCCGGAATTTCGTCCAGCGTTCCCCTCGTTGGCTGCGGGCAGCATATCCGATAGGAGTGTTGGGGTTGAATACCAGCAAGACACGGCTGTTGCCTTGTAGGTTTCCCTCAATCGCTTCAAATGTGTTGTCGCTGATACCGGACGCCTCCGTGATGACGAACATCGTATTTACAGCGTGAAAGCCCGACCACGCCTCGTGGTTGTTCTCGTCGGCCTTGAATCCTGTCAAGAACCATTCATCGCTGTCCGTGCGAATGTCATAGGCGTTCAATCTGCCGGGCAGCACGATGCCTCGTGATTTCGCCCTGTTGTAGAGCCGTGAAATTTCCGGCATCATAATGTTCTTTACCTGCCTATCGGTCGGTGCGGTGAGGGCGACTTTCGTGTTCTCTATGAGTTGGCGTTGGGTGTTCCAACGTGGTGTCAGGTACAGAAACGATATGGCGGCGCAGGCAGCGACGAAATCTTTACCACGAGCCGTGCCGGAGGCAACAGACGTGCGGGGATTGAATTGGACACTGGATAAAATCTCCTGCTGCTCCCTGTCAAGGGTAACGCCGAGACCGTCCCGGACAAATCGGTTCCAATCCTCTCTCCACGAACGCATCAGGTCGATGCCCCGCCGCCGCAATATGTCATTATTTCTGCTCATTGTCGTCCACGATGCCACTCTCTATCAGGAACGCCGCAAAACTCATATCGCCCGAAATATCTTTCTTTTCAGGGGCGTACAGGCCGAGCAACTTCCGGCGTTCTGCAAGCTGCTGTCTGATTTCCGCAATGTACGACGGGTCGCCGAGGCGTGTTACCTCGGTTTCCGTCCGCTCGGTTTGATAGGTGCGGATAGATGTCGCCCCCGTTTGGCTGTCCCGTGTCGGCGAACCTTTCTGTTTGCGGGCGGTCTTGGTGTAGTCAGTTTTCGACTTTTCCCATTGTTCCCACAACTCCCTGCACGTTTCGTCGATACGCTCCAATTCGAGTTGTAAGGCCAAATCCATGTTCTCCAAGCGGCTTTCCCGCCACTCTTTGAGGAGGGTTTGGATGTCCCTGTTCACGGTGGCCGTCGAATAGGTTTCCAGCCCGAGACGTTTCATTACCTCGGACTGGATTTTCCGTATGCTGTAACCCCGTTTGTAGAGTTGCGCCACGATTTCGAGGCGGGATAGTTTCAACTGCCGACGCTTTCTCTGTTGTGCCTCGCTCATTTTACAACTCCTTTGTCATTTCCAAAAAACGCTGGTAATATTCGAGGTTGCAACTCGACAACTCGATATACGTCTTGCCATACTCAGGGAACGTGTGTACGGCAAAATGGCTTTCCGAGAGCAGCCACAGGGCAGTATATCCCTGCGGTTTGAAATTATGCGCCGTAAAGCGGAGGATATTGAACCCCGCTTTGCGTAACAGCGCATCGAAATGTTCCCTAATCTTCTGCGGGTTCGTCTCCGCTATCCACTCTGAAAAGTTCCAAATCTTCGCTTGCATATTCAATTTTTTTGTAGTTGTTCTTGATTTCCTTTGTGTTGCCTTTGTAGAATACGAGGATATTTTGGTGCATCTTGGCAACCTTGCGGCTCTCCATATAACGGGCGGCACGGAGGGCTGTGCTGGCTCCCGTCTCAATGAGGATGAGTTCGTTATACAGGGCGGCTCCGTTTTCTTTGAAGATGCGTTTCATATCGTCGATGAAATTGTAGTAGAAGCCAGTTTTCTTATCCCGAACGTCTCCGACAACAATAACCGCAAACCGGTTTTCTTTCAGACAGCCGAGGGCGGATTTGAAAGCGTTCGTCAGAATCGTAAGGAACTCCTCGTATGTTCCCTGATTGGACGCATCGTTTTCGAGGTCGGAATATTTTTCGAGGTCATAGTACGGCGGACAGCTAAACAGCAAATCCATACTGTTCGGCTCAATGTGTTGCCCGACGTTTTGCCCGTCATCGCAGATGTAGCGGGCGGCCATACCCTCCACCCGTTCATTGTTGAGTTGAGCCTGTTCCGGCCGGAGTTCGATGCCGGTAAATTCATTGCCGAGATAGGCCGATACATATCCGAATACGCTATCGCCAGCGAAACAGTCGAACGTCTTGCATTTTTCCAACCCGAACCAACGGCAAATGAGTTCAGCCATAACAGGGTCGAGCAATGATACGCCCGCCGACAGCACTTTGGCCGCCTCCCGCTCTTTGACCTCCTCCGGCACATATTTGTCGAGGTATTCTTTGAACGACAGGCCGAGCGATTCTCGATGCTCCCGTGTCTTTTGGTAGATGTCCTTGTACTTGATTTCGGGGCTTGTTATTAACGTGTCGTTGCGGCTTTCGCCCATGTCCCCGATAAGTTCCCTCCAAACCTTTTTTCGGGCTTGCCAATAGCCTTTGCGGGTGTCGAGAATTGAGAACGGAGGGATAACGAAGCGGTCGGCCAAAGAGCCGTTGGCTGGTTTGCTGCTTTCGCCTGCACTGTCGCCGCCGTCGTTGTTGTCGGACTGCCATACGTCCAGCCCCCAATCTTCGAGGTCTTCTGCCTCCCAATCATTCGCCAGCATATCGTAGTCCCATTCGCCATAGCCCACGTTGTCCTTGATGATAAACTCCTTTTGTTCTTCATCCGATAAGTCGGCAGCACGGATAATGGGAGCGGTCGGGTTATCCTGCCAACGTTCCCAATGTTCAACCAAAGCCTCTTTCTCGGCTTCGGTTTTTTTCTGAAAACCTCGAATATCGCACAGTCGAGATTTCAGGTCGTCAATAGGCATCTCGGCTATGAAAGTCAATGCCCGGTAACGCATATTTCCGCCCAAGCAAACGAGTGTATCGTCCACCACAATCGGGCGAAGTTCCAGCATCTTCGGAAAATCGAGAATCGAGTTTACCAACTTGGCAAACTTGTCGTCTTTGATGATACGAGGGTTTGCCCCGTTCACCCGTATTTGAGAGAGTTTTACGAGTTCCGTTTTCATAGTCCTATTCCCATACTTTGTCTTGTTGATATTCGCCGAACAGCCCCCAGCGGCACATAGACGCATAAATCGGGGTGTTCAACTTGAACTCCTTGCATATCTCCTGTGGATTGATGTCCATTGTCCCCTCGGCCAACGTGTTTTCCGCCGTGTCTTGAACGATGAAATCCACCGCCTGTTTGCCGATGCAGCAGGCGAGGGCGGTCGTTACGTCCGTTTTGTATTTCATCGAGTAGTTGATAGCGAGGCGGCGGGCGGCGAGGTTCAGCGTGAGGTCAGCCTTGCTTGCATCTTTCGTCCAAGGGGAACCGCCGCCGAGTTTACTGTTGCCTCCATAGAAATCCACCGCCAATTTGCGACCGGTTGTACCGCAGTCTGCGATAGACGAGTGTTTGACGTATCGGCCTGTGCCGTTGATGATGAGCTGATACCGGCCTTTGATACGTGAGCGCACAAAGTGTTTCACGGTCTTTTTGCTCGTGTCATCGAGCAGCGGGATTGCAACGATGACCTTTTCGACCTTATCATTGCGGGTAATGACCTGCGTTTTGATGTCGAGGCCTCCGATGCCACTCTCGAACAGGTCTTTGCATAATCTTTTGGCGAGGGTATGGTCGAGAGGCATTCCGCAGGTATCGGGACGGTACTCACAATAACCGAAGAAAATGCCTTGGTCGCCCCAGCCGGACAACCCTTGTGCAATGTCGTTGCTCTGTTGGCAGATATAGATAGCCACGTCGAGCAGGTCGCCACAAATGGTATTGTCAGCACCCCATTTCTGCTGATATTCTCGTGTGTACCCGATTTCGTTTACAGATGCACGGACAAAATCCCGTATCTCCTGTGCTGAAAAATGGTGCTTACTTGATACCTCGCCGCCGAGCGTTACCTGGTAGCCCTTGATTTGCACTTCAACCGCATAACGGGTTTGCGGGTCGTGTTCGATGTACCGGTCGAGGAGATATTGCGAAATATAGTCCGCAATCTTATCAGGGTGGCCGAGCGATACGAATTCTGAAAATTTTATCATCCTTTGAATTTGTTAGTTTCGACAAAATTAGCCAATATGATTGTATTATAATCACTTTTTGGGCAAAAAAATGAGTTTTCAGACGGAAATAGCCTGTTTTATCAATTCCAGCGTCTTCAACCTGCATAAGTCGTCGGGCGTTACTCTGAATATCCGCCAGCCGAGCAATGTTCCGGCATTGTACTTTTCGATGTCGCTGAGAAACCCTTGCGGGCGGGTATGACGTCCACCTGTCCACACACCACCCTCGACTTCGAGGGCTATTTTATGGTCGGGTATGGCATAGTCGAACCTCCATTTGCGGGTGGGGTGGAATAGGTATTCTTTGACGACCTCTATTTTTAGGTCGCTTTTGCATATAGCCGTGAACATATCCATTTTTGGCTGTTTCTGCGGCTTCTGTGCTTTTCTTTTTGGCTTGTCGGGTGTTTGCTTATCTGTTGTCATATCGTTTGAATTTGGGGCTGAATTCGGGCAAGACGACAAAACGGGGATTGCTCCCCGAATTGTGCCGTGCTTTTGTTCGCCGAATGTCAGAACGGGAGGTCGTCAGGGTCTTCGACTGCCTCTGCTGCGTTGGTAGTCTGCGTTACTTCCATTTGCCGCTGTTGGCTTTCGATAGGTTTCAACGCCCCGAATATGGGCTGTGCCATGCGTTCCTCTTCGCTCATGGCTTGGTACACCTCTTTTGCGAGGCTTTGTTTGAGGACGTGCGTATCGCCGTAACGCTGTTCCCGCATTTCAACGGCTGTGAGGTTCAGATACACCCCTTTCTCGCCGAGGTAAACTCCGCTGTCGTCGATAGGGATAACCAAGCAGCGTTTCGTGGCAGCCTTGCCTTTGAGGTTGGTTACGAAACTGTTTTTCAGTTTCAGGAGGTCGATTTTAATTCCAAAGTTTCCCATAATTGTTGTATTATTTGTTGTTGGGGATTATGTCGTCGATGTCGATAATTATACCCTCGCAGTAAGGTTCTCCGTCCTCCTTGATTGTGAACGAGGCGTAGGGAATATTGGAGGATATACGCCAACTCAAAGCCGGTTGGTCGTCGGGACACCACTCGGCTCGAATGAGGCGGGGATTGTCGTCGTTGTCGCACTCGTCCGAAATGGGAAGAACCTCGTTGCCTATGGCCTTGTGGTAGGTGTTTTCTTCCTCGCCGTCGGCATACAGTTCGCCGTCCAATGCCAGCGCATACTCTCCGCCGTCATAGGCTCCGACTTCATCACGGATAGCCCCTCGCATTTCGAGCAGGTCATCCGATGCACCGAACAGCACCAGCAGATTGTTTTGCTTGGCAGCCTGTTCCTGTTCCTTTGTCATTTCATCACGGTACTCATTACCGTTCAGCAGCTCCGCAAGCTGCTCTTTCGTCATTGTTTTCATTTTTTACGTTTTTGTTTTGTGAGTTTTTTGATTATCCTATTGAGATAGGCGTTTTCGTGTTCCAAATCCTTTATTTCCGCCCGCAGAGCCTTGACGGTTTCATTGTACCGTTCCCGCTCGAAAGCCGCAAAGGTCTTTTCAGTGCGGCAGGTGCATTGCGACATATCCCCCGAAAGAACTACCGGCCAACAGTATGGGATAAGCACCTTTTCGCCGTTTTCGGTGTATATGTAGTGGCATTTCATTTGGGGCTTTTCTTGTCGAGTTTGATTTTCAGCCGTTGGAAGTTTCGCAGTTCACGAATAGCCCCGTCAATAGCTATCCCCAATTCTTTGGGGTTGGGCATCGGGAGGTCAGCCCCTCGCCGCCACTTTTGGTAGTTGTGCAGATACTTGATGATTTCTTTCACTTTCATAATTCGATGATTTATAGTGCGTTTTTTTTATTTGCGTTTCGTTTTGGCTATGCAGCCGCCCGAATCGGCTTGATGTCCTCCTCAATCAGTCGAGCGCAAAGAGCCTCGCAGAGAACCCGTGCCATATTGACTTCCACGGCGTTACCGATGAATTTCTTTTGGTCGGCCTGTGTCCCGACGAGAACATAGTCGGAGGGGAAACCCATAATCCGTTTCAATTCCGGTATGCGGAGCATTCGCATTTTGATGTCGATAATGCCGTACAATGCCATAAATTGTTTGATTTTTACCATTGCGGGGCTGTCGTCCGGTTCGATAACGATAGCCATTTCGCCCTGTTCTGTCTGAATGAGGTACGGAGGCATTTTATCCATACGAGCGATGAGCGTAAAACATGGGCTATCGACTGAACCTCCTGCGGATTGGAATTGCGGGTTCATCAGGTAGTGCCATTTCCGGTTTGCCGTTACTGTCTGTGCCGGTTCGTCGATGCTGCTCCCTGTGTTTTTGAAACTCGTGTTCATTATCCACGGTTTGCAGGTAACGAGTTGGTGTTTGGGGTTGGTGGTAACGGTCGGAGCGGGTGTTTCGATGTCGCAGGGTGTCCCGTTCCCGTACTGCATATCAACAAATGCGAGCCGGTCTTTCGTCGTCAGTGTCGGAGCGGGTTCGTCGATGCTGTGGTTGTGCCCGTTGCCATAGTAGGCCGTGATGAACGAGTGGTGGTCTCTTGTGGTTATTGCTCCTGCCGGTTCCTCTACCGATACACTCTTGCCCTCCGGACTACCGCCATAATACTTGGAAAGGAAACTCACCTGTGCCACGCCGAGCCGACTTTGCGTTGCAACAGTCGGACACGGCTCGTCAATGCCCGGAGCATGGTATTTACCTGCTCGGCTCATGCTGTTCCATTTTACCATGAATGCCTCCTTGCCGCCCGCAACGAACTTTATCAGTCCCGCATATATCCGTTCCAGCGTCGCATCGACGAGCGGTTTTTTGCGTCCGAAGATGCTTTCTCCCTCGTCCGAAAAGTCCAACACCTCCCGCACGGGTTTCCAGCGGTGTAATCGGCCGAACAGCCCAGCCGCTCCCTCTTTGCTGTGCGTCGGTTCGGGAAACACAATCGGGAGGCTCCCTTTTGCGAAGATGCCGAAGAACCGGCGACGGGAGGTGTACGCCCCATAGTCGGCAGAGTTGAGTATGCGATGAACAAACCGGTAACCATACCCGCAGACGTTCGCCACCCATTGTTGGTACAATCGCCCTGCGTCCTTGCTTATCGGTTTGCCGTTTTCGTCGAGGTCGCCCCAGCTCATAAACTCCTCGACGTTCTCAATCTGAATGTAGTCGGGATTGATAGCCTCGATATAGCGGAACAGGTGTTCGGCCAGCGTCCGGCTGTCGGCATCACGGGGCTGCCCACCTTTGGCCTTGCTGAAATTCGTACATTCGAGGCTCGCCCATAATACAACGAATGCGTCGGGATAGAGTTTCCGCATTTTGGCAATATGGGCTATCAACGGGGAGAGTTCCAGCGTCCGAATATCCTCCGTGAAGTGCATAGCGTCGGGGTGGTTGGCGGCGTGTGAGGCTATGGCGTTGGCGTCATGGTTTACGCATCCGATGACCTTTGCACATTGCCGGCCTTCGTACCGAGCGTTCTCAACGCCAGTAGAGGTTCCGCCCGCCCCGCAGAATAAGTCGATATAGAGCAGTTTCATGGGCGTCATTTTTTAGGGTTAAAACCGAGTCCGGTCATTTCGTCGAAAACAGCCGCCACAACGTCGTGAACCATTGTACTCAAATGGAGCCGCCAATAGCTCGGCTCAATGAGCGTGAGGGGAAGTGTCGTATCTTTTTTGTAAACTTGTTGCTGCGTATCGAGAACTATTATTCCGACATTCAACATGGTGTCAGATACGCCGATAAACAGGAGTATGGTTTTCGATAGATATTTGCTGTACTGATGAATAGAGCCGTCGAAATCTTCCTCTCGGAGTTTGAAATTGTGGTCTTTGCAGTACTGAATTATATGTTCTTTTGTCGTTGCCATAGTCTATTGTTTTTTTATCCAAATTCCGCTCTGTTTTTTCTCGTATCCTTGTAAGCGCATAACCTCGGCATGCTTGCTCGACAGCAAATGATATACGCCCTTGTAATCCTGCTTTTCATACAACTCAACGAGCGTTTCCCAACTGTCTATAATGGGCTTGTACCAAGGAAAAATTTCACAAATGCGGGGCAGGTCATAAGCCGGTGAAACCTCTGCAAATGTTACGAGGTCATAGCAGCGTGAGAAGTCGTCGGCATCGTGAGGTATGTCGAATCTTCCAGCCGAACCGGAACCAACACCCATCAATCCGCACCACATTGTTCTCGATGAAATGCCGACATTGTGAGTGCCTATCCATTCAATCATTTTTTGTGTGTTCATATCAGTAGCGGAATTTGGTGAAGTGGATGATTGCCATAGGCTGTGCGAGGTCGTAGTTTTTGAACCAATTCTCCCAATCCTCGAACGATAAACCGTCGTTCAGAGCAATTTCGTTTTTTCGCTGATACACAATTCCGATACGAGGCAGCCCGAGTTTGCCGTTCACAAATTCCAGCCGTTGGATTCCCACGCCGTCCTCCTTTGTCAGCCGGGCAATTTCAACCTGTTTGCTGCGATAAGGTTTACCCGTCCATTGCCGGATTGATAGGCAAGCCTCACCCCGTTCAACCTCGGCGATACGTTTCTTCCAAAGTGGGTAGTTCGCACGTATCGTGTGGATTTTTGGAATCGTAGTTTCCCAAAAATCTCGGTAAATGCACGAGTAGTTATCTCGGCCTTTAATGAATTTTTCCCAAAAATGTGTTGGCTCGCCAGCCCGATTATGTCCGGTTGGGAACCGCTTTGAAAGTGTAATTACATACGTTTTCATACTGTTATTGAGGTTAAATGAATAATCCGAGTTCTTTTTTCAGTCGTTTGTCGGCGATTTGTATGTATTCGGGATTCAACTCGAACCCGATGTATTTGCGGTTGAATTTTCGGGCGACTATGCCCGTCGTTCCGGAACCCATAAATGGGTCGAGGACGATTCCATTTTCAGGGCATCCGGCCAAAATGCAGTCAGCCACCAATTTTTCGGGGAACGTCGCAAAATGCGCTTCTTGCAGGGGTTGTGTCGGGATTGTCCATACGTCTCTTTTGTTCCGAAATTCCCTGTCGATATATGCGTTGCCGCTTTTTGTCCGGTAAAACTTTTCGGGGGTAGCCGTGTATTTGTTACCGCCGTAGCGAGGTGCATTTGTCGGGATTGTGCCGCTTGTTACGGCTTTTTCATGGATAGCCTCACAGTCGAAGTAATATTTCGGGGATTTGGTGAGCAAGAAGATATATTCATGGGATTTCGTACACCGGTCTTTCATACTTTCCGGCATGGGGTTAGGCTTTGCCCAAATAATATCCTGCCGCAGAAACCAGCCGTCCGCCCGTAACGCAAAGGCCAGCATCCAAGGTATGCCGATGAGGTCTTTGCTCTTGTAGCCATCGAATTTCTTGACTATGGCCGAACGCCCGACAGTCCCTCGATTTGTCCCCTGTTTGTATTTCATGGCATTGTCGGGATAGTTTGCTGCCCCTTTTCCGCTGCCAGCATAGCAATCCCCGATATTTACCCATAATGTTCCCGCAGGGGCTAATACCCGCCTTACCTCGTGGAATACGCCGACCAGCTTTTGAATGTATTGTTCAGGCGTATCCTCTAACCCGATCTGACCGCTCACTCCATAATCCCGCAGGTTGAAATACGGCGGGGAGGTAACACAACAATCTATGCTATCGTCGGGCAGATTGCGTAACCCCGTAAGGCAGTCAATGTTATATATTATATTCGCTTCCATATTGTTAGAATGGGCAATCGTCGTCCGGCATATCGTCGTCTCGGAAATCAAACACGCTGCTGCGGTATGCCTCCTCCAACAGCTCTTGTTGGTGTTGTTGCAGGTGGTTGGTATTGTCCCATGCAATAGCGTCGAAACTTGCGCCGTCGAACGGTGTGTACCGCCCGTTGTTGATGTTGTACTTGAATAGGCAAGTCCCGCACTCTCCGAGGTGTCGGAACTTGACTTTCTGAACGTGAACCTCGACCGTATTTTCAAGGCGGTTCCGGTGAACCACGATGCCGAAATCTGCTTTGTTGTAGAAGTTGGCCGAGCCGCTGATGTCATACAGCGTCGGGGCTTCAATTACTCCGTCTTTGTTCTTCGGCTGCTTGGTCGGGTGCGCCATCAGAATTATGAGGATGTCATTGATTTGAGCGAAATTCGTCAGCTTGTCGAGCAGTTCGCTGATGTACTGCGTTTCATTCCGGTTTCCCTGTTGGCTCTCCAATCGGTTGTATGGGTCAATTACGAGGGCTTTAATGCCCCGCCGCCGGACGAGGAATTTGGCTTTTTCGAGGATTGTATCTACTCGGAAATTATCTGCTGGGCTGATGAAGTAAAAGTTATCTTCGAGGTGTTCTTTTACCAGCCGATATTCCCCGAATTTAAGCGTTTCCTTGCTGAATTTCTTGCCGGTAAACTTCTCTATCAACTTGGATGCGTGATAGGCGAGCGGGGCGTTTTCGGGGCTGAAATATGCGAATCTCCACCCGTACCGCATATTGAGCCGTTCGGCAATTTCGTCGATGAACTCCGATTTACCGCTGCCCGGAATACCTGTTACGATGCAGAGGCGTTTGGTCTCGAATGAACACAACCGGTCGAAATTGTCGTGCCCGATTGTTACGCCCTTTTGCAAGCCGTGTTCAAAAATGGCGTCCAGCGATTGCTCAAAGTCCGAAACCGTAAAAATACCCTCTACCTTTACCTCCGGCGCATCGTCGAGGCATTTCAGCAGGCTATCCCGTCCGAACTTCATCAAATGCTCGTTGGCGTCCTTGCATCCCTCCCCATATTCGAGAATGCGACAGCGGTCAGCTCCGAAACGCCGTAACAACTCGTCCCGTAAGATAACGCCTTTGGTGTCGGTGTCCGATGCGATGAAAATCGTATCTTTGTCGTCGAAATACTCCTCGATATAATCGTCCATGTAAGAGAGGTTGGCATTTGCCCCGTTCGGAACGCTTACAACGTCGGTACGGCCACACTCAATGAACGAAAGGGCATCCATTTCGCCCTCCGTTATGATACACTCTTTTTGCCCTTTGATAGCGTCGATATTGTATGGCAGCAATTCTGCCCCCGATACCATTTTGAAACACTTGTCGCCCGTGCGGAACTTCGTGTTTACCAATTCGCCCCTGCGGTAGTAGTTGAATTGGATTGTGTTGGCCTGACCGTTTTTCTGTGGCATCCATTCCATACCCTCCGTAACCCGCATTTGTTCGAGCGTCTTTTTGCTGATACCCCGCCCTGCAAACCAAGCAATGGCCTTGCTGCTCATAGCAGTATTGCCTGTCTGTTTGGGTTTTTTGTATTCGGGCTTCTGTCGAGCCAGCGGGCGAGGGTTGTAAAACGGTTTGTCCCACCGCTGCTCTTTTTCGACGGCGCAGCCTGCCCACCCGCAGTAGTGGCAGTTGAATACACCTGTCGCCAAGTCCACCGATAGGCTTTTATCCCGTTTGTTGTGGCGGCTGTCCCTACATTGAGGGCAGTAGGTCTTGATGTTGCCGCTCGTGCGATTGTACGGGATTTCTATTCCCAACTCTCTCCACCGCATCATAACAGCACCCATTTTTGCGTTGAACTATCCCAAGCGTATTTATCGCCCGGACGGGGAGGAGCGTTCATCGGGATTGTAACCTTTCCCGACCCATACGTCCGGCGTCCGTTCTCGATGCGCTCATCACAGCCGAGGGTGGTGGAACCGGTTTTGTGTTGCTGGCCTTTGTTGGTGTAGTTGCCCTCCATGACCTTAACCCAGTTCGTGCCGTTGCTGAACAGCCAATCGAACGTCGCTTGCCAATTCGATTTGTTTTCGCCCCGCAAGAAACTGGATGCCTCGACTGCCTCAAACAAAGCCTCGCAGGTCGGCATCCAACTTTCGGGCTTGCCGAACTCGTTGAGCCGGGCTTTTATCTTAGCCCGACGAGGGTCTGATAACTTCGATATTTTCGGTAGGCTCTTGCATATCGAATTCCACAGGTCGGCAATATCCTGATAAGGATATTTTATTTCTCCTTTCTTTTCCTCTCCTTTGCTCTCCTCTCCTTTACTATGTTGTTTCGGGTTGCCGCTTGCATCAGTTTCATCAGTTTTTACGGGGTTTTGGCTCGCCATAACTCCGCCATTATTCGGCATACTTGCGTTTTGCCCCTCTGAAATGCGCTTCCGTTCACGGTTTGCGAGCAAAGAGGAGAACCGTTGCTGGTGGGCTTTGGAAATGAGTTTATTCCCAGCCCGCTGCAACAACCCGATTTTTACGCAGTATTCAACAATTTCGGTCAGCTCGCTAACCGATACGTCATAATCCGCCGCAAGGAGTTCGATGTTTATTTCCTCCCACTCAACCTCGAAAAAATCGCTGTCGGTGAGTGTTTCCAACAGGTAATTCCATACGGCATACCCTGTGTGGGAAAATTTACGGCGGAGAGCCTTTATTTTCACGTCATTCCGCATATCAGCGTCATGCGTGAAATACTCTGCATTATTTTTCTTGGGTCTTGCCATATCCTTAATTTTTAAGTGTAGCTAAGAGTGATTGCCGGAGGTTTTCGTTGTGGGCTTTCCACTCGAAATTTGCCAAACACCATTGTCGATAGCTGGCCGGAATGTCGGCGATGCGCTCGCCTTTATACTTGCCGAAAGGCATGACCTCGATAACGGCTTTCCGCCCGGCATCCATTGCGTCCACGTCCTGTTTCGTTACCCGTCCGATGTCGCTGATAGGTATGCCGC
Organism: Alistipes ihumii AP11; assembly: GCF_025144665.1. Classification (NCBI taxonomy): domain Bacteria; kingdom Pseudomonadati; phylum Bacteroidota; class Bacteroidia; order Bacteroidales; family Rikenellaceae; genus Alistipes; species Alistipes ihumii. The sequence goes on along the minus strand of NZ_CP102294.1, from coordinate 1,045,227 downwards.
TCAACAGCTTCCCGCCGCTGCCGAACATTCTCCATATCTTCCCCCGTTCAAATGTGATGTCCTCGACCTTGCCGAAACGGGCTACATTGCCGCCGAGGTCGATAATGAGGGCGTCCTGTTTGCCCTCGTCGATACGTGTAGCACGCCCGATGATTTGGTAATACAGGGCGATTGAGGCCGTTGAAATGCCGAGAACAATACAATCTATCCCCGTGTAGTCGAAACCCGTTGAAAGCACCCGCACGTTGAAAATTACCCGTATGCGTCCGGCTCGGAACTCCGATATGACGAAATCCCGTTGCCGCTTATCCATATCGCCGTATATCACGGCTGAATTTTCATACCGTTGCGATAGGTCGATAGCGTCCTGTACGCTTGGAACAAACACGAGGATATGCTTGCGGTCTTTGTTGCTGTTGAGTGCGTCGATTATGCCGCCTGCGCCGTTGTTGGCATTGTATGCTTGTTGAACGCTGTATTCCGTGTATTCGGATTTGGAGGAGTTGAACACGAGCATACTGTCGTCAAAATCGGCAGCCTGATACACGAGTTTGCTCCAAAATCCGAGTTCTACCATTTCCCGAACTTGCCCGACGTGGATAATGTCCTTGAAAAAATTGCCTTTCTTGCTGCGGGAGGTCAGCATCACAAGTTTGGAAAAGGTGTTGCCGTCGAGGTCTCGGTTGGTCTGTAATTTGACAGGCGTGGCCGTTATGCCGAGAACGTGTGTGATCCCGCTTTCTTCGAGGAACTTGCCGAGCATACTATCGGATTCACGGGGATATAGATGCGCCTCGTCAATGAGCATTTTGGTAAAGCCCATTTGTTTGAATGTCGCTCCGAGCGACTTTATGCTGCCGATAGTGGCGTAGGTAATTTGTGCGATGTCCTTTCGACCGAATGATGCGGAGTAGATACCGGCGTTGGTTACGAACCCGCATAGCGATAGGTATTTTTTGTAGTTCTGCTCCAACAGCTCCTTTGAGGGCTGTAAAACGAGCAATTTATCCGTGCAGTTCTTCGCAACGAAAGCAGTAAGGATTGATTTTCCCCACGCTGTGGGGAGTACTATCAAACTCGGTTTCGGCTTCTTTTCGTTGAAGAATGCAATCGCCTTGTTTATCGGCTCTGATTGATTGGAACGTAACGTAATCATAGCCGTATAGTGTTAAAAAGCACCGTATTTAGGGCTACCACGCATAACAGGAGCGTAGGGAGGCCTTTCGGCCACTCCCACCCATATACAGTGCTATGTTCTTTCTTATTCATACTCTGTTACTTTTGGTTTTGCGAAAATAATAAAATGATTATAATACAATCATATTTTGAGCGAAGAAAATTTAACTGTTCAGTTTATACTCCCATAATTGCCCTAAAAAATCATTTGGTGTCATTGTCTATCTGCTTTTTATTGTTCAACTTCCTTGTCAGTATGACCGCTCGGCGTTTGATATTGATAGTCTTGGTATCTTTGTCGGGCAGGTCTTGTAAAGCAGCGAGAAGTTTGATAATTTCCTCTCGCTGCTGGTTTGATATTGCATACATTCCCTCTATTTTAGGATAAATCGGCGTGTGCCCGGTACTATCTTCGTGAACTCTTGTGCAAGGTCGGGGTGGACTTTCCCGAAAGCCTTGCTATCGAATTTTGCGCTGTCTTTGGACGTTTTCCACGTTGCGAGGGTTTGGCCTCCGTAACTGATGGCTTCTGCATCCCCGAAGCCCATTTTGATTTTCGATTCGAGTTCTTCTTTGGTGGCTTCGAGTTTGGCAAGTTCTGCTTTTACCACTTTCAGTTGATTGCAGGCCGAGAGGATGTCATCGCTAACCTCAATGATTTTTCCCTCCGTATGGCGGGCGTATTTCGTGATAACGTCCGTAACGGTAGTCGCATCCGGTTCCACGTTTCCGATGATGTTATCAACCCAAAAGCGTTCAACCTCCTCAATCATCCATCCGAAGAAGTCCGGAACAAATGCGATGTCCTTGTACCCGAATTCTCGGCCGGAACAGAGCCAAGCCAGCGAACCTTGCTTAAATTCCGAAACTCCGAGCAGGTATTGAACCTGGCAGAACCAATGCTTCGGCAGGTCGTCGGGGTCGATTGACATTTGGGTTGTTTTACACTCCAATATCCCTTTGTTGTTCGGGTTTCGGTGGCCGTCCAGCCAATAAGTACGGTCGGGGGAGGCTTGCAAGAACCCTTTTTCGTTGTTCTTGAACAACCAATCTCCGGCTGAACTTTTGATGACCTCTCGGCCTGTTGCGTCAGCCCAAAACTGCGATACGGCATCTTCGAGATAATGCCCGGCTTTCATCGCAAAGGTTTCGTCTTTGGGGGCGTCCAGCCCTTTTTTGCGTCTCCATAGCTGGTAAGGAGTTTCCCACGGATTGAGGCCGAGGATTGTCGCTACTTCGGAACTACCGATACCGTCTTTGCGGTATTCGAGCCATTCGGCTCGGTCTTTGGGTCGTATTACTGTATTGCTCATACTAATTTACGTCTTTAATGGTTTGGGAAATTGTATCTATTGCCGCAACTTTTGTGGCCTTACGGAGTAGGTCGATGAAATCGGAGTGTTGGGTAATGGCATTTGCAAGGGAGGGCACGAGCATCCCTTCTGAACCAACAACCCCTATGAGAGATGCGCTGGTGCGTTTACCCCCCCCCCTCGGATTTTGCGATACATTCAGAGGTAATAATGATTACGCTCCGGTTTTCTTTGTTTTCCTCCTGCCACTTTTGCAGGTCTTTTACGATGTTTTGAATATCCATTTCTGTTAATTTTGAGGTTTTGAAAATAGGGAGGGTGAAAATCCCTCCCTGATATTTTTATTTGCGGGTTAAGTTGAAATCAGCCCATAATTTGATGAACTGCTTTCCGCAGTAAATGGCGAGGTCGCTGCTCCGCAAGCAAAGGCGAGAGCCGAAGGCCGCATACGTAAACGAGGGGGCGTCATTCGAATACGCATAGCCGAAGCCCGCATATTCAGTTACATAGTCAGCGGTGTCAATCATTCGCCGCTCCTGCTTTTCCCCGTTGCCCATGTCGTCGAGTTCCGCCTGTGTGTAGAGGTAAAACCAAGGATAATACCGCCACTCATCCTCTGTAAACTGTGGTTCCCAGCCCTCGTTTAAGGCAGCGCAGATGATGCGGAGTTTGAGATACGCCAGCATATCAGGGCTGATGTTGTCGGATTGGGCGCAAAACGCTCGGGAATCGCATACAAATGGGTGGTTGCTGTCGAGTGCAGCCATTGCGTCCTCGAACGTCTTGATACGCTCCGTTACTGGGCGGTCGTCTTTGGTTGTTACCGCATCGCCGAACAATGTGGCGAGCAGTTTTTTCGTGTTGTCGTCAGCTTGTTTGTACGCTGCTTCGAGATTCGATTTTTTGATTTCTACGTTATCCATTGTTATATTGAATTATGCTCTTTCGAGCGGTTATTTTTTTGTTACTTCGCCTGTTTCGGGATTCACGGCCTCCGATGTTTCGGAGGGTTGTCCGCCACCTTGTGTTGCAGCCGTAGCTGCGGCGGCAGCCTCTGCCACCTTGCGGCGTTTGGCCTCGGCTTGTTTTCGGGCGTCCTCGGCCAACTTCTCTGCGTCGGCGGTGTTCTGCTTGAATGTTTCGGCTACGGTCGTTGTGCCCTCCTTTATGGCGTTTTTCAAGCCGCTCAACTCGAACACCATTTCGCTGGTGATTTCCTCGATACGTTTCACGCCGCAGTAGGTGAGGATGTCCGTCTGCGATACACCCAGTTTGCCGAAGTAGGCAATCATATTCTGCCTGCGGGTTTCGAGGTCTATGGCTTTGCCGAGCGCAACCTGTTTGATTTCGTCGATGACCCGTTTTGTTACGGCTTTGGGAACTACTTTCAGAACTGCATTTCGGAAAGCGATTGCCGATGCTGCGTTGCCGGTTGTAACCTGCATATCTTCCGAGTAGGTTTTGCCGCTTTTGTCCGTGATACGGCGTTTCACTTCGACCGAAACGGCAAGATTGGTTTCAAGGTCATGGCATACGCCCTGTGCCGTGATCGTCTTGCCGTCGTTGCCGATGATACGGGTTTGTACCCGCATATTTCCCCACGCTCCGGCGATAATCTCTGCGAGGCGTACCGATACGCCCTCGATGAGTGTCCCCTGTCGGCGCAGGGCATAGAAACAATCTTCTGCCGTCGAATTGTCGAGCGTGGCGATTGTCTTGATGTTGTTCAATGCCCCGTAAATATCACGAGGGTACTGCTTTGCGGTGGCGATTTGGGTATCTACCTCCGCCCGGTTGATTGCTTGCAGCATCTCAGCCTGTTTGATTTCGATGATGTCACTCATAATTGCTGATTTTTTTTGCCCTCTTACAGCTTCGGGCTTTGCTTGCGCTGGGGGCAGGGTTCGAACCTGCGAAATAGAGGTGGCGAAGTCCGTGAGCGCACTTAAATCACCACCTTAGCGTAATGCCGCCTCGCCTCCCCAGCCGGTTTATAATTGCAGTTTGGATTGCCCCAATTCATTCATGCGTGTCCCTTTCTGCGGCAGCGGGTATTGGTGGTAGTAGGTTTTCCAACGCCGCCCGTCCTTTTCGTTCCAATAGCTTTGTATGTCGAATCCCTCGCTTTTGAGGAGCGATACAATTTTGCGGAAATCGACGGTTTTGCCGATGCGGTTTCCCTGTGCCGTTGTCATCCTGATTCCGGATTCAAAGGCTGCCCGGATGCGGGCTTTCGCTGTATTGAGGCTATCGTCCATAACTCACTTTTTTTTGTTGATTGCTGTGTAGGTGGTGGCTGCACTTTCAATCTCGGTGTTTGTTTGTATCTTGTTTTGCAGCATCCAATCTTCGATTTCCTCTTTCTTGAAATAGAGAGTACGTCCGTTGGGCTTGTAGTGCGGGATTTTTTGCCCGCTTGTCAGGCGATATATGTGCCCTTTCGTGAACCCTGTTATTAGGGCAACATCATCTATCGTCAGGACGTTTTTTGCCCCCAATAGGGCTATTTTTTCGAGCCGGTCTATTTTGGAGGTTAGTTCTTGAAATTCCTCCGAGCGGTGTTGTTTGTCTTTATCATTCATTGCGTTAGTCATAATCAAGTCCGTAAATATCTTCTATGCTACCTGCCCCGTAGCATTCTTCGCAACTTTCAACCTCTCTTGCATCGGCGGGCAGCAGGGCGTATTCTTCCTCGGAGATTCGGTCTCCGTTCTCGTTGTAGTAGATTTCGCCCGTTCCGTTGCAGGCAGGGCAGGTTATCATTCGAGGTTCCGGTGTGCAACTTGGGCAACCGGGGTATCCGTTACATACCGGGCAACTCATATCTCACAATCATTTTCATCGTCCATATCAGGCAGCAGTCCTGCTTTATCGAGCCTTTTTCCTACGAGGCAGCATAACCCCAGCGATGCCAGCCCAATTCCTTTCAGCAAGCAGAATTTTCCCAAAGCCATATCGTCTATTGGTTCGCCGGAAAGCCAAATGATGGATAGGATTCCCCATAAGCCTATTGCATACAGGCGGGTATATTTTGCGATTGTCTGTTTGTTCTTTTTCATAAAGCCGCAACCGTTGATTGAGCGATAATTTTCTGATAGTTATGCAAAAGCCTCACGAGCCGTCGATTTTCGCTGTTGAGTGTTTTGTTCGAGGCTTCGAGAGCCGTGATGTACCGTTGGTCGTCCATACCATTGCGGGAAACCGAAACCGGTTCCGTCTGTATCTGTTGTTGGGCAGCAGCCCGTTTTGACGCAGCTTTTTTCTCCCAATACCGTTGCTGGTATTTCTTGTTGTACTCGTACTTGGCTCGTGCAGCTTCGGGGCTTAACTTTGTACTCATAATTTTCCCTCCCTTTTAAGCCGTTTTTCGGCTCTTTTACGCATAACCCAAATAGTTGATGAAGAATGGATGTTGTACTTCTGCATCAAATGTTGGGTTACGCCTGTTGCACTTTGTCCGGGAACGGACATTAACTCGTTCCATTCGTTGTAGATAGCCATATCTTTGGCTTCCTGTTCCTCTTGATAGGCCGTTTTGAAAACCTTTTGTTCCATTATTTTTGCATTTACTGTTTGGTTTATTTTCGATTTCAAATTTTTCTTCATATTTTTGAATGCGGTTTTATTAAAACCCGTGTGCAAATATAAACTTTGTTTCGATTTCAAACAAAATTTTCGACACAAAGTTGCGATTTAATTTTAAGTTAGTTTGCAAATGACAGAAACACAAAGGGTTAAAAAGGTGATAAATTGGCTCGTTTTTATGGAATACGCCGAAAACGAGCGAGAATTAGCCGAGAAGTTAGGCTATACAAAGTCATCATTCTCACAGATAGTAAATGGAAAAGTGCCTTTGTCGGAAAGATTTGTGCAGAAATTGGCGTCTGTCGATAGAAATATAAACGAAGTTTGGATAATGACAGGCGAGGGCAATATGCTGAACTCCGTGGAGGCGGGAACAAGTGTCGTAACTATTCCGGCAAATGTTTGGGAGGTGATACAAACGCAGGCCGAAAGCCTGAAAAGCAAGGACAAGCAGATAGACGAGTTGGTTGCCTTGTTGAAACAGCAAATTGCGGAAGGCAAAAAAATGCCTGCCCAGCAGGGAGGCAATGCCACCTCTGCCGTTGCAGGATAATAGAGTTCGGACAAATCCGATATAAAGTACCGTTATATTGAAATTTATGAACACAAGGTTACTCGAAATAATCAAATATAAAACAGGCGGGCGACAACGGGAGTTTGCTGATTTGTTGGGCTGGACGCCTCAATATCTTGCCAAGTTGCTAAAAGGGGAAAATTTCGGTATCACGCCGGTAATGACAATCGTATCGAAGTTGCCTGACATCAACGCCCGTTGGTTTTTGACCGGCGAGGGGGATATGATTGAAGAACCCAAGTATGCGGACATTCGGAAAACAATGCTCGAAAATATGCTTGCATTGCTCGACATTGAGAAATATATGCCTGTAATGACCCCCGAAGAGTTGCGAGACTACGAGTTGATAGTTATCGGACACAAAAAGCCCGATTTCAGCCCCGAATTGGTTGCAAAATGGCAAAGATTATTACAGGAGCGAGAAAATAAAATAGACGCAAAATTCAAGGCCGCAAACGCCCATTCAGAAAAGATATGCATCAAAGCGAAAACGAAAAAATAACAGCCCGATTTTTCGAGGCTTTATACGCCCTGAAAGCAAAGGGGGTGATACGAGGGAAAAAGACGTTTACCGACCGATATAATATCAACCGGTGGAACCTGAATGCCCTCGAAGCGAAAAATCCCAATACCACGCAGAATAGCGCACAATTACCGTGGTTGGTGTACCTTGTCAGAGATTACGGCGTGTCCGCCCATTGGTTGCTAACGGGGCAGGGAGAAATGTTCAGGAAAACGCCGTAGCCGCTATTCTTTGTCGGTTTCTTCCGGCAATATGTTCGGTATCATCGACACGGCCTCTTGCTTCTTTTTGTCGAGAATCTTGGCGTATATTTGGGTGGTCTGAATCTCTTTGTGTCCGAGTAATTTTTGCAGGGTATAAATTTCTGCTCCGAGGTCGAGCATCAAAACGGCGAAAGTGTGCCGGCCTGAATGAAAGGTTATATCCTTTGTTATACCAGCACGAACTGCCCACATTCTTAACTCCGTTATCATATAGGAACTATATTTGAAGCCGACAAACACTCTGTCGTCGGGCTTACCTCGCTCGCCCAAGTAGGAGGCTGCCTGTGGATTGATGTCGAGATATTCTTGCCCGCCCGTTTTCTTCTGCTTGAAAATAATACGGGTGAACTCCCCGTGCTGTTGGACTTCTTTCCACCGCATTTTTTCGATGTCGCTCTTACGGATTCCTGTCAGGCAACTGAACATAAACGCCTTTTTCAAAGCAGGGTATTTGCAATGCGCCGCAGCCATAGCCTTTACTTCGTCGAGGGTGAGGTAGCATCGTTCCGATTCCCCCGCTTTGAACCCCTCGATACCCCGCAGGGGGTTATGGGGCATAATGCGGTCGTCGAACGCTTGATTTATACATGCCCGCAGTTTGTTGAAATAACTTACTTTGGAATTTTGCGACAACGGCTTTGAAATCTCGTCCGTTACTATCTTCTTGCGCTTATCCCTGCAACGGGCGGTTTTATCCAAATACTCCCGAAAGCCCTCTATCCATTCCGGCGTAATGTCCTTGAACGTGGTGTTCGGTTTGCAATATCGTTCGAGGTGTTTCAGGCAGCTATGCCAATTTCCCCAATTCCCGTTGCTGTCTGTGCTCCCGTGTCGTTTTTCGCACATTGCCCGGTAATAATCGAGAAAATTGGTTTCGAGTTTGTACGCTGCATTGAACCCAAATTCGCCGTTCTGTAATTCGACAATCCGTTTCGCTTTGACGGCTTCGGCCAGCTGCAAAGTCTGCCGGTTCTTCTCTTTGTCGGCTTTTGTCTTTTCGGGGACGAGATACATTTTCAGGTATTCATACGACCGCTTGCCGTTCAAATATATGTCCAGGTATAACGACACATTGCCTGTCGGCGTCGTCCGCTTCCGGAGGCGGATAGGTTCTTTTGCTGCTCCCATATTTGTTGCTTTTGTTGCTCAAATTATTTCGAGCAACAAATTAACAACAAAAAATCGACAAATCAAATACAACGTATGTAAAAAGAAACGCCCCTTAATAGGAGGCGTTAATCGTTCATTAATAGATGTTTATTTGACTTTATTAGCGGTTTATTTGTGCATTGTTTGACATTTGATTTCCTCGCTTCATTTGCCAATGCAAAAGTATTAAAAAATATTAGAGAAGATAGAAAAATTATTGAGGTTTTTATCGCTAATCAGAATGCACAAGCAGATGAGAACGCTAAAAGACTTTCTGGCATGAGATTCTTAGAGAAATACATGTATTTAGGAACCTGTAATTTATTTTTTGCCGATAAAATAATTATGGTTGAGGGAATAACAGAAAAAATCATATTACCTCAGTTATTGAAAAAAATACGATATATTCAACTAAACATGGTGTGAAAGGAACTGAGTTTGACAACGTTTTAGTTATTGTTGATGATAGTGCATGGAGAAATTTCAATGACAATGACGCGTTTAGCAACAACAAGCACAATATCAATCGTTATGACAGATCGCGCAATTTATTGTATGTGTGTTGTTCACGTCCTAAAAAGAGGCTAGCCCTCTATTCGATTACTCCAATGAGCACCGATGCTCAAAAGACAATAAGTAGTTGGTTCGGATCGGATAATGTGTATAAATAATGGAAATATAATTATACGCTTTTACCCCCAGAAATAAATCTTCAAGATTGCCGACAGAATGACTGCACTCCTGCTGAAGCAGATGGTTTTTCGTGCTAAACGTTTCAGATGAGTCCGAATCGTTAAATTATGTCGTTCGATATGATTGGTCCCGTATAATGATGTCCGATGGATCTTTGTCTCGATCAGAGAACGGTAATTTCTTAGCCTATCGGTATAAACTCGTTTGGCATCGGATAGACGGAGTGTTTCGAGAACTACGTTAAGGGTGGCGTTTGTCCGTGGACCGATATTGTAACTAACGACTTGTTTGGATTTTCTGTCCAGGGCATATGCTATCCAGATGTGTTTGGACTTTCTTCGTACAAAACTCTTTATTTCATCTACTTCATAGGTTCTTTGATTGATGACCGGAGGACGCGAGATCGTATGGGCAATCTGAACAATTCTGCTGAGTAGGGTTGTAGGAGAGATATTCAGTATTCGTGCTGTGCTACGGATACCGACTCCTTCTTTGGTCAGTGTTACAATCTCATCGTTGATTCCTTTCTGGTAGGCGTTGTAGCTATATAGAGCCTGTTGTTTCCGATGACACGATTTGCACTTATAGCGTTGCCTGCCGTTGTTCTGCCTTCCGTCTTTTACGCATGTGCCTCCGCAATATTTGCATTCCATTTTTGCTATCCCCTAATTTGAAACATGAAGGTTGAATTATCCGTTTTGAAAACTCGTTTTCGAAGGATTTAAGGGTGCAAAAATACAAAAAGCGACTGTAATAGTCGCTTTTATTTTACTAGCTAAAAATAAAAATATCTTAAAATTCAGCGTGTTAATTATTGGATTTTGCCCATCCCCTAATTTAAAACACTACCCTTTTTCGAGGGGTTTGGAGCGGAAAACGGGACTCGGACCCGCGACCTCAACCTTGGCAAGGTTGCGCTCTACCAACTGAGCTATTTCCGCGTTGCACCTTTAAATTGAAAGGCGGTTATTTCTTAGTTCGTGGACCCGTAGGACTTGCTTCCTCCCGTGTCCCTCGCTTTTGGTGATGCAAATGTACGATGAAAATTTAATTTTCCAAATTCTTTCCGGAAAAATATTTCGTTTCTTGGAATTTTATTGTGTGGCGGAATAGGTTTTGTCGCTGTATATCTGTATTCTATGATGCAATGCGGCAGACGACTCCGAAACGAAATACGGTACGATAGATGCTCGCTTTACCGGAATGAAACGGATTGCCCGAGCGAATCCGCTTTCGCTGAGCTCTTATCATACGGGAAGCGCTTCCGCCTCGGCGATCCAGAGCTGGGCCGTAGCGTCGCTAGGCATGCGCCAATCGCCGCGGGGGGAGAGGCTGATCGAGCCGACTTTCGGGCCGTCGGGCAGGGCGGACCGCTTGAATTGCTGGGAAAAGAAGCGTCGCAGGAACGTGACGAGCCACTTTTTGACTGTCGCGCGGTCATACCGGCCGTCGAAGGCCCGGCAGGCCATGAAAAACAGTTTGGCCGGAGAGAATCCGTAGCGAATGAAGTGATACAGGAAAAAGTCGTGCAGTTCGTACGGCCCCACCGTGTCCTCGGTACGCTGGGCGATCTCGTCACCGTCGCCGGCCGGCAGCAGTTCGGGACTGATCGGCGTGTCGATGATGTCGAGCAGATAGGGACGGGCGTCGGCTTCCGTACCGTTGTCGGCCGCCCAGCGGACGAGATACCGAACCAGCGTTTTGGGAATACCGCAGTTGACGCCGTACATCGACATGTGATCGCCGTTGTAGGTGGCCCAGCCCAAAGCCAGTTCCGACAGGTCGCCCGTCCCGACGACCAGACCGCCGGTCCGGTTGGCGAAGTCCATCAGAATCTGGGTTCGCTCGCGGGCCTGTGCGTTCTCGTAAGTCGTGCTGCGGTCGGAAGGGTCGAGGCCTATGTCGTTGAAATGCTGTTCGCATGCGGCCTTGATTCCGATCTCGCGCATGTCGACGCCCAACGTTCGCATCAGGTTCAGCGCGTTGCCGTAGGTGCGGCCGGTAGTTCCGAATCCGGGCATCGTGATGCCGGTGATACGGCGGCGCGGGATGTCCAGCTTGTCGAAGGTGCGCACCGTCACGAGCAGCGCCAGCGTCGAATCGAGTCCTCCCGATATGCCGATGACGGCCGAGCGCGCCCCGGTGTGGCGTATTCGCTGGGCCAGACCGCTGACTTGGATGTTGAATATTTCGCGGCAGCGCTCGTCGCGGCGCGAATCGTCGGACGGGACGAACGGATGCGGGTCGAACGTGCGGAGCAAAGTGTCGGATCCGGCATACCGGGGCCATTCCACCGCGATGCGCCGGAAGGAGGGGGCGCTGCCTTTCAGCCCGAATGTGTTGGTTCTGCGCCGCACGGCCTGCAACCGTTCGATGTCTACTTCGCGAATGAGCAGCTGTTCGTCGAACGAGAAGCGTTCCGATTCGCCCAGCATGGTTCCGTTTTCGGCGATGAGCGCATTGCCGGCGAAGACCATATCGGTCGTCGACTCGCCGAATCCGGCCGAGCAGTACAGGTAGGCCGACATAGCGCGAGCCGATTGCTGTTCGACGAGCGAGCGCAGGTAGGCGTGCTTGCCGGCCATTTCGTCGCTGGCCGACAGGTTGACGATCAGATGCGCGCCGGCCGCGGCCTGAAGCGACGAGGGAGGTACGGGCACCCAAAGGTCTTCGCACAGCTCAATGCCGAAGCAGAGAGCGTCATCTCCGAAAAGCAGTCCCGTCGACATCGGAACCCGCTGCCCGCATAGCGTCGCGCTGTCTCCGTCGAGGTCGGCTCCCGAGGCGAACCAACGACTCTCGTAAAACTCGCCGTAGTTGGGAAGATAGGTTTTCGGTACGATTCCGAGCACGCGTCCCCGGCAGAAGACGACGGCCGTATTGTAGAGTCGGTTGCCCGCGGCCACAGGCATGCCTGCAATGCAGACCGTCGGGCAGTCGGAGGTCGATTTCAGCAGATCGGCCAATGCGCTTTCCGCTCCGTCGAGCAGCGCGCGTTGGGTGAAAAGGTCTCCGCAAGTATATCCCGTTACGGCGAGCTCCGGGAAAGCGACGAGCGCTGCCTGTCGTTCGGCGGCCTGGCGGATCAGCTTTTCGATGCGTGAGACGTTATGACGGCATCCGGCGATTTGGACCGAAGGTATGGCGGCGGCGATTCTCAGAAATCCGAAATCCATGGCTTTGGCAATTGTTTGACAGGACAAAATTACGAAAATAGCGGAATATCGCGTACGCTTTTAAACTTCTCGGCTGTAATGTAGGTTGCGTTTGTCCCGTTCTCAAATCGTAGGGCGAAGTGCCGGTGTCTTCGTTATTTCTGTTTTTGCGGTCGGAAAGAGAGTCCGCTATTGGTAAGATCGTTGCGAGGAAGGTTTTCGCGATGCAGGGGCGGGACGTTTCGGGCGATTTCTGTCCGCTCCTGCCGTGTGAGAAAAGAGAATGATTCGGATACGAATCCGGTTTTCGTAACGACGGCTTTGCCCTGGGTTGTGGCGGAAACATCTGATTACGGTAGCTTCCTGTCGGCATTTCTCCTTTCCTTCGCTTGGTCGGCGAATTCAGTAAGCCCAGGAATCTACATGCTCAAAGAAAAAACAATCGTTCCGATGAAAATCGCTATGAAAAGGATCGTTATCAGAATCTTGCTTTTGTTGTCAGATTGAGCTGGTGTCGATTTTTTGGGATCCATCGTTTTGTATTTTGCCGATAGGGGGGCGTCGTTCTTACTTATAAGATGCTCCGTTCGGCTTATTTGTTGCAAGTCATTGAAAATGATTTTCCGTTTGCTTATCTGTTCCTGTTCCGGCGGCGTCGTGTGCGAGTGTGACCGTACCGGTCGCCGGATGATGAAAATAACTCGTTTTACGGAGTGTTCGCTTTCGGAACCGTTATTTCCGCAATGGCTCGGGCGATTTTCCGGTAGCCCCGTTCGTTGGGATGCAATCCATCCATAAAAAGCCTGTCGTCGAGGCGTCCCGTTCGGGGATCGAGCAGATAAATGCCGACGTCCTGAAAGCAGGCAATTCCCTGATTTCCGATCTCCTGCTCGATCCGGTCGTTGATTTCGGCGATCCGTTCCTGCTGGCCGGCGGCGGGCAAAATGCCGATCACCTTGATGCGGGCTTTCGGCTGTCGGGAGCGAACGGCTTCGACCATGCGGGCGATGCCTGCGGCGATTTGGGCGGGCGCGTCTCGGCCGACGTTGTTCGTACCTGCCATCAGCACGATCCGGTCGATCGTACCGCAGTCCAATTCGTCGTGGTAGATTCGCCACAGCATGTTCTCGATCCGGTCCCATCCGCAGCCCATGTTGCGAAAACCGGCCGGCGCCATGATTCTTTGCCAACTGCGGGAGCCGTTCTCCGGATAGCGTCCGCCGGTACCTCCCCAGTAATGGGTAATCGAGTTGCCGATCAGTACGGCATGCGGTTTCTGCTTGCGGTTTGCGCGGATCAACTCCCGATGCCGCTCTTGCCAATCGTATCCGGCTGCTTCGCGCCGCTGCGTGACGGCCCGGGTGGTCGGGTAGTCTCCCCGAGGTTCTTTCAGTATTTCGCGTAGCTTCGTTTCGTAGGCCGTCGCGATGATTTCCATGCCCCAGTCCGTAGGATGAATTCCGTCCACGGTGGCGTCTTCCGGCAGAGCGATCCGTTCCGCGCTCAGGTAGTGAATGTTTCTCGTGTTTTCGGCGATCAGTTTTTCATAACAGGACTTCAACAGCCGGTTCTTGCGCAAAGTGGCCTGATCGGCGTAACCCGTCGATGCCGTGGCGCTCTCGACCAGCAGGATCGGCGCCTCGCTGCGGTTGCGGATCAGCCGCACGCCTTCGAGATAGCGGGCTTCGAACAACGAGTCCTCGAGATGGTTCATGTTGGGTACGCAGTCGATGATCCATGCTTTCGCGTCGTTTTCGGCGATCAGCTCCACCGTTTCCCGTTCCATCCTTCCGCTGCCCGAGAATCCGAAATTCATGACGGTCCGGTCGATCTTTCTCGACAGGATGTTGGTCCATGCCATGCCGGGACGCGAGGCGCATCCGCCTTGCAGAATGGAGGTGCCGTATGCCACGACGGGCCGTTCTTCCCTTAGGGGCAGCCATTCGAACCGAGCAGCCGAATCGATGCCCACTTCGATCCATTCGACTTCGTTGTAGAGCGGAAGGTAGAGCCGGAATTCGTATCCCAGCCGATCGTATCCTTCGCCCGGCACCGGGCAGAACCGATAACTCACCGTGTCGGAGAATGTCTCGTCGATCAGGCGCGGAACGAACAGCCATGTTCCGTCGTTGTCTATTTGGTACAGGTCGATGCCCGATACGCCCGTAGCGGGCATATGGCTCATGTCCACGGGGCCTTGCACCCCGTAACGTACGCGGATCTCGGGCGAGTTCGTGACGAAATGGAGGGCCTCTCCGGCCGAGTGAGCGGATAGTTTCCATACGGCCGGCGGTACGAGAACCTCGGCCCGGTCGGGCAATCTCCGGTAGCTTCCGCCCAGTTCCCGAGTCCATCCCTGTCCTTGAACGACAGGGAATTCGGCCTGTTCGGGCCGTTCCCATTCCGGCGGGTTTCCTGCGGACAGGCCGGTTGCGGCGGAAAGAAGGACGACCAGGGTCGTCAGCGTGCGTATCATGGTCGGACGGTTTGATATCAAAGTTAGCCAATTCCGGTTGAAATGCAAAGCCGACGGCAAAGATAAGGCATGACTTCCCCTCCCGGCCTATCGCTTCTGTGACAGCCGGCCCGGACCTTTTTTGTTCTGTAATTTCGAGGCTCGGCGGGGCGTTCGTGCGCGAAACCGGCAGAACGATTGGTTGGGCTACCGTGCCGCGCTCGTTCTTTTCCGTTCGTTGCGATGACGGGCAGAGGACCCTTCGGCAAGGAGGAAGTCGTTTCTTTCCGAATGGCCCGAAAGTTTTCCCTGTCTTGAATTCCGTTCAGGCCGTACTGGGCCTTGCCCGAACGAAAGGGAAAAATCCGCGAAAGCGACTCGGCAGATCGATCCGAAGAATCGATCTGCCGATAAGTAGGATTCGTCACTCATCTACATGAACAGTGCAACAAGTTATCGTAACTTGTTGCACTGTTCGACCGCTTTCCCGGAAGGAGCGGTTTGGGATATGTAGAAACGATGCTATTTGTTCCTTTCGGGACGCAGGCTGCGCACCGTAGCGCCGGCCTGCCACATTTCGCTCTCGCGCATTTCCTTGAGCTCCTCGTTCAACTTCTCGCGATAGTCGGGTTTGCTGTTCGAGTCGATCGAACGCTGAGCCTCGTTGCCTGCGGCCACTTCGGCATAGAGCTTCTTGAATACCGGCAGCGTCGCATCGCGGAAAGGCTTCCACCAGTCGAGCGCGCCCCGCTGAGCCGTCGTCGAGCAGTTGGCGTACATCCAGTCCATACCGTTCTCGCCGACCAGCGGCATCAGACTTTGGGTCAGTTCCTCGACCGTCTCGTTGAAGGCTTCCGACGGCGTATGGCCGTTCTCGCGCAGCACCTGGTACTGTGCGGCGAAAATACCCTGAATAGCGCCCATCAGCGTGCCCCGTTCGCCGGTCAGGTCGGAATATACCTCGCGCTTGAACGTCGTCTCGAACAGATAGCCCGATCCTACGCCGATGCCCAGCGCGATCACGCGGTCCATCGCCCGTCCCGTAGCGTCCTGCATTACGGCGTAGCTCGAGTTCAGTCCCCGTCCCTCGAGGAACAGTCGGCGCAGCGAGGTGCCCGAGCCCTTGGGGGCGATCATGATTACGTCGATGTCTTTGGGCGGCACGATGCCCGTGCGGTCCGAATAGGTGGCGCCGAAACCGTGCGAGAAATAGAGCGCCTTGCCCGGGGTCAGGTGTTTCTTGACCGAAGGCCATACGGCGATCTGGGCGGCGTCGGAGAGCAGATATTGGATGATCGTCGCGCGCTCGCACGCCTCCTCGATCTCGAACAGCGTCTTGCCCGGGACCCAGCCGTCGGCTACGGCCTTGTCCCATGTCTTGGAGTTCTTGCGCTGGCCGACGATCACGTTGAACCCGTTATCCTTCAGGTTCAGCGACTGGCCGGGGCCCTGCACGCCGTATCCGATGACGGCTATCGTTTCGTCTTTGAGGGTTTCGAGCGCTTTGCTCAGGGGGAATTCTTCGCGCGTGATCACGTTCTCGATGACTCCTCCGAAATTCATTTTTGCCATGATTCTCTGGTTTTAAATCCGATATTCGTGTTTCGTTGTTGTTTCCGTTACAGATTGGCCTGCAGCTTGTCTTCGACCGAGTCGCGGTGCAGCACGACGGTTCCCGAGCGGGTGAACTCGGTGAGCAGCTGCTGTTGCTCCAGCTCGGAGCGCATCGCGTCGATGTCTTCCCGGGTTCCGGTTTTCTCGACGACGACGTATTGCGGGTTCATCTCGATGATGCGGGCGTTCCACTCGCGGACGATCCGGTCGACCGTGCCGCTCTCGCGGAAAATCTTCGACGTGATCTTGTACAGCGCGATTTCCTGCGTGATCAGTTCTTCGTTCGAGTAATACTCGACCTGAATCACGTCGATGATGTTGCGAAGCTGTTTGACGAGCTTGTCGATCGTCTCGCGGGTCGTGAAGGCCGAGATGACGAACATGCTGATACCCCGGATCGAAGATTCGGACACTTTCAGGCTTTCGATGTTGATTTTCCGCCTCAGATAGAGGGCCGTGATGCGGTTGAGCACTCCGATCTGGTTTTCGGTGAAGGCGATGACGATATATTCCTTGGTCATAGTCGGTTCGTTTTTAGTCCGTGCAAATGATGTCCGACAGCGAGGCGCCGGCCGGTACCATCGGGAATACGTTCTCCTCGGGGAGCACGGCCACCTCGAGCAGGTAGGCTCCCGGCGCGGCGGCCAGTTCCTCGATGGCCTCCCTGAGTTGTCCGGGCTCGGTGACCCGGCGGTTCGGGATGCCGTAGGCTGCGGCGATCAGCGTCAGGTCGGGGCTTTCGATATGCGTGAACGAGTAACGCTTCCCGAAAAAGAGTTGCTGCCATTGGCGCACCATGCCCAGATACGAGTTGTTCAGCACGATCATCTTGACGCCGATGCGGTTCTGCATGATCGTGCCCAGCTCCTGCATCGTCATCTGGAAACCTCCGTCGCCCATCACGCAGACGACCTCGCGGTCGGGCACGCCGAGCTTGGCCCCCAGCGCGGCCGGCAGGCCGAAGCCCATCGTGCCGAGCCCTCCGGAGGTGATGAAACTGCGTGTCGAGTTGAATTTCGAGTAGCGGGCGCTGAACATCTGATTCTGGCCGACGTCCGTGACGATCACCGCGTCGCCCTTCTCGACCTCGGCCAGCGTGCTGATCGCGTCGTACATCGAGATAAACCGTCCCTGCGGGTCGCTGCTCGGGCGGACGACTTCCTCGTACTCGCGCCGGTCGCAGCCTTTGGCCACGTCGATCCACGCTGAGCGGTCCTTGTGCCGGATGCCCGATTTCATCGCCTCGAGCGCTTCGCCCGCGTCGGCATGGATCGGCAGCTCGACGGGCAGATTCTTGCCCAGCTCGGCCGAGTCGATGTCGATGTGGATGATCTTCGCGTGCGGGGCGTAGTTTTTCACGTCGCCCGTCACACGGTCGCTGAAGCGCATGCCGACGGCCAGAATCAGGTCGCTCTGCTGTGTCATCTCGTTCGCGGCGATGTTGCCGTGCATGCCCAAATTGCCGACGAACAGCGGGTGCCCGCTCGGCACGGCCGAAATGCCCATCAGCGTTGAGGCCATCGGCGCGCCGGCCGCCTCGGCCAGCTCGACGAGCCGGCGCTCGGCTCCGGCGAGCTTGACGCCCTGTCCGACCAGAATCAGCGGCTTTTCCGACGCATTGAGCATTTCGACGGCCCGGGCGACGGCTTGCTTGTCCAGTTCCGGTTTCGGATGATAGCTGCGCAGGTAGATGCACGGTTTGTAGCTGAAGTCGAACTCTTCGACCTGAGCGTTTTTCGAGATATCGATCACGACGGGGCCCGGCCGGCCGGTCCGTGCGATGTAATAAGCCCGCGCGATCGCTCTCGGAATCTCGGAAGCCTTGGTGACCTGATAGTTCCATTTCGAAATGGGCATCGTCATGCTGATCGTGTCGGCCTCCTGAAACGCGTCCGTGCCGAGCAGTGCGGCGGGAACCTGCCCCGTGATGCAGACGATCGGCGTCGAGTCGAGCATCGCGTCGGCTATTCCGGTGACGAGATTCGTCGCGCCGGGACCGGAGGTGGCCAGACAGACGCCCACCTTGCCTGTCGCACGGGCGTAGCCTTGCGCCGCGTGTACGGCGCCCTGTTCGTGACGCGTCAGGATGTGGTGCAGCCGGTCGGTATGATGGTACAGATGATCGTAGATCGGAATGACCTGTCCGCCGGGATAACCGAAGATCGTATCGGTTCCCTCGGCGATGAGCGACAGCAGCAGCGCTTCCGCTCCCTTTATTTTTTGCTTGTTAGCCATAAGTCAATCGGTTTTGACGGCGTCGGACGTCCGCCCGCTGGCGGAGCCGTCGGGGACGGCGGTCGTCCTCGGATGTCCGGCGCTCGGATAGAACGTGGAATGGTCCTTTGTCAGATGTCTTCGCGCACTCCGCCCCGGTCGGCCGACGTGACCATCGACGCATAGGCCTTCAGGGCCCGGCTGACGACTCGGTTGCGCCCGACGGGTTCGAAGCGGACGATCGCCTCGCGGCGGCGGTCCAGTTCGCCTTCGGGCAGCACGACGTCGATCGTGCGGTTCGGTATGTCGATGACGATCCGGTCGTCGTCCCGTACCAGCGCGATGTCGCCTCCGGCCGCCGCTTCGGGCGATACGTGTCCGATCGACAGTCCGGACGTGCCGCCCGAGAATCGTCCGTCGGTCACCAGCGCGCAGGCCTTGTCGAGCCGGACGCTTTTCAGATACGAGGTCGGGTAGAGCATTTCCTGCATGCCGGGACCGCCCTTGGGGCCCTCGTAGCGGATGATGACGACGTCTCCGGCGTTTACCTTTCCGCCCAGAATGCCGGCGCAGGCGGATTCCTGCGACTCGAACACGCGGGCTTTCCCCTCGAAGCGGAGGATCGACTCGTCGACGCCTGCCGTCTTGACGATGCAGCCGTTGCGGGCGATATTGCCGAACAGCACGGCCAGACCGCCGTCCTTCAGGTAAGGATGCTCCAAGTCGCGTATGCAGCCTTTTTCCCGGTCCAGATCGGCCGACGGATAGGTGGCGTTCTGCGAGCCGAGCTTCAGGTTATGCTTTTCGGCCGGCGCGACCCGTGCGCGGACTTTCGCTTCGACGGACACGTCGGGACTTCGCAGGTCGTTCAGTCGGATCGCTTCGGCGAGCGTCGCGCAGTCCACTCGTCCGACCGCCGTGTCGATCAGTCCCCCCCGGTTCAGTTCGCCCAAGATGGAGAGAATGCCTCCGGCCCGGTTGACGTCCTGTATGTGGTAATGCGAGTTGGGCGCTACCTTGCAGATGACGGGGATGCGGCGCGACAGGCGGTCGATGTCGCTCATCGTGAAGTCCACGCCCGCCTCCTGAGCGACGGCCAGCAGGTGCAGCACCGTGTTCGACGAGCCGCCCATGGCGATGTCCATCGACATGGCGTTCAGAAAGGCCGCCCGCGTGGCGATCGAGCGCGGCAGCACCGCGTCGTTGTCGTCGAAATAGTATTCCCGCGCGTTTTTCACGATCAGCTTGGCCGCCTTGCGGAACAGCTCCGTGCGCGCCTCGTGCGTCGCCAAGACCGTGCCGTTGCCCGGCAGCGACAGCCCGAGCGCTTCGGTCAGGCAGTTCATCGAGTTGGCCGTGAACATACCCGAGCACGACCCGCAGGTAGGGCAGGCCGCATGCTCCAGCGCGTCGAGCTCCTTGTCCGGATAGCTCGCGTCGGCTCCCTTGACCATCACGTCGATCAGGTCGTAGCTGCTCTCGCCCATGCGTCCCGCCTCCATCGGCCCGCCCGAGACGAAAACGGTCGGTATGTTCAGCCGCATGGCGGCCATCAGCATGCCCGGCGTGATCTTGTCGCAGTTCGATATGCAGACCATCGCGTCCACCTTGTGCGCGTTGCACATGTACTCGACGCTGTCGGCGATCAGGTCGCGCGACGGCAGCGAGTAGAGCATGCCGTCGTGACCCATGGCGATGCCGTCGTCGATGGCGATCGTGTTGAATTCGGCGGCGAAGCAGCCTTCGCGTTCGATCCATTGCTTGACTTGCTGCCCGATCTCGTGAAGGTGCACATGCCCGGGCACGAACTGCGTAAACGAGTTGACGACGGCGATCACCGGCTGGCCTATCTGCTCGTCTTTCATTCCGTTCGCTCGCCATAGGCTTCTTGCCCCGGCCATTTTGCGCCCCTGCGTCGTAGTGCCGCTTCTGAGATCTTTCATGATTTTCGTTTTTTCTTCGTGCTCCTCTTCGATTTTCGCAAAATAAGCAAATGTTTTCGTTTTTGAACGCCTTTTGCCGTGCGCCCTATGACGCTCAATCCTGCATTGGACGCATCATTTGTATGATATACAGTCGCTTACTTGCAAAAAGAACACTACGACTAACCTTCCGGAAATGTCGTCGTGTTAATTTTATACGGCAAAGGTAGAAATTTTTACAAAAAAGCGTAAAAATTTTGCTTCCTTTTTTCTCCGTCCGGCGTACTGTCGCGGCGAAATCCGCGGTTTTTTGTAACTTTGCGACATTCGTATGCACGAACGGTAAAAATTGAAAAGAAAGTATGAAACCGGAGTATATACCTTTTACGAACGATCTGATCGAACTGGCTATCCGCGAGGATATAGGCGACGGAGACCATTCGTCGCTTGCGTGCATCCCTCCCGACGAGCGGGGACGTATGAAGCTGCTTGTCAAGCAGGAGGGCGTTCTGGCCGGAGTCGAGGTGGCCGAGATGGTGCTCCGCCGGCTCGATCCGGACGTGGCGTTCGACAAGCGGATCGAGGACGGCGCGCATGTGCGGCCGGGCGATGTCGCCTTTTATGTCGAGGGACGCGTGGTCTCGCTGTTGCAGGCCGAGCGCATTCTGCTCAACATCATGCAGCGCATGAGCGGCGTGGCGACGCAAACCGCGCGCTACGTGAAAGAGCTGGAGGGCCTGAAGACTCGCGTTCTGGATACGCGCAAGACGACGCCCGGCATGCGCGTACTGGACAAAATGGCGGTCAAGCTGGGCGGGGGCGAGAATCACCGCATGGGCCTGTTCGACATGGTGATTCTGAAAGACAACCACATCGATTTCGCGGGCGGCATCACGGCTGCCGTCGAACAGACGAAGGCCTACCTCGAAGCCAAGGGCAAGCGGATTCCGATCGAGGTCGAGGTCCGCTCGCTGGACGATGTCCGCGAGGTGCTCCGCCTCGACGGCGTCGACCGCATCATGCTCGACAATTTCACGCCCGAACTCACGCGCGAGGCCGTCGATCTGATCGCGGGCCGCTGCGAGATCGAGTCCTCGGGCGGCATCACGCTCGACAACCTGCGCGAGTACGCCGCCTGCGGCGTCGACTATATTTCGGTCGGTGCGTTGACGCATCAGATCAAGAGTTTGGACTTGAGTCTGAAAGCCTGCTGAGCGATTGTCGCCGGCCGAACCTGCATAATATTATGAAGATACCATGCGGAATTTACTGACCGTTTTTTTTGCACTCTGCACCTTGAATACGATAACCGTTTCGGCGCGACCCGCCTTCGATTACTCCGCCCTGCGCGACGGGACGTTCGAGCAGAAGACCGTGAGCGGCGTGCGCAGCCTCTCCGACGGCGAGCGCTACACGACGATGAGCGACGGCCGCGTGCTATGCTTCTTGTACCGCACCGGCGAGCCGGCGGGCGTCCTGTTCGACGCTTCGGCCGCCGAGCCCCGGATCGAGTTTACGGATTACGTCCTGAGCGCGGACGAAAGACGGTTGCTGCTGACCACGGACGTCGAGCCGATTTACCGGCATTCGTTTACCGCCGAGTACTGGATTTACGACAGGCAGGACGGATCGCTGCGGCGGCTTTCGCAGGGCGGGCCGCAGCAGCAGGCGCAGTTTTCGCCCGACGGCAGCCGGGTGGCTTTCGTGCGCGGAGGCAACCTGTTCGTCGCCGATCCGGCGGCCGGATCGGAGCGGCAGCTGACTTTCGACGGTCGGTTCAACCATATTATCAACGGCCTGCCCGATTGGGTCTACGAGGAAGAATTTTCGTTCGCGCGGGCGTTCGCCTGGTCGCCCGACGGCAGGAAGATAGCCTACCTGCGGTTCGACGAGAGCCGCGTGAAGCAGTATAACATGAACCGCTTCGCCGGCGGGCTCTATCCCGAGAACTATACGTTCAAATATCCGAAGGCCGGCGAGCAGAATTCGGTCGTGGAGCTTTATTGCTGCGATGCGGCGGACGGGAGTACGGTACGGATGGATACGGGGGAGCAGACCGACCAGTACATTCCCCGTCTGTTCTGGACCCCGACGGGGCAGTTGGGCTTTTATCGGCTGAACCGTCTGCAGAACCATTTCGAAGTGTTGTTGTGCGATTCGTCGGGAGCGTCCCGCGTCGTGTACGACGAGCGCAACGACCGCTATGTCGAACGGGTAGACGGGCGGACCGTGACTTTCCTTCCCGACGGCGACCGCTTCGTCGTCCGCAGCGAGCGGGACGGATTCATGCATCTTTACTTATACAGCGTTTCGGAAGGGCTGCTCGACCGGATCACGTCGGGCGAGTGGGAAGTGACCGAGCTGCTCGGCATCGAGGGCGACCGGGTATATTATCTCTCCACCGAGACGTCGCCGCTGCGGCGCGACCTGTATACCGTCCGGCTCGACGGCCGCGGCAAGCGGCGGCTGACCGGCGGCGACGGGACGTACCGGATCGCCCCTTCGCGCGGATTCCGCTATTTTATCAGCTATTTCTCGAACGTGCGGACGCCCAACCGGGTGACGCTGCACCGCTCGGACGGGCGTTTGGTGCGTACGCTGGAGGACAATGCGGCGCTGCGGACCAAGCTCGACGAGTTGCAGGTGCCCGTCAAGGAGTTTTTCCGGTTCGCTACTTCCGAGGGTGTGGAGCTGAACGGTTACATGGTCCGCCCGAACGGCTTCGACTCGTCGCGCCGGTATCCGGTGCTGATGACTCAGTACAGCGGCCCCGGCTCGCAGCAGGCGGCCGACCGCTGGACGATCGGCTGGGAAGACGTGCTCGTGCAGCAGGGATATATCGTAGCCTGCGTCGACGGACGCGGAACGGGTTTCCGCGGCGAGGAGTTCAAGAAGTGCACCTACGGCGAGTTGGGAAAATACGAGACGGTCGACCAGATCGAGGCCGCCCGCTACCTTGCCTCGCTGCCTTACGTCGATCCGGACCGCATCGGTATCTACGGCTGGAGCTACGGCGGCTTCATGGCGCTGAACTGCATTCTGAAGGGCAACGACGTGTTCCGTGCCGCGATCGCCGTCGCTCCCGTCACGTCATGGAGGTTCTACGATACGATTTACACCGAGATCTACAACGGCCTGCCTCAGGATAACCCGTCGGGATACGACGACAACTCGCCGATTCATTTCGCCGACCGCCTGAAGGGCAAGCTGCTGATCGCGCACGGTACGGGCGACGACAATGTGCATATTCAAAATACGTACGAGATGATTACCAGACTCGTCGAGTACGACAAGCCCTTCGAGCTCTACGTCTATCCCGACCGGAATCACGGAATGGGTCCGTCGCGCCATCACCTGATGGAGCGCTGCATCGAGTTCGTGCAAAGGAATCTGTAGCGCGCCCGGCTTGTTTCGTCCGTGCTCGCCGTTTTCCCCTTCGGCCGGCGCCCTTTTCAGACCGGCCGGAATAGAAAGCGGGAGCGTTTTGGATGTCGGTCCGTCGTTTCCCGGTTTGCAGCGGTCGCTACGGCGTCGGAAGTCCGGGATATAATCGGGCCGGGCCGGCTCCACCGGCTGTTGGCGCCGGCATTTGTCGGAAGTCCTCCGTCGCCGCGTGGGCGCGAGCGGTCCGCAGGACGGTTTTCGGAAAGACCGGGCCGTCCGCAGACGGCCCGGTTTCTGTATGAGAACATTAAAACGACTGAAAAATGATGGAGTTTCTGATCGAGTACCGCCTGCTGGGCTTGTTTATAGGTGTCTGTACGTTTTTGATTATCGGCCTGTTCCACCCCGTCGTCGTCAAGGCGGAGTATTACTGGGGAACGCGATGCTGGTGGGTTTTTCTGTTGCTCGGCTTGGGCGGCATGGCCGTTTCGCTGCTGACCGACAACGTGCTTCTGGCCGCGTTGGCGGGGGTATTCGCCTTTTCGTCGTTATGGACGATCAAGGAACTGTTCGAGCAGCGCGAGCGGGTGGCCAAGGGCTGGTTTCCCGCCAATCCGAAAAGGAAGGGAAAGAAATCGTAAACGCCGGGGGCGCTACGGGGATGCCTGTCTATGGCTTTCCCTTTTTGCGACGGGTATCGTCGGCTGCAAGCGCTTGTCATCTCCGGTCTGCGAAGGAATTGTCTTGTCGGGGCGCATGGATTCCGCTGCGTGCGGGTTTCGGTCGCTTGCGGGCGGAAGCGGCCCGTGTGGCAACTCACGGTTCGGAACGGTTCCTCGGCTTATGCGTATTGTGCGTACGGGGAAGGTTCGGTGCACGGTTCCGTTCTGTTCCGGCGGACGAATTATGCTGCGGTTGTCGCTCTTTTTGCGAAAATTATTGATGTGCAATATGTTAATCGGTCGAATCGTCGGGTCTTG
This sequence comes from Alistipes ihumii AP11, assembly GCF_025144665.1. Lineage (NCBI taxonomy): Bacteria > Pseudomonadati > Bacteroidota > Bacteroidia > Bacteroidales > Rikenellaceae > Alistipes > Alistipes ihumii. The sequence goes on along the minus strand of NZ_CP102294.1, from coordinate 1,020,227 downwards.
GAATCCGGTGTCGGGAACGTTCAGTCCGATCCGATCGGCCGTCCCGTTCCCGTTTCCCGCTTGATCGGACCGCGGCGTTTCTTCTTTTCCGATTGGTTGAGAAAAGTCCGGCCGCCGTTTGTAAAAAGCAGAAATCCGCCCCCGATCAACGTTCCGCCGACGATCAGGAACCAGACCCATGCCGGCGTCGGGGATTCTTCCGCGCCTTTCCCCGTGTCCCCGTCGATCAGGCCGAGCGCATAGTTCAGTATGGCGTCCCCGTTGCGGTAGTTGAGTTCGTCCAGCGTGAGCGGAACGATATGATCGGGTATCACGCCCCGTCCGTAAGGGATTCTTTCGGTAACGGCCGTATCGAATCCCAGCTCGATCAATGGCGTTTTGATCTTGATTTGCGAATGCGGCAAAAGCGTTTCCGCGAACTTCTCGGCTGTCATGTGATGATAGCCCGTACGGGTTTCTCGGCCGATGATCGTTCCGCGGCCTTCTTTCATAACCAGCGCCGCGATCGAGGCGGCCGCCGAAGCCGAACGTTCGTTGACCAGTACGTACACCCTGCCCTTGTAGTTGGTCGCCGAATCCGGCACGATCAGCCGTCCTTCCGCCGAGCGGTTGTAATAGCCCTCTTTCCCTTCGACCGGTTCGAAATCGGGAAACAGTTCGGTCATTCCTGCGTAGTTCGTCGAGAATTGCAGGGTTTTCATCTCCTTCGTCTTTTTCGCTTTTTCATACGCGCTGACTACGACCGGCTTGTTCGCGATAAACGAATAGATCTTCTCGGTCACGTCGCCCAGTCCTCCGTCGTTGTTGCGCACGTCGATAATCAGGTTGGGTTTGTCCGCGATCGACCGGATGAAAGCAGCGATCTCCTCTTGCTGGGGCGCTCCCTGCGAAAGGTTGGTAAAGCCGATATAGGCCGTCGAATCGTTCAGGATACGCAACGTATAGGATTTAGGATGCGTATTTGTATAGAAAAACCGATCGCCGTACACATAGGCGGGAGTTCCGTTTCTCGTATCGTGCCCCTTGATTTCGACCGTTTCGCCGTCCGAAAACCTGACGTTCATATCGAATGTTCCGTCTCCAACGGGCTTCTCGAAGAGTATGCGGTCGGCTTCCGTCGCCAGTATGAAATTCTTATACTCTGCCGCCTGCATGTCGTAGCCGCCGATCCGGGCGGCCGCTGCGGCTTTCATCGAATCGGCCGACAGACCGTTGACCGATGCGACGGGCTTTCCGATCAACCGCTGGTAACGGAGAGTCGCGTTCGTGCAGATCAACGTATCGCCGATCCAGCCGAGACGGATTGCAGGCAGGTGCGAAGGTCCCGTTTGTGCGGTAGTCGGAGGGAACATGTAGATATGGCTGTCGTGAATCTTGGCTACGGCTTCCCGCATCAGGTCGCGGAACTCGCCGATCGGCCATTTGCCCGGACGGGCGTCGATCCGGGCGACCGTCGCATCGACATACCGGTCGAGTTCTTCGGGGGTAATAACGTTGTAGAGACCGGGAAACAGTTCTTTCAACACCCCGATGTGAAGCAGGAAATCCTCTTTGGCCTGCTTGCTTGTCACTTCCGTGACCGGCGGCGTAGTTTTCGGAGGAATGAAACTGCTCTTCAGCCCGAATGGCGTCATCGGATCGGAGGATTTGTCGTTGTGCCCGATACTCAAGCGGATGGACGGTCTCTTGATTTTATGATAGCTGTAGGCGACCTCGCCGATCGGATCGCCCTTGCCGATCCGCTGGCCCTTCTTGAAGGCTATATCTCCGTTTAGTCCCTCTATGTAGATTTTGATTCCGTTACCGACGCTTATCGTTATGTCGCCGCACAAGTATCGGGGATCGAGCGACCGGTCGAGATAGGGTTTTACTTCTTTTATCTTTTCATCGAAATTCGGTTTATCCGATTTATAGCCAATCGATTGATATAGGGTTGTGTGATATCCGACGCCGAAATCCGTAATGACGCCGCCGGTCGGGGCCAGAACTGTCGTTCCTTCCTCGGCGCCGATGAACAGATAGTCGAAGTTGAATTCATCGCCGATATATCCCTGCGGAGCACAGATGATATTCTCTCCTGCTTCGGCCCCTTTGATCGGCCAGAGGTAATTGCTCGTTTGGTTCTCTGCGTCGCATATGCCTGCGGATATCAGGAGCCATGTCCCGAATAGGAAGCGTTTCATACTGTTATAGGTTAGTTCGTCTTGGAAAAGGGAAATCGTTCGATGGACCGGAAAGATAAAATCATGCCATGTGTGTAATTTTCTTGTTTATAGTCGTTTGTGTAATTTGGAACGACATGCGATTGTCTGATTTCTTTACAAGAATGTCTAATTGTTTGACACGAACGGATCGTACCCGTTCCGTTCCGGATGCGAGGGGACGTCTGTTGCCTTCGGAGCGGACGGAATGTGGCGGACGGGAAAGCGACCGAAAGCCATGTAACGCTTCTTCGATGCGGAAGGCGGCTTGCGAAACCGGAAAAGACGCGGCCCGGCGCAACTGCGCCGGGCCGCTGTGTCTCGGTTGGCCGGGATTCTATTTTGCGAACCGTTCTTCGACTGTTTTCCAGTCGATCAGGTCCCAGAAGTTTTTCAGGAACTCGGCCCGCCGGTTCCGGTAGTCGATGTAGTAGGCATGTTCCCACACGTCGACGGTCAGCAGCGGCGTCAGTCCGTCGCGCAGCGGATTGCCCGCATTGGGCATCGGCCGGATCGACAGCTTCCCGTCCCGGTCTTTGACGAGCCATGTCCAGCCCGAGCCGAACAGCGCGGCGGCGGCCGACGTGAACTGCTCTTTGAAAGCGTCGAGAGAACCGAAATCTCGGTCGATCGCCTCGGCCAGCGGACCGCTTGGCATCGATTTTGGAGTGGGTGATAGCGTGAAAAAGAAAAACGTATGATTCCAGTCTTGAGCCGCATTGTTGAAAATCGGACCGTCGGCACGGACGATAATCTCCTCCAGCGACATGTTTTCGTAAGGCGTGCCGACAATCAGCTTGTTCAGGTTGTCCACGTAAGTACGCTGGTGCTTGCCGTGGTGGTACTCGATGGTCTCCTTGCTCATCCTCGGAGCCAGCGCGTCTTCCGCATAGGGAAGCTGTGGTAAGGTGTGTGTCATGATCAGTAAAATGTTAATAAGTGACGTCATGGGTGAATGCTTGAATGGTTTCGGGAAACCCAAACAAATTTAATACCAATTGCAGGGTTTGCCAATATAAATAATTTTTAATCAAATTCTTGACTGACTATGGAAAAAAACGATCTGAAGGGGAGCCTGACCGAGCAAAATCTGCTGAAAGCCTTTGCCGGCGAGTCTCAGGCTGCCGCCCGCTATCGCATGTACGCCAAACAGGCGCGCAAGGACGGATTCGAGAAAGTAGCCTGCTTTTTCGACGAGACGGTGCATAACGAGCTGAGGCACGGGAAAATCTATTTCGAGTTTCTGCAGGGCGGCATGGTGGAGATCACGGCATCGTATCCCGCCGGCGTGATCGGTACGACGCTCGAGAATCTCGACGAGGCCGCTCAGGGCGAGTACGACGAGTGGCAGAATCTCTATCCGGCCTATAGCGAAGTCGCCAAGCAGGAAGGATTTTCCGAGATCGCGAGACAGTTCGCTATGATCGCCGAGATCGAGCGCACGCACATGGAACGGTTTCGCGGCCTGTACGACACGATGAAGGACGGGCACATTTTCGTCAAGGAGGAAGACACCGTTTGGCGCTGCATGGAATGCGGGCACATATATATAGGTAAGAAAGCGCCTAACCGGTGTCCGGTCTGCCAGCATCCTCAGGCGCTTTTCGAAATCAAGTGCGACAGGTATTAGCCGGATTCGTTCCGTGAATCCGTGAAAGGGAAGGCTTTCGGGCCTTCCCTTCGCTTTTCCCGCCGCTATATATACGGGCATTCGCCGCTTGTCCGGGGAATCGTGTTCCCGTTTCCCGCGAAGTCGTATCTCGGGGGAGTCGGATGCGGCGCGCCGGATATGTTCCTGCCCAGATGGATTCGACTGGACGGTAAAGGAGTCGGGGATGCCGCGCGCGTTAAAAAATTATTTTCCTGTTATTTTTATCCGCTTCCGGTCTTTTTTTAATACTTTTGCAGATTGTAATCCATTGGAAAAAGGCGGCCGGATACCGCCGCTAATTTGTCGTTTAAATTTTTAGCTGGTGAAATGACAATCGATGATTTTGATGTTTTGGTAGCCACGGAGGAGCACACCCGCTTCGCTCAGGCTATCTGCGACGAAATGGCCGAGTCGGCCAAGGCGCGCGGTACGGGTATTGCCAAGCGCACGGCCGATTACGTGTCGCGCAAGATGCGCGAGGGGAAGGCCGTAATCGCTTTCCACAAGGACGGGACCTGGGCCGGATTCAGCTACATCGAGTCGTGGGGACACGGCGGGTATGTGGCCAACTCGGGTCTGATCATCAACCCGAAGTTCCGCAAGCTGGGGCTTGCGAAAGCGATCAAGACCAAGACGTTCTTCCTGTCGCTGAAGAAGTTCCCGGGCTCGAAACTGTTCGGCCTGACGACCGGTCTGGCGGTGATGAAGATCAACTCCGAGCTGGGCTACCGGCCCGTCACCTATTCGGAGCTGACCGACGACGACCAGTTTTGGGTCGGCTGCCAGAGCTGCGTCAACTACCCGATCCTGCAGAGCAAGCAGCGTAAGAACTGCCTCTGTACGGCCATGCTGTTCGATCCCGAGCACGATACGGTGAAAGTGCCCATCGACAAGGGCCTGCTCGAGAAGTAGACGAGTTTCGGAAAGAGAAGAAATATTCAGGTGCTCCTCCTTCGGTTTAATCAAACAAAAACGAAAAAGAGAAAATGAAAAAAGTAGTATTGGCCTTTAGCGGCGGTCTCGACACCTCTTACTGCGCTATCTATCTGGCTAAAGAAATGGGACTCGAGGTTCACGCGGCTTTGGCGAACACCGGCGGCTTCTCGGCCGAGGAGCTGGCCCGGATCGAAAAGCGGGCGTACGCCTTGGGCGTCAAGAGCTACGTCGCGCTCGACGTAACGCAGGATTATTACCAGCACGCGATCAAGTACATGATCTTCGGCAATGTGCTCAAGAACTCGACCTATCCGATTTCGGTCAGTTCCGAGCGGATCTCTCAGGCGACGGCTATCGCCCGCTATGCCCGCGAGATCGGAGCCGACTACCTGTGCCACGGCAGCACCGGGGCAGGTAACGATCAGGTGCGCTTCGACATGATATTCAATATCGTAGCGCCCGAAATCGAAGTGATTGCGTTAATCCGCGAGAAGCGCCTGAGCCGCGAGGAGGAAATCGAGTACCTGCGCAGTCACGGAGTCGATTTCGATTTCAAGAAGGCCGAATACTCGATCAATCAGGGTATCTGGGGTACGTCCGTAGGCGGCAAGGAGACGCTTACCTCCGGCGAGACGCTGCCCGAGGAGGCCTATCCGTCGCAACTGAAAGAGACCGAACCCCGTCGTGTGACGCTGACTTTCGAGCGGGGTGAATTCGTCGCGCTGGACGGTAAGCGTTACGACGACCGGATCGCCGCGATTCAGGCGTTGCAAGCCGTTGCTTCGCGCTATGCGGTCGGCCGCGACATGCACGTAGGCGATACGATCATCGGCATCAAGGGACGCGTCGGCTTCGAAGCGGCCGCCCCGATGGTCATCATCAAGGCGCACCATATGCTCGAAAAGCATACGCTGACGAAATGGCAGCTTTTCTGGAAGGACCAGATTTCGGCCTTCTACGGCAATCATCTGCACGAAGGACAGTATTACGATCCGGTCATGCGCGACATGGAGGCCATGCTCGAGAGCAGCCAGCGGACCGTCAGCGGCGACGTGTACGTCGATCTGCACCCCTACCGCTTCGTAGTCGTCGGTATCGACAGCCCGCACGATCTGATGAGCAACCGCTTCGGCGCCTACGGCGAGACGATGAGCGACTGGACGAGCGAGGACGTGAAGGGCTTCGGCCGGATTTTCGGCAACCAGAATAAGATTTACTATCAGGTCAACAAGGAGAAGCTGTAGCATGAAGTGGGTCTATCTGTTGATCGCGATCCTGACGGAAGTCGTGGCGACCGGCGCGCTCAAGGCGTCGCACTCGTTCACGCGGCTCGGGCCGTCGCTGCTGACCGTCGCGGGTTACCTCGTCGCGTTCTACTGTCTGAGCCTGACGCTCCGCGAGATGCCGGTGGGCGTTGCGTATGCGATCTGGTGCGGCATGGGTATCGTGCTCGTGTCGCTGGCCGCCGCGCTGCTGTTCGGGCAGAGGCTCGATATGGGGGCGATCGTCGGCATGGCGCTGATCATAGCCGGCGTAATCGTGATCAACGTATTCTCCAAAACCGTCGAAAATCATTGATATGGTAAGAGTTGGCATTATCGGAGGCGCGGGATACACGGGCGGCGAGGCCATCCGTATCCTGCTGAACCATCCTGAAGCCGAGTTGGTATTCGTTCACAGCAACAGCAACGCGGGCAATCGCCTGTGCGACGTGCATGTCGATCTGCTCGGCGAAACGGATATGCGCTTCACGGGCGAGCTGCGTACCGACGTGGACGCGCTGCTGCTGTGCGTCGGGCACGGGGACGCGCGTAAGTTTCTGGAGGCGACGCCGCTTCCCGATTCGGTGCGCGTGATCGATCTGAGTCAGGATTTCCGCTTGTCGGCCTCGTCGTCCATCGGCGGCCGTCGGTTCGTTTACGGCCTGCCCGAGATGAACCGCGAGCGGATACGCTCGGCGCGCAATATCGCCAATCCGGGCTGTTTCGCGACCTGCCTGCAATTGGGCATGCTGCCGCTGGCTGCGGCCGGGCTGCTCCGTTCGGACGTGCATGTGACGGCCCTGACCGGTTCGACCGGAGCGGGGCAGAAACTCGCTCCGACCTCGCATTTCAGCCAGCGGGTCAACAATCTGTCCGTGTACAAGGCGTTCACGCACCAGCATCTGAACGAGATAGGCGAGAGCGTCCGCAGTCTGATGCCCTCGTTCTCGGGCGAGATCGATTTCGTACCGTATCGGGGCGACTTCGCGCGCGGCATCATCGCGTCGATCTACACCGACTGCGATCTGTCGGAGGAGCGGGCCCGCAAGCTGTACGAGGATTACTATGCCGATGCCGCGCTGACTTTCGTCAGCGACCGGTCCGTCTGCCTCAAGCAGGTCGTCAATACGTCCAAGTGCGTGCTCTCGGTCGAGAAGCATGGGGACAAGCTGCTTGTCGTCAGCGCGATCGACAACTTGCTCAAGGGCGCTTCGGGACAGGCCGTGCAGAACATGAACCTGATGTTCGGCCTCGACGAGCGCGCGGGACTGCGTCTGAAGCCGGTGGCGTTCTGAGGCATGCCTGTTCGGAGTTTGGAAGGTTGGGCGCCTGCCGGCAGCGGAGAATCGCCTCGGACGGAAGTCGCAAGTAGTCCGGGCTGCGCGGGTTTGCGAATCTCCGTGCGAAGGACGTTTCTTTCGTGCGGGTAAGAGCGATTCGGAAGCGGCGAAGGGCTTGCGTTTGCGGCCGGACGGCGAAAGCCGGGGCCGGTCTGCGGGCCCGGTTTGGCAGGGAATCCCTGCGACGGGCTTCCGACGCGTCGGAGCTTTCTCCTGCGGACGGATGTGAATCAAGGAAAAACGGCCGGCCCGTTCGCGGAAGGCCGGGGCCGCGCTTGCGGCCGCAAAGGAGTCGAACCGGGCGCGAGACCGCCCGAAAAAATGTCAGTTATGGATTTGTTCAAAGTTTACCCGTTGTGGGATATCGATATCGTCCGGGCCGAGGGCTCGTACGTGTGGGACGACAAGGGAACCCGTTATCTCGATATGTACGGCGGACATGCCGTCATCTCGATCGGCCATACCCATCCGCACTACGTGGAAAAAGTGGTCGACCAGTTGAAGCATATCGGTTTCTATTCCAATTCGGTCATCATCGATCAGCAGCGCGAGCTGGCCTCGAAGCTGGGCGAACTGTCCGGCAAGCGGGATTACCAGCTTTTCCTGTGCAATTCGGGAGCCGAGGCCAACGAAAATGCGATGAAGCTCGCTTCCTTCGTCACAGGCAAAAGCAAGGTGATCGCGATGAAAGGCGCTTTTCACGGCCGCACCTCGCTGGCCGTCGCGGCGACCGACAATCCGTCGATCGTGGCCCCGGTCAACCGGACGGACCATGTCGTGTTCGTTCCGCTCAACGACGAGGCGGCGCTCGAGGCCGCTTTCGAGGGCGGGGACGTTTCGTCGGTGATTATCGAGAATATTCAGGGCGTAGGAGGCGTTCGGATGGCCGGCGAAGGGTTCGTTCGCAAGATCCGCTCGCTGTGCGACCGCTACGGCGCTCTGTACGTCGCCGACGAGGTCCAGTGCGGTTGCGGACGTAGCGGCAAGTACTACGCCGCCGACTGGGCCGGCGTGGACGCCGATATCTATACGATGGCCAAAGGCCTCGGCAACGGTTTCCCGATCGGCGCCATATCGATCGCGCCGCACATCGCTCCGAAGTTCGGCATGCTCGGCACGACGTTCGGCGGCAATCATCTGGCCTGCGCGGCCGCGATCGCCGTGGCCGACGTGATGGCTGCCGACCGGCTGGTCGATCATGCCCGCGAGCTGGGAGACTACCTGATCGGAGAGTTGAAAAAGCTGCCCCGTGTCAAGGAAGTACGCGGCCGGGGGCTGATGATCGGCGTCGAGTTGTTCGAGGATGCGGCTCCGTTGCGTCGCAAGCTGCTGTTCGACGAGAAGATTTTCGTCGGCTCGTCGGGCGATAAGAATACGTTCCGCCTGCTTCCGGCGCTCAATATCGGACGCGAGCATGCCGACCGGCTGCTCGAGGCGTTGAGAAAGTTGTTGACGACAAGCTGTTGAAAAAATGTTGAAAGTTGTTAAAATAGGCGGCAACGTTGTCGATAACCCCGAAAAGCTCGATGCTTTCCTGCGCGATTTCGCCTTGCTGGACGGACCGAAGATACTGGTTCACGGCGGGGGAAAAATCGCTACGAGCATCGGTCGTGCGCTCGGTATCGAGGCCCGGATGATCGAAGGACGCCGTGTGACGGATGCCGAGACGCTGAAGGTCGTGACGATGGTCTATGCCGGACTTGTCAACAAGACGATCGTCGACAAGTTACGAACGGCCGGCTGCCGGCCGTTCGGCCTGTGCGGCGCCGACGGGGGGCTGATCCTGTCGCGGCGGCGCAGTCCGGAGCCGGTCGATTACGGTTTTGTCGGCGATCCGCTGCCCGACCGGTTCGGGCTCGATGCGGCCCGCATGCTGATCGACGCCGGCTATACGCCGGTCGTCGCGCCGATTACGGCCGATGCCGAAGGCGAAGGCCTGCTCAATACGAATGCCGACACGGTGGCGCAAACCGTAGCCGTCGGCATGTCGGCCGTTTACGAGACGGAACTGGTTTATTGCTTCGAGAAGCGGGGCGTGCTGCTCGACGTGAACGACGACGACAGCGTGATCGCCGAAATCACGCCGGATCGCTTCGCCGAGCTCCGGACCCGGGGCATCGTGGCCGACGGCATGCTACCCAAGCTGGAGAACGCCTTTCGGGCGATCGACAGCGGCGTGCGCTCGGTCGCGATCTGCTCGGCCGACCGGATCGCGTCGCCGGGCTACGGGGGAACGACGCTGCGGAAGTGAGTAGTCGGGTCGCGTGAGTCTGAGACTTTCGCGGGGATGCGGCTGCGGACGGTTTCCCGGAGGCTGACGATCGGTGAAGACTCGGTCGCATGGCGCATGTCGGAGACTGAGGCCGAGGCGCGTTCGTTTTCGGTTCGGGGGATTTTCGGGGGAGCGCTTGTTCGGTCTTCTTCGATGGACCGAAACCGAAAAGAGCGGTCGGTTGCCGGAACGTTCTGCCGCACGGATTGTGCCGGGATCGGGAAAACCGGCGCTCGGAGCGGGGAGGCGACATACCGGATAGTTAGGGATATATAATGCTAATGATAGGAAAAATATGGAACTGAAGATTGCACTTTTGCCCGGGGACGGTATCGGTCCCGAGATCGTGGGCGAGGCGGTGAAGGTCCTGGACCGGGTGGCCGCGAAGTACGGACATGTTTTCAAGTATGAGAAAGCGCTGGTCGGCGCCTGCGCGATCGATGCGACGGGCGACCCGTATCCGGCCGAGACGCACGCCGTCTGTCTGCGTTCCGACGCCGTGTTGTTCGGCGCGATCGGCGACCCGAAGTACGACAACGACCCGTCGGCCAAGGTGCGGCCCGAGCAGGGACTGCTCCGGATGCGCAAGTCGCTCGGACTGTACGCCAACCTGCGCCCGCTGGCCGTGTTCGACTCGCTGGCCGGCCGCTCGCCGCTGAAGACCGAGATCGTGCGCGGAGCCGACTTCCTGTGCGTGCGCGAGCTGACCGGAGGCATGTACTTCGGCCGTCCTCAGGGACGCAGCGAGGACGGGAACACCGCTTACGATACTTGCGTTTACACGCGCGAGGAGATCGAGCGGATTCTGCGTCTGGCCTTCGAACTGGCCCGCAAGCGGCGCAAACATCTGACCGTCGTCGACAAGGCCAACGTGATCGCCACCTCGCGGCTGTGGCGTCAGATCGCGGGCGAAATGGCGCCGCGATATGCCGATGTGCAACTCGAGTTCATGTTCGTCGACAATGCGGCGATGCAGATCATCCAGCGGCCGACCCATTTCGACGTGATCGTGACCGAAAACCTGTTCGGCGATATCCTGACCGACGAGGCCAGCGTCATCAGCGGCTCGCTCGGCATGCTCCCCTCGGCTTCGGTCGGCGCGGAGGTGGCGCTGTTCGAGCCGATTCACGGAAGCTATCCTCAGGCCGCGGGCAAGAACATCGCCAATCCGATGGCGACGATCCTTTCGGCCGCCATGCTGCTCGAGCACGTGGGGCTCGAAAAGGAGGGAAAGACCGTCCGCGAGGCGGTCAACCGGGCGATCGAGTCGGGCGTCGTGACCGAGGATCTGGTCAGCGACGGCGGCAAGGCTTATTCGACGACCGCCGTAGGCGATTTCATCGCTGCGGCTGTCTGAACGTCGTTCCGATCGGCAGGGTCGGTCCGGAACGGAGATTTTGAGATAGACAGAGGGCTGTCGGGCAATCGCTGACAGCCCTCTGTTTGCGTATTCTTTCCGGGCTGCGCGGCTCGGTTTCGGCGGAGCGATAGCGGCGGTCGGCTTCTCGTGCTTGTGCGGTTATGCCGCCGGGGGACGTGCCCGTTCCGTTCTGTCCGTCGAAAATATGTCCGAATGACCTTTCCGAGCGGATTGACAGGCGGCGGCCCGATCGAAACCGCGCGCTTTACCCTCGCAGGTCGAATTCTTATGCCGGCGGCTTTCCCTTTCGCGGAAAATCCGCATGTGTACGGCAGATTTTCTCTGCCGTGTCATCCGTAATCTCCCCGTTCCGGTTGTGCGGATAACGCTTTTCGGAACCCGGTTATATACTTTTCCGTACCGGTTCTCGGGTTTTCGATGGTTCCGGTTTTCCCGTATGAAATTTTTCTCTCGGCGCAAGGGTTTTATGGTAGGAGCTCATTGTATGCGCGTTCCGTAGCCGCAGCCGGACTCGGCGAATGTGAAAATTCCGGGAGCGAAGACGTTCGGTAATCGAAATATGTAATTTCCTTTCGGAAGAATGTCCCCCCGTTCCTCGATTCTTGTTCCCCGAGCAATAATTGTCAGGTGTTTGCGTTTTGATAATTAGGGATAAGCGAGGGTTCTGTTCGCTCCCGCTCGTCGTATTCCCGTATGCCGGTTATGGCCGCAGTTGAGCGAATATCCGGCGCGATGCCGCACCGGATTTGGGAAATCGTGACGATAAGTTTCTCATCGTCACGATTCCTGCCGGGGAAATGCTTGCCATGATATGATCTTGAGGGACGATAGTAGGCTCCTCAAAAAAATAGGAATTTATGTACACCCAAAGAATCGAACCCTTGCAAAGTAGAATTCTGATAGCCCTTCTGTTATTTGCGGTATTTCCGATCTGCGGATTCAGCAAGAAAAAGAATGTTCAACCGCCCGTTATGGACAGCATACAAGCTGCCCGGTTTATGGATTCGATTCACCGTTTGTATTTGAACGAGGTCGATTTTATTATCGACCGCATAGAGAATACCTATATATCCGGCCGCCGGGGCATGAGCGACGAGGAGTGGAACCGACGTGTGAAAATTGCTCGAAGTAAGGCCGTACAGTCCAACAATAAACGGGAGTATCTTTATAACTGGAGCTATCTTGGCGCTTTGATACAAGACAAGCATTTTGATTTTCCCGACGGAGGAGTGTACAATCGGTACCGTATATTCATCGAAAACGATTCGATCCTCCCGCTTTGGGTTCAGACATGGAAAGACGGAAGGGTATATAATGTGAAAGACTATACGGGGGTGATTCCGGCTCATGCCCAGATTCTGAGCGTCAACGGTCTTGATGCACAGGAAACCGCCCTGAAAAAACGGATGATGTTCCCGGGCGAAGAAGCCTATGCCATGGCATGGATGAATGCCGACGAAGAAACCGATCCACGCGGCTGGAATGCTTTCGCCAACTTTTTCTTGATGCACGGGCACCAACCTCCTTTCAAAGTGGTCTACAAGGCTCAGGGCAGCGACCGTCCCGATACCGTTGTCTTGAACGGAATGGCACGGGGCGACATATATAAGGAGTTCAAAAAATCGGGAGATAAACATCGCGCACGCATCCGTATAGGTAGTCACCTCCGTCCCATAAAATACCGGAATATGAAGGACGGTATCGGTGTGCTATCGATCAATAGTATGTGGGGGAAAAGATACGCTCCACTGATTCTGTTCCAACGCGATTGGCGCTACCCCCGTATGCTTCGGCGTGTGATGCGCCGCATCGACCGGGACAAGATCGAAAATCTGATTATCGACTTGAGTATCTGTCCGGGAGGCATGATTGAGAATGTCTATAAGACATTGGACTATTTCACGGACCGTCCGGTCGATCGGACGGAAATCTACCGGGTGACGGACGACAACCGCGAGATCGTGCAGGCCCTTATGTCCAATGATCTTCTTACCCCCAAGGCCGACCGTCGCCGACTGTCGGATTTAGTCGGAGGTATGAAGTCCGGAACGCTCTTTCGTACGGATTCTCTTTTCTCTATGCAGTACCAGCCCCGACCTCGAAAACATAGCTATCGTGGAAATGTGTATATCTTGACGGGACATCCGACCTATTCTGCCGCACAGATACTGGTACAATACTTCCAACATCTCGGCATCGGTCGGGTAGCCGGTCAACATTGCGGAGGCTTCACGGAAGTGACTTCTGGTAGTGCACCTAATATTCCTCTACCCCGGAACTCGGATATGCCGTTTTGGGTTCCGGTAGGCAAATTAGCGCTGTTCTCGGGCAGGGAGGATTCGTATCGCTATCCTCCGGTAGACATTCCGATCGACCATCCGTTCGAGGAGTGGCTGAAGCGGGAGAACCGCAGTCTGGACCGACTGATCGGGATGATCCGGAACGGAACGGCCGCCGCTTCGGCTTCCGGAACTGAAGTGACCGAATAGTGAGGGCGTCTTCCCGATTGTCGGGTGAGCCTGATGTCCGGTTGGGTTATGAGGTGGGTGAAACGTAGGTCCGGCTTCTTTCGCTGTTTTGAATACAGAGTTTTATTTTTATCTTTAGAATTGTTGTGCAGTCTTTTTTGTTCTTATGATGTCGAAGTCGACGAGTCCGGAATTAGGATAATTGCTGATAGGATAGGTTCGTAGAGAGAAATGTGTTTGTGTCCTATGGACGTGAAATGCCGGAATACTGAATATGAAGTTCACTTTCTGCGGGGGGCGGAAAGATGCAGAAGTGAAAAATACGGAGAATCCCATTATTTGTGCGCAGCATATAAAGATAAAGACATTTTCAACAAGTATCTGGATTTACATTATGAAATCAAAAAAAATCACGTGCATAATCTTTAAAAAGAGTAAAAGATTATGCTTTCTGTTGTCGATTACAATTTTTCTGCCTCTATTGGGGCATGCAGGGAGCGCATACAGTAACTATTCGGATTCAGTCAAGTACATATGTAACGATGAAATAGCATTTATTATCGATCATATCGAAAACACATATATATCCGGTCGGAGAGGTATTGAGGACGAAGAATGGAACAATAACAAAAGCATCGTCTATAACCGATTGCAAAACTTTTTGGATGAAAAAATAGATGGGTATTACGTTTATGTTTGGCGCTATTTGAACCTGCTTAAAGACGATGCCCATTTCAAATTCCCCGACGACGGTATGTTCAATCGATGGGAATATTTCAAAAAGGACGATTACTTGTTTCCTTTGTGGGTTCAGACTTGGAAAGACGGATCGATTTACAACGTAAAGGATTACAATGGCATTATTCCCCGTTTCGCTCAAATTCTCAGCATCAACGGTCGCTCTGCTAAGGAAATGGCGCTGATGAACAGGGCTATTGGACCCGGCGAGGAAGCCAATGCGATGGCTATGATGAATGCTAAGTACGAGACGGACCCGGCATACTGGCCGAACTTCGCCAATTTTCTATTCATGGAAGGTATTCGTGCACCGTTCGAGGTCGTTTATATCCGACCTGACAATAACCGACAAGACACCGTTATATTAGGGAACATATCTCGTGAAGAAATGTATCGTCAATTTAAAAAATCGGGCGACAAACGTAAAGTCAAATCCGAAATCGGCTTTGGGAAAAAACCAATCGTTTATGAAAATCTCGGCGATGGAATCGGAGTACTTTCGATCAATTCCTTCTGGGGAAAACGTTGGTCGTCCATGTTGCTGTTCGGCAAAGACTGGCGCTACAAACGCTTGCTTCGTCGAGCCATGCGCCGTATCGATCGGGACAATATAAAAGATCTGATTATCGATGTAAGCCTGAACTGCGGCGGAATGACAGAAAACGTATATTATACGCTAAATTATTTTACGGATAAGCCGATCGATATAAACGCCAAATACCGTGTAATCGACGAAGGCAGAGAAAAATTGCAAACGAACATAGAGAGAAGCCCGTATATAAAAGAAAGCGATCGGGAGCGTTTGATTGAATACATCGGAACACTGAAAGACGGAACCGTTTTTTGCACGGATACGGTCTGCGATCTGCAATACGTTCTAGATCATCCGAAACACGGTTTTAGAGGAAACGTATATGTCCTGACCGGCCCTCTTACTTACTCGGCGAGTCAGATGTTCGCCCGTTACTGTCAGACATTGGGAATCGGTCTGACGGCCGGACAACATTGCGGTGGGTATACGGAAATTTCTACGGGAAATACGGCTAAAATCACATTACCTCAGTTAAAACAATTAGAGTTCGAAGTTCCGTTCGGCGTTACCCGGATATGCAAGGAGGACGATCCCTATGATTATCCGCCGGTAGACATTCCGATCGACCATCCGTTCGAGGAGTGGCTGAAGCGGGAGAACCGCAGTCTGGACCGACTGATCGGGATGATCCGGAACGGAACGGCCGCCGCTTCGGCTTCCGGGCCCGCTTCGCCCAAATAGCGAGGGTGCTTTCCCCGTCGTCGGGTGTGTCCGAACGTGCCGTTTCGCGACGAAAAGGCAGGGTATTATTCTGTGCGCATAGTTGCCGAATGACAGTTTGCGATAACGATTCGCTCGATTTCAGACTCGAAAAATTGATATCCGAAAGTAAAATGCGGGTTTGCTCTTGTTGTTTGTAAAGTGTTGTTTGGTAGTCTGTTCCGTTCGGAAAATGAAAATAGTTTGAAAAAAGTTGCCGAAATATTTGGAAAGAACAAGCGAATGTCTCTATATTTGCACCCGCTAAACGGAAGAGACGGTTAGCGGGACGTTCTGAAAAGGTTGAAAAGTTTTCGAAAAAGATTTTGTCGTTTCCGAAACAATATCTATCTTTGCGCTCCGTTAGCTTGTACGATCGAGTATAGCGATCAGTTCTTAAAAAAGTTTCTCGAAGTTTTTCGCAAAAGATTTGGCGGTTTGAAAAATAGCTTTTATCTTTGCAGCCCGAAACCTCTGAAAAGAGGGCGGGTGATGAAAGACCCGAGAGGTTTATTGAAAGAAAAGTTCTTTGAAGTAATTAAGCAGCTAAAGTTTATTCTTACTCGTTTCGAAAGAAACGGTAATAATTTTCAAAATACCTTTGAGTATAGCCAAGATATTTAACGAAACATTTTTTACAATGGAGAGTTTGATCCTGGCTCAGGATAAACGCTAGCGGCAGGCCTAACACATGCAAGTCGAGGGGCAGCGGATGGAGTGCTTCGGTACTCCTGCCGGCGACCGGCGGACGGGTGCGTAACGCGTATGCAACCTGCCTTCAACAGGGGGATAATCCGAAGAAATTTGGTCTAATACCCCATAATATTCCGACAGGCATCTGTCGGAGTTGAAAGCTTCGGTGGTTGGAGATGGGCATGCGTTGTATTAGCTAGATGGTGAGGTAACGGCTCACCATGGCGATGATACATAGGGGGACTGAGAGGTTTTCCCCCCACACTGGTACTGAGACACGGACCAGACTCCTACGGGAGGCAGCAGTGAGGAATATTGGTCAATGGACGGAAGTCTGAACCAGCCATGCCGCGTGCAGGATGAATGTGCTATGCATTGTAAACTGCTTTTGTACGAGGGTAAACCCAGATACGCGTATCTGCTTGAAAGTATCGTACGAATAAGGATCGGCTAACTCCGTGCCAGCAGCCGCGGTAATACGGAGGATCCGAGCGTTATCCGGATTTATTGGGTTTAAAGGGTGCGTAGGCTGTTTTTTAAGTTAGAGGTGAAAGCTCGACGCTCAACGTCGAAATTGCCTCTGATACTGAGAGACTAGAGTGTAGTTGCGGAAGGCGGAATGTGTGGTGTAGCGGTGAAATGCTTAGATATCACACAGAACACCGATTGCGAAGGCAGCTTTCCAAGCTATTACTGACGCTGAGGCACGAAAGCGTGGGGAGCGAACAGGATTAGATACCCTGGTAGTCCACGCAGTAAACGATGATAACTCGTTGCCGGCGATACACAGTCGGTGACTTAGCGAAAGCGTTAAGTTATCCACCTGGGGAGTACGTTCGCAAGAATGAAACTCAAAGGAATTGACGGGGGCCCGCACAAGCGGAGGAACATGTGGTTTAATTCGATGATACGCGAGGAACCTTACCCGGGCTTGAAAGTTAGCGACGGACCGAGAAATCGGTCTTCCCTACGGGGCGCGAAACTAGGTGCTGCATGGTTGTCGTCAGCTCGTGCCGTGAGGTGTCGGGTTAAGTCCCATAACGAGCGCAACCCCTACCGTTAGTTGCCATCAGGTCAAGCTGGGCACTCTAGCGGGACTGCCGGTGTAAGCCGAGAGGAAGGTGGGGATGACGTCAAATCAGCACGGCCCTTACGTCCGGGGCGACACACGTGTTACAATGGCCGGTACAGAGGGTAGCTACCTGGTGACAGGATGCCAATCTCGAAAGCCGGTCTCAGTTCGGATTGGAGGCTGAAACTCGCCTCCATGAAGTTGGATTCGCTAGTAATCGCGCATCAGCCATGGCGCGGTGAATACGTTCCCGGGCCTTGTACACACCGCCCGTCAAGCCATGGGAGTTGGGGGTGCCTGAAGTACGTGACCGCAAGGAGCGTCCTAGGGCAAAACCGATGACTGGGGCTAAGTCGTAACAAGGTAGCCGTACCGGAAGGTGCGGCTGGAACACCTCCTTTCTGGAGCTAATTCAAAGGTATTGGCTGCTTTTTACTTCAAAGACTATTATAACAGTATCCGATTCCAAGTCGGTGGCGGAGCGAAACCGCAATACTGTACGATCCGCGAGGCATGTCCGGCGACGGGCTGCCGAGAGGAAAAGTTCTTTGACAGATTTAAGGATGAGAAAGGGGCTCCTGTCCTGTAGAGGGATAGGAGGCGTAAAGAAAGTAAGCAAGGGCGTACGGGGGATGCCTAGGCTCTTGGAGGCGAAGAAGGACGTGTTAAGCTGCGAAAAGCTGCGGGGATTTGCAAAAGAGAGTTGATCCGCAGATATCCGAATGGGGCAACCCGGCAGATAGGAGATCTGTCACATCGAGAGATGAGCGAACCCTATGAACTGAAACATCTAAGTAATAGGAGGAGGAGAAAGAAACATCGATTTCCCGAGTAGTGGCGAGCGAAAAGGAAATAGCCCAAACCGGTGTTGTTACGGCAACGTCGGGGTTGTAGGACTGCGAAATCTTAATACGAACGAACGGGAACATGCTGGAAAGCGTGACCATAGAGGGTGAAAGTCCCGTACCGGTAAGTTGTGTAAGCGGAAGCAGTATCCTGAGTATGGCGGGACACGAGGAATCCTGTCAGAACCCGCGGGGACCACCCCGCAAGGCTAAATACTCCCAAGAGACCGATAGTGGACCAGTACCGTGAGGGAAAGGTGAAAAGTACCCCGAACAGGGGAGTGAAAAAGAACCTGAAACCGTACGCTTACAACCTGTCGGAGCGGCTTAGTGCCGTGACGGCGTGCCTTTTGCATAATGAGCCTACGAGTTACTAATCACTAGCGAGGTTAAGGGCTATAAGGTCCGGAGCCGAAGCGAAAGCGAGTCTGAATAGGGCGCAAAGTTAGTGGTTGTAGACGCGAAACCTTGCGATCTACCCATGAGCAGGATGAAAGTTGGGTAAAACCACCTGGAGGTCCGCACCGGTAAACGTTGAAAAGTTTTCGGATGACTTGTGGGTAGGGGTGAAAGGCTAATCAAGCTGGGAAATAGCTCGTACTCCCCGAAATGCTTTTAGGAGCAGCGTTGCAATAGTATACTGGAGGTAGAGCTACTGATTGGATGCGGGGGCTTCACCGCCTACCAAATCCTGACAAACTCCGAATGCCAGTATTATGTTTTGCAGCAGTGAGCCGCCGGGTGCTAATGTCCGGCGACAAAAGAGGAACAACTCAGACCATCATCTAAGGCCCCGAAGAATACACTAAGTTGAACTAACGATGTGCGACTGCAGCGACAGCTAGGATGTTAGCTTGGAAGCAGCTATTCATTTAAAGAGTGCGTAACAGCTCACTAGTCGAGCGGTTGTGCGTGGATAATAAACGGGCATCAAGTGTATCGCCGAAGCTATGGACTCTACGGAGTGGTAGGGGAGCATTCCATCGACGTTGAAGCCGTGTCGTAAGGCATGGTGGAGTTTATGGAAAAGCAAATGTAGGCATAAGTAACGATAAGGCGGGAGAGAAACCCGCCCACCGCAAGACCAAGGTTTCCTGATCAACGCTAATCGGATCAGGGTTAGTCGGGTCCTAAGGGTAAGCCGTCAGGTGATCTCGATGGACAATCGGTTAATATTCCGATACCGATGCATACTGCGACGGAGGGACGGAGAAGCGTAAGCTGCGCCAACATACGGAATTGTTGGTTAAAGAGCGTAGGTATAGGACGACGTTAATAGCGACGTTTTGCTGAAACTCGACAGTACCGAGCGGCTACGGCCAATCGGATAGTCAGCCCAAGCAAGCTTCCGAGAAAAACTTCTAAGCTTCAGGTATGCATCGCCCGTACCGTAAACCGACACAGGTGGTCGAGGAGAGTATCCTCAGGTGCTTGAGTGAATCACGGATAAGGAACTAGGCAAATTGACCCCGTAACTTAGGGATAAGGGGTCCCCACGTGAGTGGGGCGCAGCGAAAAGGTCCAGGCAACTGTTTAACAAAAACATAGGGCTATGCTAATTCGAGAGAAGACGTATATGGCCTGACACCTGCCCGGTGCTGGAAGGTTAAGAGGGGATGTTAGCGCAAGCGAAGCATTGAATCGAAGCCCCAGTAAACGGCGGCCGTAACTATAACGGTCCTAAGGTAGCGAAATTCCTTGTCGGGTAAGTTCCGACCTGCACGAATGGTGTAATGATCTGGACACTGTCTCGTCCGTGAGCTCAGTGAAATTGTAGTCCCGGTGAAGATGCCGGGTACCCGCAACGGGACGAAAAGACCCCGTGAACCTTTACTGCAGCTTAACGCTGAATTTGGGTGCATGATGTGTAGGATAGGCAGGAGACTGCGAAGCGGTACCGCCAGGTATCGTGGAGTCGCCGTTGAAATACTGCCCTTTGTGTATTTGAATTCTAACCCTGTTCAGGGGACACCGTTTGGTGGGTAGTTTGACTGGGGTGGTCGCCTCCAAAAGCGTAACGGAGGCTTCCCAAGGTACCCTCAGCACGAATGGTAACCGTGCGCAGAGTGCAATGGCACAAGGGTGCTTGACTGCGAGACTCACAAGTCGACCAGGTGCGAAAGCAGGGCATAGTGATCCGGTGGTTCTGTGTGGACTGGCCATC
The DNA here is from genome assembly GCF_025144665.1 of Alistipes ihumii AP11. NCBI lineage: Bacteria > Pseudomonadati > Bacteroidota > Bacteroidia > Bacteroidales > Rikenellaceae > Alistipes > Alistipes ihumii. The sequence goes on along the minus strand of NZ_CP102294.1, from coordinate 999,913 downwards.
GCTCAAAGGATAAAAGGTACTCCGGGGATAACAGGCTGATCGCCGCCAAGAGCTCATATCGACGCGGCGGTTTGGCACCTCGATGTCGGCTCGTCACATCCTGGGGCTGGAGAAGGTCCCAAGGGTTCGGCTGTTCGCCGATTAAAGTGGCACGCGAGCTGGGTTCAGAACGTCGTGAGACAGTTCGGTCTCTATCTGTTGCGGGCGTAGGAAATTTGAGGGGTCCTGACCTTAGTACGAGAGGACCGGGTTGGACGAACCTCTGGTGTATGAGTTGTGCCGCCAGGTGCATTGCTCAGTAGCCATGTTCGGACAGGATAAGTGCTGAAAGCATCTAAGCACGAAGCCTTCCCCAAGATAAGATTTCCCTTGAAGGCCGTAGGAGACTACTACGTTGATAGGCCGCAGGTGTAAAGGCAGCGATGTCAAAGCCGAGCGGTACTAATAGCCTGAGCACTTTCTGAAGAGGGCCCTTTTCTCATCCTGAATCGTCAAATGTTCCGCACGGGACGTTTGAGTCGAGGAACTTTACGACACAGGCCGCAGATGCGGTAGAGTTTTAGGTGGTTATAGCAGTGGGGTCCCACCTCTTCCCATTCCGAACAGAGAAGTTAAGCCCGCTTACGCCGATGGTACTGCAGTCACATGTGGGAGAGTAGGTAGCCGCCTCCTTAAGGAGCCTTGCAGCGATGCAGGGCTCCTTTTTTGTTCGTATTCGTCGTATTCTTCGAGGGCGGTTCGTTCCCGCGACCGGTCCGGCCGCTTCCCCTTCTCCGTTTCGTTACGGCGTCGGGACATAATCCCCGCCGCGCTCGGGCCGTTCCGGGTTTTGTTCCGGAACGGCTGCAGGTCCGGTTGTCCCGAGGGAAATGCTTGCAACAGCATACGTCCGAACATGCGTGAATCCTGCATTGCGATCGCCCTCGGCGGAATGTTCCGGACGTTCCGCCGGTTGTCCCGGAATCGGAATCTTTCGGGATCTGTTCCAGAGGGGCTGTTTATGGGACCCCCTTCGTTTTTTTTCGGCGGCTCGTTCGCTTCGGAGCGCAGTATCCGAGTGTCTGTGCCCGGTGCGCGGTCTGTCGGGTGTATGAGGCGTACTCCTGAATGTCCGTCGATCCTGCCTGTATCTTCCCGGAGTCCTGACAGGACGGACCCTAAGACGCATGCAAGGAGAAAATCTCGGACAAAAATGCAATAAATAATGCAAAATGACCTGTCAATATTGATATGATTGCCTTAATCGTGGCGAGAAAATCCTCGTGTTGTATTGTCCGTAAGGCGATAGCCTCTTTCGTCGTTCAATCGGATGACATGTCCTTTGAATTCTCAGAGGCGAATTGGCGTATTTGACGGATAAATCATATGTTCGTATAGTGTGTTTGTTCCGTAAAAATGAGGAGAACCGGTTATGTGTTTTGCTATCGGCTCTTTAGTCTTCTGTGTTTCCGGTTTCGAAACGTCGAGCGGCGGTTCGTCCCGGATACGGTTTGCCTGCATGGTGTTTCCCATCGTAATCTGTCGGGCTGTGGAAGGTACGATATCCAGACGACCTGCGCTTGGATCATGCGTGAGAACGTTTGGACGAATATTTTTGTCCGACTGCCCATGATGGACGCAAATTTGCATCGCTGAGCAGAAGCGTCGCTTGGGGCGCGGGATCAATTCATTCGGGAAATGATGGAAAAGCGAAAGACCGATACGAGGTGGGGAAAAATAGCATGGATCGTCGCCTGTTGCGCGCTGGGGGTGCTGGTGGTCAAGGTGGGCGTCGAGGTCTGGCTCGGCAGCAAGATTCGCCGAACGATCGTTTCGAAAGTTTCCGAAGCGAGCGACGGAGCCTACCGGGCCGAGGTGGGCGGTGTCAGAGTCGGCCTGTTCAATCGTGCCGTGCGCGTCGAAAATTTTACGCTTCATTCCGACAGCGCGCGGTTACGGCTAAAAGGCTCGCCGCTCGCCGGGCTCAATGTGCGGGTCGCGCAACTGTCCCTCGGCGGAATCCGCTGGGACAGGAAGGGTGCGTCGATGCGGATCTCGGCCGATGAGTTGGAAATCATTTCGCCGCGTATCGTGCTGAGTCGGAGTCCCGATGCAGAGGCCGACACGTCCGCCGGCTCGCGCAGGTCATGGCGCGACCGGCTCGATTCGACGGGGATCTTGGCCGAGATCGGACGTTTCGATATCCGGAACGCCCGGGTCGAGGTGTGCGACTACCGGAACGGCCGGAGGGTCTGCCATCGCATCGAGGGACTGAGCCTCGGCTCGGATGACCTTTGCTTCGACATGTCGGCCGATTCGCTGTCGAGACCATGGTTTTGTAGCGACATGGAGCTGGCAGTCGACAGGCTCGACTACCGGATCGACGAAGGGGCGGTACTGCTCGAAGTCGATACGCTTCGATTCGGCGCGGGCGACGGCTCGCTTTACGTTGCGGCCGTTCGTCTGGAACCGCAGTATCCCAAGGATATGTTTGCCCGGCGGGCACCCGGACATATCGACTGGACCCGCGTTTCGGTTCGGAGCATCGGATGCACCGGTATCGATTGGGCCGCATGGACGGACGGCGGAGGACTTCGTATCGACAGTTTGAGCATTCCGCAGGCGGAAGTCGAAAGTTACAAGAATCGTCAGGTACCCCGGCCGCAACGTGTGAAACAACTGTTTTACCGCTCGTTGCAGCGGCTGCCGTTCGCTGTCGACGTGCGCCGTATCACTCTGGGCAACGTGCGGGCCCGTTACGACGAGCTGTCGGAAAACGGAACGGAGCCCGGAATCGTGCAATTCGACAGCCTGAGCGGCGAGTTTTACGGTCTGACCAATCGGGGCGGAGCGGACGACTTTTTCCGGTTGGAGGCCCGGGGAAAGTTGTACGGGGCGGGTCTGCTGAAAGCGAGCTTCCGGTTTCCGTCCGACTCGTTGAACCGCCGTTTTGAAATCGACGGCTCCCTCGGGCCGATGAGCCTGCCGTTGTTGAATCGCGTCGTGACGCCGCTTGCCGGTATTCAGATCGATTCCGGACGGCTCGAGCGGATCGAATTCCGCGTGACGGGAAACGATGCGCGGTCGGAAGTTCAAATGACGATGCTATACGACGGGCTCGACGTGGAGATGGTCAAGCGGCAGCCGGACGGTCGGCTCAAGGAGCGGCGCCTGATGACGTTTGTCGTCGACAAGATGCTGATCCGGCCGAGCAATCCGGACGGTCGAGGCACGCGTACGGCGGACGGCAGCGCGGAACGCGACCCGTACCGCTCGCAATTCAACTATTGGTGGAAATCGTTGCTGCCCGGTATTAAGAATACCGTTTTGGGCAAGGATTCGTACAGGTAGTGGGCCGAGCGAAAAGAGCCCGGATCGGTTGTGTAATACATGGTTTCATCGTATGGACCAGGGGACCGTTCCCCGAATCTTTACGATTTCGGGACGACAACGGACATACATATCCACACCGCTACATGCCCGGCCAATAGACCGTTATTTCCTTTGCCCGTCTTCATAAGACCCATTCACTTCATTGTTCACGGGGTGAGCGGGACGTCCTTGTGATATGTCGCTCACGTTTCTGTCGCGCCATTTTTTATCAAATGCGCTTTTTCTTGTTCTCGCATAAAATTTTTGAGCCGTTCACCGGAATCGGTCCATTTCAACGGCAGGTTATAACGTGAATCGGGAACATTCCGTAAACGACAGATCCCATGGCAAGCATTTGCGGCGAAAGACGGGCCGGGCAGGCTTGGAACGCGGGAGCGGATCGTCCGCAGCGGGGGAGCGATTCCGCACAGGTTTTCGGTGCGGACTTGGAGCGTTCGCAAAGATCGGATTGGGCGAACGATTACTCCCGACCGCACCGGGTCTCGGCGGCGTTCTCTCGAGCCTGCGCTTCCTGCGGCAGCAAGTCGTATTCCTTATAGTAGATTTTCATCAGCAGCAGGAAGCCCGAGATCAGCAGAGGGCCGAAGATAATGCCCCAGAACCCGAATAGCGGGATACCGAGTATCACGCCGAAAATGACGATCAGCGGGTGCGTATCCGCCACTTTGTTCATCAGGATCATCCGGCAGAGGTTGTCTACGTTGGCGATGACCAGCACGCCGAGCGCGATCATCAGGATGCCCTGCCACAGCTCGCCGCTATAGATCATATATGCGCCGAGCGGCACGCTGACGATGACCGTGCCGACCATCGGGATCAGTCCGCATACGGCGGTGACGAATGCCCAGAAAACGATGTTGTTCATGCCCAGCAGCCAGTAGATCAGGCAGGCCGCGAGCGCCTGCGACAGCATGACGATCGGGATGCCGAGCGCGTTGCTGAAGATGATCGTCTTGACTTCCTGCTTGAGCAGGCAGAGGCTCTTGCCCTTGAAGGGCACGTAGGAGTTGATGTGCCTCTCCATCTTGCGACCCTTGAGCAGCATGAAGTAGAGGATGACGAGCATCATGAATACGTTTGCCGCGAAGCTGTAGGTCGTGTTGATCAGCGACGATACCATTTTCGTCAGGAAAGCTCCCGAGTTCTCGAGCAGATCCTTGGGGATGGCTTCGAAACCGATCAGTTCGTTCAGCCGGATCACCTGCTTTTCGAAAAAGCCGACGATTTTCGACGTGTCGACGTTGGGAATCTCGGCCGCAATCACTTCGTAGATCAGAAAGCCGAGTCCCAGCAGCAGGACCGTCGTGCATAGCACAAGCAGGGCCGCCGCGAGCCATGATCTCCAGCTGTGTCGCTCGGTCAGCCGGAAAAGCAGCGAGCGCAGTACGACGTAGAGCGTCGAAGCGCCCAGAAAGGCTCCGACGAAGAAGCCCAATTGCTTGAGAATGACCAGTCCGATCGTAATCAGGATACCCAGAAAAAGCAACTGCCGGAAAAAAAGATTGTTCTTTTGCAGCGTATCGGTCGGGAGGTCGGGTCGGTTCATAGGACGGGCGGTTATTGGTTCCGACGCTCGTTCTGCAAAAATTTCTCCAAGTTTCGCGCGCCGCGCCGGAAGAGTCCCGGTTTGCCATATACGGAGCCATCGGGCGCGTGTCTCCCTGCCGCTTGCAACATATGTCCTATATTATTATGGACCCGATTGTATGCTTTATAATGTCCCCGCTTCGGTTCGTCGGATTTCCGGGGAGTTTCTTTTCTCCGAGTTTCCGAGTGACGGCTCATCCGGTTGCCGTTCTTTCTATGGGGCTGTTTCAAGCCTGCCGGAAACATATCGATCGCTTCTGTGAGCGCGATTCATCGAATTGTATTGATTTGTGTAATTACGAGGTGCTTTTATGGAGGCTTTGTATCGGATGGAAAGTCTGTGCTCGGCGGCTTTTTTCGGACGTTGCAGGCGGCTTGTTCGTTTTATTGCGTTATTTCGATCGGTTTTCCGTGCAGGAACGGTCATACCGTTCTTAGACAATATGGAATCGTTTGCCGGAACGATTCTTTTTTGCCAAATTTGTCCTTTGACGGTACGGCCGTCACCGATGCCCGATGAAACCGAACAACCCGACCGAAAAGCCGCTCGCCGTGCGGACTTACGCTTTCGCTTCGCTTCTTGTCGAAGAGTATATCCGCCGTTATCGCGACGCGGAGCGGTTCGCCGACTTGTGCCGCCGGTGCGGCCGGTACGGACGTTGTTGGGCGTGCCCGCCTTTCTCGTTCGATGCGGAGGAGTATTTATCGGGTTTCGGGACGGCTCATCTGATCGCTGCGCGAATCGAACCGGGCAAGCGGTTACGCGCGCTTTGCGCCGATGCAGGGCAAAGCGAGAAACAGGGACGCGCTTTGTTGAATGAAGCCCGTTGCGAGCTGGACGCGCGATTGCTTGCCTTGGAAGAGGCATGGCCGGACAGCCGTGCCTTTTTTGCCGGTACATGCTTCGATTGTCCTGAGGGAACCTGTACCAGACCGTCGGACCTGCCTTGCGTGCGGCCCGGGAAAATACGCCCGTCGCTCGAGGCGCTTGGCTTCGATCTGGGGCGGACGGCTTCGGAATTGCTCGGCATCGAGTTGCGCTGGAGCGTCGACGGGAGGTTACCGGAATATTTCACGCTGATCAGCGGATTTTTCACCAATCATTCGATCGATTCACTGTCATGGTAGAGCAGAGGCGACGGGCGGTTTTCAACTGGAGCGGAGGAAAGGATTCCGCGCTGGCGTTGCAGACGGTGCTGCGGGAGGACCGTTACGAGGTCGTCTCGCTGCTTACGACGGTCGATGCGTCGAATGACCGCTCGTCGATGCACGGCATTCCGGCCGAGCTGCTCCGGATGCAGGCCGACAGCATCGGGCTGCCGATCCGTATTGTCCCGACAGGGAAGGGGATCGAGGACTACGAGCGGGCGATGGCTGAGGCCGTCGGCGATTTCGTCGCCCGGGGAGCCGAACATTTTATCTTCGGGGATATTTTTTTGCAGGACGTGCGCGCGTACCGGGAGCGTCAGTTGGAGCCGTATGGCGTGACGGTGGTCGAGCCGCTGTGGGGACAGGGGCCGGAACGGATTATGGCCGCTTTTCTCGCCTCGGGACTCGAAACGGTCGTTGTAACGACCGATGCTTCCTGCCTCGGTGCCGATTGGATCGGGCGGACGATCGACGGAACGTTTCGAGACGATTTGCCCGACGGTGTCGATCCGTGCGGCGAGAACGGCGAATATCATACGTTCTGCCATGCGGGCGGAATGTTCCGCTATCCGATTCCGTTCCGTTTGGGCGGGCCTGTCCGCCGGAGCTACACGGTGACGCTCGAAGACGGTGCGGTGAAGTCCTACGCCTACTGGTTCGCCGCTCTGACGACTCCTTAGACCGGTCGATTTTCCTGTCGGTTAGGTGAAGATGTGCGCTGTATGGCAAAGGAATGCCCCGATTTGCCGGTCGGCTGTCCGTTCTGTTATTGTGCGGACCGTGCCCGGGGCTTCCGTCGGAACGATTTCACGGAGGCGGAATGAAGCTGGCGGCTGGCATTTCCCATGACTTCTCGCGGAGAGGGCTCCGGTCTTGCCGGCTTTGTCCTGCCGGATCGCGGACCGAGCCGCTCGAAACCGGATTTCGTGTCTTCGGGCATCCGCCCCGGCCTGCGATTCGCCGCGCGGTCCTTGAAAAGAATTTCGTTCGTCGGAAAGCCCGCATGAAAAAAGCGCCGTTGCTATACGGCGCCTTTCTCCGGCATGTCTTACGACGGCGTAGACGTGCCTATTGTTGCTGTTGCCGGATCAGCTCCTCGGCCCGCGCTCGCATCCGCTCGGCGCGTTTCTGGTTGTCGGGATGCGACGAGAACATTCTTTGCAGTCCCGACGACTGGGAGCCTTGCGACAGTTCGGCCAGTTTTTCGAGGGCCGAGGCCATCGAATAAGGGTCCAGACCGTTCTGGACGCAGAAATCGAATCCGAAGTCGTCTGCGGCCGACTCCTGTTTTTGGGAGAATTGCGCGTTCGAGAAAGCCTGCACGAGGTCGCCCAGTTGCGAGTCGGTCAGTTTGGCCAGCGTACCTCCGGCCGAGCCGGCCGCATTGCGTGCGGCCGAGGCCATGTATGCGTTCTTCATCGCATCCTTCGTGTCGGCATGCACGACGTGTCCTATCTCGTGCCCGATCACGCCCATCAGCTGCCGGTCGTCCATCAGATCCATCAGCGAACTGAATACGCGCACGCTTCCGTCCCCGCAGGCGAACGCGTTGACGTCGGCCACTTCGTAAACTTTGAAGTTCAGTTCCAATCCGTCGACTTTGACATTCTCGGTCAGCCTCTTGAGCCGTTGGCTGTAGGCCGAAGTGTCGGGTGACACGGGATTGTTGTTATCCATCCATTCGACCGCCTCGCGGCTGAGGGCCGCGATGTCGGCATCGGAAAGCGTGACGGCTTTTATCATGTCGGCGCCCGCTTGGACGAGTTTCTGCGCGTTCAGCGTTTTACCGCCCAGCTTGATCTGGGCCTGTGCCTCCGTCGCGCAGAGCGTGCAGACGGTCAGCGCCAGCATTGTCATCTTCTTGATCATGGTCTTTTGCTGCGTTTCGGTTATTTTTTGTTCGGCGACCGGACTTTTCTCCGCCCATATCCGGAATAGAACGCAAATATATGCATTGTACGGTTATCATGTCCTTTATGGCGGAAAATAGGGACGGATTTTTCTGATCGATAGGGTAAGATCGTGCATGGGCAGTGCGGTTTTCGGGCGTATGATTCGCCAAAGCAGGTGCGGACGCAAGGATATTTTTTGTCCGTATGATTTTTTTATGTCGTCGGTTTGAATCTTAAGTCTTTGCAATACAGGATGTCGCTTTTGTTCATGGGCGTTTTTGCGATGCCGTCCGGCGATGTAGGACGGTCGACGGCCGGTTCCGGGAAGTCTTCTGCGAATTTTGCGGCGAAACCGGAAAACTATTTTTGTTTTATCAGTTTTCTTGTTACTTTTGCTCCGTAATTTGTCATGAGAAACCTATGCCAGGTTATTTTAACGTATTCATTTTGATTTCGATACAATTTTTTTTATGAGTTTACGTTAATGCAAGCGTATGGGGATCGGCGTGGATGAAAGCGCCACGAGGACAAATTGCCTGAATTATTTGTATTTTTGCAGCTTGCCGGCGAGCGGTTTTCGTGCCGGGAAACGACGTGATGTTTGAAAAGGAGTATAATTTAACGGATAAGAGAATATGAACAACAGGAACAGAATGAGAGTCGTAGGAACTCTGTGTAAGGGGCTGACATTTTTGTTGTCGGGCGTTGCCGCCGTTTCGTGCGGTAATTCGAATGCAGGCCAGAACATGGCAGGAGGCGTTCCCGAGTTTGCGGTAGAGACGCTGGAGCCTGTCTCGGTCGATCTGAAAACGACTATTCCGGCCACGATCCGCGGGTTGCAGGACGTAGAGATCCGTCCGCGTGTCAGCGGCTTCATCACGAAGCTGTGCGTGGACGAAGGGGCCGTAGTGAAAAAAGGTCAGCCTTTGTTCCTGATCGACAAGGTGCAGTACGAGGCGGCCCGGAATGCGGCGGAGGCAGCCGTGAAGGTAGCCGAGGCCAACGTAGCTACGAATCGCCTGACGGTAAAGAACAAGACCGATCTGCAGGCGCAGAATATCATCAGCGAGTACGATCTGGAAATGGCTCAGAACACGCTGAAGACTGCCGAGGCCCAGCTCGCGCAGGCGAAAGCCCAGCTGGTGTCGGCCGAACAGGATTTGGCCTATACGACCGTAACGAGTCCTTCCGACGGCGTCGTCGGGTCGATTCCGTTCCGTGTGGGCAGCTTGGTCAGCTCGTCTTCGGCCGAGCCGCTGACCGTCGTGTCGGATATCTCGAAAATGTACGTTTACTTCACGATGAACGAGAAGCAGTTGCTGGAGATGACGCGCCGCGACGGAGCCTCGCTCGGCAAGATGGTCGGCAACATGCCCGAGGTCGAGCTGATGCTGGCCGACGGAAGCGTCTATCCCCAGAAAGGGCGGATCGAGACGCTGACCGGCGTGATCGATACGAAGACCGGCTCGTTCACGCTCCGGGCATTGTTCCCCAATACCGATTATGTGCTTCGCAGCGGCGGAACGGGCAATGTATTGATTCCGAGCCAGCTCGATTCGGCCCTGATGGTGCCGCAGAAAGCCACTTCCGAAATTCAGGACAAAAAGTTCGTTTACGTGCTTCAACCCGATTCGACGGTCAAGAATACGCCCGTCGAAGTGTTCAACCTCGACGACGGTAAGAACTATGTCGTGACATCGGGGCTTCGTGCCGGCGACCGGATCGTCGTAGAGGGCGTGGCGACGCTGAAGGACGGCGCCAAGATCAAGGCCATTACGCCCGCCGAGGCGGCCGCGCGGCTGAATGCCCTTTCGGGTGCGGCCGGAGCCGCTCAGCAGCAGGCCAGACAATAATTCATACATGGACAGAATAAGGTGTAAGAGATATGAAGCTAGATAGATTTATCAATCGCCCGGTGCTTTCGACGGTCATCTCGGTCGTCATCGTCATTCTGGGTTTGCTGGGCTTGGTTTCGCTGCCCGTTACGCAATACCCCGATATCGCGCCGCCGACCGTCCGGGTGAACACGAGTTATCAGGGAGCCAATGCGCAGGCCGTGCTCAACAGCGTGATCGCTCCGCTCGAGGAGCAGATCAACGGTGTCGAGAACATGATGTACATGACTTCGACGGCGACCAATACCGGCGATGCCTCGATCGAGGTGTATTTCAAGCAGGGAACCGATCCCGACATGGCAGCCGTCAATGTGCAGAACCGTGTCTCGAAGGCGCTGGGGCTGTTGCCTTCGGAAGTGACTCAGGTCGGCGTGACGGCCGAGAAGCGGCAGACGAGTATGTTGCTCGGTTTCGCGTTCTTCAGCCCCGACGACCGTTATGATATCAAGTTCCTCGAGAACTATGCCAACATCAATATCATTCCCGAGATCAAGCGTATCCCCGGCGTGGGCGACGCGATGGTGATGGGTGCCGACTACTCGATGCGTATTTGGCTGAAGCCCGATGTGATGGCTCAGTACGGCCTGATGCCGACGGACGTAGCTGCCGCGCTGGCCGAACAGAATATCGAGGCCGCTCCCGGACAGTTCGGCGAGTCGGGCGACCAGTCGTTCCAGTATATCATGCGCTACAAGGGGCGTCTGCAGACCGAGGAGGAGTTCGGCGACATCGTCGTGCGCGCCACCTCCGACGGCGAGGTACTGCGACTCAAGGATATCGCCAATATCGAGCTGGGACGTCTGACCTATGGCTTCAGTAACCATGTGAACGGCCATGCGGGCGTGACTTCGCTGATCTTTCAGACGGCCGGATCGAATGCGACGCAGATCATCAATGAAATCAAGAGTTATTTGGAGCGAATCGAGCCGACGCTGCCTCCGGGCATGGACTATGCGGTTCTGCTCGATACGAACGAATTCCTGTTCGCTTCGATCCACGAAGTGATCAAGACGTTGATCGAGGCGTTCATTCTCGTGTTCTTGGTCGTTTACATTTTCCTGCAGGATTTCCGTTCGACGCTGATTCCGGCGATCGCCATTCCTGTCGCGCTTGTCGGTACGTTCTTCGTGCTGTACCTGATCGGGTTCAGCGTTAACTTGCTGACGTTGTCGGCTATGGTGCTTGCGATCGCAATCGTCGTCGATGACGCGATCGTCGTCGTGGAGGGAGTCCACGCCAAACTCGATCAGGGGTACACTTCCGCCCGCAAGGCGTCGATCGACGCGATGAGCGAGCTGAGCGGAGCGATCGTATCGATCACGCTCGTGATGATGGCCGTGTTCATTCCGGTGAGCTTCATGACCGGAACCTCGGGTACGTTCTACCGCCAGTTCGGTCTGACGATGGCGATCGCTATCGGCTTCTCGGCCGTGAACGCCCTGACGCTGAGTCCTGCCCTTTGCGCCGTGTTCCTGAAGCCTCATCGCGAGGAAGGCGAAAAGAAGATGAGCCTGATCGATCGTTTCCACGCATCGTTCAATGCCGCTTATGACGTAACGCTGAAAAAATACAAGAAGAGCGTGCTGTTCTTCATCCACAAGCGGGTATTGTCGTTCCTGATCGTCGCAGGCAGCATCGTGGCGCTTTTCCTGCTGATGAAGATCACTCCGACGGGTATGGTGCCCAACGAGGATACGGGTACCGTCTTCGCTGCCGTCAATCTGACCCCCGGAACGTCCAAGGAACGTACCGAGGCCGTGATGCAGCAGATTGACAGCCTGGTCGCTGCGCATCCGGCCGTCAAGTCGCGTACGTCGATCACCGGCTACAGCTTTATGGGCGGACAGGGTAACAGCTACGGTACGTCCATCATCAAGCTGAAGGACTGGAGCGAGCGACAGGGCGAGGGTCTGTCGTCCGACGATGTCGTCGGAGCGTTGACGATGCAGACCCGGCAGCTGGTCAAGGACGGGCAGGTCATGCTGTTCGCGCCGCCTATGATTACCGGTTACGGTGCGTCCAACGGTTTCGAATTCAACCTGCAGGATAAGACGGGAGGCGATCTGGACCGTTTCTTCGAAGTGGCGCAGCAGTTCCTCGGCGCGCTGAATCAGCGTCCCGAGATCATGTACGCCATGACTACGTTCAATCCGAACTTCCCGCAGTATATGGTTGACATCGATGCTGCGAAATGCAAGCAGGCGGGCCTGAGTCCGAAAGATATTCTGACGACGCTCCAAGGATACTTCGGCGGTCTGTACGCATCGAACTTCAACCGCTTCGGTAAGCTGTATCGCGTGATGATCCAAGCCGATCCGGAGGCCCGCATAAGTCCCGAATCGCTCAACGGCATCATGGTCCGTAACGGGACCGAGATGGCTCCGATCACGCAGTTCATGTCGCTCAGAAAGGTGTACGGTCCGGATAATATCAACCGTTTCAATATGTATACCTCGATGAAGGTCAGCGGCATGCCGAAGCCGGGCGTCAGCTCGGGCGAAGCGATCAAGGCGATCGAGGAGGTGGCGAGCCAGATGCTCCCGACCGGTTACGGATTCGAGTTCTCGAGCCTGAGCCGCGAGGAGCAGAGTACGGGTACCAGTACCACGGCCATGATCTTCTTGCTCTGCTTGGTATTCGTCTACCTGTTGCTGAGCGCCCAGTACGAGAGCTATATCCTTCCGCTGGCCGTGATTCTCTCGATTCCGTTCGGTTTGCTGGGGACGTTCATCTTCGCGCAGATTATGGGCGTCGAAAATAATATCTACTTGCAGATCGCGCTGATCATGCTGATCGGTCTGCTGGCCAAGAACGCGATCCTGATCGTGCAGTTCGCGCTGGCCCGCCGTGAGAGCGGCATGTCGATCGCTTCGGCGGCCGTTTCCGGTGCCGCCGCCCGTCTGCGACCGATTCTGATGACCTCGTTCGCGATGATCATCGGCCTGTTGCCGCTGATGTTCGCTTCGGGCGTAGGTGCCAACGGTAACCGTTCGCTGGGAGCCGGCTCGGTCGGCGGCATGCTTATCGGTATGATTCTGCAGCTGTTCGTCGTGCCCGCGCTGTTTGTCGCATTCCAAGCGCTGCAGGAGAAATTCAAGCCGATCCAGTGGAAGGATCCCGACTCGAGCGAGCTGGATGCCGAGATGCAAGATTTGATTAAGTAAAGCGTTTAACTAAAGAGCAATGATGATGAAACGAAAATATAGCGCGTTGCTGGCCGTGGCGGGTGCGGCGGTGATGCTGGGCGGCTGCAATATTTACCGTCCCTACAGCCGGCCTCAGATGGAGACGGCCGGACTGTACCGCGACACGGTTTCCGTCACCGACACGCTTTCGGGCGATACGGTCAACTTCGGGAACAGGCCGTGGCAGGAGGTGTTCACCGATCCGAAGCTGCAGTCGCTGATCGAACAGGGGTTGTCCAGCAATATCGACTTGTTGTCGGCAGCGTTGGTCGTGCAGGAATATCAGGCGCAGCTGACTGCGGCTCGTCTGGCCTACGTTCCTTCGTTTACGCTGGCGCCGAGCGGCGAGCTGTCGTGGGTTCAGCACGGGTCGCTGCAGAAGACCTATACGCTTCCGCTGTCGGCCAGCTGGGAAGTCGATCTGTTCGGCAAACTGCTCAATTCGAAGCGGGGAGCCAAGGCCGCATGGCTTCAGAGCGAGGCGACGCTGAGAGCCGTTCGCACGCAGGTGATTTCGGGCATAGCTACCGGCTATTATACGTTGCTGATGCTCGACCGTCAGTTGGAAATCACCGAGCAGACGATCGAGAACTGGAGCCTGACCGTCCGGATGATGAAAGCGATGAAGCTGGCCGGCAATGTCAATGAGGCGGCCGTTGTCCAAAGCGAGGCCAATTACTATGCCGTGTGCGCGTCGAAGACCGATCTGTTGCGTTCGATTCGCGAGACGGAAAACGCTCTCTCGTTGCTGCTGGGACAGCCCGGGCAGCATATCGACCGGGGCGCGTGGGACGAGCAGCAGCTTCCGGACGATTTCTCGGCGGGCGTTCCCGTTCAGCTTTTGTCGAACCGCCCCGACGTGCAGGCAGCCGAGATGGCCTTGGTCGCTGCAACGGCCAATACGAACGTAGCCCGTTCGGCGTTCTATCCGCAGTTGTCCATAGGCGCTAACGGCGGATGGACCAATAATTTGGGCGCGATGATCGTCAATCCGGCTCAGGCGATTTTCAACGCGACGGGCAATCTGGTGGCTCCGTTGTTCGCCCGGGGCCAGAACCGGGCGCGTCTGAAAACGGCCAAGGCGCAGCAAGAGGAGGCTCGGCTGGCTTTTCAGAAAAGCCTGTTGAGTGCCGGCAACGAAGTGAGCGATGCGCTGTTCCAGTATAACAGTGCTGCCGAGAAAGAAGCCTTCCGCAAAGAACAGATCGCTTCGCTCGAGCGTTCGGTCAGCTATTCCGAGCAGTTGCTCTATTTGGGGACCTCGACCTATCTGGAAGTCATCACCGCACAGCAATCGCTGCTGAGTGCTCAGCTTTCGGGCGTACAGGACCGGTTCGAGCAGATGCAGGCTGTCGTCTATCTCTATCAGGCATTGGGCGGCGGCAGATAAGGACCGTCTGACAAAGCAGGGGAAGAGCCGCATTCGTTTCGATGCGGCTCTCCTTGTTGTTTACAGCTTGGATAAGCTGTAAATATTTATCGGTTTTTTGTTTTGTTCTGCGGCTTTTTTACGTATTTTTGAAGCCGGGTCTATATCGTTCCGGACCGTTTTTTGCCGGACGAAACTCTAAATTATCGGAGTTATGGAAGATTCGAGGATTCGTTTGGCCGGTTCGGCCATGCTGGCCGTAGGGGTGATCGTAGCCGGTTGGTTGTTGAGCGGAGGTATCCGCCATTTCAAGGACAGTGAGCGCGTTGTAACTGTCAAGGGCCTTGCCGAAAGGGAAGTAAAGGCCGACCGGGTTATTTGGCCTCTGTCTTATAAGGAGGTGGGAAACGACATGCTCGCGCTGTACAATGCGATGGAAAGCGCGAACGCGAAGATCGTCGGTTTCTTGAAATCCAACGGGATCGCCGAATCCGAGATTTCGGTGGCTCCCGCCGAAATCGTCGACATGCAGGCCGAGCGCTATGTCCCCGAAGGCGTGCGTTATCGCTATAATGTGACCGGTGTCGTGACGGTAACGACGACCAACGTCGAGCAGGTGCTGAAGCTGATGTCGCGGCAGAGCGACCTGCTCAAGCAAGGCGTGGCGATCGCAAGCGGCGATTACCGTTATACCCCTCGCTTTATCTATACTTCCGACGCGCTGAATGCGCTGAAGCCGGCGATGATCGAGGAGGCTACTCGGAATGCCCGTGCGGCCGCCGACAAGTTCGCGCACGACTCCAATAGCGAGCTGGGCAAGATCAAGTCGGCCAGCCAAGGTCTGTTCTCGATTTCCGACCGCGATGACAATACGCCGAGCATCAAGACGATACGGGTCGTTACGACGGTCGAGTATTATCTGAAGGACTGATTTTTTACGGGGGTGCCGCACGATTTCCCTGCGAAAAGCGTTTGTCTGAAGAAATATACTATCCAAACTTATTGACATATAAATAAAAGTTAACCTGTTATGAAGAGAAGGGAATTCCTGAAAACGTTCGCCGGCATGGCCGCGCTGACCGTCGTCCCGCGTCATGTTCTGGGCGGCGTCGGTTACACGGCTCCGAGCGACCAGCTGACTAAAGGTATCATCGGCGTAGGCGGCATGGGCCGAGGCCATTACGGATACGCGGGTACGCGTCTGGTCGCGATCTGCGACGTCGACAAGAATCATTTGGAGGCCGGACGGCAGTTGGCCGGCGAGAAAGTGGCAACCTATTCCGACTATCGTCAGCTGATCGCCGATCCGAACGTCGATATCGTACATATCGCTACGCCGCCGCACTGGCACGGCATCATGTCGGTGGAGGCCGCCGCGGCCGGTAAGGATATCTGGTGCGAGAAACCGATGACGCGCACCATCGGCGAGGGCAAGCGGGTTAAGGAGGCCGTGGAGCGTAACGGCAATATTTTCCGTTTGAATACTTGGTTCCGCTTCACCGATACGTTTTACGGCATGAACACGACTGTCGACAAGATCAAGAAGCTCGTCGACAGCGGCATGCTCGGTTGGCCGCTGAAGGTGACCATCAGCAAGCATACCGGTTTCGACTGGAAGTTCTTCTGGGTGGGGCAGCCCCAGCTCGAAGAGATGAAGGTCCCCGCCGAGCTCGACTACGACATGTGGCTCGGTCCGGCTCCCTACAAACCCTACAATCCGCATCGAGTTCACGGGACGTTCCGCGGATACTGGGATTACGATGCGGGCGGACTGGGAGACATGGGGCAACATTACATCGACCCGGTTCAGTATCTGCTGGGCAAGGACGATACGAGCCCCGTCTCGGTCGAGATCGACGCTCCCCAGCAGCATCCCGATGCCGTGGGCACTTGGCGCAAGATCGAGTATACCTACGACGACGGCTGCAAGATCGTTCTCTGGGGCGAGGACAACGGTGATCCGAACGACGCTTATATCGAAGGACCGAACGGGAAGCTTTACCGCAATTTCCGGTGCGACATACCCGATTGGGAAGCCAAGCTGGCCGAATATCCCGATCCGATGCCCCAGCAGACCGATTTTCTGGACTGTGTGCGTACGCGCCGGAAGTTTGCGCTCAACGAGCAGAACGGATTCCGCTCGGCGACGATCGTCAACATGGGCGCCGTGGCTCTCCGGCTGGGACGGTCGTTGCGGTTCGATCCCGAGAAGCTGCAGTTTATCGACGACGATGCGGCCAACCGGCTGATCGACCAGCCGATGCGCGCGCCTTGGACCATTTAACCCAACCTTAAACCGATGAAAAGAAAATGAGAAAGATAGTTTTGATACTGGCCTGCGTGGCGATGGCCGTTCAGGCGATGGGGCAGGCGGCGCCGAACCGCACATGGAAAACCAAAGTGTCCGACGCGCTCGGACTGATGCCCGCTCCCGACCCGGCCGAGTATAACCGACTGATGGGCGATCTGCTTTCGACGGGTTCGCAGGGCGTCGACATGCTCGTGTCGATGTTCGACGGAACGAATAATGTACCGGTCGCTTATGCGCTCTCGGGCTGGGCTGCGTTCGTCAGTTCGGGACATGAAGCCGACCGGAAGGTATTCGCCGAGGGAATCGTTCGCGGGCTCGACGGGAGCGACGATCCGGAAATAGCCGCTTTCTATATCCGCCTGCTTCAGCAGGCAGGTGGCGACGAGAGCGTCGACGCACTGGCCGCGCGGGTGTCCGATAAGCGTTTGGGCTCGCCTGCGCTCGTAGCGCTCGCTTCGATCGGCACGCCGAAAGCGAAACAGGCGATTGCCGGGGCCGTGAAGACCGGCGAGGGCGATCGCGTGGCCTTGGCGCATGCCGTTGGCGACGCTGCGGTGGCTTCGCCTGAAATCGAACAAGTCTTGCTTTCCTGGCTCGGCAGCGACGACACGCTCGATAAAGAGGCGTATTACGCTTTGTCGAAGATAGGTACGTCCGCTTCGCTGCCTGCCTTGCGTGCAGCGGCCGAGAAGGCGCAGTATACGGGCGAGCCGACCAATGCGACGGAGGCCTATTCGCAGCTGATAGCGAAACTGTATGCCGACGGCCGGACGAAGGAAGCCGGCGCGGAAGCTAACCGACTGCTCAAAAAGGCGACGGCGGCCGGTGCCGAGCAGAGCAGGATCGCGGCTGCGCGCATTCTGGCTTCGCAGCCCGGAAAGACGACGACCGCATTTGTCGTCAAGGCAATGAAGGATACGAACAGAGCTTATCGCAATGCCGTGCTCGATGCGACCCGCCCGTATGCCGATGCGGCGTTGTACGAGGCGTTGATCCCGGTTCTGACCAAGTCGAAAGATGCGGCCGCTCAGACCGATCTGATCGCTTATTTCGGATGCCGAAAAGCCGCTCAGGCGCTTCCTGCGGTACTGGATCGTTTCAATGATGCGGATGCCGAGTTGAGCGCGGCCGCGATGTGGGCCGCTACGAGGATCGGAGGCATGGAGGTTCCGGCTGCGCTGGCTGCCGTGCTGGGTGGTGAGGATGCCGCCCGGATTGCTGTGGCGGAAGCTTGTCTTGCCTCCTATAAAGGCAATATAGATGCCGTTGTCGCTCCGGTTGCCGAGAACGGCAGCGTACAGGGACGGGTCGCTGCGCTCGAGCTGCTGGGCCGTCGCGGGGCGACTTCCCGGGCGGGTGGCGTGCTCAAGGCTGCCGGGGACCTGAATCCGACTGTGGCGAAGGCCGCCTCCGACGCGCTGGCAGGCGTGGTGACGGATAAGGACCTGCCTGCGCTGTACTCGCTGCTCGAGGGCATGAGTTCGGCGTCGGACGCCAATGCCGCTGCCGTGCAGCATGCCGTAGCCGTGGCGATGAAGAATATGCCGGTCTCGGACAAAGCCGCAGCCATCGCGTCGCGCATGAAGACGAACGAGTCCAAAAAGTCTCTGTATTACAGCGTGCTGGCCGAAGCAGGCGTTCCCGAGGCCGTCGATATCATTTCCGAGGGCTTCTCGGACGGAACGCCTTCCCAGAAAGACGATGCGTTCCGCGCGCTGCTGAACGTGCAGGGAATGGCTGCCGCCGATCGGCTGCTGGGGATCGCTTCCGGATCGGAGGCACGCTATGCCGTCGATGCGCTCGGCCGTTACATCGAGTTGGCGGCACAGTCCGGCGCTACGGCGGAGAATAAGGTGCTGATGCTCTCCGGCGCGTTGGACGTTTTGGCCTCGAATCCGGCGATCGGGCCCGAAATGGCGGCCCGACTGAGGGCGATCGTTCTGGGTAAGGTGGAGCAGAACAAAACGTTCCAAGGCCTGATTTTGGCTGGCAGGTATCTCGACGATCCGGACGGAGCGGTCCGTCAGGCTGCCGCAATGGCCGTTCAGAATACGGCGCTCGCTCATACCGAGTATTACGGCCCGGTGGTGGAGAATCTGCTGAAAAAGGCCTGCGATGCCGATCAGAGCGCCGACAGCGGCTATCATCGGGAGGCGGTGAACAAGCACCTTGCCTCGCTGCCTAAGAACGGCGGGTATGTGTCGATGTTCAACGGCAAGGATCTCAGCGGCTGGAAAGGTCTGGTCGAAGACCCGATCGCGCGTGCGAAGATGAAGCCTGCCGAGCTGGCGAAAAAACAGGCTGTGTCCGACGAGGCGATGCACCGCGACTGGAAGGTCGATAACGGCATGCTCGTGTACGTCGGGCAAGGCTTCGACAATATCTGTACGGAGAAGCTCTACCGTGATTTCGAGATGTACGTCGACTGGAAGCTCGACGCCGAGGGGCAGGAGGGCGACGCAGGCATTTATCTGCGCGGCACGCCTCAGGTGCAGATATGGGACACTTCGCGCCGCAACGTAGGCGCCGAGGTCGGCTCGGGCGGTCTTTACAACAACACGGAGAACCCGAGCAAGCCGACGAGCGTGGCCGACAACAAGCTGGGCGATTGGAATACGTTCTACATCAAGATGGTCGGCGACCGCGTGACTGTCGTTCTGAACGGGCAGAAAGTCGTCGATAACGTGATGCTCGAGAATTTCTGGGACCGCAGCCAGCCGATTTTCCCGATCGAACAGATCGAGTTGCAGGCTCACGGGACGAAAGTCTACTTCCGCAACCTGTATATCAACGAACTTCCGCAGATCGAACCGACGAAGCTGTCGGCCGAGGAGCAGAAAGAGGGCTTCCGATTGCTGTACGACGGTACGAACATGCACGGCTGGATCGGAAACACGCGCGACTACGTGTCCGAGAACGGAGCGATCGCGCTCTATCCGGGCAACGGCGGCGGCGGAAACCTCTATACGAAGGAGGAGTTCGGCGACTTCGTGCTGCGGTTCGAGTTCCAGCTGACCGAGGGGGCCAACAACGGAATCGGTATCCGTACCCCGCTCGAGGGCGACGCGGCCTATGTGGGTATGGAAATTCAGGTTCTCGATAACGAAGCTCCGATTTACAGCCAGCTCGAGAAGTACCAGTATCACGGGTCGGTTTACGGAGTGATCGCGGCCAAACGCGGTTTCCTGAAGCCGGTCGGCGAGTGGAACACTCAGGAGATATGGATCAAGGGCGACGACATTCGCGTGACGCTCAACGGTACGGTCATCACCGAGGGCAATATCGCCGAGGCGAGCAAGAACGGCACGCTCGACCACCGCGATCATCCGGGCCTTCAGAACAAGAAAGGCCATATCGGATTCCTCGGTCACGGTTCGGAAGTGCGTTTCCGCAATATCCGAATCAAAGAGTTGAAGTAAACCCTGTCTTTTTCCGATTGTCAGATTCCTGCCGGACGCCAAGAGCGCCCGGCAGGATTTTTTCGATACCTTCGGCAAAGGAGCGTGGAGGTAGTCGGATACTTTAGTATGCCGAGTGTTCGCGTCCGGAATTAGGCAATTATATGCTTCCGTGGCCGTATGCTCGTCTTTGGATTTCCGATATCTGTTAGTCGCGATTTGCGACCGCAGGTTGCGTATCCGATTAGGCTGCATGGAGTCCCTTGCGTCGTAGGGGACTCCATACGGGAAAACCGGACATGTCGGGAACGCGAAGGCCGGTACGGACAGTAAAGCATAAACCGGGCGGAATTCTTACATCCGCCGATCATGCCCGTGACTACCTGTCGCGCATTCCGAGTCGATCCTGCCTCGCGTTTTCCGCGCCGTAGGAGATTTCGCTTCGGAAAGCCGAATGTGTTGATAATCATACGGCCGGTACGGCGAAGTCCTTTGGATACGTACTTCCCCGTTGGGCTTTACCCATGTTTCCGCGACCGGTACGCGCTTGTCGGAGCCTCGCGGGCAGGCTTGGGACCGGAGAGAGCGGAGGGGCGTTCGGTCCGGGCCCGGTCCGGAGTCCCGATTTCGCCGGAAGTTTCGAAAAAATCCTGCCGGGCGCTCGTGGCGTCCGGCAGGAATCTGACAATCGGAAAAAGACAGGGTTTACTTCAACTCTTTGATTCGGATATTGCGGCCGGCGGCCGGAGAACGGTTGCAGTCCGGATGGAATCCTGATTGAGCGGCTTGTCGCGCGCATCGGTGAAGTTTTGCATGTCCGGTCGTAGCTGCCCGGCGCGGGGCGGATGCGATCTCGGACATTTGGTTCGGGCGCGCGGGCGGCTTGCTTTTCGGGGGCCTCATCCGATTGCGCCGATGAATTCGGCTTCTTGCCGTCGCTTTGCCGGAAGCGGAACCTCTGCAGTGTTGCGACAACGGCCTGCTCGCACGATATGCGGGAACGTGCCCGAAACGAGTCACTCGTTGCCGGAAAGGTCGCTCGTCAGCGTGCGGATTCGTCCGAGCAATTCCTCCCCTGTCCGGTCGTGTCGTCCGCCGGTCGACCGGTTGCCGACAGCATGCGGATCGTTGCAGATGCCGACGAGTCTGCCGAGCGCCGAGGCGGGTTCGGGCGACCATGTTTCGCCGACGGCCGTTTTCCCCTCGTTGTCCGTGCTTGCGAAAAAGTGGGTCGTTCCGTTCAATCCCCGGTGCGCTTCATCAGGGGAGGGTTCTTCGATCTGTCGGATCAAAAGCCGGAACAGTTCGCGCAGGGAGACGGCCATGCTTTCCGAAATGTGTTTTTTGCTGACCTGGGCCTTTACGCTCTTCCGCCGCGTTGCATACCGATAGTTGGCCGTGAGAGTGGTCGAGACGATGCGGTATCCCTTTTTGTCCTTCTCCAACGAAAAAGCGTATTCTTCGGTGAAAGACGGCAGCGAAGCGTACCTTGCTTCGGGCTTTTCGGAGAAGCCGCCGAAAAGCAGCGCGAACACGTTGTCGTAATAGGTCTTGCAGGCGCTCGGCGAGGACTGCGCGATGTCTTCGGCCGGCTCCAGCCGGCATTGTCCGGCCGCGACCGACGCTACGACCGAAAAAAGGAGTCCGAATACGATACGTTTCATAGCCGTTCCGTTTTAGGTCTCGTTCAAAAATAGCGTTTGGGGGCGATAACGGACCTGACGGTCGGATATTTTCGACCGATGGAATGATGGAGGATCGGTCCGACGGTATCTTAAGGTTGCGAAATGCGGTTGTGTCTCAGGCAGCTTTCGGCACGTGCATCCGATCCGTTCGCCGATAAAAACGGCCCGGCATGAGAGATTTGCCGGGCCGGTCCCCGAAGGGGACGACAGAGTGTAAGTTTGGGTTGGTGGTTGGGTAGGAATGCAGTTAGTTTTTCGTTGAGGTATGTTGATTCGATCGGATTTTCTCTACCAGAAACAGCGAGCGGTTCGGTTCGATACGCAGTCGGACTTCCGTCGTGCGGTCCCGGCTCGTGCGGCCGGGCTCGGAATCGGCCGAGGCGATCTCGCCCGTATGCGGGTCCCATATCTCGAGCCGTTTTTTCCCGCGTAGCGCGACGGTCGAGTCGAAAACCGAGTCCGACAGGTTGGCCAGATAGTAAATGTCCCTTCCGTCGAGCACCTTGTGCATGCAGCGAAGCGGGACGGCTCCGGCGGCGAAGCCGATGTCCGGGGCCTCGCCGGGTATTTCCAGCGCCTCGGCCAGCGCTTCGACCGACGGCGAAGGAATGAAGCGGACCGTGCCTCCCTGCCGATTGCGGCGGACGATCGAGCCGTCCGGTTGCCGCGACGCCTCGGGCAGCATCCGGCCGATTCTCTCCGCCACTTCGGCATCGCGCCCCGGTTCGGACGAGCGGGCTGGGAGCCGCGTTGTGAAGATTACTTGCCCGCCGGCGTCGAAGAACGCCTCGATCTTTGCGAGTCCTTCGGCGCTGACTACCTCCGACGACGGCACGACCAGCGTGCGCAGCGACTGGGGCTGATGCTCGCCTTCCAGCAGAAGGCGCCGCTTCGCGACGCTCGTCCGCTTGCTCGCGAGCACTTCGGGGTGCAGATAGATGAAGTCGCGCCCGAGCCGGTCGGTCAGCCGGCAACCTACTTGCACGTAATCCATGTCCGGCACGCGGACTCCGCCTTCGTAGGCGGCCAGCGGGCCGTCGAACCGGTGGCCGGCCTGCATCGTCTCGATCGGATAGAGTACGGCGATGTCCGTCGCCAGCCGCGCGTCGTTTTGCAGCAGGACGTTCAGCCGGCCGAGAAACGTGTTGAACTCGTACAGCCCGTCGCGGTACAGCGGGTTACGGTGCGACAGCTCGGGCAGGAACGTCACGTTCCGGTCGTCGTACCAGACGGCGTGCGGGATCAGCATGTTGATTCCCTTGGCGTACTGGTCCTGCGCGATGCGGTAGATCGTGTCCCAAGGGATGTTGCCCATGGCTCCGTAGGTTTCCGACATCGCGAGCGAGCGGTCCCAGTTGACGGCCGCCGAACTGACTACCTTGTAGAACCGCTCGGCCGGCCGGTCGCCGCCGATCTTGTCGATGCCGGGAATGTCTTGGTATTTGAAACACTTCATCAGGTCGGCCGACGTGCCGACCGGATTCTCGCGCTCCTCGTTGTCCTGATGTCCGGTGGCCAGCGTTCCGTGCGACCGGCTCCACTCGCTGACGAGCTTGGGATAGGCCGCCGCGTACAGCTCGGCCCGCAGCGAGAACATCGCGTTCCGGGCCGAAGCCGTTTCGGGACCGATATCGTACCACAGGGCGGGGTAGAGCAGCGTCGGGCTGCTGCCGTACGCGCGGACGAAGTCGTCGTTGAACGAAGGAGTCCAGCAGCGTCCTTCGGCACGATATAGCGTCGGCTCGTCGAAGAACGTGCCGGTGATCGTCGTCCCGAACTCCTCGGGCATCCGTCCGTAGTAGGCTTCGTGCGTCATTTCGATGTAGGCCCGCGCCGCATCCGCGCTCAGATAGTCCATGTTTCGGTCCGGGTCTTCGACGCAGACGAACTGCATCACTTTCCAGCGTCCGTCCGGGACTTGCCAGACGATCCGTCCGTCGGCGATCCGGTCCGACAGGTCGATCCGACGTTTGTCGGAGGTCTCCATCGCGACGACGGCCATCAGCGTGCCCGCGTCGCTGAGAGGACGGTCGTAGACCGCGCCGCCGTCCAGCTCCTCCTCGATCTTGTCGAGCCGCTTGAGCGTCAGATCGGGGTATCGGTTCGCAAAGCGCGGAACGCCGTCGGCGTTGACCCACCCGCCGCTGCCGCTCGGAAATCCGTATTCGTCATACAACGACAGCGTGACGCCCAGTTCGGCGGCCTTCCGGGCGGTATGCCGGTACAGTTCGAAATAGTCGCCGCTCAGGTATTCGGGGGCGAGCCGGGGCCCGAAAGGCAGGATCGAGAAACCTCCGTAGCCGCACCGGCGTACGAAGCCGGCCATCTGTTCGTCGATGCCCTCGCGCGTGATGCGCGTATCGTTCCAGAACCAGAGCGGCTTGGGCCGGTAGTGGGCGGAGGGGTTTCGGAACTCTTGTCTGTCCTGCGCGGCGAGCGATAGCGTCAGACAGAGTGTGAACCCCGTCAGCGAGATCGGTTTCATGGTCGATGAATTTGCTTTTAACAAAAAAACGAAAAGGAATCCGTTCCATGTTCCGATTTATGACCGGATCGTTCCGATTTTTGTTGCGTCTTCTTCGGCGGAAGACGGATCGGTCTCCGCAAAGCGGCACGGCGGACAGGGGCACCCTGTCCGCCTTTCTCCGGTCCATCGGACCGTTTTCTGTCGCGGGCGGAGAAGACCGCCCGTTGGTTCTGCGGCCTCGGTCGGGTTGCGTTCGGGGTCGATCGGCAGACCCGCTCATGGCGGCACGATGCGGGAAAGCCTGTTTCTGGCGTCGGAAACCGGTACGGCCGAAAGCGCGGCCGGAATCCGGCCCGGCGACGGGTTTTTTATTTCGCCGCGAAACGCTACCTTTACGGGCCGCATGCCGAGGCGGACCTTAAACCGATATGCCATGTCCCCTAAAAGTTTTCGCGTCAGCAGAGAGAGCCCGTTGCTGCCGTTTCTGCTCGAGGCTTGCCGTTCCTGCAGCCGGACGACCGTCAAATCGTATCTGTCTCACAATCAGGTGGAGGTGAACGGTCGGATCGTTGCCCGGTTCGATCATGCGCTTTCGCCGGGGGACGAGGTGGCCGTTTTCCCGGGGCGGCGGGTCGAGCCGCTGCGGCATCCGATGCTGCGGATCGTTTACGAGGACGAGTGGCTGATCGTGGCCGACAAGCGGAGCGGCTTGCTGTCGGTCGGTACGCAGCGCGAACGGACCCGTACGGCCTACTATATCCTGAGCGAGCACGTCAAGCGGAGCGACCCGGCCAACCGGATATTCGTCGTCCACCGGCTGGACCGCGCCACGTCGGGCCTGTTGGTGTTCGCCAAAAGCGAGCGGGTCCAGTCGCTCATGCAGAGGACATGGAGCGAAACGGTCCGTCGCCGCACTTACGTGGCCGTCGTGGAGGGCGCGTTCGACAAGAAGAGCGGAACCGTATCGACTTATTTGGCCGAAAGCAAGGGATATAAGGTGTTTGTGACCAAGGACCGCTCGGCCGGGGAGCGGGCCGTTACGCGCTATCGGGTGCTCCGTTTCCGGGACGGCTTTTCGCTGGTGGAGCTGGAGCTCGAGACGGGCAAGAAAAACCAGATACGAGCGCACATGGAATACATAGGGCATCCGGTGGCGGGCGACCGCAAGTACGGAGCGCACGGCGATCCGGCGGGTCGGGTGGCGCTGCATGCGAGCAGGCTCTGTTTCGTGCATCCGGTGACGGGGCGCGAGCTCGATTTTTCGTCGCCCGTTCCGGCCGCTTTCGGGCGGATCGTGAAGTGAAACGCTTTCCGGACCGTGTTTATGAGGAACGACGAGTTGCGCCCGATTGCGGAATTTTTGAAAATCGTTCCGGTCGGATGAAAAAAATGGAGCGATTTTTTGGATTATTCGAAATAATGTCTACCTTTGCACCGAATTCATGCTGCATTCGTCTAACGGTTAGGACGGTAGATTCTCAGTCTACAAATACTGGTTCGATTCCTGTATGCAGTACGGTGAGCCGACGCAAAACGCGTCGGCTTTTTCGTTTGTCCCCGGGACGTACGAGGCGACCGGTCTGCCATGGAAAGCGAAAACTTCGATGAAGATGCGTGGAAAGGCGGTGCCGGGCCGATCGGGTATCTGTCCGCCACGATAGGATTCCTGTTGTCCGTTGCCGGCTGCCGGAGACTTCCTCGCCGGACGGACCTTTCTTGCGCGGTGCGCCGGTTTTTGCTGCGAGGTTCGGCTTGGCTGCCGCATTTGTTTCGCCGATGCCGTCGGACCTGTCTGTCGGGCGGTTCGCTGCCGGACGAGGTTCCGTTCGGCGCTTCGGTTCTCGGCAGGAGACTCTTGTTGATATATCTTATCGCTCGGCCGGATGGGGGGCGGTTATTTGAAAATCGTTCTGACGCGAGCGGATTCCGTGCGGGCGGACCGAGGGCGACCGTCGGGCGACGGCCGGCCGGATGTCCGTGCGAAGGTCGCTGCCGTCTGCCTCGGGCAATGACGCTTCGAGCGAATTTTCGGGCGGGACAGCGTTCGCGACGCATTCGGCTTCTTGTCTTATCCCTGTGTTCGACGACGGGCGCGGAGTATCCGAACGGGTCGTATTCGGCCGCTATCCGGCCGCCGCGTCGGATGCCTTGTGTCCGACATCGGTGACAATGCCTGAATGGGCGATCCGCGGGCGGAAATCCGTTCGGCCCCGATACCCGCTCGCTCACGGCCGGCTCCGGTTTCTTTTTGCGCGAGTCGGACCGGAGCTTGCCGTCGCTTTTCGTCGCGAAATCCTGACGCTTCGGCCGTCCGGGGCCGGACTTCTTCCGTTTAGGGATCGTACCCTCGCCAGAGGACTGTTTCAGAGGGCGGAGCGATTGGATATTCCGGCCCGATTTTTTACATTTGCACGATAAGCGGATATCATATGATCGGAGGCATGTTTTGGGATTTCGCATGGCGGCTGTTGCTGGCCGGCGTTTTGGGCGCCGTCATCGGACTCGACCGCGAGTACCGGGCCAAAGAGGCCGGTTTCCGCACGCATTTTCTGGTCGCGCTGGGCAGCGCGCTGTTTATGATCGTTTCTCAATACGGATTCTCCGGCGTGCTTGCGGGAGCCGACGTGAAGCTCGATCCGAGCCGCGTAGCGGCTCAGGTCGTCAGCGGCATAGGCTTTCTGGGGGCGGGAACCATCATTTTCCAGAAGCAGGTCGTCCGGGGACTGACGACGGCGGCCGGCCTTTGGGCTACGGCTGGCATCGGGCTGGCCGTAGGCGGGGGTATGTACTGGGTAAGCGTTTGCGCGACCGTGCTGACGCTTTTCGGGCTGGAGATCCTGACGCTGCTTTTCAAAAGCGTCGGGATTCGCAACGCGCTGTTCGCGTTTTCCACCGCCTCGCGCGAGGAGCTGAAGAAGATTTCCGGAGAGGTACTCCGGCGGGGGCATCGCGTAATCAGCTACACGACCCGGGAAGAGGAGCGCGACGGACATACGCTCTATCGGGTCACGCTGGTGGTCCGCATCCGCAAGCAGAGCGACGAGCGATCGTTGTTCGAGTTTATCCAGTCGTTGCCGGACACGATGCTGGAATTGATGGAGTAGGCTGCTCCTTCGGGGCGAATGGGCGAAGATTTTGCCTGAGGGCGCTCCGTGAAAACTCCGCCGGAAAGTCGGCCGGCGAGTTCCGGACCGCCGTCGGGATACGCTCGTCGGACGAATGCGGGACATGCCGTTCGCCGCTATCCGTGCAATCCGTTCTTTTAACAATCGTTTATGAATCGTTGGATCGGGCGGTTTCTCGACCGCCGCAGGCATCATCCCGTCTCGGGCGGGTTGGAAATATTCAAATATATCGGGCCGGGATTGCTCGTGACCGTCGGTTTCATCGATCCCGGCAACTGGGCGTCGAATCTGGCCGCCGGGGCCGAGTACGGTTACGCGCTGCTGTGGATGGTCACGCTGTCGACGGTCATGCTGATCGTATTGCAGCATAACGTAGCCCACTTGGGTATCGCGACAGGACTTTGCCTGGCCGAGGCGGCCTCGGTCCATCTGCGTCCCCGCTATTCGAAGCCGATTCTGCTGACGGCCATGCTGGCTTCGGTCTCGACGTCGCTGGCCGAGCTGCTGGGCGGAGCTATCGCGTTGCAGATGCTGTTCGGAGTTCCGGTCCGGATCGGGGCGGCGCTGGTGCTCGCCTTCGTGCTGATCATGCTTTTTACGAACAGCTACCGACTGATCGAAAAGTGGATCATCGCCTTCGTCTCGATTATCGGGCTGTCGTTCATCTACGAGCTGTCGCTCGTGACGATCGACTGGCCTGCGGCGGCGGTCGCATGGGTGACGCCGTCGTTCCCCGAAGGCTCTATGGTAATCGTCATGAGCGTGCTCGGGGCCGTCGTGATGCCGCACAATCTGTTCCTGCATTCCGAGGTGATTCAGAGCCGGAAATGGAATCTGAGCGACGAGCGTACGATCCGCAGACAGTTGCGTTACGAGTACGTCGATACGATTTTTTCGATGCTCGTCGGCTGGGCGATCAACAGCGCGATGATCCTGCTCGCGGCCGCGACGTTTTTCGTCTCGCGGACTCCGGTTTCGGAATTGCAGCAGGCCGACTCGTTGCTGCGTCCGCTGCTCGGTAGTCATGCGACGGTCGTTTTCGCCGTAGCGTTGCTTTTGGCCGGTATCGCCTCGACGATCACTTCGGGCATGGCCGCCGGAACGATCTTCGCCGGAATGTTTCGGGAGCCCTATGACAGGAAGGACCCGCACTCGCGCTTCGGCGTAGCGCTCTCGCTGGTGGCGGCTTTCGTCGTCATCATCGTGATTTCCGATCCGTTCAAAGGACTGATCTATTCTCAGATGGCGCTCAGCATTCAGCTCCCGTTCACCGTTTTCCTGCAGGTTCGCCTGACTTCCTCGGAGAAGGTGATGGGAAAATTCCGCAATTCGCGCTCGACCAAGTGGTTGCTTTACGCCGTCGGCGCTCTCGTGACATGGCTGAACGTCATGCTGTTCGTTAGCTTTTTCTGATTTTCGGAGGTTTTCGTGCTGGAATAAGATTTCTGCGCGCCCGTTTCCCCGGCTTGTCCCGCGATAGTTCGCCGAGGGACTTTGCGTCATGCTTCGGCCGGAAGCCGTCGGGTCCTGCTTGGTCCGATGCGCGTCGGACGAAAGTCGTTCCGTGCCGTTCCGGCCAGACCGGAATCGGTATCCGCCGCGCGGCTCGCCCGAGGCGGTCTCTGTGCTTCGTCGCCGGGATAATAGGCGAGAGCGTCTGCGGGCCGGCTTATGCAGCCGTTCCGCAGACACGCTCGGATACCGTCGACGACCGTGATGGCGCGATGAGCGGTTGTCGACGGCGGAATGGTCAAGACGACTTGCGGCTGTTTCTGCCCTTTCTCCGCCGGGTTGACGGATCGGGAGCCTGCGCCCGTCTGTTGAGCGGGATGCGCTCTTTCGCAGGAGCCGAAAGTCTGTACCGGTCCGGGGTAAATGTCTGTCGCATACCTCGCTGTGCAATCGCGGCATGAATTGTGCTGACAGTCTGGCGGCGGGCTTCGGCCCGTCTTCTAACCGATTCTCCGCGTATGAAAAGAACGATTATCTGGATCGTGTCGCTGTGTGCCGCGACATCCGCCGCAGCTCAGGAAATATCCGACACGACATGGACGGGCAAGGGCGTCGCCGGCCTCAATCTTTCGCAGGTGAGCCTGAGCAACTGGGCTGCCGGCGGCGACGGAAGCGTCGCGTTCGACGTATTGCTGAATTACGATCTCGTGTACAGGCGCGAGCGCCATCTGTGGCAGAACCGGCTCGAGCTGGCCTACGGGCTCAACAACACCTCCTCGAACGGGATGCGCAAGACGAACGACAAGATTTATCTCTCGTCGGTTTACGGCTACCGGATCGCCCGGGCGTGGTATGCCAGCGCTCTGCTGAATTTCAACACGCAGTTCGCCAACGGCTACGACTACAACTCCGACCCGCGCGACTACATCTCGCGTTTCATGGCGCCGGGCTATCTGATGATCGGCGCGGGCGTGACGTGGATGCCGAAGAAATGGTTCACGATGACGTTCACTCCGGCCACATGGCGCGGAACGTTCGTCACCAGTTCGCGGCTGTCGGCCGAGGGGGCCTACGGCGTCGATCCCGGCAAAAGGCTGCTGTCCGAGTTCGGCGGCAATCTGAAGCTGGAATTCAATTACGAGTTCCTGCCGAACATGACGCTCTATTCGCGGGTCGATTTCTACTCGAACTATCTCGACAAGCCGCAGAACGTCGACGTACGCTGGGATACGCAGATCAACATGAAGATCAATAAGTGGTTCGCGGCCAATCTGAATCTGAACCTGATCTACGACGACGATACGAAGATACTTCAGAAAGACGGGCGCCAGGGCGCTCGCATCCAGTTCAAGGAGGCGCTCGGCATCGGTCTTCAGGCGGCTTTCTGAGTCCGGCGCTCGCGGTGGCGTTCCGTTTCCGGGGCTCGGCCCCGGGTTGAGTGCCGGTTAGTCCCTGCATAGCCCTTGCCGGATCGGGGCCCCATGCTTCGGGTCGTTCGCTTCGGCTTTCGGCCTCGGCCGTTTCCGGAGGGGGAAAGTCGTTTCCGGTCCGCCGGCGGTCCGCGCCGGTCGCTGCAAGGAAAGCGGAGTGCGTCGGTATCTATCCGAAGCGGTCTATCTCTTCGGCCGGCAGAAAGGCCATGCCGGCGTTGCGGGCGAACTGCCGGTCCGATTCGCTGTCGCCGATCATCAGCGAGCGGGCGAAATCGATGTCGGGAAAGTCGATGCGGGCCTGCTGCGCCATGCCCGTCTGCGGCTTGCGGTTCGGATCGTCGGGCGAGAGAGCCGTGCAGAAGTAGACGCGGTCTATCCTGCCGCCGTGGTGCTCGATTTCTTCGATCATCCGGTCGTGTATGCGATTCAGATCGTCGAGGCTCATGATTCCCTTGCCGACGCCCCGCTGGTTCGTGACGACCAGAATGCGCCGGAACCGTCCGCTCCAGCGGGCCAGACGGTCGAGCATGCCCGGCATGAACTCGAACTCCTCCCAGTTTTTGACGTAATCGTTCGGCCGAAGACGGTTGATGACTCCGTCCCGGTCCAGAAACAGCGTGTCGAACGCTTCGTCGTCGAATCTTCCCATTGTCAGAATAGCTTGCACAATTCCCGGTTGGCCCGCTCGTAGTCTTCGGGAACTCCGATATCGATGAAATAGCCGTTGTCCGTGTAGCCGTGGACGAGTCCCCGGCCGGCGAGCGGCTGGAGCACGTCCGTCTCGAACGAGAACCGCTCGGGGAGGCCGTCGAGCACTCCGCTGTCTCGGCGGAGCAGATAGCATCCCGCGCTGATCGTCCCTTCGGCGCAATGCCGCTTTTCCTCGAACGCTTCGACGCGTCCGTCCGCATCGAGCCGGACGTTGCCGTAGCGGTCGAAGTCGCGCATCGGCTTGAGCGCGATGCTCATCGGAGTGCCGGCCGACGCATGCGACGCCAGAAACGCGTCGGTGTTCATGTCGAAGAAAGTATCGCCGTTGAGGATCAGCGCCTGAGGGGTCCGCACGCGGGTCATGGCCAGCGCGATAGCGCCTCCTGTGCCCAGCGGCTGACGCTCGACCGAGAAATCGAAGTCGAAGTCCGGTTTCTCCCTTTCGACCCATGTCTCGACCTGCTCGTGCAGGTAGCCCAGCGACAATACGATTTTCCGGAATCCGTTCCGGTGGAGGCGGCGCAGCAGATAATCGAGGAAAGGCCGGCCGCATACGGGGGCCATACATTTGGGGACGGGACCTATCGTATCCCGCAGGCGTGTTCCGAGGCCGCCGGCCAGAACGATGCAGGTCGTATCTGCGACGGTTGCCGGGCGGGCGTTTGCGTGTGTGTCGTTCATGCGTTCGTAAATGGTTCGTGCGTCCGGTCGCTGCGGGAAAGGCGCGCTTCGGTTCGGCTTATAGACTCCATGTGCAGAGGCCCTCCTCGACGAAGTCGTACGAGTGAAAAACGCCTCCGAAATGTTTCAGTCGGTCCATGACGTCGTAGCGCTTGACGTCGGGGCAGTAGAAAGCCATGAATCCGCCTCCTCCCGCGCCGAGGATCTTCCCTCCGATCGCTCCGGCCCGGAGCGCCGTGTCGTATATTTCGTCGATCAGCGGGTTCGAAATGGCCGAGGCGAGTCGCTTCTTGTAGACGAACCCTTCGTGGAGCAGTTCGCCGATCCGGTTCAGGCGGCCGGTCAGCAGCGCTTCCTTCATTTGCGCCGCCTGCTGCTTGATGACGTGCATGGCCTCGACCGAGGAGCGGTTGTCGCTGAGGACGTTCTGCTGCTGCTGCTCGATGATTTCCGCCGACACGCGGCTTTTGGAGGTATAGTACAGCAGCAGGTTGTTCTCCAGCTCGTTGATATACTCCCGCTTGATGCGCAGCGGATTGACGATCACGCGGTCGTCGTAGAACTCCATGTAGTTGAATCCTCCGAAAGTGGCGGCGTATTGGTCCTGCTTGCCTCCGGCCATGCCCAGCTCGTCGCGCTCGATCCGATAGGCCCGCTGCGCGACGTCGTAACTTCCGAGCGGCAGCCTCAGCCACTGGGCGAACGCTCCGAGTATCGCGACGACGAGCGTCGACGACGAGCCGAGTCCCGAGCCGGCCGGCGCGTCCACGAACGTGTTGAGCGAGAAGCCGCTTTCGATCGGGCCGAACTGCGACACGACATGGTTGTATATTCCCTTGTGCAGGTCGAGCACCCCGTCGATCGGCAGCTCGGATTGCAGCTCGTAGCGCAGCGTCTGGTTGCGGTCCAGAGCCCGCAACACGATCTGCGGCTCGTCCGTCGGCTCGATCGTGGCATGGGCGTACAGCGAGACCGTCGCGTTGAGAATGGCCCCTCCGTACAGGTCCGAGTAGGGACTGACGTCCGTTCCCCCTCCGGCCAGACCGATTCGAAGCGGGGCTTTGCTTCTGTAAATCATGGCTATGCTTTTGGGCCGGGGACGGACCTGCGGCCGGCCGGGCCGCGCCGCAAGTGTCGCCGGCGGGATAAAGATAGCGATTGCACCCGGTTTTTCCAACCCTCCCGGCTCCCCGCTTCTCTGCCCGGAAGACGATGCTTTGCCGGAACGAACCGTCCGCGCTTTGCCGGAATGAACCGTCCGCCCGTCGGGAAAGAGATGCGTCGCGGCACGAATGGGGCCGTACTTCTCTCTTGTGCGGGAAAGTTTCCCGGATCGAAATCGAAATTTGTTGCAACGCATGAATGCTCGATGTTTCCGAGATAAGAACCGGTTTTGGGAAAATCCGGGTTCTTGAATGGGCGGACGGGGGGCCGAAATCCTCGCAAGGATCGAGAGTGCCCGAAGATCGAGGAGGGCGAGCGGTTTTGTCGTTTGGGATCGGTCGGACCGGAAACCGGTGCCGGTCGCGCGTATCTTCCCCTTCGGCCGATGCGAAAAATGCGAATTTCGGACCCGAAATTTGCTGTTTTGCGAAAAAAAGTTTACTTTTATCGTTAATTTAACCGGTTAAGCAGTCCGTTTCGGTATTCCCGGAAGACTGGACCGCTTCCGTTTGTCAAGTTGTGCCGAACGTATGGGGACTTCGCTCAAGGACATAGCCGAGACGCTGAATCTGTCGAAGACGACGGTTTCGTGGGTGCTGTCGGGCCGCGCGGACGAAAAGGGGATCAGCGCCGCCACGCAGCAGCGGGTTTCGCGCTGCGCCCAGCGACTCAACTATCGCCCGAACCTGCTGGCCCGCAGCCTGAATACGGGCGAGTCGGGCATGATCGGCCTGATCCTGCCTTCGATTTCCGATTCGTTTTACTCGCAGGTGGCGCGCGAGGTCGAGATGGAAGTGGAAGAGCACGGCTATTCGCTGATGATTTGCAGTTCCGAGTCGGAGCCCGAGCGGGAGAACCGGATGATCCGCCTGTTCCGCGCCAAGCAGGTCGACGGGCTGATCATAGCGCCGACCGTCCGTTCCGGCGAGGAGATCCGTCGTCTGGTCGACGAGTCGTTTCCTTTCGTCGTGTTCGACCGCCGCTTCCCGAAGCTCGATACGCATTGCGTGCTGATCGATAACGAGCGCAGCAGCTATGCGCTGGTCCGTCGCCTGACCGAGGACGGATTCCGCCGGATCGCCGTAATTACGACCAATCCGCACTTGGAGACGATGGATGCTCGCCGTGCCGGCTACGGGCGCGCCTTGGCCGATTCGGGTATCGCCTTCGACGAGAGTCTGTACGGGGAGGTGGAGTTCGCCGGATACGAGCGGAACTTGCCCGGCGTGCTCGACCGCATTTTCGCGCGGGACGAGGGCGTGGACGGGTTTTTCTTTACGACTCATATTCTGGCGCTGGAGGCTTTCCGCTACTTCCATGACCGGGGGGTCGACATCAACGACGGCTACGGACTGGCCTGTATTCACGAGGTTCCTTTCATGTCGGTGCTCGCGCCCGGCATGCATGTGGCCCGGATGCCGGTCGGACGGATCGGACGCGAGTCGGTCCGTATGCTGCTTGAGGATATGCGCCGCCGCAAGTCGGCGGGCGAGGTTCCCCCGGCCGAGACGGTCGAGCTGGAGTGCGAGCTGTGCTTCAGGGGCTGACGACAGGCAAGGAATTTTATATGAAAACACTTAAATAAATGAGCTTATGAACTATGGTACTTTCCGATCGATGACCGTCTTGCTGGGTGCGGCGGCATTGTGGGGAACCGGCTGCTCGGACAGCGGCTCCGCGCAGATCGAAGACATGCGGTGCGAGTACATGCGCTCGCCCGTGGGGATCGGCCTCGACATGCCGCCCCGTTTCACATGGACCTATGCGGGCGACGAGGATTTCGTGCAAGGCAAGTGCCGCGTGCGGATCGCTTCGACCAAAGAGGCGCTCGCCGACTCGCTGGCTCCGGGCGACGTATGGACCTCGCCCGAGATCGTTTCGGGGAACGGCTTCGTAGAGTGCGACGCCGCTCTGGCGCTGGAGCCCCGCACGCGCTACTACTGGAGCGCGACGGCATGGGACGAGGCCGGACGGATCGTCTGCTCGCCGGTCGACAGCTTCGAGACGGCGATGGCCGACGGTGGCTGGACGGCGAAATGGATCACCGACCGTCACGATAAGAACTTCGCTCCCTCGCCGATGCTGCGCAAGTCGTTTACTGTGAAGGACGGCGTCCGCGAGGCGCGGCTGTATATGAGCGCCGCGGCCTACGGCAAGATGACGGTCAACGGCGAGCCTGTGACCGAGAACAAGCTCGAACCCGGCTACACGCATTACGACAAGCGCAACCTGTATGCGACCTACGACGTGACGAAGCTGTTGCGTCCGGGCGAGAACGTCGTGGCCGCCGTGCTCGGCAACGGCTTCTACAACGAGATAGCGCCCGTGGCGACATGGGATTTCGAGGACGCCCGCTGGCGCGACCGCGCGCGGATGATCTGCGAGCTGTATATCGTCTACGGAGACGGCACGAGCGAGGTGATCGCTTCGGACGGGTCGTGGAAGACGGCTACGGGTCCCTATCTGCAGAACAACATTTACAGCGGCGACACCTACGACGCCCGTCTGGAGATTCCGGGCTGGGACCGTCCGGGCTTCGACGACCGGGCATGGAAGCCGGCCCTCGAGGTAGCGGCTCCCTCGCCCGTTCTGACGGCGCAGACGATGCCCGGCATCCGTCCCACGCGCGAGATCAAACCCGTCGGGGTGCGTTCGTTCGGCGATACGGTCTATGTGTTCGACTTCGGCGAGAATATGTCGGGATTGTGCCGGCTGAAAATTTCGGGCGAGCGGGGCACGAAGGTCGAGATGCAGCACGGCGAACTGCTCAAGGACAACGGCCGCGTCGAGATGCGCAACATCGACATCTATTACGATCCGATGCCGGGACTGGGCTTCCAGACCGACTACTATACGCTCAAGGGCGACGGCGAGGAGACCTTCACGCCCGATTTCAACTATCACGGCTTCCGGTGGGTCGAGGTGCGCTCCGACCGCCCGATGAAGCTCGACGAGAACAGCCTCACGGCGCTTTGCATGCATACGGCCGTCGAGCCGGTGGGCGAGTTCCGCTGCTCGAACGACATGCTGAACGAGGTGTGGAAAGCCACGCGCCGCGCCTATCTGGCGAACCTGATGAGCATTCCGACCGACTGTCCGCAGCGCGAGAAGAACGGCTGGACGGCCGACGCGGCGCTGGCGATCGATCTGGCGCTGCTCAACTACGACGGTATCCTGTTCTATGAGAAGTGGTTCGACGATGTCGCCGACAATATCCGCGAGGACGGTCGGATCGCCGGCATCATCCCGACCTCGAGCTGGGGGTACGACGACTGGATCGGTCCGGTCTGGGACGCCTCGATACTGATTATCCCGAACGCGATATACAACTATTACGGCGACAAGCGCACGATCGAGAAGATCTATCCGACGGTCGAGAAGTACCTGACCTATTTGAAGACCCGCGAGGATTCGACGGGGCTGGTAACTTACGGTATCGGCGACTGGGTGTTCTACAAGACGCAGACGCCTACGGCCTATACGTCGAGCTGCTTCTACTACCTCGACTATGCGCTGATGAGCCGTTTCGCGGAACTGACCGGCCGCGACGCCGCTCCGTTCAGGGAGAAAGCCGAGCGTATCCGCGAGGCGGTCAACCGAATCTACTTCGACTCGACCGCCGCGTCGTACGCCAATGGCTCGCAGGCCGCGCTGGCCGTCGCGCTGGGACTCGGCATCGTGCCCGAGGGCTACGAGCAGCGTGTGGCCGACAATCTGGCCAAGGCGATCGAAGACAACGATTTCCATCTCGACTTCGGCACGCTCGGCAGCAAGTACGCCTTGCGCATGCTGACGCGCTACGGTCACGGCGACGTAGCCTACAAGATGGCCTCGCAGAAGGACTGCCCCTCTTGGGGATGGTGGATCGAGCAGGGCTTCACGACGCTGGCCGAGACGTGGGCCCTGTCGCCCGAGTTCCGCGACGCGTCGGTCAACCATGTTTTTCTGGGCGACGTCAGCGCCTGGATGGTCAGCGACATCGCGGGCATCAACTTCGATCCCGAACGGCCCGGCTACCGCCACATCGTGTTCCGCCCGCATTTCTTCGACGGGCTCGACTGGGCCGAGGCCGAGTATCGTTCGGTCAGCGGTCCGATCCGTTCGCGTTGGGAACGCAAAGGCGACCGCGTCGTGCTGACGGTGACCGTTCCGGTCAACTCGACCGCGACGGTCGAGGCCGGCGGCAAGACGGTCGAGGTCGGAGCCGGGACGCACGATTTCAAGTTTTAGCGCCGGATGCGGCTTCGCTTCGGACATTCATAGCATTAACCGATAAAACGCAATAAGAAAAAACGATGAAAAGAAATCCGATAATCCGATGGTGCCTGAGCCTGCTGCTCGGGCTGGCGTTCGCTCCGGCGTGGAGCGGGCCGGTCTCGCTGAACGGGACGTGGGAACTCTCCTACTGGAAACAGCCTGCCGAGGCCATTACCGATCCGGCTGAACTGAAAGGGGTCGAGGTAAAGACGATTCCCGCCCAGGTTCCGGGCAATGTCGAGCTCGACTTGCTCGCCGCCGGCCTGATCGACGACCCGATGATCGGGGCCAATGTCAATAAGCTGCGCGCGTGGGAAGGACATCAGTGGTGCTACGCGCGCCGCTTCACTGCTCCTAAACTTTCGGAGGGACAGCGTGCCGAGTTGTGGTTCGGCGGCATCGACTGCCTGGCCGACATCTGGGTCAACGGCAAGCACGCCGGCAGCTCGGCCGACATGCTGATCGAGCGCCGCTTCGACGTCACGGACCTGATCGAGCAGGGAGGCGAAAATACGGTGCAGGTGATCATCCGCCCGGTCGTGCCTGCGTCGCAGGACCATCTGCTCGGCATGTTCAGCCTGGGTAATTTCGCGACCGAGGAATCGGTCTATATCCGCAAGGCGCCGCACATGTACGGATGGGACATCATGCCCCGTCTGGTGAGCGCAGGGCTGTGGCGCGGCGTCGAGCTGCGCGTGCTCGAGCCCGCCCGCTTCACGGACGTTACGTGGGTGACCACGCATATCGATACGGCTACGCGCAACGTGAGCCTGTTCGTCGATTTCCAGACCAAGCTGCCTTTCGATCTGTACGACAAGGCGAAGCTCCGCTTCACGCTGACGCGCAACGGCAAGGAGGCATGGCGGGGCGAGCAGATCGCATTCATGCACGCGGGCCGCATCGTGGCGAATCTCGAGAAGGCCGACCTGTGGTGGCCGCGCGGCTATGGCGAGCCGGCTCTCTACGAGGCCAAGAGCGAGCTGATCGGTCCCGACGGCAAAGTGCTCGACACGGACGTCAAGCGTATCGGCCTGCGGATCGTGAAGCTCGACATTTCCGACATTCATCTGCCCGACGAGCGCGGCAAGTTCTGCTTCGTGGTCAACGGCGAGAAGATTTTCGTGCGCGGTACGAACTGGGTGCCTCTCGACGCGCTCCACAGCCGCGATGCGGCGCAATACGAGAGCGCGATCAAACTCGTGACGGACGCTAACTGCAACATGATCCGCTGCTGGGGCGGCAACGTCTACGAGGATACCCGTTTCTTCGACCTGTGCGACGAGAACGGCATCATGGTATGGCAGGACTTCGCGATGGGATGCGCTTTCTATCCGCAGCGCGACGATTTTCTGGACCAGTTCCGCGAGGAGGTCACCTCGGTCGTGCTGAAGCTGCGCAACCACGCGTCGCTCGCGCTGTGGGCCGGCAACAACGAGGACGACGCCAATCTGTTCTGGAGCCGTCTCCAGCCGTTCCACCTCGATCCCAACCGCGATCAGGTTTCGCGTCACGTGATTCCCGAGGTGCTCTATGAGTTCGACGGCACGCGTCCCTATCTGCCCAGCTCGCCCTATTACAGCGAGGCCGTATGGGAAAAGGGCAGCCTCGAGCAGTATCTGCCCGAAAACCACCTGTGGGGCCCGCGCGGATACTATAAGGACAAGTTCTACACGACGGCTCCCTGCACTTTCGTCAGCGAGATCGGCTATCACGGCTGTCCGAACCGCAGTAGTTTGGAGAAGATGATGACCGCCGAGGGGCTCTATCCGTGGACCGAGGGCCGTCAGTGGAACGACGAGTGGATCACCAAGTCGACGCGCCGCTTCGTGGCTTGGGGTCCGACGATGGATCGCAACAATCTGATGCTGAATCAGGTGAATATCCTGTTCGGCTCGGTTCCCGACGATCTGGACGAGTTTATCTTCGCTTCGCAGTCGGTTCAGGCCGAGGCAATGAAATACTTCGTCGAGATGTGGCGCGGCCGCAAGTTCGAGCGGACGGGCATCATCTGGTGGAACGTGCGCGACGGATGGCCGATCATTTCGGACGCCGTGGTCGACTACTACGGCTCGAAAAAGCTGGCGTACTATTTCCTGTCGAACGTGCAGAAGAACGTCTGCGTGTTCGTCAACGATCCGGTCGACGGAGCCTATCCGCTCGTGGCGGTGAACG
Source organism: Alistipes ihumii AP11 (assembly GCF_025144665.1). Taxonomy (NCBI): domain Bacteria; kingdom Pseudomonadati; phylum Bacteroidota; class Bacteroidia; order Bacteroidales; family Rikenellaceae; genus Alistipes; species Alistipes ihumii. The sequence goes on along the minus strand of NZ_CP102294.1, from coordinate 960,608 downwards.
ATACGCGCCATCCGGCCGAGGGAACCGTGACGGTGACCGATGTGGCGACCGGGCGCGAGGTGTTCAAGGGAAGCTACCGCGTGGGCGCCAATGGCCGCGAGACGATCGCCCGGTTGCCCGTGCTGGAAGGGCAGGGTATGCTGCAGATCCGCTACGAGGCCGACGGCGAGCGTTTCGGGAACCACTATTTGTACGGAGAGCCTCCCTACGATCTGAAAGAGTACCGGAACTGGCTCGACAAGACGAAACTCTACGCGAACAAGGACAAATAGCATGAAAATGAAGAAAAATATCTTGGGCGTCGACATAGGCGGAACCAAATGCGCCGTGATCTACGGACAGAAAGAGGGCGATACGCTGCATCTGGTCGAAAAGGTGAAGTTTCCCACGACGAGCGTCGACGAGACGATCGCCAACATCTGTTCCGAGATCGAGCAGATGATGGGCCGGCACGGCCTCGACTCGTCGAACACGGGCGCGATCGGGATCAGTTGCGGCGGGCCGCTCGACAGCAAGCGAGGCGTGGTCATGTCGCCGCCTAACCTGCCCGGGTGGAACGATATTCCGATCGTCCGGATGCTCGAGGAACGTTTCGGGATCAGGACGGGAATCCATAACGACGCGAACGCGTGCGCGCTGGCCGAGTGGAAGTTCGGCGCCGGCGTCGGGACTCAGAACATGGTGTTTCTGACGTTCGGCACCGGACTCGGCGCCGGGCTGATTCTCGACGGCAAGCTCTACGCCGGGACGAACGACAACGCCGGCGAGCTGGGGCATATCCGCCTGTCGGAGTTCGGTCCGGTGGGATACGGCAAGTGCGGTTCGTTCGAAGGGTTCGCCAGCGGCGGCGGCATCGCCCAGCTGGCCCGTTTCAAGGTGAGCGAGAAGCAGCAGATGGGCGAGAGCGTCGCCTGGTGCCCGCCGGGACAGCTCGACTCGATCAGCGCGCATACGGTCGCGCTGGCCGCTGCCTCGGGCGATCCGCTGGCGCTCGAAATCTACCGGATTTCGGCGACTTACCTCGGACGGGGACTGGCGATGGTCATCGACCTGCTGAACCCCGAGGTGATCGTCATCGGCAGCATCTATGTCCGCAACCGCGAGCTGATGGAGCCCTTCGTGCTGCAGGAGATCGAGCGCGAGGCGCTTTCGCACGCGCGCCGGGTGTGCTCGGTGCGGCCCGCCAAACTGGGCGAGCAGATCGGCGACTACGCTGCGCTGTCCGTAGCGGCCAACCTGATTTAGTCGAACTTTATGGATGAATAGAGCAATGGAAGATATTATCAGCAAGAGCCTCAAGCAGGCGCAGGATGTGCTGCAGGCGTTCGTTTCGAATCCGGACACGGTGAGCCGGATGCGTCAGGCGGTCGATATGCTCGCGGCCGCTTTGGAAAACGGAAACAAGATTCTCAGCTGCGGCAACGGCGGGTCGCTGTGCGACGCGGCGCATTTCGCCGAGGAGCTGACCGGCCGTTTCCGCCGCGACCGCCGGCCGCTGCCGGCCATGGCGATCAACGACGCGGCTTATATGACCTGCGTGGGCAACGATTTCAGTTTCGATCAGATTTTCGCGCGCTGGGTCGAGGCTTTCGGACGTCCGGGCGACGTGCTGCTCGCGATCAGTACGAGCGGCAACTCGGGCAATGTCGTGATGGCCGTCGAAAAAGCGCGCGAGGCCGGTATGAAAGTGCTGGCGCTGACCCGAGAGGGGACCAACAAACTGTCCGAAATGGCCGACGTGGCGATTTGCGCGCCGACCGCGCCGTATTCCGACCGGATTCAGGAGATCCATATCAAGGTGATCCACATCCTGATCGAAGCGCTCGAGGCCGCGGTGATATACAAAGACGGAACGGGGGAGCGGTAGACTTTCCGGGTGGGGCGCTGTCTCTTTCGGGTTTTCCCGAATCCGGGTCCGGCGAATCGAATCCGGACCGGGGGGATGGCGCGGATGACCGCATGAAGACCGCAGGAGACGATTCCTGCGGCTTCGTCGGTTTTCCGCAGTTCCCTTTCGCTGTATTGAAATTCAACCAATAACTTAAATAGAACCGATTGATGAAACCGTTTTTCAGAACCTTTTTCAGCCTCGTGCTGCTGGCATTGGCTCCCGTCCTTGCAGGGGCTCAGGTTACGGTCCGGATGAGCGACGATCCCGTCGACGTCGCCCGCTGGATCGAGACCCGATTCGGCAAAGGACAGATTCCTCCTTTCTCGTTCGTCTACGGGGGAAAGCACTCTTCGGCACTGTTGCCGCGCTGGAGCTATTCGTCGACGAAGCTCGAAAGCGACGATCCCGATCGTATCGAGTATCTTTACGCTTACACCGACCGCTCGACCGGCCTGAAAGTGGAATGCCGCGTGAAAGGCTATCCGTCGTTCCATGCCGTCGAGTGGGTACTGAACTTCACGCAGACCGGTAAGAAAGACACGCCGATTCTGGAGGACGTTCGCGTAACCGATTTCCGGATGACCTATCCGCACAGCGGCGAGGTCATCGTGCACCATGCCGAAGGCAATCACATAACCAAGAACGACTTCGCGCCGCACTCGACTCCGCTCGTAGCGGGCGAGACGTTCGCTATGATGCCCGAAGGCGGTCGCTCGTCGCAGGGACAGTTCCTGCCTTTCTTCAACATTCAGACGCCGGGAGGTCAGGGCGTCGTCGTGGCGATCGGCTGGACCGGTACTTGGTTCGCCGATATCGACAAGGTGGGCGACCGGGGTTTTGCGCTCCGTAGCGGAATGAAGACGATGCGCCTGTATCTGCATCCCGACGAGTCGATCCGCACGCCGAGCATAGGCCTGCTTTTCTGGCAGGGGGACGACCGCATGGTAGGAAATAACGCGTTCCGCCGTTTCGTGCGGGTTCATCAGGCGCGCAAGGTCGATGGCAAACCGGCCACGTATCCGCTCTCGTTCAGCTTCAATTACCGCGATCCCGCGCCTTGTACCGAGTATTCGTGCCTCACGGCCGACTGGGCCATCGCGATGGTCAACCGCTACAAGCGGTTCGAATTGGTGCCCGATGTCTTCTGGCTCGATGCGGGTTGGACGGCGGGTGCTTCCGACTACCGTAACGGCAAGTCGTGGGCGAACACGAACGGCAACTGGACGATCGACTCGACCCGCTTCCCGGAGGGGCTCAGGCCGGTGGCCGATGCGGTGCATAAGGCAGGGGCCAAGTTCATGGTCTGGTTCGAGCCCGAGCGCGTCGTAAAGGGCACGCAGTGGGCTGTGGACTATCCCCAATGGATGCTCGACAAGGAGTTGCCCGCTACGGATAAGTCCGAGTCCCGTGACTGGCTGTTGTTCGACATGGGCAATACCGAGGCTCGCGAATGGTTGCAGGAGTATATCGGCGACATGATCGAGCAAAACGGTATCGACTACTACCGTCAGGACTTCAATATGGAGCCCGATAAGTATTGGGCCCGTTACGACGAACCCGACCGCATCGGTATGAAGGAGATCCGTCATATCGAGGGACTCTACGCGTTCTGGGACTATCTGCTCGAGCGCTTCCCGGGTCTGTTGATCGACAACTGCGCGAGCGGCGGCCGACGGCTCGACCTGGAGACGATCAAGCGCAGCGCTCCGTTGTGGCGCAGCGACTATTACCACTACGACGATCCGGACGGCTATCAGTGCCATAACTTCGGACTGAGCTTCTTCCTCCCTTTCCACGGTACGGGTATTCTGCAGACCGATCCCTATTCGTTCCGGTCGAGCATGTCCAGCGCGCTGATCTGCAACTGGAAGATTACCGAGCCTAACGTTTCGTTCTTCGACATGCAGGCTCGAATCGACGAGTACCGCCGGGTGCGCGACTATTTCCTCGAGGACTATTATCCGCTCACCGAGCTGGAGGGCACTACGCGCGACGATATCTGGCTGGCCTATCAGTACGACCGTCCCTCGGACGGCACGGGAATCGTCGTGGCATTCCGCCGCGCGGCTTGTCCCGACCCGGCGCTGACTGTCAGACTGTCCGGGATCGATGCCTCGCGCAACTACTCGGTATACAATTTCGATACGGGCGAGAGCGTGACCGTTCCGGGAGCCGAGCTCGCGAGCGGCTACGTGCTGACGCTTCCCGAGCCGCGCGGCTCGATGCTGCTTCGATACAAGCTCGCCGAATAACCTCTTTCACGACGAAAACAAAATGAAGAAAACGATGATATATCAGATCAAAAAAAGCGGAGCGGTCCTCCTCGGCTGGGCGCTTTCGCTCGTGCTGCTGACTATGATTCCGCTCGCGGCCTCGGCCCAGTCGAGCTGCACGCTTTCCGATACGCCGACGGACGTGAGCCGCTGGATCGAGTCCCGTTTCGCGAAAGGGAAGGTACCGCCCTTCTCGTTTGTCTATGACGGCAAACCTTCGGCCGGACTGCTGCGCAAGTGGAAATACACGGCTCAGCGTGTCGAAAATTCCGAACCGGGCGTGCGCGAGTATCTGTACTCGTATCAGGACCGCCGCAGCGGCCTGAAGGTCGAATGCCGCGTGAAAGGGTTCGCCGATTTCGGAGCGGTCGAATGGGTGCTGAGCTTCAAGAACCTGTCGGATGCCAATTCGGCGACGATCGAGCAGGTCAAGGTCGTCGATCTGAACTTGACGTCGCCCGGCGAGGGCAGCTTCACCGTACATTATGCCGATGGCAGCCATGTGTCGAAAGCCGATTTCCATCAGCGGACGAAAGTGCTGGCTCCCGGCGATTCGCTCTATATGGCTCCCGAGGGCGGACGCTCGTCGCAGAACGCCTTCCCGTTTTTCAACATCGAGGCTCCCGACGGCCGGGGCGCGATGGTAGCCGTCGGCTGGTCCGGGACATGGTTCGCCGATGTGGCGGCCGGCTCGAAGGGAGGCGTCGCGCTGAGCGCCGGGCAGAAAAATCTGTCCGCCTATCTCTATCCCTCGGAGGCGATCCGCACCCCGAGCGTCTGCCTGCTTTTCTGGCAGGGCGAGGACCGCTTCGCCGGGCATAACGCTTTCCGTCGGTTCATTTTGGCGCATCATACGCGCAAGATCGACGGCAAGCCGGCCCGCTATCCGGTCAGCACGAGCTTCAACTACGGCGATCCGGCACCCTGCAACGAGTATACCTGCCTGACGACCGACTATGCGATCGCGCTGATCCGTCGCTACGAGCAGTTCGACATCGTCCCGGAGGTATTCTGGCTCGATGCCGGCTGGTACGAGCAGGCCGCCGACTATAAGAATCAGAAGAACTGGGCCAATACGGTCGGCAACTGGAAGGTCGATCGGGAGCGCTTCCCCGACGGACTGAAGCCGGTCGCCGACGAGGTCCATCGCGTCGGAGCGAAGTTCATGGTCTGGTTCGAGCCCGAGCGCGTGGTCAAGGGCTCGCAATGGGCCGTTGAGCATCCCGAGTGGATGGTCGACGTGGGAGCCGGCGAATACCTGTTCGATCTGGGCAATCCCGAAGCCCGCGAATGGATGTGCGACTACATCGGCGACTTCATAGAACAGAGCGGCATCGACTACTACCGTCAGGACTTCAACATGGAGCCTGCTTGGTTCTGGGCCAAAAACGACGAGCCGGGCCGCGCGGGTATCCGCGAAATCCGCCATATCGAAGGGCTCTACGCGTTCTGGGACTATCTGCTCGAGCGCTTCCCGAACCTGCTGATCGACAATTGCGCGAGCGGCGGCCGGCGGATCGATTTGGAGAGCGTTTCGCGCTCCGCTCCGCTGTGGCGTACCGACTACAACTACGGGGAACCGGTCGGCTACCAGTGCCATACTTATGGGCTGGAGCTCTATCTGCCGCTGCACGGAACGGGCGTGCAGAATACCGACAAGTTCACGTTCCGCTCGAGCCTCGGCACGTCGATCGTGTTCAACTGGAAGATTTCCAATGCTTCGATGTCGTTCTACGATATCCAGAACTGCATGGCCGAGTTCGAGGAGGTGCGTCCTTATTTCTATGAGGACTATTATCCGCTGACCGGAGCCGGCGACATCACGGCCGACAATATCTGGATGGCCTACCAGCTGTTGCGCCCGTCGGATCAGAGCGGCTATATCGTCGCTTTCCGTCGCGAGGCTTGTCCCAGCGGCAGCGTGACGGTGAAACTGATGGGGCTCGATCCGTCGCGCAACTACCGGATCACGAACAAGGACAACGGCGAAAGCATTGTCAAGAGCGGGGCCGAGCTGGCTTCGGGTTTCGATCTGCGTTCGGATCAGCCGCGCAGCTCGCTGTTGCTGAAGTATCAGGCCGAATAGCCGACAGGCGGTCGGAACTGTTCTTATGGCGTAAAGCCGCAGACCTCGGATTTTCCGGGTTTGCGGCTTTTCGCGTTTCGTCGGCTGAACTGCCGATCAAAGGACGAAACGGTGTTTGCGAGCGGTTTTTCGTAAAGGACCCTGGCGGCGGAAAACGTACCGGCCTCGGCGTAAAGCGCCGTTTCGGCTCGGGCCGTCCGATAATTCCGCGACAAGGGTTGCCTACCGGAACGCTTGCCCCTTTCCGGCCGTCTTGTCTGGACGGTCACGGCGCCTTTCGGTCCGGAAGCGGTCGAATAGTCGACAGGGCATCTTCGTTTTAAATTTTATTTTTCTATCTTTGTTTTCGCTGTCCGTCGGGAAAGGCGGGCGGGGTGTTTGTGCCGAAAAACGAAATCTGGTAAATTTTGAGACCGGCAAGCACCGCATACCGTTCGGAGCATACGGCTCCGGAGCGGTCGTGCGATTGTTTCCATGCATCAGGCGTGGGCAATGTGCTTGTACGGTCTCGGGGTTTTACCAGTGCCTGTTTTTCGTATGAGTCGCAGAGCTCACGTCTTTCTTTGGGCAGGGAATAATTTTGTCGAATTTTAAGAAACTTAATCCAATGATGCTATCTTTGTAAAACGATTCGTCGGATGGACGAGTTGCCGTTTTGCCACAACCGAATCTAGCAAATTCAGCGACAGGCAAAGCACAATGAGGCCCGATGGTCGGAAGCTCACGCTTTCCGGCATAGGGTATGCTCCGTATACTCATGCTCAGGCGTGGGCTATTGTGCTTATCTGTTGCGAGGTCTTGCTAGAACCTGGTTGTGATAAGTGGCAGTGGTTCCACGCCTTTTTTTGCTCCGGACGATTCTTGACGACTGCTTCAAAAGGGTTTTTATTTGCCGAAAACGGAGTCGGCGCGTGCCGGAAACGGTCCCGGACATAGTCCGAAAGACAGCCCCCGGGCCGGAAATCGGCCGTCGGAGCGTTTCAGAGAGAAGGCTCGCCACGGCTCGGACACGCTTAAGCGGTTGTCCGGACGCGCTTTGCGGCAATAAAGGGCTTCATGCGGTCCGAATAAAGTCGCCCGCATCATCCGCGAAGACATATATATGCGCGATTCGGTTCCATATAACCGAAACTTGCGTTATATTTGCAGTAGATTAATGCGGCGAATGTCGTATATCGTACAATGAAAGGATTCGCATCCTTTGTATCGAGATACTAAATCTTGCGACCTCTCCCGACGAGGGGAGGTGATTTACGAGTGGTACAAGGCTTGCCGGTTCTGAGTCATACCCTTGGCCGAAAGGTCAGGGAGGACTTGGACGTAGGGCAGTTTCTCACTCGTTGGTTCGCAAGGCCGTGTGTCCGGGAGATTGTTCCTACGTCCTTTTTTATCTGTTCCCTTGTTGTAACGCTAATCTCTCAATTCCTTGGACGTGTATCACTCGTTTCCTCATACGGATTGGCAGCGTATCGAGCGGATTGTTCGGGAGTGCCGTACCTCGGTGCTTTCCTTGGCCTTGAGTTTGGGTTTCAAGCGGCCCGATCCGCTCTACCGGATCAAAAGTAACGAACGTAAGATTACGCTGGCTCTGGCGGTCAGAATACTTCGCAACTGGCCTCAGTTCAATCTCGGCTGGCTGCTTACCGGGCAGGGTCCGGTTCGATTGGAAGTCGGTTCCGCTTCGGGGGAGGGAAATCTTTCCGCGCTTTCCGGCGACGCAGTCAGGCCGCAAAGAAAGTTCGGCGCGCCGCCGACGGCCGAGTCGATTGTCGGTCGGTGGGAATTGACTCACGCGTTCTCTCTTGTGGACGAGTGGCAGTCCGACGGGCAACCCGATGCCACGTTTGCCTGCAACGAGATCGTGTGGGATTTCGGCCCTGACCGGATTGTCGTTCAGTACGAATGGGGCGTAGAGGTAGCCCGGGAGGGTTACCTCTACGATCCGGTTTCCGGACAGCTTTTCGTCGAACACAGCGTGATGCAGATCGTCCGGCTGAATGCCGAGACGCTCGAGTTCCTCGACCGCTCCGATAGCGAGAAAGGCTCTGCGGCGGTTTTCGTTTTTCGTTGCGTTCGGTAACTCCGGTCGTACGGTATGCCGCTATGTTGCTCTGTGCGTCGGTACGACGCGGGTTCATTTTTGTCGTACATCCTGGAATAAGGGGCGTCGAGACCTTTTCTGCTCCAGACGTTCTTCCAGTTCCGAGGTATCCGTATGCAAGTAGCGCAGGAATGTGTGATAGTTGATCCCGAATTCTTCCTCTACATGATGCTTCCAAACGGCACGCAGGCATTTGGCACGGCACTCTTTTTCATAATGTTGGGTTACGGTTTCCTGAATCTTTCGGGCGCGTGCCAGCAGACTTAGTTGTTTCATTTTATCGTTTTTTTGATTGGGTTTCCTCGCTTGTTAGCGGGAGACAAGGAGGGGAATGCCTTGTCTTTCGCGTTTTCATTCTGCAAAGGTTATCGATAATTCATATCTGTCAAACCGTATTGCCAGGGTTTAAAAAAATCATAAACATGCCCTTTTTCTTCATATTTGTACGTGGCGTTGTGAAATCTGAGTGTGAAATTATACATAAAGATACGAATTATTCGGAGTAAATCAATGTAAAAGGGTTGTTATTTTTTTTATTTTGCTAATTATATGTCTGAATGTATGGGGACTATGAATAGTAAATCTTGGGGAGGGCCGCGATTTTTCTGACGGTTATTCGATTCCGACCGCATCGCGCAATATCCTTTCCGAAAGAGGTTTAGAGAGTGTGATTGAGAATGATCGCCATGCCTTTGCCGATAAAGTTTGGCGCACTATATATAAATCGGGTCTGTTTTAATATGTCTTGCGGCTACCATGGCGCCCGTGCGTAAGGCCCGTTGTGGAAAGACCGAATTGCGGCGGAAATCCCGATGCGCGGCTCGCGGTGAAAAGTTTTGGATAAAATCTTGTTCCGGAAAGGCTTCTTTTCTGACGGAACAGGATTTTTCCGTCTTCGGTTCGGACATGCGTATGGGAGATCTTCCGCCGGTAATACGTTCTGTCCAAAGATCGTTTGTCTGTCGCTCCGCTATGGTTTTCTACCGTGCCGGGAGGGTGGGGAGGCCCGTCGCTGGAACGGCATTTGCCGAGCTTCCCGGTAAAATTAACCAATTAAAACCATTCGTTATGAAAAAAATTATTCTTGTTCTCGCATGCGCTTTCGGAGCGCTGGCGCTTAACGCTCAGACCGAGAAAGTGGTTTTCGGCAAGATGCCCAAGAGTGCGCAGGAGTTCGTACAGACTTATTTTGCCAAGGAGAACGTGCAGGATGTCGAGCTGAATCGTGACGACAAGTCCGAGAAGTACACCGTATCGTTCGCCAACGGCAATCAGGTCGTTTTCGACAATAGCGGCGACTGGACGGAGATCAACATGAAAGTGGGACCGGTGCCTGCCAATGTCGTCCCCGCCAATATCAAGGCTCATGTGTCGAACAACTACTCGAAATACCAGATCGTGCAGATGATGCAGAACGATAAGGGGTATCAGGTGAAGCTCTCCAACGGAACCGATCTGTATTACGACAAGGATGGCAATATTCTGAAGACAAGCGACTAAATCGTTTGTAGCGATGATTCAAAGGGCGGTCTTCCTCTTGGGGAAGACCGCCCTTCGCATAGTTGGCTGCGCATGGAGCCGGGGAATGGCTCCTGCGAGACCGGGATTATTCGATTTTGACGATACCCTGCCAGCTCGGATAGTGCTCCTCGATACCGATCTCGTCCATCCAGCGTCGGGTGTCGATGGTTTTCATCCATGCGGTGTTGAAGCCCTCGCCGACATCGTTGTTCCAGACCCACAGCGGGGTAGGCCACAGGCAGGCGCGGAAACGGATCGATCGGTAGAAGCGCTCGTCGCATCCTTGCTGGCCGTGGTGGGCCATTTGCAGATAGTCGCAGTCGAGCAGGGGCTTGTAGGGACTTTCGAGCAGGCGCTCGCCGCTTTCGACTCCCGTGTCTCCCAGAAAGACCATCGATTTGGTCTTGTCCCAGACCCGGAGCACGATGCTCGCGTTGTTATAGGCGTTGGTCAGAATGTCGGGATGGGCGACGCCGATCACTTGCATGTTCATTCCGTCGATTTTCATCTTCAGTCCCGGCTCCGTCAGGTTTACGACCGGCAGGCCCGAGCTGTCGAGCGCGTGGAAATAGGCGTCGGCCAGTTTCTTGCGGTTCATGTCGGTGCGGAGCTGCTCGTCCGTCATGGGCGACTGGTAGACCGTGTCGATGGTCATTTGCTGCGGCGCTTTCAGTATCTCGGTCAGCGCGCCCATATGGTCCGCATGGGGATGGCTGACGATCCACTTGTCCACATGATTCCCGAGCGCCGCGATGAATCCTCTCAGGAAAGGCGCGTCGTCGGCCGTCCCGCCGTCGAGAACCACCACACGGCCTTTGTCGGTTACGAATACGTAGGAGTTCATTTGAGACGGGCCTTGCGGGCTCAGTTGCCAAAGGGCGAATCCCGGTTTCTTGGCCGAAGCCTGACAAACCAGCAGCAGCCCCGTAAAAAATAAAAGAATGGTTTTTTTCATCATTCGTGTAAGTTTGGTATGTTTTGACGGCTCTCGGCCGGGGGCCGGAACAGACCCGCGTAAAGTTAGCGATTATCCGGCAAAAAAGAATATCCGGCACACGGACATTCTGCTCGGAACGTCAATCCGGACGATTCCGCCGGATCGGAAGGGATTCTTCCGCTGCGGGGCCGGAGCGGCACGGAGGATTTCGGACCGACAGCGCTCTGAGATGTCGGTTCTCTCAGGCCGGCATTTTGCCGGAACATGGTGAAAACAGAGGACTTTTATAGGGTTGTCCGGGGGCCGTCTCCGCCCGGTAGAAATCGCAGCCGGCCGCTCGTGCAGCCGGTGACGGTTCGGCCGGCCGTTCGCAGTCCGTCAGTTGCAGACCAGAATGTATGCGTTCAGATAGGTGGCGAAAAGCAGCCAGAGAACGTAAGGGGCGAACAGGGCCGAGGCCGCCTTGCTCGCCCGGCGGCTTTGAACGACGTAGGCCGCAACGAGCGCATCGAGGATCAGGATGTCGACGAGTCCTGCCAACGGGCTGCGGAAATAGAAAAAGGCGACGCTCCATGCGAAGTTGAAAAGAAGTTGGACGCAGAACAGAGCGATCAGTCGTTTTTTCCGGGGCGAGTCGCCGCTGAGGATCAGTCCGGCCGAAATGCCGATGCACAGATAAATGACCGACCATGCGATCGGGAACACGATGTTCGGCGGTGTCAGGGCCGGCTTGTCGAGCAGCGGGTACCAGTTCTCGATGGCGTCCGACTGGATTCTGCCGGCGATGAACCCCAGCAGGAAGCAGACCAGTACGGGAATCAGGTAGTACGGCGTTTTTTTCATTTTCGGGTTCCTTTTTGCCGCTTATGTGCAACAATCGTGCGCAAAGGCTCGGTTTTTCCGGTAGGACGGGCATGCGCTCGCATATGTCCCGGGCGTAACGAAAGCGGTCCGATGCTTGTCGTTGCGATACCGTGCGAAAGCGTAGGGGAGACGCCGGGCCGCTCGCCCGGGCCGTCCTATGGCAGAGCGGACGTCCGGTAGCGGAGGCATTCCCGGACGGATATCCCGCCTGCGGATGCGGAAGCGCTCAGAACTCGACCGTGACCCCGAGCGCCGGGACCAGCGTGCCGCTCTCCTGTTTGATGTACTTCATCCGGTAGCGCTGCTCGGAAGCCGGAGCCGACGGGTTCTCGACGGTGCCGGTGCTCATCAGCACGTCGGGTTGCCGCAGCTTGCTGCCCGTGACGTTCTGCAGGTCCACGTAGATTCCGAGCGTGCAGCGGCGGAAGTAGAACGCCTTGTCGATCCTCAGGTCGATCTGGACGAAAGCCGGCAGACGCCCCTCGTTGTACCGCGAATAGTCGTAGTAGGGGCGCCCTCGGGCGTCCCATGCCTCCTTGAGCGACGACTTTTCGGTGTCGTAGGGCGTGTAGGGCGCTCCGCCTATCGCGCTCAGTTTCGCGCCGATGCTCCATGCCTTGGGCAGTTCGTAAGTTCCGCTCAGGTTCAGCACGAAGCGGTTGTCCCAGGCCGAGGCGATATACCGGGCCCGTCGTCCGCTGCGGTACTCGCTGCGGTAGACCGTGACGGAGCCCACGACATGCAGCTTGTCCGGGATCTGCCATCTGACCATCGCCTCGATGCCGTAGGCCCGCCCTTCGGCTGTCGGGGCGAGCGGCTCGTCGCCGACCGTGCCGTAATCGTTGCCCTGACAGGTCAGCGGAATGCTGTCGGCGAGCGAGAGCGGGACGCCGGTGTAGAACTTGTGAAATCCCTCGATCGATACGGTCAGCCGGTCGCGCAGCCTCCAGTCGAAACCGGCCGAGGTCTCGGCCACGCGCATGTATTTCAGTCCGCGGTTGACCCTTTCCCCCTGCCCGTTTTCGAATCCGAGCGCGGTGAAGGGAGGCAGTTGATAGTACAGTCCGGCGCTGGCGGCGACCGTCCATCGCTCGCTCAGAGCGTAGCGGACCGATGCCCTCGGCGAAAGCTGATGCCATGGCCGGGCGGTTTCCGCCGAGAAGTCGCTCCCGTCGGCCCGGATTCCTGCCGATACGGTCAGCCGGTCGTCGGCCGAGGCATAGTCGGCTGCGACGAACGCTCCCCAGCCGGTCAGTCCGAGCCGCGTGCGGTAGTTCAGCGTGCCGGCCTGTTCGGCGAAGAAGCGTCGGAAAGTACGGTTCGTGTAATGCGAGTAGCTCAGCTCGACGCCCTCGCGCAGCGTCCAGCGTCCGAGGTGCGAGCGGTTCTCGGCCCGCAGCGACGTTTTCTGCTCGACGGCCCGCAGGCGCAGGGTCAGATTGTCCTCCGACGACTCGTCGTTGCCGAGGTATTTCGTGTTCCGGTTATTGAGATAGGAGTGGCTCAGCGTGACGGTCTGCGCGTGCCGCCCGGCATAATGCCGGTACGACGCGCCGACGGTGAAGGTTTCCTGCCGCAGCCGGGGCAGATAGCTTAGCAGGTATTCGGTCTCCTCTCCCTTTTCGTCCGTATTGAGCCGCATATTGTCGATGCCTGCCAGCGCCAGCACGGTCAGCTCGTCGCGTTGCGAGAAGCGGATTCTGACTTTCGCCTGAGCGTCGATGTAGTTCGGCAGGAAGGGTAGGCCCAGCAGCTTGAACAGCATCTGAAGGTAGGATTGCCGGGCCGAAAAGAGAAAGGTCGCTTTCTTGCCTATGTGGCCGCTGCCGCTCAGGCCGACCTCCGAGGCGCCGAGCGTCGCCTTGAACCGCTGACGGTCGGGATCGCCGTCGCGGAGCCGGAAGTCCAGTACCGAGCTCAGCGCTCCGGCCCGGTCGGCGGGGAAGGCTCCCGTATAGAAGTCGATTTCGCGGATCAGATCCGAGTTGACGAGGCTCACCGGGCCTCCGGAGGCTCCCTGAGTCGCGAAGTGATTGATGTTGGGTATCTCGATTCCGTCCATGAAGAAGCGGTTCTCCGACGGCCCGCCTCCGCGCACGATCAGGTCGTTGCGGTAGCCTACGGGCGAAAACGAGACTCCGGGATAGGAGCGTACGATGCGGGCGATGTCGCGGTTCGAACCCGGGCTTTTCTCGATTTCGCGTAACCCGATCGTTCGGACGCTGACCGGACTTTCCGCCGTGCGGCGGACGGGAAAGGGCATGACCGTGACCGTTTCGATTCCCTGCGCTTCTTTTTCGAGCTCTATTTCGATGAACGGCGTGCCGGCCGAAACGATGTATTCCGGAGTGAGCGCGCTCCGATAGCCCAGCATCGACGCCGACAGCCGGTATATGCCGGGCTTCACCTGAGCGATCGTGAATTTGCCTGCCGAGTCTGCCATCGCCCCCTTGCCCGGCTGTCCGGAGATGACGACGGCGGCGAACGGCACGGGCTGCCGTGTCAGCCGGTCGATCACCCGGCCGCTGACCGGATAGCTTTCCGTCGCGCCGTACAGCCGGCATACGGCCGCGAGCGTTAGCAGAATCGGAACGAGGAGCTTGTGCATGATTCGTCGGTTTTGCTTTGGTAAAAGTACGAATTAACTCCCGATTTACGGCCGGCGCACGGCGGTCCGGGCCTTTCCCTGCAGATTTAGAGCTTCCGTACGTATCGTTCGCGCCTCGGGCCGGCATGTATGGAACTGACGCATCGAACGGTTTCCCGGCCGTGCCCTGCTGCAATTTGAAATGATCTGATTTTGATAAATACGTTCAAGATGCATTGGAAATATAATTTATTTGTTCGTAGCGCCTTGAAATAATCTTTTAAAGCGATTATTGGTTGCTGTACTCTGAAGTTTAAGTGTTATGAAAATACTGAAATTCAGATTTGAAAGCGTGAGTCCGTTATTGCAACATGATGACAAGATGGCCAACCCGTTTAACGACTACACGAAACGAATGAAAGCCATCTCGTCTAAAAGGAAGAAAACGGATGATGATCTGATGGAAATGGCCAGGATCGAGTGGATGGCAAGTCTGTACCACACCGAGAGAAAAGGCTATTACATGAAAGCCGAATGTATCGAAGCCGCCATGTTGGCTGCGGCAAAGGATAAGAAACTGGGTAAAGCGTTTCAGGCGGCCGTAAGCGTTCCGGACGATCCGGTCTTTCATTTCGAGCATGAATCGTTGCCTCCGGAAGAACTTTTCCGAATGGACGCATACAGGGATTTCAGGACTGTGAAGGTTCAGCGTGCCAAGATTTTGCGTTGTCGGCCGATATTCTGCGACTAGCATTGCGATGTGGATATATGGTATGAAGAGAGCCGCCGGAACGAGCGGGAACTGAAAGATGTCGTGGATTTTGCAGGACGGTATGTCGGTATTTGCGATTACAGGCCTAAATTCGGCAGATTCAAAGCCATCGAAATAAAACAATGAATCGGTGGTTATCTGTTTGGGACCGCCGGTATTACCATAGGTGAAAACTTGTCCGCAGGCCGATGATTCCTTCGCGTCGGAATTTTTGATCTTATCATACTTATGGTATGGCGGGGCTGGGTCCGGTTAGGCGTGGCGAAGAGAGGCAAGGTTTGACACGTTCGGGCTGGGTGCGGTACGGCTGGATATGGTCAGGCACAGTCAGGCGGGGCGAGGCTTGGTTTGGAGTGTTGAGGTTCGGTCCGGCATGGCATGGTAGGGCTCCGCGGCATATGGAGTGGCTTTAAAAGATAGCTTGGAGCATGCGGGGGTTCGATTCCCCTGCTATCTGCGGAGATGCAAAATCAACGATTTATGGAACGGATGGAGATCGGATCGGCCGAACGGACGCGACTCAAAGAGACGATCGTGTGGAAATTTATACCGGGGCAGCTCATAAAACACGAATGGCTATGGACAGCGTTTCGGTTGGAAGATTTCAGCAGAGCGGAGTTCGGGGATTATGAAAAACCGGCCGATTTGATCGCGGCGGTAAGGAAAGCGGATATGGACTATATGGACTTCGTGTCGGAACTGCGACATGAGTTGCAGGTGGAACGGAAAGGACTTTTGGTCAACATATTCGGTAAGGGATACAGTATGTTGCCTGCCGACGAACAGGTCGGGCATGCGTTCGATAAGTTTGTCGGTATGGTTAACCGGCTGATCCGAAAGACCCGGTTTATCATGAATCACGTTCTTCCGGTTTCGGCAGAACAGAGTAAGATAGACCGCGACCTCAAAGCGAAGTTTTCTCTGCATGAACAGATGTTCGCCGGAATGAAAAAATAATTGTCGACGCTGAGGCATAAGGCCTACACGACAGTTACGAGAGCTTATGTCTGCTTTATAGGTCTGATTCGGAAAGAGATAACGGTAGATGCCGAATATTTGTTTAAAAGACGAGGGAGGATAGGTTTTTATTAAAAGAATTTTTGCCCTGTCTCTTACTCGGCCCGGCAATAAGGTCTTTCTTTTCGGAGTTTCGTTATGACATAAGTCGTTACATGCGACCTTGTTGCCGTCAATAGGTAATTTGAAGTTGTTTTCACATAGCGCAAATTGTATATGGTTGTCAAAATGTTTTCGGCGAGACGGGCCGTTCGGGGTAATTCGGAAACGTTTTTCAATAAGAATTATGTTGCGGATGTTGTACCCCTTATCTTTGCAGTTTCTCCTCCCGTTTCGGCATACGGTGGCCGGTTATAACGTTTCCGGAATCGGAGCGGGATTTGCCGGGCGAATCTTCCGAGGAAGACGTTCGTACGGTTCCGTTTGAACGTCAGCGAAATTTGGTGCCGGCTTAACGATTCCAAGAGGTTGCAGCGCCTGTTTCTTTCTTGTTTTTATCCGTTCGGCAGGGGGCGACCCGTCGTTCGCCGGGCGAAAAACGTCTGCTTCCCGTGCATGGTTCGGACGACTCGTCCGAGCGTTTTCGCCATTTTTTTGCAAGAACCTTTGGGAGAATGAATATTTTGATATATATTTGCACTCGCAAAACGGAGATGCGGCAGAGTCGTTCTCGAAGCATTCCGCAGAATATTCCTCAATAGCTCAGTTGGTTAGAGCACCTGACTGTTAATCAGGGGGTCCTAGGTTCAAGTCCTAGTTGAGGAGCAAACCGAATAAAGTAAATCAGTGAAAAACCCGATAAATCAGCGATTTATCGGGTTTCTTATTTGATCTCCCCGAGGGAAAAAATGCAATTTTATGTATTGCAACGGGGGCTAAATCGGGTACAATTCAAGTGACCGAAAAAATGTACCCGATTTGGCTGTTAGGTTGCGAATTAACAGATATTTGCATCTTTCTCAACGGCCTTCGATGTTGTCTTTTCACTCGCAAAATACCTGCGGATCATTGAGAGCCGAGGTGGTCGTTCGATGTTTGAATTTTGTGTCGGCGAGTTGGCAGTTCGCTTATTACCTTGAGAGAAAAGATTCCATGCTTTCTTGTAAAACGGAACAATTGGCTGCGTAATACGAACGGAGCAGTAAGGTACATCGATTGACCGATGACCAAAGGGGAAATAGGCGTCGAATAAATTATTGTCGCAAACTGGCTTGCAGCAAAAGACGGCCCTTACCGCTTCTCGTCGGCCGCGTCCGGGGCTTCTTGCAGTCATAGGAGTTCCGTTCGCTCTCCAACGTTTCTGCATCTGGACGCAGGCGATAAATCGTTGGTTTTCACGGCCGAAGTTAAAAATAATGCCGATAATTTACAAAAAAATCCTAAAATATTATGGAACAGCCGATTGTATCCTGGCGTGATGTGCGTGTTCCGCTTCCGCTGCGCTTTCTGTACTATGCTTTTTTAACGAACGTATAAAAAGCAATTTTTCTATGTATTTATTATATAATCAGTTGATTATGTCGTTGTTGCCGGTTGTGTCCGTCGGTTTGCAGAACCGGCTGAAAAGAAGATTTGGATGCTGCGAAAGACGGAAGGTCTCAAAATATTGCATCGATTATGAAGATTTCCAGTGACAAACCCGGTCCTGTCCGCCTCATTGAGGCGTTTCTGTGCGCATTGTTCGTTTTCTCGTTCTCTCTTGCCGAGGGGATGATGGTGCCTCCCGAAACGGGATCGCCGTTTTCGGTCTCCGACTCTACGTACCGCCGTGTGATTCGGGATGGTGCTCGGAGCATGAGTTGCTACCTGAATTATCCTCAGGGTAGTGCCAAGGTGCAGCCCGACTATCGTAGCAATGGAGAGGAGTTGGACAAGCTCGACCGATTTATCCGTCAGGTTTTCCGCGACAGTCTGATCTATGTGGATTCGATCTGTCTGAGCGGTTATTGCTCGATCGAGGGAGCGTTCGATGTGAACGACCGCCTGGCAAGGAATAGGGCGACCGGATTCGGGAAATACCTCGATGACCGGTACGGGCTGTCCTCGCGCTATCCTGTCCGGATCACTTGGGTGGCCGAAGACTGGGACGGATTAAGAGGGGCCGTCGAGGCTTCGCGCATGAATTACCGGGACGAAGTGCTTTTTCTGATCGATCAAACCGGAGTGTTCGAGGGAAGGGAGAAAAAACTGATGGACTTGGGCGGCGGCGAACCTTACGCTTATATGCTGAAAGAGTTTTTTCCGGGGCTCAGGCGGGTCGAGATTACCGTCAGCTACGATCTGCGTCGGATTATGGAGGAAAAGCTGCATCGTAAGCTTGACGAGGCGGAGTTTGAAACCGCTTTGAGCAAGGAAAGAGCTGCGGCCGAGGCCGAGGAAAGGAGACTGGCTGAACTGGAACGCCAGAAACAGCAAGCGCAGCAGGCTGCGGAGCAAGCAGCCCGTATGGCGGCCGAACGAGCGGCTTTGGCAGAGCGGCAGCGTCAGCGGGAAGCCGAGCAAGCGCGTATGGAAGCGCAGCGTCAGGCGGCTGAGGCCGCCCGACTGCAAGCCGAGCGAGAGGCGGCCGAGGCTGCCCGGCTACAACGGCAGGAGGAGCGCAAGCTTTATCCGTTGGCCGGCGTAAAAACCAATCTGCTTGCATGGACCGGATTACTTCCCGATTTCAAAACGGCTGCGTTCATGCCTAATCTCGAAGCGGAGTTCTATTTTGCCGGCCGGTGGTCGGTTTCCGCCTCGGCTCTCTATGCTGATTGGGAATACGGCGGGGGCAAACAGTTCTGGGGAATATCCTCTTATAGCATGGAACCGCGTTTCTGGTTTCGCGACGACGGCTTGTTTCGGGGCTTCTTCGTCGGCGTATACGGAGAGGCGGGAGATTTCAACGATCAGAAAGATCGCCGCGACGACGCTGCGACCGCGACCAACTACACGGGAACGTTTTGGAGCGCCGGCGTATCGGCCGGGTATCTGCTTCCTTTGTCGCGGCATTGGGGTCTCGAGTTAAGCCTGAGGGTCGGATATCGCGGCGCCAAGTACGACGTCTATGATCGTGAGTTGCCTTATCTCTATTACAATTACTCGGACAAGGAAAACAAATTTACGCTGACCGGTCTCAGACTGAATGTCGTGTACCGTTTCGGACACGGCCGCCCTTGAGACGAGGCCCGGCCTTCCCGGGACGGGAGTGGAAAAGGACCGTTCCGGAACGAAGGCGGCCGGGAGGCTGTCGTCCGTTTTGAAAAGCGAATGAAACCAATATTTTGCCGGTTATGGGAAAACGATTGACATATGTGCTGAGCGGCTGCATGCTTTTGATCATGTGGGCGGAGAGCGGCTGCACGAAGCAAAGCCTGGACCACCGCAAGCGGGAAGGGCACGTTCATATAGCCTTGCAATGGGACAAAGGTTATACGCCGGCTGGCAGCCGCTTCTATTTTTATCCCGAGGACGGAAGCGAGGCGATCGTGCGCGATTGTCCGAAGGAGGGCTTCAGCGGAACGCTGCCGGAGGGCAGCTATCGGGTCATTGTGCTGAACAGCGATGCCCGGAATATCGCGCTGCGCAACGAACAGCAGCATCAGACCGCAGAAATCTACGTCTTGCCCGAAGAGGAGGGCTTGTCGGCAGTCCCGTGCATTTGTCAGCCCGGCAATCTGCTGCTGGCTGGTGGCATCAACGAGGCGGACAAGCTGGAGGTTCCTTATCGGGATACCGTCAGTGTATCGGCATCGCCTCATTCCCGTGTCAAGAAGATCCGCTTCTTTTTCAAGCTCGAGAACTTCGTGCCGGTCGTCCTGTGCAGCGGGACGCTTTCCGGAGTTTCCTCGTCGATCTTTTGCGCTACCGGTGCCTGTTCGGACGCTTCGGCAAACGTTCGTTTCGCCGCTTCGCCAGCCGAGGGGGAGTACGATTTCTCGGCCGATGTCTCTGTTCTTGATCTGGCGCGTCCCGAAGAAGCCGGCCGAACTCATTTGTTGGATCTGACCTTACAAGGAGAGGACGGGACGCTTTATCCGGTAATCCTCGATCTGACGGACACGATCGCTCGCCTGATCGGCGAATCGGGAGGGACGGTTCCTGTCGAGATACCGTTGGATATCACCTTGGCTTTGATCGACAATACGCTCCATGCTTCCGTACGGATCTGGGATATGGGGGGCTCGGGGTCCGGAGAGTTGTAATCCTGCGGAATGCAGCGCTGAATCGAACATACGTAAACCAAAAGAAAATCATAATAGAGCATGCGAACACTCATACTGCTTTCGATGGCGGCCTTCTGTCTGCTCGGAGGATGTTCCCGGACGGAAGGGGAACGGAACTCTCAAACCGAAATCCGTCTCGGGACCAAGGGCGTTACCCGGGCTGTCAATACGCTCGGCGACCTGTCCGATGTCGGCGACCGGATCGGTATTTACGGCGTTCGGATTGCCGGTACTTCGGCCGGCGCTTCTGGAAAAGAGAGCTGGGGCAACGAACTGGTCATGGATAACGTGCGTACCAGCGACGTCGATCCTTCGACGGGAAGCATCGGCTGGGCTGGGCATTACTATTATCCGCTGGAGGAAGATCGTTCCGTCGAATTCTGCGCCTATCATCCCTATGCCGCAGCCGGTTCCGACGGAGATTGTTTCGTGGAGGCGTCGGCGCCGGGGAAAGCTCCCGCGCTGCATTTCACCTTGAGTGGGCAGGAGGATGTCATGTGTGCCGAGCCCGTCATAGGCAGCCGCAGCCGAGTACCCGGTCCGCTCGAGTTCCGGCACGTCCTCACCCAGTTGCGTTTTAGGCTGGTCGATCCCGAAGGTGCGTTCGCGGGGGAGACTCTCGACGAGATCGCCTTGCTGGATGTGAATACGACGGGAGTCATGGATATCGAGACGGGAGCGCTG
This sequence comes from Alistipes ihumii AP11, assembly GCF_025144665.1. NCBI lineage: Bacteria > Pseudomonadati > Bacteroidota > Bacteroidia > Bacteroidales > Rikenellaceae > Alistipes > Alistipes ihumii. Next base: position 939,670 of record NZ_CP102294.1, on the reverse strand, counting down.
GGCGCATGGGGCGATCCGGCCGAGCTGGCGGTACCCGGGATCGAAACCGTGCCGATTACCGGCTCGGAGGAGCTTCCGCAGGAAGTTGGCGGCGAGGTCATGCTGCAACCCGGTTTGTCCTCTTTCGTCATTCGGGTCGTCACCTCGCGCGGGAGCTATGATCGTGTCGTCATTCGTCCGACCTCCGTGATGGGGGAGACTGTCGAAACCTCGTTCGCCGCCGGTCGCTCATATTTGATTACGCTGACTTTCCGGCCTCTGACCGGTATTTCGCTGAGCGCTACGGTCGTCCCGTGGCAAATGGGCGGAACCGGTTCCGGTGTCGTGCAGTAGGCGTCGTCTGAGTCTACCCTTTGAGATCGATATTTTGATGGTTCACTTAACTTTTATTAGCAATCCTTAAAAATTTTCCGAAATGAAAAAGGTATTTCTTTCCGCGCTTGCCATAGCCGCTATGGCAAGTTGCTCGAAAACCGAGTTGTCGAACACTCCGGACGGCTCGGTCGAGATCAAGGCGAAATCGACGGCTTTGAGCATTTCTACCAAAAGCCCCTACGAAGGTACGATTTCTTCTGGGAACCCGCTTACGGCTCAGGTGTTGGTTTCTAAAACCGACGGCAACTACACCTCACGGTATTGCAACGGCGAGATGACATTCTCGGACGACGGCACGACCGAAGCGTCGTTCGCTACGCCGCAGTATTATCCGGCAGATGGTAGCGTCCTCTACCTTTGCGGACTCTATCCTTCCGATTTGGGCGGTTGGGGCACTGTAACCGAAAGCGCTTCCCGCACGTTCGATGGCAAAACCGACATCATGGCTGCCGCTCAGCAGCAGTCATCCAAAAGCGAGGCCCAGGCGGGCACTTATCCCACGATGCAGTTTAAGCATCTGTTGACCAAGCTGGTCGTCAAGCTGGTTGCTGAAGACGACGCGGCCGTTACCGCATGGGGCAATGTGACCGATATCAGTTTGGTCGGGGTCAACGGCTCGCAGAAGCCCTATTCCAAGGTGGAGGTTACTTTGCAGGATGGCACGGCCGTGACCGGCTCGGCTTTCTCGACTACCGTGGAAAATTTTTCGTTTTACACGATGACGGAGAACGCGTACAATGATGTGGCTTTTTCTGCTCAGACGCTTGCGTTGACCAAGACTGCGGCCAATGCCGCTTATTCGCTGGTAGCGCCTATTACTGCTACGGGCACCGGGGATTTCAAACTGAAGATTACCACGCAGAAGGATGCCGAGTCGCCTCTTGTCAATGAAGTGGCCGTCGACCTGAAAGGTACGTCGAGCTCGACTTTCACTGGCGACACGCAGGGCAAGGCTTTCGAGATCACGCTGACTTTTAAGGCTACCAAGATTCAGGCCAAGGCTTCCGTAAAGGAATGGGAAAAGGCCGGTACGGCTACGGGTGAGATCAAATAGCCGCAACCTCTTTGTCCCGGGCGGAGCTTTTCCCCGGACTCCGGGACATGCCAAGGGCGGAAGGGGTTGGAGCTCCCCTTCCGTTCGCGATGAACAACAACCAAATCGATTGTTATGAATGCACATGCAGGAAAATGGATCCCTTGGATCTGGGGATTGCTGGCCGTGGCTTTGCTGGGCGGCTGTTCAAAGGATGAGTCTTTGAAGTCGGAGCCGGGTCCTATGCCCGGTCTGGACAGAATCGAGATTCGTTTGAGCGGCGGAATCGCCCTTTCCGATGCCGGGTCCAAAGCTCTCGCTTCGCTGCCGGCCACCCGCGCGGTCGTCGATGCGAATCATGAGGCCGATCTGCGGGTTTCTTTCGCCCGCATCGATCAGAACGGGGCGGACGGCGGTTGGCCGTCTTACACGACGGCTTCCGTGCTTGGCGCGACTTGCAAAGGGAATGCGGCCGGCGTGACCGGAACTACGTCGATCGTGTTCGACGTGCCTCAGTATTACCTTGTCCGCGAGACTGACAACGGCACGAAGCTGGTCGGTTGGTATCCGCAGGCGGAGGCAGCCGGCGGAGTCGTCGCTTGGACGATCGACGGCGTGAGCGACGTCATGCTGACCGATGAGTTGGAAGGCAACAAGAATGCCGACGCCCGGTTCGGAACTGCCGGCAAGATTTTCGAGTTCGCTCATTGCTTGACCCAGTTGAAGGTTTGGGCCTATGCGGTCGACGAGGCGGCCAAGAATGTCTGGGGAACGATTCCCGAGGGCGGGATCGTGCTGAAAAGCCAGTTCCCTACGTGCAAGGTCGAGTTGCCTGCGACGGTGACTTTCGAGGGTATTCCCGCCGATCTCGCGCTTCCGGCCAAGAAGGCGGCCGACGACGGCGCGATCGGCTATCCGCTCGCACTTCCTGTGGCTGCCTCTTTCGATGAGGCCGACGCGGCGGCGTGCGGTTACGCTTTGGTGGCTCCGATCGCTGTCGGCGGGACGCTGACTTTGTCGGTCGCCACCTCGGAAGGCGGTACGCGCGATGTGCCGCTGACGCTTCCTGCGGCGGGATTCGGGGCCGGCAAGGCTTACGATGTGGTGCTGAAATTCACTTCGACTCAGATTACGCCCCAAGCCACGATCTCTCCATGGGAGGAAGCCGGCGACCGAATCGAGGTGATTCTTTAGGACTCTCTTGCGATCGGGACGGTCCGATAACGGAAAATGTCTCCTTCTCCGTCCGGCGGAAACGGTCGGGGGGAGGAGAGTGCGGGGGACGAAAACCCGAAACAAAAAAAGTAGAAAACACGTCATGAAAAAAGCGTTCATCATATGGTTGGCGTTGGCCGTCGCGAGCGGATGCAGCAAGGCGGACGGTCCTGCGCCGGATACGGGTGGTACGGAGGTCGGCTTCAGTCTGGCCGGCGTGAGCGCCGAGGTCTCGTCGTCCGGCGCCGTGTCCTCGGTCTCCCGGGCGGGGGCGTCCGGTCTTTCGTCCGGCGGTGCGACGCGCGCTATGCCGGAAAATCTGGCGCCCGGCAGCACCGTGCGCGTGCTGGCTTATACGCGCCGTGCCGCGGGGGCGGCTGCCGACATAGAACGGGATACCTATGTGGCCGAAGCCACTTATCGGGTGAAAGACGATTATTCGCTCGAACCTTGCGTGGTGGATGGGATGACCGGCGTCGCGACGGGCACGGCCGGAGCTTCTCCGATGCGGCTGCGGGCGGGAGCATATGATTTTTATGCGCTCACTCCGGCTTTGTCGCTTACCGGGCACAAGGAGGCGAGCGTCGCTCACGGGACGGACTACGCCTGCTCGCTGACCGCCGCCTGCGCCGTGGTGACGCGGCAGGACGTTTCGACCCAGACCGTCGTGCTGGCTACGCTCGAACGGAAGTGCAGCCGGCTGGCTTTTTCGATCACGCGCAAGGCCGAGAACGTCGCCAAGGCGGTTATCAATTCGGTCGAGTTGTCGGGCATCGCCCGTTCGCCCGCTGCGGCGCTTCTTTGCGAGAACTTGCCGACCGGAACCAACGACGGCGGCTATGAGTTTCCGCAGGGGACCTTCGTGCAAGGGGCGGAACCTTATCAATATTCGGGTACGGACGAAGTGCTGCCCAAGAGCGATGCGGTTTTCGATCTGCAAATGAGCGTGACCTTCAACGAGGCGGATCGGGCGACCGACTTGCAGGCGACCGTGCCGGCCATGGCCTTCGATCCCGGTAAGCGCTATAATTTCGACCTTTCGCTGCAAGGCGGCTTCATTGTGCTGACTCTTCAGGTCACCCCTTGGAACGTCGATCCCGTGTGGGATACCTCCGTGGGCGAGCCGCCCTATGCCAGCGTCGTGGTCGGCAGTTGGGAGATCAGGGAGTGGAGCGGCGAGATCGGGGGGAATTTCGTCCCGGTGCTCGATCCCGGCAGCTGGTCGGAGAATCCTCAGTGGGATTCGGAGATCGGTGGCTGAGCCGCAGCGGCGGCTCAGTCGCAAGCGATAAGCGAATGAAACGAACGAATCATAAACGAAAACAGTGAAGATCATGAAAACTTTCAGGGAAACGGCGCTGCTCCTTTCCGCCGCCTTGTTTTTGACCGCCTGCGGCAAGGAGGCGGTGCAGGAGACCGGGCCGTCCGGTTCGGTCAGCGGCAGGAAAGTCGAGATGACTTTCGGGCTGTCCGCTTCGGGCATGACGAGCCCGGCTGCATTCATCCCCGTGACGGCTAAGGCGGCCGGCGCGGACGAGGCTCTCGTTCTGGAGACCGGCGCGCAGGAGCCTCTCACGCGCGGCGCCTCGCTGAGCGGCGATGAGGAAGGCAAGCTGCACGGGTTGTGGGTGTTGCAGTTCGACAATACGACGTCTGCCGGCAAGCTGGTCTTGCGCGAATACCATGCGGCCGGAGAAATTCAGAATGACAAGTTGAGCGTCGCGCTTTACGATGCCGCTGCGACGAAGGTCTACTTCGTGGCCAACGTGGCCGACGACAAATTTTCGTCGCTTCCGCTCAATACCACGACGCTCGGCGCGTTCGAGACCTCCGTGCTCGACTTCGCCGACGAGGCTGCGGCAGGCAGCAGCGGCAACGGCCTGCCCATGGCGGGAGTCTACGAAGGCGCCGCTTCGGCCGCTACGGCGGATATCTCCCTTCGCCGCATGGTCGCCAAGATATCGTTCACCTGCAAGGTCGATCTGGCTATGAGTTCGGAATCTTTCGTATTGAAGAAGATCGGTCTGAAAAGCGTGTCGAATCGGACGAGCTATAAGGACCAGACCGTTCCCGGCGGGACGACGGGTCTCTATCCTGCCGCCGAGGCCGGTAATTTCGCCGATTACGCCGAGGTGGACGTGACGGCTCAGGGCTCCGATCCGACGGCCATGGCGACGACGGGCGTTACGCAGGTATGGTATGTGCCGGAGAACCTGCGGGGTGTCGTCGCCGGACTGACCGAGAAGCAGAAGGGAAGCCGGAACGCTCCGGAGTACAGTACTTTCATCGAGATGTCGGGCGACTATACGCAGGGCGGCGAGACATTCGAGGTGACGTACCGGATTTACCCCGGGGAAAACGCCTCGACCGACTTCAATGTGGTGCGCAACTACCGGTACGCGATCGCTACGACCATCAAGGGCATCAACGAGAACGACAGTCGTGTGACGGTCAACAAGGGCGAGGATCTGAGCAAGGACGGCGAGACGGCCAATTGCTACCTCGCACACAAGGCGGGTACGGTCTATAAGTTCGACGCCACCGTCAAGGGCAACGGGGCCGTGACCGCGGCTTACAACGCCAATGGCCAGAACGCACCGGCCATCGACGGGACTCAGACTCTCAGCCCGGTTTCGGCCAAGGTGCTGTGGGAAACCGGCAGCAAGGGGAGCGTCATCGCGGACGGTTCGTTGAAAGTCGATAACAAGGGATACGTCTATTTCACGACGGCTGGCGACAAGGGGAGCGACATCGCCGAAGGCAACGCGCTGATCGGTGTCTTCTCCGGTGCCGACGGCAGCGGGACGCTGCTTTGGAGCTGGCACGTCTGGGCGACCCGTTACGATCCGGAGACCGACAACGATACCTATGTTACCCGGGCCTTGGCAGCTTCGGGTTCGGGGAACGGCAGTATTGTCACGACATCTTCCCGCAGCTATACCGTGATGCGGTTCAATCTGGGAGCCGACGCCTCTTCGGCCGAGGGAACCGTCGGTCGCTACGGCCTGTTGTACCAGTGGGGCCGCAAGGACCCGTTCGTCGGTGCGGCTGCGTTGAATAGCACGGGAACGAGCTATGCCGCGACGTCCAATGCGACGGGATACGAATGGAAGAACAGAAAGAACAGCGAGGCGGTCGCTGCCGCTACTGCCGATGCCAGCATCGGTTATGCGGTTCAGCATCCGACGGAGTTCCTGTTTTATAGCGGGTCGCCCTATGATTGGTTGAACGTCTCGGCCAATTCGGATCAGCGCGACAATCTGTGGGGCAATCCCAACACGGCGGTTACCCGCCCCAATGCTTCGCAGGGCAGCAAGTCGATCTACGATCCCTGTCCTCCCGGCTGGCGCGTGGCTCCGCAGGATACTTGGACCGCTTTTGCCAAGAACGGGACCGGAGGGAGCAGCCAGCAGAATGTCTATCCGGATACTTTCAGTGCGGGTTATTCGTTCTATTACGATGCCAATGACGCCTCTTTGGGAAAAACCGCGTTTTTCCCTGCTGCGGGCCTGCGTAGCGACAGTAGCGGCGAGTTGGCCAACACGAGCTCCATCGGCTACTATTGGTCCTCGTCGCCGTACTACGGAGGCAGCAACTACGCGGGCAACCTCTACTTCACCTCGGGCTACGTCAGCCCGCTGGGCTACAACAATCGCGCCTACGGCTTCAGCGTGCGTTGCGTCCAAGGAAAGTAGCGAGCGAGCGTTAGCGAGACGAGCGTATTCGATTGATTCGATTATTTGGCCGGAGCGCTGGAGCGCTCCGGCCTTTTTTACCGCCGAAGGCGGTAATTTTTTTTTGATTTTTTTTACCGTTTGGGAAAAAACATTTTTGCCGGCAAATCGCTCGGAAAATTCAATAAAATCGAGAAAAATTCTACTTTTACATTATAAAATTTGCTGCCAGATGAGGATTTTTGAAGAGATCGCCTCCAGGGAGGATGCTAACCGGGCGGAGATCGCGCTTTACCCGGAAGGACTTTTCTACAAGGCCTACGAGAGGTCGGCCTTCGCTTTCGTCACTCGGATCTCGGCGTTCAAACCTTCCAAGAAACGGATCAAGTACCTCGGCCGCGACATCGTGTCGATCGGCTTTCCGGCCGGTTATCTGACTCGTTATTTCCCGGCTCCGCCGCAAGCTCTTTCCGACGGGCGGCTGGTCATTCCGCTGGACGAGGCGATCGACGCGGCCGCTTTCGAGGCTTGGAAGAGCTCGCTGCCGCTCAAGGAACCCAAGGCCCGGACCGTCCCGGCAGCAGAAGCCGGTCTCGCTGAGCTGCATGGAGCCCCTTGTCCGGTCGCCGGGTCGCCGCAGTCGCTGCAGGTCGGACTGCCGAAAGGTGCGGGGGAGGCCTCGGCGGAGCGGATCGTCCGGATGATCCGCGATTTCCGGCTCGAATCGGCTACTCCGGTGCAGTGCGTTATGTTCATTGCCGAGCTAAAGCAGAGAATCGATGGCGATTTATGATAACCTGCCAGTCTTCAAGCAGGCTTACGACCTGCTGCTGCAAATTCTCCGCTTCACCTCCTCCGTGCAGCGCGATTTTCGTTATACGGTGGGCGAGACGCTCAAGAAGGATGTGATCGAGCTGTGTCTGTGCATCTACCGGGCCAATGCGTCGGTCGAGAAGCTGCCGCAGATCGAGGCGGCACGCGAGCGGATGGTATCGATCAAACTGATGGTGCGCGTGCTCCACGACATGAAGCAGATTTCGACCAAGCAGTTCGCGCTGACCTGCGAGCGGATGGAGTCTGTCTCCAAACAGCTGGCGGCATGGCAGAAGTACATGGCTAAGGACAAGAGCGCGGGGGGCCGGCGGGAAAAGCCTGCCGAAGTCTCTCTGATAAAATGAATATGGACAGAATGATTATGGTGAACGTCGAGGACGGTTCCGATGGACCCGGAGTGCCGGCGGGTCAAGGCTCCCGGCAGAGCGGTTCGTAGATCCAGCAATCCGCTGGCGGCGTAAGGACGCACCAGGAATATTACCGGCGTGCGGTGCCGTCAGTTATCCATTCCAGTCTGTCCCGGGGTCGGGTCGTTGCCCCCCTCCGGGCCATTCATCCCAGCGATTGCTGAGGTTTCCCTGCTGCGGGCCTGCGTAACAACAATAGCGGCGAGTTGGCCAACACGAGCTCCAACGGCTACTATTGGTCCTCGTCGCCGAACTACGGAGGCAACAACAACGCGGGCAACCTCAACTTCAACTCGGGCAACGTCAACCCGCTGAACAACAACAATCGCGCCAACGGCTTCAGCGTGCGTTGCGTCCAAGCATCTGCAAGACCGTCCTTGCGTTCACCTATTTTACCCGACATGCCCGACGAAAAACTGCTGGCGGACGTTTTCTCCGCCTATTACGATGCCCGGCGCAACAAGCGGAACACTTATAGCCAGCTCCGCTTCGAAATGAACCTCGAGGAGAATCTCGTCGAGCTCTACCGCGAGATCGACGAGAGACGCTATCGGGTGGGGCGCAGCATGTGCTTCATTACCGACATCCCGGTCAAGCGCGAGATTTTCGCCGCCGACTTCCGCGACCGGGTAGTGCATCACCTGCTGTTCAACTATATAGCTCCGATGCTCGAGCGCACCTTTATCGCCGACAGCTACTCCTGCCGCAAGGGCATGGGGACCCTTTACGGCATCCGGCGGCTGGAGAGGCACATCCGCTCGTGCTCGGACAACTTTCGCAGGGAGTGCTACGTGCTCAAGCTCGACATTCGGGGCTATTTCATGAATATCGACAGGCGGAAGCTCTACGGGATGCTCGTGGACACGTTCGCGCGCTTCGCGCGAAGACCGGCCCGGGACGGCAAGACGTGGGAGCAGTTGCTCGACTACGGTCTGATCCGCTACCTGACGCGCGAAATCGTTTTCAACGATCCGACGTGCAACTGTTACGTCCGGGGTCGACGCAGCCAGTGGGAAGGGCTGCCTCCCTCGAAAAGCCTGTTTCACACGCCGGAAGGGTGCGGGCTGCCGATCGGCAACCTGACTTCGCAGCTGTTCAGCAACGTCTACCTTTCCAAGCTGGACGATTTCGTCAAGCGCTCGCTGGGCGAAAGACACTACGGCCGCTATGTGGACGATTTCTTCATAGTCGGCAACGACAGGCTTCGCCTGCTGCGACTGATACCCGTCATCCGGGACTTTCTCAAGAACGAACTGGGACTTTCGCTGCATCCCGACAAGATGCACTTGCAGGAGGCCGTCAAGGGAATCAACTTTCTGGGCGCGGTGGTCAAGCCCTACCGCCGCTATTTGCTCGACAAGACCAAACGCCGCGTCAACCTTCAGGTGCGTTGCGCGGTGTGTCAGCCCGTGCGGCAAATGACCTCTACGCTCAACTCCTACCTCGGCTACATGCGCCATCTCAACTGCAGAAATTTCACCCGGAAACTGGTCGAACGCAATCCCGGTCTCTGCGAACGGGGACGTTTCGCTGCGGACTATCTGAAATTTATCCCTTATAAGCGCTCGCCGGGCGATGACAGGCGCGGAGAGGTGGCTGGGGCCGAATCCCGAGGCGGACTGCAGGGGCGGGACGCGAACCCGACGGAAGTCGGCATACCGGTCTCCGCCGGCTTCCCCTGAGACCGGGGGCGGATTATTCTTCTGTCCGCTCGTAGACGAACTTGGGTATCGCCGCAGCTTCGCGGACCCGTGCGGCAGGTTTCGGCACGACGAGATCCATGCGCGGGACGCGGGTGAAACATTGTGATGCTTGCGGGTTTTCCCGCGTCGGTATCCCGTTGGCGCGGGTTGAGACGGTAAGGACGGCAGTCCGCCGTGAACTCGGCCTCGTGCTCGTCGTCCGTGCGGGAGCGGTCGATTTGATGCGATATTTCGTAAAATTATATGCTGTCCGTGTCGGTTTGATAATCTTTGCCGGAATATGGTTGCGATTTCGTGACTCGCACTGGTCTGGATTATACTCGTTGGACCTTGTTGATTTCTTAATAGACAAATCTGAGAACGGCAATCGTTTCCGACGACCTTTTCAAAACGCGAAATGTCGCGAAAATGGCTTTTATATATCCTGTGCTGAATATTAGGCGGATATGTTTTGTCCGTTTCAAATTTTCCGTAGGAAAATCCTTGTCCCGACCCGAAGGAGTATGACGGTCTCACACAATAGGAATGACCGTCCGAGAGGTGTTTTTCTCCTATAAGGTGAACGGGGTATTTATTCCGATATCTCCTCTATGTCCTGTTCTTGTTCCCGTTAAGATTGGGCCTGTATGTTCTGAATGGTTGCCAAAGTATTTTTGGACCGCCGCCGTTTTTCACAAGAATGAATACCGGCCGTGTAAGCGCAACTTGTTTTTTGTCGTGGCCTCTCCGAAACGAAGCGATCTAGCCGAGGCATTCGAAAATACGGGCTGGGGATCGTATCCGGATCGGCGCGGGGTCCGGTCCCGGTCGCAAGCGGGCTCGTTCGGCGGACGATATGGGGGCGGAAGCTCGCCGATCAACGGGAATGCGGGATAAGGTCAGTCGATATAGGTCAGATCGACGAATTTGCCGCGCTGCCTGCGCTCCTCGATCAGTCGCTTCAATTGTTTCTGACGTTTCGGAGCGATCCAGCGGCGCGCGAAAATATTCGGAATGGCGACCCCGACAGCGATGCAGAGAATAATGAGAGAAGCCTGAATGGCATTGTTCATCGCGATGGTCACTTCGCCTACGACACCGCTCATGTCGATGAAGGCGAAGAGCGCCCGATACATCAGCACGCCCGGAATCATCGGAATGACGCTCGGAATCGAGAGGCAGTGATGGGGAGTATGGAACCAGTGAACGGCCCTCGTAACGATTATGCTGATCAGGGCGGAACCGACCAGAGACCCGATTACCGGCCCCCAGTCCAGACCGATGTTATGATTGCTGGGCCCGAGATTGACGAAGTTCCGGGTACAGACGGCGATGATGCCTCCGACGGCTACGACCCAGAGCAGGCGGCGCGGAATATTGAAGATCATGGAGAATCCGACGGCCGATATGGCCGCGGCGACAGCGAACTCGAGATAGGTGTGATGGGGCGTCATACTCAGGTCTTTCACGAAGTTGTCGATTCCGCAGACATGGATGGCCAAGGCGATGCCGAACGCCATGGCGACGACGATCAGCAGCGTATTGACGGCTCTCGTAATGCCTATCTGTACATAGCTGTCGAGCATGTCGCTGACGAAGTTGATCAGCGGGACTCCCGGCACGATGAAAAGGGCGCAGGCCATCAACGGATGCCACGGCGTGTCGGAGTGGAACAGCGTATGAAGAGGGGCGGGCAGATCGAGCGTCGAGATAAAGGCGGAAGCCCATGCCAGCAAAGTGGAAACGAATGCGGCGACGGCGATGTTCATATAATGATTGGAACCCAGTTCGTTGAGTACGGCCCGCAGGCGGAATCCGAGAATGGCTGCAATGGAAGCATAGAGGAATGCCGGCCAGTCGCAACCGAACTGGATGCAGAATCCGCCGCAGGCAAACCCGGCACCGACCGCTACTTGCCAAGAGGTGTAATTGCGTTTCCTGCTCCGGATGTTTTCCAGCTCTTCCTCGTATCTTTCCAGCGAATAGTCTTCCCGGATCGCCCGCCATGAAAGTTTGCTGACGGCCGAAATGGCCGTCATGTTGATCCCGTGTTTCTCGCAGCGCTGGAACTTGGAGAACGAATGCTCGCTGTCGCTCAGGTTGACCATGAGCATATTGTAGTTGATGTAAATGTGCAGATGCTCGTCCGGCAGCCCCAGGTAGGCGGCCGTGCGTTTCATATTGCGCATGATGCGGCTCGTGTCCGCTGCGCTTTCCATCAGCAATTTACCCGTGCGCAGCAGCAGATCGAGCTTCCGTAACAGAAGTTTTTCCGAGTGTTGCGTCTTCTCCATAGTCGTTGTTTCCATTGAGAGTGAGCAAAAAACGTATGTCGGTCCGTGACGGTCGGCCGTCGGCGAGAGGCCATGCCTCGGAAAGCGGCGTCGTGCGGCGGCGAACCTCTCCGCGGTCTGTTCCTTTCGCGGACTTCCCGTTTTTTATCGAACTAAAAAACGGTCGCATGCCGTTCCCCTCCTATGCCTTCGGGCGAGAACGGCCTTTCGGTGAATCGGCAGGTTTTCCGGCCGGACTCTTTTCTCGAAGCCTTCCCTGTCTCGGGGCCGGCGGCAATCCGATTGATCTCGAGACATTGAACGGAACTTCGCGGCGGCGGGACTTTCCGGGACTTCCTCCGCCGATGCCCTTTTCATCCGGACGACGGAGAAATGTTCCTGAAACCGATCCGGCCGCAAAGATATTAAGATTCGGATTATTCGCATCCGGGTTAGGGTAAAATCTTATACTTCGACAGACGACTGCCTGCCTGTCGGGTTTCCGGTAGTAAGAACGTTTGATCGGACGGCGAATACGGGTGAAAATATCCGATGATTTCAGTCCGGGCGATAGAGATCGACCTGTATTGCTGCAATACTTACATGATATTTCGATTTTCTGTAGCCCTCGTATCTCCCTGAATCCGGAAAAGTGACTTCTTCTCTTTGAAAAGCAGGCCTCCGCTTCGGAGCCCTTAAAAAAACAGGACAGGAACAATAGAGTATAAAACGCACGCCGATAATGTTTTAGCGATATTGCACCGGAGGTAAGCGAGCGGTTTGACCGCACGAAAAGGCATAGTTCGGAAAGAGTTGCGTTACAAATCGTTACCGCGACTTTTTTTTGGGGGGGGCTTTGTTTTTAATGTGTTGATTTTCAGTTTATTGCATCGGTTTTCACGACAACAAATAAGTCTGACTAACGTATTATTACTAAAAGTTTTAGAGTTATGGCAAGAAGCACGTTTGGAGGTCCGCTTTTCTATAATTCAGACGCAAAAGGTAGCTTAGGGGTCGTTTTTCCTTCTCACCACCCCCGCCCCTCCTTTCTCCGTCTTGACGAGCTCGTATCGGTCGAGCCTCTCGTACAGCTCTCCGAGCGTTTTGCGGCCGTAGCGCTTGATGCGGTACTTGGGCATCAGCTTCTTGAGCGCCGTTCCGACCTGCGAGAACGGCGCCTCGTCTTTCCCTGCGGCGGCCGTCTCGAACGCCTTCTCGAACAGAGGCATGTCTCGGCGGATAAAGTGCTCCGGCGTGCTCGGCAGCAGCTCCGGCTCGACTCCTTGCTGCTGCCCGGCATAGCGGCACTCCCGGCACGAGGCGACCGGCACTTCCGGCGTCTTGCCCTCTCCGAAGCCGAGCACCGTGAGCCCGGCCTCGCGTATACGCTGGGCCAGCATCGTGTAGTCCCCGTCGCCGGCGGCAATACAAAAACAGTCTATTTTCCCCTCGTGCAGAATATCCATCGCGTCGATGACAAACGCCATCTCGGTCGTGTTCTTGTCCGCCGTGTGCACGAGCCTTCACCGGTCGGAACGAGTGCGCTTGGGCTTCCTCTTCCCGTTGGGCTCGCGTCCGTCGGGTCCAAAGCCTTGGCTATCCTGCGCTCGGTTATCGTATGATAAGGGGGATTCCATTACGGGATGCCGCAGCTATTCCGTTCCGCATCATCGTCCATCCCGCATCGCGATTGAAATGTTCCGCACCTTGAATGGAATATGAAAGGACGAAAGCTCTAAACGCTCTATGTCAATGGAATATCTGATTTTGCAGCGATCGCGGCGTTTCATTGCTTTTGCGACGGCCGCCCGGAAAATGCAATGTGCCGAGCCCTGCTCGTCGCCTGTTCGAGAAAATATCCGACCCGCGGCCCGTATGAAAATGCCCGTCCTGTTTAAGACGCTTCTTTCCCGCTCAGGGACGGTCGGGGCCGATCAACTCGTAGCGGTCGTTGACCTCGAGCCATCGCGCGGCAGGGAAGCGGTCGGCGAGATAGGCTTTCAGATAGGTCCGGGTGTCGCGGACGATCGGCTCGGGAGCGGGCGGGTACAGGTTGTACGCGACCGCCGCCACTTCGATGTTCCGGTTGCGGCAGGCTTCGAGGCTCAGCAGCGTGTGGTTGATGCTGCCCAGCCGGGGCGAGGTGACCAGAACGACCGGCAGGCCGTGCTCGGCGACGTAATCGATCGTCCGGTATGCTTCCGACAGCGGAACGTACAGCCCGCCGGCGCCTTCGATCAGTACCGTGTCGTATTTTTGCAACAGCTTTTCCGTGCTCCGGCCGATCAGCGTCAGGTCGATGTCGCGTCCGTCGATCGCCGCTGCCAGATGCGGCGAGGCCGGATAGGTGAACACGATCGGGCAGGTCGTGCCGTCCTCGTCCTCCGGGAGCAGGCCGATACCCATGATCCGGCGGTGGGTTTCGATATCCTCCGACAGGCCGTCGCAGCCCGTCTGGATGAATTTCTGCGTGATCACGCGTTCTCCGCGCGCACTCAGGGCTCGGGCCAGCACGCCTGTGACGATGCTCTTACCTGCGTCCGTGTCGATCCCTGTGACGAAATAGGCTCTTTTCATATTTCCCGGCGAACGTTATTCGGTCCAAAAATAGTACCTTTGCCGGTAGGATGCAAATATACGCGGACATGGATAGGATCGACCGGATCGAAAGCGATATGGCGAACGGCCTGAAGCCGGGCTACGAGCAGGTGTCGGAGTGGATGGAGACGCTCGGGGACGAACGGCTGTACGAGTTGGCGCGCCGGATCAGGATGCGCCGGGACGGACGCCGGATCGACATGTGCTCGATCATGAACGCCCGCAGCGGCCGTTGCAGCGAGGACTGCAAGTGGTGCGCGCAGTCGAGGTTCCACAAGACCGACATAGAGGTCTATCCGCTGGTGGGCGAACAGGAGGCCCTGCGCGAGGCGGCTCACAATGCGGCCAAAGGGGTGGGGCGCTTCTCGCTGGTGACCAGCGGAAAGGCCCTGAGCGACGGAGAGACCGACCGCGTCTGCGGCATTTACCGCCGGATCGGCTCCGAGGTGGACATTTCGCTGTGCGCTTCGCTCGGGCTGTTGTCGAAAGAGCAGCTCGTCCGGCTGCGGCAGAGCGGCGTCAGGCGCTATCATTGCAATTTGGAGACGGCCCCTTCGTATTTCGGAGAGCTTTGCACGACGCATACGCAGCAGCAGAAACTGCAGACGATCGCATGGGCCCGCGAGGCGGGGCTGGAAATCTGCTGCGGGGGTATCATCGGCATGGGCGAGAGCGAGCGGCAGCGCATCGAGTTCGCGTTGGCGATCCGCGACACGGGAGCCGTGTCCGTGCCGATGAACGTGCTCAATCCGATTCCCGGCACGAGGCTTGAAAAGGCATTGCCGCTGTCGGACCGCGACGTGCTGCGTGCCGCCGCGCTGATGCAGATCGTCAATCCGGACGCCTCGGTCCGGCTGGCCGGAGGCCGGAGCCGGATCAAGCATCTGGAGCCCGAGCTGTTCCGCTGCGGCGTCAGCGCCTCGATCGTCGGCGACCTGCTGACGACTTCCGGATCGGATATCGATACGGACAAGGCGATGTTCAAAAAGTGGGGGTTCGGCATATGATTCGTTAAAAAAACGTCTCGCACGCCTGAATCGACGGCGAATGTATAATTTTGCAACGGAAAATGGGTCGGAGTATGGGAAGGATATGGACGATCGGAATGATTCTGTGCGGCATGCTTTGTTCGGAAGCGAGCGCTCAGAACTCTCCGCTGAAATTCGCGCAGCAGTCGTGGGATTTCGGTCGGATCAAGGAAGACGGGGGGAAGGTCTCCCATGCCTTCGAGTTCGTCAACGCGTCGTCCGCTCCGGCCGTGATCGAGCAGGTGACCGTGTCGTGCGGTTGCACGAAGCCCGAATACAGCCGCGCGCCGGTCAAGCCTTCGGAGAAAGGGACGCTCGTGATCAGCTACGATCCCGAGGGGCGGCCCGGGGCATTCCGCCGCGATATCGTCGTGCAGAGCGGGGGCGCGACGGGCAAGACCGTGCTGACGATTACCGGCGAGGTTTTGCCCGCCGAGAAAAGCTTCGGCGAGATGTATCCGGTACGCGCGGGCGACCTGATGCTTGCGTGGCGGAACGTGAATTTGGGGTATGTGCCCCGGGGGGGCGTCAAATCGACGGCGATCGAGTATTACAACCCGACGCGGCAGCCGCTGACGCTCTCGCCCGTGTACCGCGACCGGAAGCCTTATTTCGATATCGCTCTGTCGAAACAGCGGCTCGCTCCGGGCGAAAAGGGCGTGATGACGCTGAGCTATGATCTGCGCGACAACGACGTGTGGGGCATGCTCAAGGACAGCTTTTCGCTGATCGTGAACGACATTCCGGTCGATGTGCTGTTCAGCGCCTCGGGCGTTGCCTGCGAGGATTTTTCGGGGATGACGCCCGATGAGAAGGAGCGGGCTCCGAAAGCGGTCTTTTCGTCGCAGTATCACGGTTTCGGGACGATGAAGGCCGGCGGCGAGCCGAAACGGGAGTTCACGATAACCAACCAAGGGAAAGAGCCGCTGCGTATCCGCGACATGAAGCTGGGGGACCGGATGTCGACGACGCTCGATCCGGACCGGGCGATCGCTCCGGGCGAGACGGTGTCGTTCGTCGCGATGCTCTCTACCAAGAATGCGCCCGCCGGACGGTTGATGGATCATATCGTTCTGATACTGAACGATCCGTCCCGTCCGTTGCGCGAAATACGGCTTGCGGCTACGATCGTGCCTTAGGACAAGGCGGGGCGAGATCGCCGGGACGACGGAGCCGGAAAACAGGAAAAGACTAAACCAAACAGATAGCATGTACAAGATTGTCAAGAAAGAACTGCTGGCGCCCAACATCTACCTGATGAACATCGAGGCTCCGCGCGTGGCCCGCTCGGCCCGGCCGGGACAGTTCGTCATCGTCCGGCTGGACGAGCACGGAGAACGCGTTCCGCTGACTATTTCCGATTACGATGCCGAGCAGGGGTGGGTGACGATCGTCACGCAGACGGTCGGCTATTCCACCTCGAAGCTGTGCGCGATGAGCGAGGGCGACTCGCTGGCCGATTTCGCCGGTCCGCTGGGCTGCCCTTCCGAGTTCGTGCACGAGGAGCCCGAGGCGTTGCGCCGCCGCAGGATCCTTTTCGTGGCCGGCGGCGTCGGGACCGCTCCGGTCTATCCGCAGGTCAAGTGGCTGTCGGAGCGCGGCGTGAAGGCCGACGTCATCATCGGGGCGAAGAACAAGGATACGCTGATCCTTACCGATAAGATGCGCGCCGTGGCGGGCGAGGTATTCATCGCTACGGACGACGGCAGCGCCGGATTTCACGGTATGGTGACCGATCTGATGCGCGATTTGATCGACCGGCAGGGCAAGCGTTACGACGAAGTGATCGCGATCGGCCCGATGATCATGATGAAGTTCGTCGCCCGGACGACGAAGGAGTACGGCATCCGGACGATCGTCAGCCTCAATACGCTGATGGTCGACGGAACGGGCATGTGCGGAGCCTGCCGCGTGACGGTCGGCGGCCGCACGCGCTTTACGTGCGTCGAGGGCCCCGAGTTCGACGGTCATGAGGTCGATTTCGACGAGGCCATGCGCCGTCAGGGCATGTACAAGACGATCGAGAGCCGCAAGGCCCGTATGGCGCAGGAGCGGGCCGAGGGCCACGCCTGCCGCATCGGACTCGATCGATGACGTAAAACCCGCGCCGGACCCGTCGCTGCGGGCCGGCTTTCGCTTACCCGAAACAAAGTAAAGAAGATGGCAAACAAGATACCCCGCGTTCCCGTCAGGGAACAGGACCCGAAGGTAAGGGTCACCAATTTCGAGGAGGTCTGCTACGGGTACGACCTCGACGAGGCCCGGCTCGAGGCGAGCCGTTGTCTGGGCTGCAAGAAGCCGCGCTGCGTCGAGCATTGTCCCGTGTCGCTGCAGATTCCTCAGTTCATCGCGCAGTTGCGCGACGGAAACCTCGCCGAAGCAGCCCGGATCATCGCGCAGGACAGTTCGCTGCCGTCGGTCTGCGGACGGGTCTGCCCGCAGGAGACCCAATGCGAGGGATCGTGCATTCTCGGCGTCAAGGGCGAGAGCGTCGCGATCGGCAAGCTCGAGCGCTTCGTGGGCGACTGGAGCATCGAGCATGGCGCGGAAGCGACCGCCCCGGCCCCGTCCAACGGGCGCAAGGTAGCCGTTGTCGGCAGCGGTCCGGCCGGTCTGGCCTGCGCGGCCGATCTGGCCAAAATGGGTTACGAGGTGAAGATTTTCGAGGCGCTGCATAAGGCCGGCGGCGTGCTTCAGTACGGTATTCCGGAGTTCCGCCTTCCGAAGGACAAGGTCGTCGCCCGGGAGATCGAGAACGTGCTGAGGCTCGGCGTGCGGATCGAGACCGACGTGATCGTCGGCCATACCGTGACGGTCGACTCGCTGCTCGACGAAGAGGGCTACTCGGCCGTGTTCATCGGCTCGGGAGCCGGACTGCCCCGGTTCATGGGCATTCCGGGCGAGAATCTGAACGGCGTGGTGTCGGCCAATGAGTTCCTGACCCGCGCCAATCTGATGAAGGCTTACGACGACACCTACGATACGCCGATTTATGTCGGTCGTCGCGTTGTCGTGGTCGGCGGCGGCAATGTGGCGATGGATGCCGTGCGGACGGCCGCCCGTCTGGGTGCCGAAGCGCATATCGTCTACCGCCGCAGCGAGGCCGAGCTCCCGGCCCGGGCCGAGGAGGTGCACCACGCCAAACAGGAAGGCATCGAGTTCCGGATGCTGACCAATCCGGTCGAAGTGTTAGGCGACGAGAAAGGTTGGGTCCGGGGCCTGCGCTGCGTACGTATGGAACTCGGTGAGCCCGACGCGTCGGGACGCCGCTCGCCCGTCGCGGTCGAGGGGTCGGAGTTCGAGATCGGGTGCGACGTCGTGATCATGGCGCTCGGCACGTCGCCCAATCCGCTGATCGCCTCGACGACGCGCGGTCTGGAGACCAACCGCCGGGGCTGTCTGGTGGCCGACGAGGAGCACGGGCAGACCTCCCGCGAGGGTATCTTCGCCGGAGGAGACGCGGTGACCGGTGCGGCCACGGTGATTCTCGCCATGGGAGCCGGACGCCGTGCGGCCCGTGCGATCGACGAATATGTCCGCGCCAAGTCCGGAATGAATTAGTCGAGTAAAGAGGGCGGCGGGCGGTGTTCCGCTCTCCTCTGAAGAAGAAGGCACGGCGGTCCGGTTTCGGAGACTACCGTGCCTTTAAATTTTCGGTATATGCGATGACGAACGAATTTTTCCCCGATCTGCGGACGGTGCGGCTCGACGAGCCGGGCGGAGCCGTCGTTATTCTGGACCAGACCCGGCTGCCCGGGGAGGAGACTTATGTGGAGCTGCGGACCCCGGAGCAGATATGGGAAGCCATCCGCGAGCTGAAGGTGCGGGGCGCGCCGGCTATCGGCGTGACGGCCGCCTACGGCATTTACGTGTGTTGTCGGCGGGCCGGCGGTTCTTGTTTCGACGACCTTTGCGAGACATTCGACCGGACAGCCGCCTATCTTGCCTCTTCGCGGCCGACGGCGGTCAACCTGTCGGCCGCGCTGGAGCGCATGAGAAATTGCCTGTTGGCGCACCGCGACGAACCGGCGGCCGGAATATGGGACCGCTTGCGCGACGAGGCCGAGGCGATTCGGCGAGAGGATGCCACTGCCTGTCGGCAGATCGGCGAGTACGGCCTGTCGCTGCTCGAGCCCGGAGCGGGGATTCTGACGCATTGCAACGCCGGACATCTGGCGACGTCGGAGTACGGGACCGCGCTGGCTCCCCTCTATCTGGGGCAGGAGCGGGGCTACGGCTTTCGGGTCTATGCCGATGAGACGCGTCCTCTGCTGCAAGGAGCCCGGCTGACGTCCTACGAGCTGATGAGGGCCGGGATCGACGTGACGCTGATCTGCGACAACATGGCTTCGCTCGTGATGAGCGAGGGCCGGGTGCAGGCCGTGCTGGTCGGCTGCGACCGTATCGCAGCGAACGGCGACGCGGCCAACAAGATCGGCACGTCGGGCGTCGCCGTGCTGGCCCGCCATTACGGCATCCCGTTCTATGTGCTCGGGCCGACGTCGACGATCGATGCGGACTGTCCGACCGGCGCCTCCATCCCGATCGAGCAGCGCGATCCGGCCGAAGTGACCGAGGCCCATTATGCGCAGCGCATGGCGCCCCGTAACGTCAAAGTATACAATCCGGCTTTCGACGTGACGCCTTGCGATCTGATTACCGCCATAGTGACCGAGCGCGGCATCGCCCGGCCGCCTTTCGACGATGCGCTGCGCGCATGGAGCCTTCCGGGCAGGGCAGGGCGATAAGACGCGGTTGCGTGTGCCGGGCCGTGATTCGAGGGTCGTTCCGGCGGGCGCGGTTTGTCGCGGATCGGGCCGGGCCCGCCGGAAAATACGCATGCGCTTGGTTAACCGGAAAATTGTCGTTATCTTGACTCGTCTAACCTTAAAAAATATCGAGTTATGGAAGTTCTGGACAATCGATCCGCCGCGGACGCCGCCGTCCGCGATTCTCGGCAGCAGCCCGTCGCTCCGGTCATGTCGGTCGGGGAATGGATGCTGACGCTGTTGATTCTGGCTCTGCCGCTGGTGAACATCATCATGCTGTTCGTCTGGGCGTTCGGAGGAGGCACGAATCCGACGAAAGCCAACTATTGCAAGGCGTCGCTGATCTGGATCGCGATCGTTATCGTGCTTTATGTGTGCTTCTTCTCGTTGATTATGGGATTGTTCGCAGCGATCCGGTAGCCGACGGACGACAGGCCCGGAAGACCGCATGTTTCCGGGGGCTTGTCTTCCTCGTTTTCGGTCGTGGGTACGGGTACGAGCGCGCGTGACGATGACCGGCGGGAACGGTTCTACGGTACGGGGCGGCAATCGTTGCGATCTCCGCTCGAGAAATGTCGAGGGGGCCGTTTAAACGTCGGCCTCCTCGAGCCGTTTCAGCGTGACGAGCACCTTGTCGATCCGCGCTCCGTCCATGTCGACGATCTCGAAGTCGAAGTTGCGCCACGACAATTTCTCTCCCGTATGGGGGATATGTTCCAGCTTTTCGAGGATCAGACCGCTGAGCGTGTTGTAGTTGTAGTCGTTGTAGAGGTCCTCCATGTCGAAATGGGCCAGAAAATCGTAGAACGAGAGCTGGCCGTCGATCAGCAGGCTGCCGTCCTCGCGCGTGACGATTTCCTGTTCCTCGCCCGCTTCGGGCATCGAGCCGAGCAGTGCCTTGATGATGTCCTTGAGCGTGACGATACCTTCGATGCTGCCGAACTCGTCGGTCACCAGGCCGTACCGGCCGCCGGTGCGGCGCATCAGGTCGAGCGCGTTGTACACGCTCAGGTTCTCGGGTATGTACTGCGCGGGGCGCATCACCTGCGACAGCGTGAATCCGGGTTCGTCGAGCCGGCCGAACAGGTCCTTGAGGTGGACTACTCCGACGATCGAGTCGAGGTTGCCGTCGGCTACGGGGTAGGTGTTGAACAGATTATTCTTGACGATATCCTCGACCTGGTCGCAGGTGGCGTTCGTGTCGAGCCATACCATGTCGCTGCGGTGGGTCATGATCGATCCGACGTTGCGGTCGCTCAGGTTGAACACGCGCTCGACGATGTCCTGCTCGACCTCTTCGATCTCGCCTTCGGCGGCGCCTTCCTGAATGATCGCCTTGATCTCTTCCTCGGTTACCCTGTTTCCGTCGACCGTATTGATACCCAGTATGCGAAGCATGCCGGCCGTGCTTTTCGACAGCAGCCAGACGAACGGCAGCGCGATCTTCGACAGCAGGCTCATCGGCCGCGCCACGATCTTGGCTACGCGTTCCGAGGAGCTCATGCCGATTCGCTTGGGAACCAGCTCGCCCAGAATCAGCGTCAGATAAGTGACCGTGACTACGATGATTACCTGAGCGATCGCCACCGAATGCGCCTCGAGCGCTGGAATTCGCGCGAGCACTTTCCCGAAGCTCTGGGCCAGCATGTCGCCCGAGTAGATACCCGTCAGGATACCGATCAGCGTGATTCCGATCTGAATCGTGGAGAGAAAAACGTCCGGATTGCCCGAGAGTTTCAGCGCGGTCTTGGCGGCCCGGCTTCCGCGCTTGGCGTCGGCTTCGAGCCTCGGCTTGCGGGCCGAGACCATCGCGATTTCCGACATCGACAGGATTCCGTTGAGCAGAATCAGCCCGATGATGATGAAAACTTCCATGTATGGCGTTTGGTTTGGCGACTAAGATAATCAAGTTACGGAATATTATCAAAAAATATTCCGGCGGCGGTCCGTTCCGGTACGAAAACGGTTTTTCCGGTCTCGGAATATACAGGATATTTTATTATATTTGTTAGCGACTGTTTGTTACCGGGTTAACGACCCGAAACCATCTGCCAACCTAAAACCGAATCGTTATGGAAAACAAGTATTCGATCATTCTGGGCAATCTGGGCAACACCTGCGACCGTTTCTGTAAAAGCTACAAGACGAATCCTTCGTCCGAGCGGATGCTCGAACTGGCTGCCGAGAACATGCCCTATATCGGCGGCGTCGAGCTCGTCGGTACGTGGGACATCCGTCCCGACAATGCGAAGGAGATGAAAAAGCGCCTCGACGGCTACGGTCTGGAGTGCGCGTCGATCATCCCCGATACGTTCGGCGACAGCGATTACGGCAAAGGCTCCGTCTCGAGCACCGATCCGGCCGTGCGGCGCAAGGCGCTCGACTATCTGAGAAGCATGTGCGAAGTGGCGTTGCAGGTCGACTGCCGGATCGTCAATCTGTGGATGGCTCAGGACGGCTACGACTATCTGCTGACGGCCGATTACGACCGCGAGCGGGAGTGGATGACCGAGGCGATCCGGGCGCTGGCTTCCGAGTTCCCGTCGCTGAAGATCGCGTTGGAGTACAAGCCCAAGGAACCGCGCAACTTCTCGTACCATGCGCGCATGGCCGATACGATTCTGGCTGCTCAGGAAACCGGCTGCCGGAACGTGGGCGTGACGATCGACACGGGGCACGGCTTCGTCGGCGGCGAGAACGTGGCCGAATCCATCGTGCTGGCCAAACGGGCGGGCGACAGGCTGTTCCATATGCACTTCAACGACAATCACGGCTGCTGGGACGACGACATGATCGTCAGCAGCGTGCATATGACCACCTATATCGAAATGATGTTCTGGCTTCGCAAGACCGGTTACGACGGCTGGCTGTCGATGGACCAGTATCCCTACCGCGAGGATGCGATCGGCGCTATTTCCGAAAGTCTGCACTGGATCAAGAAATACGAGACGATCGTCGACGAGCGCTACGACGAAATCGAACGCCTGATCGGGTTGAACGACGCGGTCGAGACGTCGCGTTTCCTGCGCTCGTTGCTGAAATAGCGGACCTCGGCCCTCTGTTCTGCTGTCGTCCGGACCGGACGGCAACGGACCGATCGATAATCCAAACCGAAAGCCTGTTATCATGATGAAAAAAACTACTTTGTTTTCGCTGCTCGTGCCGGCTGCGCTGCTGGTCGGATGTCACGAGCGTTCTGCCGTGAACGGCCTGACCGTCGAGATGCTCGACTGCCCGCTGGGCGTCGCGGCCGAGCATCCCCGCCTGTCGTGGCGGATCGAATCCGCCCTGCCGGCTACGGTGCAGACCGGCTACCGGATCCTTGTCTCGACCGATCCCGGGGATCTGGAAACCGGAGAGAACCTGATCTGGGATTCGGGCGACGTTCCGTCCGACCGCTCCGTGCTGGTGCCCTACGAAGGGCCCGAGCTCGAATCCCGACGCGACTATTACTGGAAAGTGCGCGTGGCGACCAATCACGGCGACACGTTGTGGAGCGAGCCGTCCCGCTGGTCGATGGCGCTGCTCGACGACTCGGACTGGCAGGCCCGGTGGATCGGGTACGACAGCTGCCTGAACCGGACCGACACGCTCGGCGTATTTTCTCGCCTGGCCGCGCGCTATCTGCGCAAGGAGTTCGATGCGGGGCGCGATATCGCGCAGGCGCGGCTCTACATCAGCGGGCTTGGCCTCTACGAATGCTATCTGAACGGTTGCCGCGTAGGCGAGGACGTGTTGGCGCCGACGGCTACCGACTATACGAAAACCGTTTGTTACAATGTGTATGACGTGACCGACCTGCTCGACGAAGGAGTCAATACGATCGGCGTGATTCTGGGCAACGGCCGCTTTTTCTCGATGCGTACGGTCACTTATACGATTCCGTTCACGCAGGTCACGATTCCCGGAGTCCGCAACTACGGCTATCCGAAGCTGCTGGCCCAGCTCGAAATTACGGACAGCGAGGGTAACCGGACGGTCGTCGCGAGCGACGAAAGCTGGAAGCTCACGACCGACGGCCCGATCGTCGCCAACAACGAGTACGACGGCGAGACGTACGACGCCCGTCTCGAAATGCCGGGCTGGAGCCGCAACGGCTACGACGACTCGTCGTGGCGCGATGCCCGAAGCGTCGCGGCTCCCGAAGGCCGGCTGACTGCTCAGGCGAATCCGAATATCCGGGTTATGGATACGGTCGAGCCGGTTTCGATCGCCGCGCTGAACGACTCGACATGGATCGTCGACATGGGACAGAACATGGTCGGCTGGCTCGCCGTCGAGCTCGAGGGGAGGAAGGACCGACCCGTGCGGCTGCGCTTCGCCGAGACGCTGCAGGACGACGGGAACCTCTATGTCGACAACCTGCGCGGGGCGAAGGCGACCGATCTGTACACGCCCGCCGAGGACGGAACTTTCTCGTGGACGCCGCGTTTCACCTATCACGGTTTCCGTTACGTCGAGATCGCCGGAGCCGCCGCGAAGCCCGACTTGGAGAAGCTGAAAGGAGAAGTCGTCTACGACGCGATGCCCACGACGGGACGTTTCGAGACGTCCGACTCGACGATCAATCAGGTGTACCGGAACGCCTACTGGGGCCTGAGAGGCAACTACCGCAGCATGCCGACCGACTGTCCGCAGCGCGACGAGCGCATGGGCTGGCTCGGCGACCGCGCGATGGAGTGCATCGGCGAGAGCTTCATGTTCCGTCAGGCGCTGCTTTACGAGAAATGGGCTCGCGACATTCGCGACTCGCAGCTTCCCGACGGAATGATTCCCGACCTGTCGCCGACTTACTGGCCGTTCTACAGCGAGAACGTTACGTATCCGGCGGCCTACCTGTGCGTCGTCGATATGCTGTACAACCAGTACGGCGACGAAGAGGCGGTCCGCGAGCACTATCCGGCGATGAAGAAGTGGATCGACTATGCCAACGAGCGTCTGGTCGAGAACGACATCGTCGTCAAGGACGTTTACGGCGACTGGTGCATGCCGCCCGAGAGTCCCGAAATGATCCACTCGCAGGACCCTGCCCGCGTGACGGACGGACGGCTCGTCGGGACGAGCTTTTTCTATCGTTTGCTGAACATGATGGCGCGCTTCGCCGCGGTGGCCGGCCATGAGGAGGACATTCCGGCCTATCTGGAGCAGGCTGCGAGGGTTAAGGATGCCTATAATAGAATGTTCCTGAATCCCGAGACGGGACAGTACGCCAACAATACCGTATCGGCCGGCCTGCTCTCGCTCGTGCAGGGACTGGTGCCCGACACGCTGAAGCAGAAAGTGTTCGACGAACTGGTCCGCCGGACCGAGGTCGATTTCGACAGCCACGTCAGCACGGGCATGATCGGCATGCAGTTCATGATGCGGGGCCTGAGCCGCTACGGACGGCCCGATCTGGCGCTGACGCTCGCGACGAACCGTACCTATCCGAGCTGGGGTTATATGATCGACCGCGGCGCGACGACGATCTGGGAGCTATGGAACGGCGATACGGCCGATCCGGCGATGAACTCGGGCAATCACCTGATGCAGTTGGGCGACCTGATCGCATGGGACTGGGAAAACCTGGCCGGTATCCAGGCCGACCCGGCGGCTCCGGGCTTCAAACACATTCTGATGAAGCCCGACTTCCCGCAGGGGCTCGAGTGGGTCGATGCGTCCTATGAGTCGATGTACGGCATGATCGGCAGCCATTGGAAACGGACCGGCGGCGGTCTGTCGTGGTCGGTCGAGATACCGGCCAATACGACGGCCACGCTCCGCGTTCCGGCATCCGACGTTTCGCAAGTCGAAGCCGACGGCAAACCCCTTGCCGAGAATCCGGCCCTGACCGACGTCCGCGCGTCGGACGGCTTCGTGACTTTCGAGGCCGGATCGGGTTCGTACCGCTTCCTCGTCGGAAAATAGAACGGAACGATGCGACGGGAAGACTTCGCGCACGAGCGAAGCCTTCCCGTCCGCATGACGAACGAATACACCGGAAAGCGATGAATGGAAAAATCGAGAAACTGGTCTTCTGCCTTTTCCTGCTGATACCCTGTTCGGGATTCACTCAAAGAGTCATGACTCTTTCCGAGTTGATGACCGACATGCAAAATCGCAGGGAGCACTATATCGACAGCATGACCATTCTGATTGAGAATTCATGGAAAGTGAGATGGAAATATTCGCGTTCCCAAACGAGAGAATTGGTACGCGATGCGGATTTTCTGTTCATTCCGAGCATGGAAATCAAAGAAGAAGACTCGGTCGAGCGCGATTATACCCGTTTGGATCAATTACTCTCTTCGTTAGAGTTTCAGAACGATTTTTTCCCTGTTTATAATATTTTACTGTTTAAAAATGATCGTTATTTCAGCAGTTATTTCGATTCTGGTATAAGGATTATCGGCGCTCGAATTCCAATACGTCCGTACCCAATACCGATAACGCCTGAATTAAAGCGAGAGGCTGAATTGATCTGGAGCCTGAAACCCGTAATGTGTTTTGGTATCGACGTATTCCCCGGATCGATACTATGGATAAAAACCGAAGATAACCGATGGCTCGTGGTAAATCAGAAAACCGAGCAAGTATCCGATGCTCAAACCTATTTGGATTCTTTAGATGCCGACAAACTTAAGAAAGAGATTGAGCAAAAGAACGCTATACCTATACAGAATCGTTATTTATGGGATTATTGTAAAATTGGACCGGATGGGAAGGTAATAGAATGGACAAAAAGGTTTTATTGGCGTTAAAATGCAGGACAGGCGGAATAATTTCCGCCTGTCTTTTTTAGATATTGCATCCTTACAATCTTTCTAATTCTTTTTCCTTCTCACCATCCCCGCCACCCCTTTCTCCGTCTTGACGAGCTCGTACCGGTCGAGCCTCTCGTACAGCTCTCCGAGCGTTTTGCAGCCGTATCGCTTGATACGGTACTTGGGCGTCAGCTTCTTGAGCGCCGTTCCGAACTGCGAGAGCGAAATTTGTATTGATCTGAAAAACAGGCGTTGGGGTTGGTTTCACCTTCCCTAATGGGTATTTGCAGGAGACGAGGAAGTTTCCTACATTTACAGTGCTACGGGCGAGAAACTCGCGTAGTAATATGAGATTTTTTCATTCCGAAAATATGGGATAAGTGATCGGATGATTATGACCAGAAAAGAATTGGAGCGAAAACTTGAACAATTAGGATGTTTAGATTGGTATTCTTTAGATGGTTCTCTTTGTTCTGATCGTCGTATTTTGACCGAAAATACTCCATCCTATAAGGACTAAGTTTTGAAGTTTGTGCTTCATCAATATCGTCCCGCCAATCAAAAATGATTTAAGATGGAACGGAAATTTACTTTCATGATTTGTCTTTTTATGTTCATGATTTCTTCCGCGATAGGACAATCATGTGAACAAAAGTTCATTGATGAATTACAAAAAGAATATGCAACGCTTGTTCCGTACTATGTAAAGGGTATTAAAAAGGCAAAAATGAAATATCCCCTAGATATTCCGGATAAATGGCATGAAATTGAAATTCCTGATGAACTCATTGTGAATCAAAACACTTTTTTTATCCTTTATGTTTATAGTCCTATCGATTCAACAAAAACAGGAGAATCTTTATGGTGTTATTTAGACCCCTTGCTTATTAATAATTTAGGTGGATATTTTGCTTATGTCCTTATCGGTGATTCTATATATGGGGTACGTGAGTCAGGCGGATGGGGTAGAGGGTTGTTTAAGAGGATATGGTATGATCTCTATCAAGCCAATGATTCGGCGGATCGCAGATTAGTCCATGCTATGCGAACTTATCAACCGAATGTAGTTTTCCACGTAGAGGATGCGACTATCAAAGATAAATATGTATATTTTTTGAAAAACAATAAACTTCAGATATTCAATATCGAAACGGAATGTTTTGAAGAGATCCATCCAGATCATCCTTATGTGCAACGGTCTTTGAATTTTTATCAATATTTTCAACGTTTAAAACCAGTATCTCCTGATTTAACGGTTGACCGTCAATTTTTTCGGTCTCATGCCAATTTTTAGAAGCAGAAAGCGGTTTTTCGGTGACATCATTCAATCTTTAAAGTCAATATGACAAGAAAAGAATTAGAGCGAAAACTTAAACAATTAGGTTATCTTGACTTATACTCTTTAGATGGATCGGTTGGGCCAGATCGTGTAGTCCTTTATAAAAATTATGCTGTATGGGAAGTTTTTTATATTGACGAAAGAGGGAATCGCACAGTGCCGAAATTATTTTCTTCCGAAGAAGAAGCATATGATTATCTATATAAAGAGGCTGTTGACATGTATGAACTTCTCCATAAAGACTATGGTACGCCTCAAGGTGAAATACAACCATCTATCACCGTACAAGGAGATAATTTCGAAATGACCTGTACAAGGCCGACGTCTGAAACATCCGAAAAGAAAGATTGAAGAACGACAGAACGAGTCGGTGTTCTTTGAAGTGGGGACCTTGATCTTGCAGTGAATATTTTTGAAGTTGAGGTTGTTGGGGGACATGAAAGGATTTGGAAAAGATGCTGAACTCTTGTTAAACGACACAATCATATGGCAATCCGATTGATGGCTCCGTTGGCTTTTGGGTATAAGATCTTACAGAACATTGTGAATCAGGTATAAAATAGAGTCGGATTCTGTGTCGATAGAATCCGACCGTTAACGAAAGTCTTTTGGAATTATTCCGAATTCTTTGATCTATCATATAAAATACTCCAAACAGAATAAAGAGGACAGACGAGTTAAAAAATGAAATACGATGAAAAAGGGAATGCTGTATTTTTTGCGGTACCGTTCATTATGATACTGGTAGCGTTTACATGTACAAAGGATGAAGGACCTGATTGCCACAAGCGGATTACGGTGAAAAATGCGTCGGAGATACCGTTGTATGTTGTCCATGAGTTATTTTACAATTGGACCTCGGTACCAACATATCCCGGCAGATATGTTTTGCTAGATATTTCGGATACGGTCACGAGAAAACAATATCTTGTTCCTCCTTTGACATTAGACAGTGACGTTGTATCAACAGAAGGTATTTGTTACGAACAGAGAATTAGGGAAAGTCCGGGCGGTGCCTGTTTGAAAATTTTTTTATCGATGCCCGGATGGTCGATTCATTGAACACCTTGGATAAATTGATAGAGCATAACAAGGAGATCTGTTTGGGTACTCGAACATTCCGAACGATGGATGAAATGAGAGAAGCGAATTTTACGGTAACCTATCAGTAGTAGAACGATGTTCTTGTTAAGAGACGACATTTAAGACATGAAAACAATGAAATGGATTAGCTGTTTTGGTCTGTTATTATATTGCTGCACCTCATGTGAGGGGATTAGCGATATATTGTATGTTCGTAACGATTCTGATGAGGCCATATATGTTTACTGCATCTGTGGAGATAAGGATTCTTTGCCCTCGCATCCGAAATTAGAATTATTCCATTTTTCATCTGCTGACATGAAAGATGCTTATGGTAATTCTGTCGAACCTCGATTTGCTTCGCCTTCTTATAGGATAAACGCCTATGATATTGGCTCATTAAAGGGCGGATTGGAAGGAAGATTATGGAACACCTCCTCCCAAAAACGACTCTCATGTAAAGAAAATAAAATGACGCTTTTTTTTATTACAGAAAAAACAATGCGTAATTATGACTGGGGAGATATTTACAGGAATCAATTATATGTAAAAAAAATAACATTAACAGAGGATGAGTTAGTGAAAACCAATTGGTTGTATGTTTATAAACCTTAATAAGGTTATAAGAAGACAAGCAAGAAGAATTCCGCCTGTCTTCTATAATTAGATATTGTATTATTACAATTCCCCTAATTCTCTTTCCCTTCTCACCATCTCCGCCCCCCCCTTTCTCCGTCTTGACGAGCTCGTACCGGTCGAACTGCTCGTACAGCTCTCCGAGCGTTTTGCGGCCGTAGCGCTTGATACGGTACTTGGGCATCAGCTTTTTGAGCGCCGTTCCGACCTGCGAGAGCGAAATTTGTATTGATCTGAAAGGTAGGCACTTGTGTTAGTTAAGCCTTCCCCGACGGATATTTGCAGGAGACGAAGAAGTTTCCTACATTTACAGTGCTACGGGCGAGAAGCTCGCCAAGAAGGCAGGGGGTTCTTTCACATATTACCGTGGAGTCATGGTGTATCCCAGCAATACTACGTTGCTGTATATGCAACATCCCGAAGGCACAGTAAGCATGGCTTCCGACGGATACACCTACAATTATTTCAAAACAGACCATACAGGCAGTACCCGTGTATTACTCAGCGCAGTAAACGGATCCTTGCAGCAGCAGACGACGGATTATTATCCGTTCGGGCTTGCATGGGAATATAACAACTTGAATAAGAATAAGTATTTATTCTCGGGCAAGGAATTGCAAGACGATGATATCGGCACTTCGGGGCTGCTCGGGTTATACGATTTCGGAGCCCGTTATTACAACCCGGTTCTCGGACGTTGGTTCAATGTCGATCCGGCCTCTCAGGTAGCCAATTCTTATCTATTTTGCGGTAACAGTCCGGCGGTATACGTCGATAAAGACGGTCGGGTCTTCGCAATCATACCGGCTATCGCTATGGGAGCAGCTATCGGTGCGGTTTCCTATACTCTGGATGTTGCTTTCAGCGACGGCGGTTTTCGTAATTGGAACTTTGGTAAATTCATAAAGTCTATGGCCCTAAGTGCCGTGTCTGGAATAGCGACTGCCGGAGTAGGAGAAATATTTGGCCCTACCGGTGGTTTTTGGAATGAAGCAGGTCGAGGTCTGGCACATGGTATAGCTCAAGGTGGATTATCGGCTATAGACGGAGGGAATTTTTTGAGTGGCTTTACTGCCGGCGCCCTCAGTTCTTGGGGTGTTTCGGGTTTCCAAGAATGGAAAGGTGTCGGAAATACCATAGCAGGAATGTATATTTTCGGCGGCATATCGGGAGGGATAGGTTCCGCAGTCTCCGGTGGAAACTTTTGGGAAGGAATGGCCAGAGGTTTAACGATTACAGCACTGAATCATGCTCACGCAGCATGGGAAACAGTAGCCGCACTTAAAGGCGAATTGCCCGTCTATTCGGGTAAAGCAATGGAAAATGGAGATATGGGAGGATGTACATACGCTGTATTAAAATCAAATGCTGAGTATTCGGGAAAGGAATTACCTGCTAATTTTCAAATAGAAGCAGACGGTGCCGATTATAACCAACTCGCAAATAAAAATGGTTTACAAACCGACAACATAAAAGTAGATGAAATTGAGGCTACATTAAAGCAAGATCGTCCCATTGCCGTTTCTTACACTGTACAGGGAAGAGGACATACGGTCGGTATCCAAGAGTTTCAACAGAAAACATTGCCCAGTGGGAAAACTCGACAAAGATTCAAAGTCATGGATCCGGATGTAGGGAGTATCGTATTTAAATCAGACATCATAGTCAAGCTTTATAATCCTTTTGTATTGCGTATTCTAAAATAATTTATTATCATGAAAAGAAACTTGTGGATCGTTTTGTTCTTGTGTCTTCTTCATGAGACGCATGCCCAATCCGTCTCGTATCCTTGTTTTGACCAGTTGCAGCAAGAGCGGTCTTTTCTACAGGAATTCGCCCGCAAGGAAATCGTTCGAGCATGGAAGGTTTATTATGATTACAGTAAGCGTTATAGTGAATCCATTTTGGATACGATCGATGTATTGTGTATCCCTACGCTCCACATCAATATTTACCAATATCCGGAGAGGGATTTCACGGTAATGGATTCCTTGTTTTCTTCTTTGTTATTTTCCAAAAAAAAGCGTCACCCCGGTTGTGTGTATAAAGAAATTATGTGGTATAAGGATACCTTGTGTTTAGGGAACTTCGAAGGAATTTATATCCGTGCCACCAATGCATTCGATTCTTTGGCTCATATCCGGTGGGCTGGTCGGACCGGAAATGAAATAGCATTCCGGGCAATTCGGAAAATCAAATACAAATTGATTTTTGCTATTGAATGGTTCAATGCATGGTGGCTGTTATTGCCGGATAATTCGTTATTAGTTTATAACAGGAAAGATAATCATTTTTATCAGCCACAAGAATATTTGGATAAATATGCACAACGCGTACATGACCCATATTTTAGGGATTTTACACGTTGGGATCAAGGAATGTGTTGCAAATGGAGAAAATACAGAAATAAAGCCAACCGACACGACTGAAATCGAAACGCTGGGTGATATTTTATAATGGTAGAAAACAATTAAATGCACATTTGACCTGAAAAAATAAAATGATCCCAAGCATAATTCTCTTTATAAAAAGGGACTGTCTAAGATTTGTTAGACAGTTCCTTTTTAAGAATGCTAATTACGAAATCAAACAGGTCGTTGCAGGCAATCAAAGTTTAGCTATATTTATAGCGCATCGGGCGAAAAACTGGCCTGCGATGCGAACAGTTCTTTAACCTATTACTGTTCCGTAATGATCTCCGGCAGCGACGACAAGTTGCCGTACATGCTCACTCCGGAAGAGACTGTATCGGAGATCGTAATGACGAAATTAGATTATCTGGAGGATTCTCATTCCGTAAATTTTCTTCTCACCATCCCCGCCACTCCTTTCTCCGTCTTGACGAGCTCGTACCGATCGAGCCTCTCGTACAGCTCTCCGAGCGTTTTGCACCCGTAGCGCTTGATGCGGTACTTGGGCATCAGCTTCTTGAGCGCCGTTCCGACCTGCGAGAGCGGCACTGTCGTATGGAGTTCCGGAGAACCGGATTCGGGAAAACGGCGGAAAAGATTACCCGGAAAAACGGACTGGGCGTCCTGACCTGCTTGTCTCTCCGCCTGTGTCCGTGCCGGAGCCTTTATTCCCCGAGAATCCGTCGGGCTCTTTCCAGCGCCGCATTGATGTTCGGGCAGATGTTGTCGGGGCCCAGCAGTTCGTAGAAGCCCGAGCGCTGCAAGGCGGCGTGTACCGTGTCGTTGACGCCCGACAGTACGACCTCGATCTTCTCGCGGCGCGACATCACGCACAGGTTCGTCAGGTTGTGGATGCCCGTCGAGTCGATGAACGGAACCTTCCGCATCCGGATCACGCGCACCTTGGGCCGGTCGCCGAGTTGGGCCATCAGCTCCTCGAACTTCGTTGCGATGCCGAAGAAGTACGGGCCGTTGATCTCGTATACCTCGACTCCCCGGGGGACGGTCAGGTGTTCCTCGTGTACGGCGACGTCCAGGCCGGAGCCCGGGTCGATCTCGTCGCGGATTACGGAGATTTCGGTCGTTTCCATTACGCGCTTCATAAACAGCACGCAGGCGATCAGCAGACCGACTTCGATAGCGACGGTCAGGTCGAACAGCACGGTCAGCGAGAAAGTGAGCAGAAGCACCGTCACGTCCGCGCGCGGATTGCTGAGCAGCGCCCGGAACGTCCGCCAGCCGCTCATGTTGTACGACACGACGATCAGTACGCCGGCCAGACAGGCCATCGGGGTGTACTGCGCCAACGGCATCAGGAACAGCAGGATCAGCAGCAGCACGACCGCGTGGACGATTCCGGCTACCGGCGTCCGTCCCCCGTTGTTGATGTTGGTCATCGTGCGGGCGATCGCTCCCGTTGCGGGAATACCGCCGAACAGCGGCGTTACCAGATTGGCCGCTCCCTGCGCGATCAGTTCGGTATTCGAGTCGTGGCGGTCGCCTGTTACGCCGTCGGCTACGGTGGCCGACAGCAACGACTCGATGGCGCCCAGCACGGCGATCGTCACGGCTACCGGAAACAGGTTCTTGATCGCTTCCCAGTTCAGTTCGGGCACGGCGGCGCCCGGCAGGCTCGATCGGATCGTGAAGCGGTCGCCGATCGTGTCGATGCCTTCGATGCCGCCGTACCGCTTCAGAAAGTAGACGCCGACGGTCACGACGACGATGGCGATCAGCGATCCCGGTATTTTCTTCGAGAATTTCGGACTCAACGCGATAATCAGCACGCTCAGCACGCTGATGGCGGCGTTCCACCAGTCGACCGTGCCGAAGTGGCGGAAATAGAGCAGCCACTTGCCGACGAAGTCGCCCGGAACCTTCTCGCCTCCGAAGTCCAGACCGAACACGTCGGCGATCTGCGTCGTGAAGATCGTCACGGCGATGCCGCTCGTGAAGCCGACGACGACGGGGTAGGGGATGAACTTGATGACGGCTCCGAGCCGGAAGACGCCCATCAGCACGAGCAGCACGCCGGCCATCAGCGTGGCGACGATCAGGCCCGCCTCGCCGTATTGCTGGATGATGCCGTATATGATGACGATGAATGCGCCCGTAGGCCCTCCGATCTGTACGCGGCTTCCTCCCAGTAGCGAGACGACCAGTCCGGCGAGGATGGCCGTGACGATGCCCTTCTCGGGCGATACGCCCGAGGCGATGCCGAACGCGATAGCCAGCGGCAGCGCGACGATGCCGACGATGATGCCGGCCATCAGGTCGGAAGCGAACGTGCGTTTCGAATAGTTTTTCAGACAGTCGAACAGTTTGGGTCTGAACTCCAAAAGTTTCATGATGCGTTTGAATCGATTTTCCGTGATAGTTCGGTAAAGAGGCTGCAAAAGTACGCAAAAAATCGGAAGATGCGTACCGTTTCGCACGTCGTTCCTCGTGTTTATTCTTTCTTCGTCAGGGCGGGAGGCGTCCGCCTGATTGCCGGGCGGGACGGAGCGGGCCGCAGCCGTGCGGCGAATGTCTTTTCATGCGGTCTGCGGACCGTAGGGCAAAGGAGTGTCGTGCGGGAGCGGATGCGCCGTTGTCTGTCGGAGTAAAGGGCGCCGGATCTTGTCATTGCAAGGAAGGGGCACGGTCCGGTTGCCGGCATCGTCGTGCAACCGTGGCCGGGCTACTGCCGAGCGACCGTTGAGGATTCCGTGTCCGGCCCGGATCGTTGCAGGGGGCGGGACCGTGTCCGGCCGGAGTCCGTACCGACGGATTCCGCGGCGGGGAGGCGATTCGGATACGAGGAGAATCGGTTTCGCTTCCGAAATATAAAAAGGCGGCCGAATGCGTCGATGTACCAAGTATGCCTGCCCTCGGATTTCTATATTCGCCAGTCGCGGCTCGCGACCGCAGAATGCGCGTCGGATTTGGCTTCTGCCGAATCTTCTCCGGCAGAGGAAATTTCGGGCGGAGAATCCGGAAGTGTCGAAAATACGAGAATGGGTACTGTTGAGTGTAAACAATAAAGAAAGGCCGGCCCCCATCGGGTTCCGGCCTTATGCGGTAAATCGAACGGCTTACTTGAATGCCTTGCCGATCGCGATGAAGTCGTCGGCCACGAGCGCCGCGCCTCCGATCAGGCCGCCGTCGACGTCCTCTTTCGAGAAAAGCTCGGGAGCGTTGCCCGGCTTCGCGCTGCCTCCGTAGAGGATAACGGTCTGGTCGGCTGCGTTGCCGAACTTCTCGGCGAGCACCTGACGGATGAAGGCGTGCATCTCCTGTGCCTGATCGGCCGTAGCCGTCTTGCCCGTACCGATGGCCCATACCGGTTCGTATGCGACGATCAGTTTCGAGAACTGCTCGGGCGTCAGGTTGTAGACCACTTCTTCGATCTGGGCACGTACGACGTCGAAGTGTTTGCCGGCCTCGCGGTCCTCGAGCTTCTCGCCCACGCAGTAGATCGGTGCGAGGTTGTTCTCGTAAGCCTGAGCCATTTTCTTGTTCAGCGTTTGGCTCGTCTCGCCGTAGTATTCGCGGCGCTCGCTGTGGCCGAGGATCACATATTCGACGCCCAGCGAGGCGATCATCTTGGCCGATACCTCTCCGGTATAGGCGCCCTTGGCTTCGGCTGCGCAGTTCTGGGCCGACACGGCGATGCCCGTTCCTCGGGCGGCCTTGACGATCTCCGAAAGGTGGGTGAACGGAGGAGCCACGATGAAGTTCACGCATGAGCAAACCTCGCCCTTCTGGGCGGCTACTCCCTTGAACAGTTCGACACCCTCCGCCGGAGTGGTGTTCATTTTCCAGTTTCCTGCGACAATTTTCTTTCTCATAATGATATATCGGTTAAATGCAATGTCTTTTTTGTTCTCTGCCGTCCGTGCCTGCTCACGCTCGCTTGCGGATGTCTATGTAGTTGCCCGTCGCCTGCTCGACCGCCACCTTGCCCGTCCCGTTGCACTGGGGACAGCGCACCTTCCCCTCGTAGAGTTCGTGTTCGCAAACGCCTTTGAATACCCAAGATTTGACGTATACGTCGTTCCGGGCTACTGCTCGGGCGATCCTCTCGCGCAGAGCGTTGTCGCTCGTTTGGGCATAGAGCCCGTCCGCTACCCGGACGTATGAGGACAGGTCGCGGACCCCCATGGCCTGCAAGTAGCGGACCGGATGGATTCCGACATCGCCCCATATCTGCTTGCGACACAGAAAACCCTTCCCCTCGCATCCGAGCGCATAACTCCCGTAATCCCTGTAATCGCACGGACTCGGCAGCATGGCCGTCTCGGGTACGATAAATCCCCGGTCGCCGCAATGGGGACATACCCGGGCGTTCACGGACATCTTCCCCCCGCAAGTGGGGCACAAAACGAGATAAGACATATCGGGTCGTTTTTATGTAACGTATTGCGAAGTGTTTCTTTTCCGCTTTCCGCATGTTGCTCGCGGGACAGCCCGGCGACCGTGCGGAGACGGCCGGGCGCTCGCTTATCCGGCCGTCCAGCCTTTCACTTCGTCGAGCGTCGGATTCTGCAGTCCGAGCTTGTTCTTCTTGTTGTAACCGCACAGGTCGTTGTGCAGCTTGCCCGGCGCGAGCTTCTTCAGCGCTTCGACCGTCAGAAAGCCCATTTTATGCAGCACGGGGACCCATTGCTCGGGAATGCCTGCGGCGGCGTATTTCTCGGGACCGTCCTTCTGGGCGGCCTTTTCGGGACGCATCTGCGGGAAGAACAACACGTCCTGAATCGTCGTCTGGCCCGTCATGAACATCGTGAGCCGGTCGATGCCGATGCCCATGCCCGAACAAGTCGGCATGCCGTACTCCAGCGCGCGGACGAAGTCCATGTCGATGAACATCGCCTCGTCGTCGCCTTTCTCGCTCAGGCGCAGCTGTTCCTGAAAGCGCTCCAGCTGGTCGATCGGGTCGTTCAGCTCGGAATAGGCGTTGCACAGCTCCTTGCCGGTCACGAACAGCTCGAACCGCTCGGTCAGGTCGGGATTGCTGCGGTGGCGCTTGCACAGCGGCGACATCTCGATCGGGTAGTCCGTGACGAACGTCGGCTGGATCAGATCCTGCTCGCAATAGGCGCCGAAAATCGCGTCGATCAGCTTGCCCTTGCCCATGGTCTCGTCGGTCTCGACGTTCAGCTTGGCGCAGGCTTCGCGCAGTTCCCGTTCGCTTTTGCCGGTGATGTCGAAGCCGGTCTTCTCGCGGATCGCGTCGGTCATCGTCACGCGGCGGAACGGGCCGGCGAAATCGACCGTGTGCTCGCCGATGCGCACTTTCGTCGTGCCGTGCAGCGCCAGTGCCACCCGTTCGAGCATCTGCTCGACGAACTCCATCATCCAGATGTAATCCTTGTAGGCGACGTATATTTCCATGACCGTGAACTCGGGATTGTGCGTGCGGTCCATGCCCTCGTTGCGGAAGTCCTTGCCGAACTCGTATACGCCGTCGAACCCGCCTACGATCAGCTTCTTGAGGTACAACTCGTTGGCGATCCGCAGGTAGAGCGGAATGTCGAGCGCATTGTGATGCGTGACGAACGGGCGGGCCGACGCTCCGCCGGGAATCGACTGCAGGATCGGCGTTTCGACCTCGACGTAGCCCCGTTCGTTGAAAAAGCGGCGCATCGTGTCGATGATCTTCGTGCGCTGCAGGAATACCTGACGCACCTGCGGATTGACGATCAGATCGACGTAGCGCTGGCGGTAGCGCAGCTCGGGATCGCTGAACGCGTCGTACACTTTGCCGTCTTTCTCCTTGACGATCGGCAGCGGCCGCAGCGACTTGCTCAGCAGTTTCAGCTCCTTGCAGTGGACCGACAGCTCGCCGGTTTTGGTGACGAACGCGAATCCGCGCACGCCGACGATGTCGCCTATGTCGAGCAGCTTCTTGAAGACCTTGTTGTAGAGCGTCGCTTCGGGATCGTCTCCGCACACTTCGTCGCGCTTGATGTAGACCTGTATCTTGCCCGTATGGTCCTGCAGCTCGAAAAACGACGCGCTGCCCATGATACGGCGCGAGAGGATGCGCCCCGCGATCGATATGTCGGAGAAGTTCTGCTTTTCGGGCGAGTACTCCGCGGCGATCTGCGCGGCCGTGGCGGTCACCTCGTACCGGGCGGCCGGATAGGGGTCGATTCCCAACTCGCGCAGCTGCGCGAGCGAGTTGCGGCGGATCTGTTCCTGTTCACTGAGTTCTGCGATGCTCATGGCGGTTTCTTTCAGAATTTAATACCGGCGCAAATGTACGAAAATTCTCAGAGTTTTTTGCCGCCGGCGGGCCGAAAACGCGCATTTTCGGCCTGCCGGCGGCTCCGGTCCGCTACGGCTTGGCCTTCAGCTTGCCCGTCTTGTTGAACTTGTATCCGATGCCGATCGTCCAGTAGCGTCCGAACATGCGCGACCAGTTGTTGGTCACGTAGTCCGACATCATGCTCGAGGTGAAGCTCTCGTTACGGTTCAGAATGTCGTATACCGTCAGGCTGATGTCGCCCGAGCGGTTCTTGAACAGCTTGATTCCGAGCGAGAGGTTCCACGTATGCGTGTCGACGTCGCCGCCGGCATACGAGAAGCTGTGGTAAAGGTAATAGGCGTAGTTCGTTTCGAAATAGGCGTGCTTGAGGAAGTTGACGCGCACTTGGGCTCCGGTCTGCTGCGTGATCGTGCTGTTGTCGTCGCGGAGCGAGTTGGAGGAGTGGTTGTACGAAAGGTTCGCGCTGAGCGAGAACTGGCAGACGGTCGATTGGTTGCCTGTCAGATGCACTCCTATCCGGGGCGACAGCGAGTTCGTGTAGTCGAGCTCTTCTCCGATATACGAGGGCCGGCGGCTGTATCCGATGCCGGCCGTGCAGTTCAGAACCGACTTCAGCGGCTTGAGCGGAGTCGAGAAGTTCCCGTTGGCCTGAACCGATCCCGAGCCGTTCACGTTGACCGGCGTCGTCAGCGTCGAGCCTTTCGGCGCGACGTAGCCTCCGTATTGCTCGAGCGGGGTATCCTCGGCGAAAAAACGCTGGCGGGTGGCGATGTCGCGCACGGTCAGGTCGGCCGACAGGTTGAATCCCACCGAGCGCGAGCTCTTCGTGTCGGTATGGTAGTAGCCGAGCGAGACCGAGTGGGTGTAGCTCTGTCTGAGACCGGGGGTTCCGCCTGTGAGGCTCAGTCGGTTGCGCGTGTCCAGCTCGGCACGGAGCTGCTCGACCGAGGGCTGCCGGGCCGAGCCGCTGTAATTGAAGTACAGATTGCGGGTCTGTCCGATCGAATAGTGGAACGACAGCGACGGCTGCAGGCTGCGGAACGTGCGTCGGTCGTCGTGCGTTTCGGGGAAGGTCTCGTCCCGGTTTTGCCGGGCCGACTGGTAGCCCATGCGCACGAACAGGTAGCAAGTCTGACTGTATCGGTTGAATCCGAGTTCGGCGGTCTGAGTCGTGTAGTTGCGCGTGTAGTCGTAGGTCGAGGTCGTGTCGATCAGTCCGGTGAAGCGGTCGACGGCCATCCGCTTCGAGTGGCTGTTGTCGACCGAAATGCCGTAGCCGGCCGTTACCGAGCTTTTTTCGCCCACAGGCTCCGTGTAGCTGAAGTTTCCTCCCAGCGACCGGCTCCATCCGCCGGCAGTCGTCTCCAAAAAGGTCCGGTCGTTGTCGGTCGAGAGCGAGTCGATCCGCCAGCCCGATGCGTCGTCGCGACTCGTGGAGCCTTGGACGTTCATGTGGATCGCCCGCTTCGGATTGCTTTTGAACGAGTGGGCCCAGATCAGCATGCCGGACAGGTTACGACTCTTCTCGCGGTTGCGCTCCGTCGCGCCGACGCGGTTGGTCGTTTCGCCGTCGAGCTCGTTGCGGGCTCCCCGATAGCTGTGCGAGAGGTCGTCGGAGTATTGGACACTGGTCGCGAAGACGAGGTAGTCGTTCTTCGGGTTATAGCGCAGATCGAGATTGGCCGAGTGTTGCCTGCCGAGGCGCGAGGCTCGGGTCGTGT
Organism: Alistipes ihumii AP11; assembly: GCF_025144665.1. Lineage (NCBI taxonomy): Bacteria > Pseudomonadati > Bacteroidota > Bacteroidia > Bacteroidales > Rikenellaceae > Alistipes > Alistipes ihumii. The sequence continues at coordinate 899,596 of NZ_CP102294.1, read as the reverse complement.
CGGTGTAGCTGCGCGACCGGTAGGCTTCCGACGGGAAATAGATCTGTTGCGTGATCCGCTGCGTTTCCGACCGCTCGTTGGCGAAGCGGTAGTTTCCCGACAGGGTCAGATGCTTGCCGTAGCGGTGCGTCAGGCTGGCGCCGAGCGTCGTGCTGCGGCGGTCTCCGTCTCCGCCGCCCGCGTATGAGGCGAACCTGTCCCGGATGCGGTTGGACGACTGATTGTTGTTGTTGCTGTTCGCCTCGACCGAGTAAATGCGCCGTTCCGAGAAATAGTTGTACGAAGCGCCGGCTCCGTAGCGTCCCTTGCGGTGTCCGTCGGGGCCCCGGTCGATGTCGGCTCCGTAGCCGGCCAGCGCCTCGACGTTGACGCTTTTCTCGGGCTTGCTGCGCGTAACGAGGTTCATTACCGTGCGTTTCTTGCCGTTCTTGTTGCCCTTGAGCCGCTCCTCCTCGGGCAGTTCGTCGTAGACCTGAATGTCGACTACGTCGTTGGCCGCCAGAAAGTCGAGGGCCGAGCGGGCGTTCTCTCCGAACAGCGGACGGCCGTCGACGTAGGTCCGCTCGATCGTTTTGCCCATGAAGCGGACTTCCCCTTCCTTGAGCTCCATGCCGGGCAGGCCCCGGACGATCTGAAGCGCCTCGTCGCCGGGCAGCACGCGGACGTTCTCCGCATGGTAGACGATCGTGTCTCCGCGTTCGCTCATCAGCGGGCGCCGTCCCTGCACGACGATCTCGCCCAGGCTGATCGGAATCTCTCCGAGAAAAACAGTATCTATCCGGTTCGTTCCGGCTGTCATGCTTACGTTTCGGGTCGTGCCGCGATAGCCGAGGTAGCCGATGCGGAGACGGACCGACGAGTCGCGCACGCTTTCGAATCGGAAGGCTCCCCGGCTGTCGGTTATTCTCAGCAGCGTATCGCCCGGGGTCATCAGCAGTACGGACGCTCCGACGAGCGGGCCGCTGCCGGCCGAGTCGGCGACGACTCCCTCCAGCGAACGGACGGGCGGACGGCCTTGCAGGTCGGTTTGCGCCCACAAGGCCGCGAGAGCCCATAGCATCAGGTATCGGAACATAGTCGGTCTGCGTTGAGGTCCCCAAGGTACGAATTTTTGCCGGATCGGTCGCGCGGCCGGGCATCGCTCCTTCCGGTCTTTTCCTGCATGACCGTCCTGCGCGGCCCGTTCGGCCGTGCAGGCTTGCGGACTTACGGCGGGTTGAGAGGACGGATATTTGCGGACCCGATCCGTTTTGCCGGCTCGTGCATGATGCGCCGGATGAGTGCGTTCGTTCCGGAATAGTCGGTCCTTGGGAACCGTTCCGAAGAAAGCGCGGCTTCCGTCGATTCGGAAGCCGCGCGGTTTTCTGCGCATATGCGCTATTCGACCGGGTCCGGACGGTCGAGCACGGCGTTGCGGATTCGGGCGTCGGGGCCTTTTATGCCGAGGTAGTACGTGTCGTCGGCGACGGCGTCGATCACGATCCGCCGGGGGGTCCATTCGTCCGTGTCGAAGGCGAGGCTTTCGACCGTTTGCCCGTTCGTCGCGTTCTCGACGAACAGTTCGCCTTTCGAACGGACGTCGGCCGTGAAGACGTGCCGGCCCTTTTTCAGGTATAGTCCTTCGTAGAGGCGTCCCTCGCCTCGGGCGTATCCCGAGCCGTCCTGCTCGCCGGCATCGCCCTCCATCGTCCAGTAGGTGTGGCCGTGCGCGAAGTCGCCGTTACGGAACGTCTCGCTGCTGTGCAGCCCGCAGTCGGTGATAAAGTTGGTCGGCCTGATGCTCAGCAGGTCGCACGGGCTCAGGTACTCGTTGTTCACGATACGGAAGTTCTTGACCGGGGCGTAGTCGTTCTCCTCCGTGTTGTCGAAAGGCTTGCCGTCGAACGGATTGTCGCACCATGTGCCGACGGAGTATCCTCCCATGAGCACGTTGTCGTAGACGTTCACGTTATCGGTTTCCTGCTTCTGCTGGTCGGGGTTCGTCGAGCCCCAAGGAATCAGCGCGATGGCCTTGCCGCCGCCCGAGTTGATATAACTGTGGCACACCTCGACGTTGCGCACCGAGCGGTCCCAGTCGTTGTCGCCCCACCACCAGACGCCTCCGCGCGGATCGGCGTAGCTGCTGGTCATTACGATGCCGTCGTCGTTCGACTCGAGGAAGATGCGGGCCACCTTCACGTCGTGCGTGCCGATGCTCAGGCCGATGCCGTCGCCGCTGACGCATTTCACCTCGTGCATCTTCACGTTGCCTATGAACAGGTTCTCGCAATAGTAGAACGACGTGTGGTAGTTGTTGGTGCGGACGATCTCGACGTCGCTCAGCTCGATGTTGCGCACTTTCCAGAATCCGATCGGGATCACGTGGATACGGTCCGTGCAGACGCGGGCGTAGTGGTCGAGCCTCGGATCGACGCTGTACGTGTCGAGCGAGCGGATTTTGCCCTGTCCGGTGATCTTGACGTTCTCGATGTCCTTGCCTTGGATCAGCGGCAGGTTCACGTACAGACTGTGCGTCCACGGAACGCGCGGTATCACGACGTCGTGGCCGTAGGCCGGAGCGTAGGAGTAGTCGCTTTCGTCCTGCGACTGCCACAGGATCGCGCCCTTTTCGATGTGCAGGTCGACGTTGCTGCGCATCATCAGATGCGTGGCAACGTAGCGCCGTTCGTACAGGGATCCGCTGTCTCCGGGCAGCACGACCCGGCCGCCACCTCGAGACGAAACGTCGTCGATGGCCGCCTGAATGCTCCGCGTGTCGTCGGTGAACGCATCGCCTTTCGCGCCGTAGTCCAGCACGCTGACGCTCAGCTCGGGCAGTTCGAACGAGTAGGGGTTGTCCGTAAAGTCGCGCCAGTTCTCGATATAGAAGTAGGGCGCGATTTTCAGGTAATCGTCCGGCCCGTTCAGCGCGACGGCCAGCAGCCGGCTGCTCAGGTGCGTCATTTTCTCGTTCCGTTTCGTCGGAATGTCGTCGATGACGAACTGCCGGTCGAGCGGACCCTCGTAGAGCTTTTTCAGTTTTTCGATACCCCGGTCGCCTTTGTACATCGGCGCTTCATAGACGGCGATGCGGGCGTATTTCGATGCGTATTCGGGCGAAATCGTGCCCCGGATTTCGATCCGCTCGGGCGTAGCCGTACAGCGGTCGATGCTGCCTGCGAAAGGTTCCAAGACGGTTTCCTGCTCGAACGTAATGCGGTCGATCGACAGTTCGCCCGCACCTCCGAGCGGTTCGATGCGGAAACCGGTCAGAGCGCCTTCGGCCTGCGGCAGATCGGAAAAATTGAAGAAATATCCCTTTTGGGGCGAGTTCGGGTCGATATCGAAAATTTTCGATTTTTCGTCGTTATAGACGGAGTCTTTCGCCGTGACGAAGCGAATGCGGAGCCGGTCGGCCGGACTGCGGTTCTCCATGACGAAGAACATCGTGTTGCGGTCCTCGAGCTTCGGATTGTAGATGCCGTTGCGGCTTCCGGCGAGCGACGGCGTACTGAGCGAACCTCCCTCGTCGAACGCGAACTCCAGCGTTCCGTCGCCCTGAGAAACGGCGCCCCCCTCGGCCGTGAACAGCTCGGTCGAACCTTTGAGCCCGAACGACAGGTCGATCGGTTTGCCGGCCTCGAATCCGTCCAGCTGGTAGAGCGCGTTTTCCCATACCGAGTCGCTGGCGTTGCAGAGCGCGAACTCGACCCGGTCGATCCGGTCCGCGAACGGGCACTCGCTCAGATCGAAGATAGTCACGTTCCACTCCTTGGGCGTCACTTTGGCCATGCTTTCGAATTTCCGTCCGCCGCGGCCGACCGTCAGCCGGACGTAGTAGTCGGCCCCGTAAGCTCCGCCTTCGGTATGGACGGCGAACGACACGAAAGGCGTATCGCTCAGGTCGAGTCCTTCGGGATATTCCCGGAAGACCGTTCTCCAGCGGTTGGCGGGCATGTCGGGACCGCTCACCTGCAGGCAGTGCGATCCTTCGTGCAGGCGTCCCGACCAGGTCGGTGCCGAGGCGATCAGTTGGAGCGAGTCGGCGTTCTCGCCGCAGACGAATCCGTCCGCGCCGTCGTTGAATCCGGCCAGAGGGCGCGTCTCGGTCAGCGAGCATTTTTTGGAGCAGTTGTTCGGCGTGGCTCCGGTCTTTTCTTCGGACCGGCAGGCCGACAAGACGGCGAGAGCCGCTACGGCGAGGGCGGCGGCGCGCCCCGTTCGGGTGGAGAAAGTCATGGGTAGAGAGTTTGGTTAGTATTCGACCGTCCGCATATCGTGCGGCGGTTCTCCGACGAAGTTAAGCATTTTGATCGGAAAATGAAAATCGCCGCGATACCGTGCCCGGCGACAAGAAACCGAACGCCCGCGATCTTTCGGCCATCCTTCCGTCGGAGCCATGTCCGAAGGGGAAACCTTATGCCGTCGGGCGGACGGAACCGGCGCCGTCCGTACGGTTCTGAAATCAAGGATTCCCGGTTTACCGTACCGGCCGTCGGGTTTTCGACGCTTCCGGTTTTACGGCACGAAGTTCCCTCCGCCGAAGGGAACTTCGCGGTAGGGTCTGGCCGGATGCGCGGCCTATGGCTGCAAGCCGCGGCTGCTGGCGAATATGAATGTACCGGGAGCGAGCGCTCCCGGTACATTGGAAAATATGGGTTCTCTGATTGTTTTGCCGTCGGCGCGGCCGAGCGGCTTCTCGGTATTCCCGGGCGCTCGAAACGGTCCGGGCGCTCCGGATACCTGCCGCCTCCCGGAAACGGTTCCTGCGGCTCCGGTCAGAATTCGCTGGTGAAGTGGAACCGGATGCCGGGAAACTTTTCCTGAGCGAGCGACAGCGCGTAGGACGTGTCGGCCAGAAAGACCTCGCGGCCGTGCTTGTCGAACGCCATACTGTTGAACTTGCGCTTGCGGAAGTCGTTCATCTGCTCCTCGTCGTCGGACTCGACCCAGCATGCCTTATGAATTTGGATCGGCTCGTAGCGGCACTTGGCGCCGTATTCGTGCTGCAAACGGTACTCGATGACCTCGAATTGCAGGGCTCCGACCGTGCCGATGATCTTGCGCCCGTTCATCCGGCTCGTGAACAGCTGCGCGACGCCTTCGTCCATCAGCTGGTCGATACCCTTGGCCAGTTGCTTGAACTTCATCGGATCGGCGTTCTCGATGTAGCGGAACAGCTCGGGCGAGAAGCTCGGAATGCCGGTGAATCGCAGCGTCTCGCCTTCGGTGAAGGTGTCGCCGATCTTGAAGTTACCCGTGTCGTGCAGCCCGACGATGTCGCCGGGGTATGCCTCGTCGATCACCGATTTTTTCTCGGCCATGAAGGCCGTGGGCGACGCGAACTTGATCGTTTTGCCCGAAGGCACGTGCAAGTAGGGCTTGTTGCGCTCGAAGCGACCCGAGCAGATTTTCAGAAACGCGATCCGGTCGCGGTGGTTCGGGTCCATGTTCGCATGAATCTTGAACACGAATCCGGTCAGTTTCTCCTCGTAGGGCGACACGTCGCGCTGGAGCGTATGCGACTTGCCGGGCGACGGCGCGATGCGGACGAAGCAGTCGAGCAGCTCGCGGACTCCGAAATTGTTCAGCGCGCTGCCGAAAAAGACCGGCGCGACCTCGCCCTTGCGGTAGCTGTCGAGGTCGAACGGAGGATAGACGCCTTCGACGAGCTCCAGGTCGTCGCGCAGGTGCTGCGTGAACGGATTGATGTACTCGTCGATCGCCGGGTCGTCGAGCTTTATGTCGAGCGTCTGTCCTTCGGCCGTCTGCCTGTCTTCGGCGAAGAACAGCGAAAGCCGGTCGGCGTACAGGTCGTACACGCCCTTGAACGTCGGACCCGTGCTGATCGGCCAGGCCAGCGGCCGGACCTGAATCTTCAGCTCGCGCTCGATCTCGTCGAGCAGGTCGAACGGGTCCTTGCACGGGCGGTCGAGCTTGTTGACGAAGACCATGACCGGCGTGTTGCGCATCCGGCATACTTCCATCAGCTTGCGCGTCTGCGTCTCGACGCCCTTAGCGCCGTCGATCACGATGATCACGCTGTCGACGGCCGTCAGCGTCCGGTAGGTGTCCTCGGCGAAGTCCTCGTGGCCGGGGGTGTCGAGGATGTTGATCTTGACGTCTCCGTACTCGAAGCCCATGACCGACGTGGCGACTGAGATGCCGCGCTGCCGCTCGATTTCCATGAAGTCGGACGTGGCTCCCCGCTTGATCTTGTTCGACTTGACGGCTCCCGCCACATGGATCGCGCCGCCGAAGAGCAGCAGCTTTTCGGTCAGCGTCGTCTTGCCCGCGTCCGGGTGGCTGATGATGGCGAAGGTTCGCCTACGCTCTATTTCCTGTTTCAGTTCCATCGTTTTTCTTTGTCGTTTGCCGGTTTACGGCGTTTGCCGCGCCGCGATTCTGCCGCTGCGCTCCGGACGACGATCCGACCGTGTGTCGCCCGATTCCTTTTGTTCTCTGTCGCTCGGCGGGAAAAGGGGCCCGTTTTGTTTCGCCGGCCTTATCGTCGGTCTCGACCGCCCGGAAGAGATTCTGCCGCAGTCGGCCCGCAGGCGGACGGCCGTTCCCCGACGGGATTGTCAGACGGCCGCCTCGTTCCGGCTCGGCGGTTTCGTAATGCCGTACCGTCACTCGGCCGTTTCTGTATCGCGCGCTTGGCCGGCCATGATCCAGCGGAGCCCGCCGAGCACCTGCTCGCGGTAGAGCGTATCGGCATAGTCGGACGGGCGGTGTCCTGCGGCGGTGTACCAGATCCGGCCGCCGTCGAACTCGCTGCACCAGACGGCCGGCAGGCTCGGCGACATCACTTCGGGCTTCGGCCCCGAGCCCCAGTCTACCCCGGCCGTTTCCCACACGGCCAGTACGCGGGCCTGCGGGTCGAGCCGCTTGAAACAGTACAGCTCGTCCTCGGTTGTCAGCGTATCGGGAAGCATCGAAGCGGAGGGGTGGGTCCGGTCGACGACTTTCATCGTCAGACGCTGGAGCGGGGGATGAAAGTCGAAGCGACCGCCGATCATCCGCGTGAACCAGGTCCAGTCGTTGTCGGTGCAGGTCGCTGCGTGCAACCCGGCGAATCCTCCTCCGCGCCGGATGAAGCGCTCGAAGGCCGACCGCTGCGCGGAGTCGAGCCCGACGTAGCTGGCGTTCGCGTAAACGATCGCATCGTAGCGTTCGAGCGAGTCGTCGCAGAAGACGCGCTTGTCCGATGTCGTGTCGGCTGCGAAGTCTTCCTGCGCGGCCAGCTCGAGTATCATGGCGGCCGAGGCCGCGATATTTTCGTGCACGTAGCCTTCGCCGTGACCGGTGAAGACGAGTACGCGCTTGCCTCGCAGGTCGGCGGTCCGGTTGTCGGGGCCTTGTGCGGAGCAGCCTGCCAGCAGGCAGAGCGAGGCGATCAGAGCGAATCGGGTTTTCATTGGATCGTCGGTTGAGATGGTCAGATTTCGACCGGTTTGGCCGGATAGTCGATCGAGTAGTGCAGGCCTACGCTCTCGTGGCGCGCCTCGGCCTGCTTGATGATCAGGTAGCCTACGGCGATCATGTTGCGCAGCTCGCACAGATGCTGGCTCAGCGTGGACTTCAGGTATAGCTCCTCGGTCTCCTTGAAGATGATCTCGAGCCGCCGCTTGGCCCGCTCGAGGCGGACGTCCGAGCGGACGATGCCCACGTAGTTGGTCATGATCTGCTGCATTTCCTTGTAGTCCTGCGTGATCAGGGCCATCTCCTCGGGTACGGCCGTACCTTCGTAGTCCCATGCCGGGATATCGCGCTGAAGCTCGATCGAGTCGATGACCGAAATGGCGTGACGGGCCGCCGCGTCGGCGTAGACGGCCGCCTCCATCATCGAGTTCGACGCGAGCCGGTTGCCTCCGTGCAGTCCGGTCGACGAGGCTTCGCCCAGCGCATACAGGCGACGGATCGACGATTCGCCGTTGAGGTTTACCTTGATACCCCCGCAGCAGTAGTGCGCGGCCGGGACGACGGGGATCATGTCTTTGGTCAGGTCGATGCCGATCGACAGGCACTTCTTGTAAATATTCGGGAAATGGCTCATCACCTCTTTGGGGTCCTTGTGCGTGATGTCGAGGTAAACGAACTCCTCGCCCGAGATCTTGAGCTCGTGGTCGATGCTGCGGGCTACCACGTCGCGCGGAGCGAGCGATCCCATCGGGTGGTACTTCTGCATGAACTCCTTGCCGTTCTGCAGTCTCAGCAGGCCTCCGAAGCCCCGCATCGCCTCGGTGATCAGGAACGACGGGCGCTCGCCGGGATTGTAGAGCGAGGTGGGGTGGAACTGGATGAACTCCATGTTCTCGATCACGCCCTTGGCCCGGTGCACCATCGCCACGCCGTCGCCCGTGGCTACGGACGGGTTGGTCGTCGTGTGGTAGATATTGCCCACGCCGCCGGTCGCCATGACGGTCACTTTGGCCAGCACGGTGTATATTTCGTGTTTCTTGAGGTTCAGCACGTAGGCTCCGAAGCAGGTGATGTCGGGCGTGCTCTTTTTGACGAGCCGGCCCAGGTGGTGCTGCGTGAGGATGTCGACGGCGAAATGGTGCTCGTAGATGTCGATGTTGTGGTGGCGTTTGACGCGTTTCATCAGGGCGCGCTCGATCTCGTGACCGGTCAGGTCGTCGTGGTGCAGGATGCGGTGCTCGCTGTGCCCGCCCTCGCGGTTCAGATCGTACCGTCCCGACGCGTCCTTGTCGAACTTGGTCCCCCACTGGATCAGCTGTTTGATGACCGAAGGGGCGCGCGTGACGACCTGCTCGACGGCCGCCGGGTCGCAGATGCCGGCCCCGCAGACCATCGTGTCGCGGATGTGTTTCTCGAACGTGTCGGGCTCGTACATGACCGAGGCGATGCCGCCCTGCGCATAGTCGGTGTTGCACTCGCCCAGCTCGCCCTTGGTGACGATCGTGACCCGGCCGTATTCGGCCGCTTTCAGCGCAAAGCTCAGTCCGGCGATGCCGCTGCCGATAACCAGAAAATCCGTTTCGATGTTCATATGCCTTTATAAAATCAGCTTCTTGAATTCCTGCTCGCTTCCGGCAAAAACGTTCCGGTCGACCTTTCCCCGGATGCCCGGCAGCGAGTGCGAGTCGGTATGCTGCCATATCCGCCATTTTATCCGCGGACAGCCCCGGTAGTCGGCGATCCACAGCGTGTACCGGTCGGGGCTGAACTCTTTTTTCAGATAAGTCTCGTAGAAGTGGGTCGAGCAGTAGATGATCGGGTCGGCGCCGTAGTACCGGCGGATTTCGTCGCAGAACGCCTTCGCCTCGCGTACGGAGCGTTTCGGGTCGGTCATGAAGCGGTGCTGCTCGATATCGAGCACCGGGAGCAGGTTGCCTTTTTCGAGGCGGGCCGTGCGGATGAAGTTGCGGGCCTGCTCGCGGCCCGGCGTGCGGTGCCCGAAAAAGTGGTAGGCGCCCCATGTAACGTCCGTCCTTTCAAGCTCGCGGCGGTGCCGGTCGTAGGTCGGATCGACGATCAGCGTGCCTTCCGTAGCCTTGATGAATACGAACCATGGCTTTTCGTGCTCGACGACTTTCTCCCAGTCGACGTTCTGCTGGTGGCGCGAGACGTCCAGTCCCCAGACGGGAAAGTCGTCCGCGGTTTTCTCGCGGCATGACGCGAGCGCCGATAGCAGCAGCAGGAAAAAGAGACCCCTGACGTTTCGCATGGACAAGTGAAATTACACCAAAATGCAAAGTTACAAAACAGTTTCGGTTTTTACGTTTCGTCGCGTCGTTTTTCTCCCGAAACGACCGAGATGCCGCTGCGCGGAATGCCGTGCGCATGTCCGGAATCAATGTTTCCGCGGGCCCGGCGCTCGTTCGGCTTTGCGGAATTTATCGGACGGAATGCGGCCCGGCCGGCCCGGTGCCGTCGTATTTCCGGGTCGGGCGCGCATATGGAGAGCGGTATCGAAAGCGCGACCGCCGACCGCGATGCGCTTCCCGTATTGACCCGGATTGTCCCGGCGGAGGTTTTTTCGGTCCGTTATAGTTATTTTTACCGATAAAAAAGGTAGCTTTGCAGTCCGGGCGTTTCATAGGCGTCCGGGCCGGTATTTCGACCTGCGTTTAAACTAACGATCCCGTAGATGATGAGAAAGTTCGTGTTTTGTTTGGCCGTGTGTTCGGTATGGGTTACGCAGGGAGTGTGCGGCAGCGGCGTCGAAATGCCCGCATTGTCCGACGACAGCCTGACCGTCGACATGAACGAGGTGGTGGTCACGGCGACGCGGACGCCCTTGCCGCTGAAGAATACGCCGGTCATCACCCGGGTCATCACTTCCCGCGACATCGAGCGCAGCGGGGCCGTTACGCTTCAGCAGGCGCTCGAACGGGAGCTGGCCGGCGTGGAGTTCCATCAGGCGGGCTACGGCTCGTCGCTGTCGTTTCAGGGGCTCGATTCGCGCTACGTGCTTTTCCTGCTCGACGGCGAGCGGATCGCCGGAGAGACCTACGGCAATATCGACTATTCGCGCATTCCGCTTTCGATCGTGTCGCGCATCGAGGTGGTGCGCGGTGCCTCGTCGGTCCTGTACGGATCGAATGCGATGGGGGCGGTCGTCAATGTCATAACCAAAGAGCCCCGCCATAAATACGAGGTCACGGCTTCGCTGCGATACGGCACGCCCTACCAGCGCAACGGCGGCGATTCGCTGGCGGGAAACGCGTCGGCGAGGGACTCGCGCGAGTATCGCAACAAGCTCGATCTGCCGAACCTGAATGCCGACATGACGTTCGGGGTCAATCTGGGCAAGTTCCGTTCGCTGACCGCCGTGGCCTATCGGACGAGCGACGCCTACAGACTGGTCGGCACGCGCGACGAGGTGCGCCATTACAAGGAGCTGAATATCATGCGGCCGAAGATGAACGGCTCGCGTCCGGAGATGGACCCTTCGACCGGCATGCCCGTATTCGTCGTCGGGCGGACCGTCGCCGATACGACGATCAGCGTGGGACCCGATTCCCGGGGACTGAGCGTCAGCGGCTGGCGCGACCTGAACCTCAGCCAGCGGTTCGACTACGAGCTGTCCGACCAGTTCCGGTTCCAGCTTTCGGGAAGCTATTTCGGCAAGAAACGGTTCGATTTCAACGGCAGCATTCTCGACGAGAATCCGCTGGCGAATAACAGCAAGCCGTGGACCTACGAATCCTACAGCGGGTATAACGTCAAGGCGCTGATGGAACACTCGCCCGACGAGCGCAACAAGATTTACCTCTCCTACGTCCGGGACGAGTATTTCCGCGATCTGGACAGTCTGTCGGGCGTCACGGTCCCCAAACAGCGTCACACCTACAACGTGCCCCGGCTGCTGTGGACGCTCGACGCGGGCAGCGCGAACCGGCTGACTACGGGGGTAGAGTGGGTCAACGAGCAGCTTCGGTTCGACATGAACCCGTCCGGTTACGACGACCGCAAAAGCATGAATACCGGTTCGCTCTACGTACAGGACGAGATTCTGAGCGGCCGGCCGCTCAGTTTCGTCGTCGGCGTGAGGGGCGATTACAACAATCATTTCGGCTGGAGCGTAACTCCGAAGCTCTCGGCCAAGTACGCTTATCGCGATTTCTCGCTTCGGGCCAACTACGCCAGAGGTTACAGGACTCCCTCGCTCAAGGAGATGTACATGGATTTCACCGTTCCGATTCCGGGTCAGACCTCCGTCATCCGGGGCAACGACCGGCTGCGCAGCGAGAGCAACCATTACGTTTCGCTGACGGCCGAGTACAACCGCAGCGGACTGAACCTGTCGGCTACGGTCTACAACAGCTATTTCCGCAACAAGATCGACGTGCGCGGGCATATGGAAGGGACGACGACCGTCCTGCAGTACGAGAATATCCGGCGCAGCGAGTTCAGCGGTCTCGAGCTGATGGGCACGCTGCGGGTGACGACCGGCCTCTTCGTGAGAGCCAACTATAACTATGTCTACCAGAGCGACGATGCGCCAGAAAGCTCGACTCAATACATATTCCCGAGTCCTCATACGGCCGTGTTTCAGGTCGACTACGGCTTCGACGTGCGCAAGTGCCGTATCGGCATCGACGCGACGGTCCGCTACGTGGGGGCCAAGACTTACGAAGACTTCATGCCGATCGTGAATCTCGACTTCCAGTCGATGCAGAACATGAAGTATTGGAGCGGAACCTATACGGCCCGTCATAAGGGATACGCCGTGTGCAACGCGGCGGTCAATGCGTCGCTGCCCGAGGGCATGACGCTGACCCTCGGCGTGGACAATATCTTCGATCGCCGTCCCTCGGTCGTCAACTTCAATTCCGATATCACGGCCCGCCGCAATCTGTTCGTCCGGCTCGCCTACGCGTTCGGATGCGATTGACCGCTCGGCGACATGGGGCGGAAACGGGCGGAGTCTTTCCGCTCCGCGTCTGCGCATTCGATCCGGTCTTGCTCAGGGTGCCGGATCGTTTGGCATGGCGTGACACGGTCGGCCGTTCTATTGTCGGATCGCTTGTCGCGGCGTTTTTGTCTGTAATTTCTCTCCGAAGAGCCGGAACAGCCCGTCTGCCGACGATACCGGCGCGATAGAAGACGGTATGCTCTCGGTCGGAGCGCGATCTGCCGGAACCCGACGACACCCTGCCGGGAAACGTCCGCCGGCGGTCGGATTACGCATCGTTGCTCGCTCGCGGGGGAGGGTTTGGGGTATGCTGGTAGTGTCGCTCCGTCTTTCCTTGTTTTGGACTTTTATGTTTTCTTTTTATCCCCTTGTTTCATAGAGATCGTTTGCGCCGATTTCCGTGCCTCGGTGCATATGTTTTACGTCCCGGTCCTCGATTTTCGATGCTTCCGGTTTTTCCGCATGAAGTTCTCTCCGGCGTAGGGGATTTACGGTAGGGGGCCGATCGGACACGCGGCCTGAGGTTGCAAGCCGCGAACCGCGGATATGAAGATTCCGGTTGCGAATGCGCTTGATACATCGAGATATATAATTGCCTCCCGGAAAAAATTGTTCCGGCGGGCTGTCCGGAGTACGGCTCGGAACGGAATCCGGCTCTGCCGGGGCGGGTCTCCTTTCTCCGTCGGTTCGGGCTGCCGGATCGGGCCGGACAGGGCGAAAAGCGAAGCGTGCGATGCGAAACGGGCACTTTTTTTGCTCGCTTCACCGCGTCACTCAAAATCCGGCTTATGAACGATTCGGCTTCGCTTCCTCACTCTTCTTCCCCGGCCTCCGTTTCGTCCGTCCCGGCGGACGACCCGCGCCGGCACGGGCTGCGACGGGACATAAAGAGTATTCTGAACGTGCTGGTGCTCTTAGGCAGCATCGTCGTGATCGTCAGCCTTTCGCTCGAGGTGTTTCACGGTGCGGCCGAGAGCTATTACCGGCTTTACATGCGCGTGCAGTTTTGGGTCTGCATCGTGTTTCTGGTCGATTTCTTCTACCGTTTTTTCCTGAGCCGCCGCAAGTGGAGGTTTTTTTTCGGCAACCTGATTTTTCTGCTCGTGTCGATACCTTATTTGAATATCGTCGACGCGTTTCATCTGAGCCTCTCGGCCGAGGCGTATTATCTGATCCGTCTGATGCCGCTGGTGCGGGGCGGGTACGGACTGGCCATCATGGTCGGGTGGATCGCCCGGAACCGGGTGACCAGCCTGCTGATTTCTTACGTGCTGATGATTTTCGCGCTGAGTTATTTCGCCAGCCTGGTATTCTACTCGCTCGAGCATACGATCAATCCCATGGTCACATCCTATGGGAAGGCCCTTTGGTGGGCGTTCATGAACGTGACGACCGTCGGGTCGAACATCGTGCCCAAAACCGCGACGGGCGAGGTACTCTGCGTCGTGCTCGCTGCGGCGGGCATGATGCTTTTCCCGATTTTTACGGCTTACATCACGGCCCGTTTCCAGCCTCACAGGCAGAAAAAGCAGGACGACGACGCGCCGGCCGCATGAGTCGGGGGCCACGGAATACGCACGTCGTCCACACTCCCGCCCCTGTAAACGGAGCTGAAAACGGCTGTTGTAGGTGAGGGCGACGGCTCGAGACCGTTCCCCGGGCGACCGAGGGACTACGCTTTCAGCGCGCGGATTTGCTGCGGGCCGATTTGGGTGAAATCGTCGATCAGCAGGTCGTAGTCCGACAGATCCTCGCGGCGGAACGTCGTGGCGACGCCGATCACGGACATGCCGGCCCTGCGGGCCGCCTCGATGCCGACCGGGGCGTCCTCGGCCACGATGCACTCGGCCGGAGCGAGACCCAGCTTGCGAGCGGCGAGCAGGTACACCTCCGGGTCGGGCTTGCCCCGGCTGATCATGTCGCCGTTGGCGATCGCGTCGAAATACTTTGCGATACCGCAGCGCTCGAGCACGAAGTTGACGTTCGGAGTGTTGCCCGACGAGCCGAGACCGACCAGAAAGCCGTCCGCCTTCAGGGCGCGGAGAAAATCCACCAGTCCTCGGGTCGGGGCGATCGTCCTCTCGAAGATCTCGCGGTAGGTCTCCTCCTTCTCGCGGGCGATCTGCCGCCAGTCGGTCCGGCGGATCACCTCGGGCATCAGCCGTTCGAGGATCAGGTCGTTGGTCATGCCGAACGACGGCATGAATTTCTCCCGGTCGAACGGAACGCCGTACTTCCGGCAAATGATTTCGAACGCTTCGATGTGCGCGTCCCGATTGTCGACGAGCACGCCGTCCATGTCGAAGATAACTCCCTTTATCATGGCTTTTCCTGTTTTTTCGCCGCAAAGATAGCCGTTTTCGGCGATTTCGGACAATCGTTCCGGCCGCCCTGCCGCAGGATGGTTGCGTGTCCGCGGCGAATTGGCTATCTTTGCATGACCCATACCACAGAAGTGCGCCATGAACGCGATACCGGAAAAAACGATCGAACGCCTGAGCGAGTACCGCCGTACGCTGCTCGAGTGCCACGCCCAAGGCATCCAACATATATTCTCGCATGTGCTGGCCGGCATACACGGCATTACGGCCGTGCAGGTGCGGCGCGATTTGATGCTGATCGGTTTTCAGAGCGACACGAAAAAAGGATACGACGTCGAGGTGCTGATCGAGTTCATCAGTTCGATTCTCGACGGGAAAAACGTCGTGAACGTCGGCGTAATCGGGATGGGAAACCTGGGACAGGCGCTGACCAAATATTTCAACGGACGTCGCTCGAAGCTGCGCATCGTCGCGTCGTTCGACGTCGATCCTCAGAAAGCCGGACATCGCATCGACGGGATTCCGTGCTATCCGATGGCCGATTTCGAAGAGCTGGTGCAGAAGCACGACATCAAGATCGTGATCCTGTCGTCGCCTACGTCGATCGCCTCGCAACTCGTCGTACCGATCATCAATGCAGGGATCAAGGGCGTACTGAACTTCACGTCGATGCCGCTGAACTTCCCTCGCGGGATTTTCGTCGAGAACTACGACATCACGACGTTGCTCGAAAAAGTGGCCTATTTCGTCAAGGAGGCCGAGGAAAATTCCGATTCGTCGTCCGAATAGCCAGAGACCATGCTGATTCACCGCAATTTCGACAGCCTGCCCCCGATTCGCCGTCCCGCCGCTACGATCGGTTCCTACGACGGGGTGCATGCGGGGCATCGGGCCATTCTGGGCCGGATCGCGGACATCGCGCGCGAGCGGGGAGGGGAGAGCGTCGTGGTGACGTTCGATCCGCATCCGCGTTCGGTGGTGGGAAGCGCGCCCGTCATGCTGCTCAATACGTTGCCCGAGAAGCTGGCGCTGCTCGCCGGTACGGGGATCGACCATGCGGTCGTCGTCGATTTTACGCCCGAATTCAGCCGTCTCTCGACGGAGGAGTTCGTGGAGCGCGATTTGGTGGGGCGCTTGCACGTCGATACGCTGCTGGTAGGGTACAATCATCATCTGGGACGCGACAAACGGGGCGATTTCGACTCGCTGTCGGAACTCGGCCGACGCTCGGGCTTCGATGTGCGGATGATGCCTCGGCAGGATGTGGATGCGCACAAGGTCAGCTCGACGGTGATCCGGGGGCTGGTGGCAGGAGGCAACCTCCGCGACGCGGCCCGCTGTCTGGGCGCGCCCTATTTTCTGAGCGGCCGCCTTGCCGCCGACGGGACGGTACTCGGCGTGGAATCCGGCAAGCTGTTGCCTCCGGCGGGGGAATACGCCGTGCGGGTGGGCCGGGATTTTTCCGATGAGGGAGCGGATGCCCGGCTTACGATCGGACCCGGCCGCGCTCTTCGCTTGCACGGCGGCGAGGAATGCCTCGTCCCGGGAAACGCGGTCGTGACGTTCCTGTGACCGCGTGACGCGGCGACAAGACGGCCGAGGAAGCTCCGCTCCGTTCGGGCGGCGGTTCGCAAGCCGGGCCGGATAACGGGCATGGTGCGTTGCGGATCGGCCGGTTTTCGAGAACGGATGTTGAAATCTCGGTAAAATGACAGGACGGGCGTTGTAATTCGTCGGAATTTTGTTAATTTTGCCCAAATTTTAATATCCCAAAACCATGTCGTTCCTTGAAGATAAAATTCAGACCGAGGGCCTGACTTTCGATGACGTACTTCTGATCCCCGCCTACTCCGAAGTGCTGCCGCGCGAGGTCAGCATCATTTCCCGCTTTTCCCGCAACGTTCAGATCAACACGCCGATCGCTTCGGCGGCCATGGATACGGTGACCGAGGCCGAAATGGCGATCGCCATCGCTCGTGCCGGGGGTATCGGGGTGATTCACAAGAATATGACGATCGCCGAGCAGGCGGCCCAAGTCCGCAAGGTGAAGCGCGCCGAGAACGGCATGATCTACGACCCGGTCACCATAGGCAAGGACAATACGGTCGGCGACGCGTTGCAGCTGATGAAGGAGAATCGCATCGGCGGCATTCCGGTCGTTACGCCGGAAGGCGTGCTGATCGGTATCGTGACCAACCGCGACCTGCGTTTCCAGCGCGACATGTCGCGCCGCATCGAGGAGGTGATGACCAAGGAGAATCTGATCACGACGCATAATCCCGACCTTCAGACCGCTTCCGATATCCTGCTGCAGAACAAGATCGAGAAGTTGCCGGTGGTGGATGCCGGGGGCCGTTTGGTCGGCCTGCTGACTTACAAGGACATCACGAAAGTGCAGGCCAATCCGAATGCCGCCAAGGACGACAAAGGGCGCTTGCGGGTGGCCGCCGGGGTCGGCGTGACGTATAATACGATGGAGCGCGTCGGCGCGCTTGCGGAGGCTCAGGCCGACGTGATCGTGATCGACACGGCTCACGGCCATTCCAAAGGCGTGATCGACATGCTGCGCCGCGTGAAGAAGGAGTATCCCGATCTGGAGGTAGTCGTCGGCAACATCGCTACGGGCGAGGCCGCCAAGATGCTCGTAGCTGCCGGGGCCGACGGAGTGAAAGTAGGCATCGGTCCGGGGTCGATCTGCACGACGCGCGTGATCGCCGGCGTCGGCGTGCCCCAGCTTTCGGCCATTTACGACGTGGCCAAGTCGGTCGCCGGTTCGGGCGTTCCCGTGATCGCCGACGGCGGACTGCGCTATTCGGGCGATATCGTCAAGGCGATCGCCGCCGGAGCCGACGCGGTGATGGCCGGGTCGCTGCTGGCCGGCGTCGAGGAGTCGCCCGGCGAGACGATCATCTACAACGGCCGCAAGTTCAAGTCCTATCGGGGCATGGGCTCGCTCGAGGCGATGCAGCACGGCTCGAAGGACCGCTATTTTCAGGATATGGAGGACGATGTCAAAAAGCTCGTCCCCGAGGGAATCGCCGCCCGCGTGCCTTACAAGGGTACGTTGGCCGAGGTCGTCTACCAGATGGTCGGCGGCCTGCGGGCCGGTATGGGCTATTGCGGCGCGAAGGATATCGAGGCGCTGAAGAAGGCCCGGTTCATCCGGATCACCAATTCGGGTATGCTCGAAAGCCATCCCCACGACGTGAGCATCACGCGCGAGGCACCGAATTACAGCCGGGGCGAGTAGCCGGAACGCGGTCCGCGACCCGGGATTGGAGGGAACGCATGGCGGCCGGTCGCCGGATTGCCTGCGGTTGCCGGCGCGGCAGAGGACCGGGCCGTTGCCGTTTCGGTCGACGGGCGCGACTTCCTGGCAGACCGGCTTCCCGGGACCGAGACAGGCCGCGACGAGGGATTTGCGGACCGATTCTGTTCGACTGGAGCGCGCAGCGTTCACGGGACAGTCGTTCCGGATGCAAGGAGAAGCGGCTGGTTATGACCGGTATGGATGCTGTCCATCCGGCAGCGGTCTATGTCCGGCCGGTCGAATTTTTGGTTATGAAAAACGATAACCGATATGGATAACCGGGAGTCGTCGACAGGCGGCTCCCTTTTTGCTTATAAACGATGATTACCCGAGACATTCCGATCCGCGTGCGCTATTACGAAACCGACTGTATGGGTTTCGTCCATCATTCCAACTATGTGCGCTATTACGAGACGGCCCGTACCGAGATGCTCCGCGAGTTGGGTATGACCTATCCCGAGCTGGAGGCGCAGGGAATCATGCTGCCCGTGATCGATGTGCAGAGCCGCTACGTGTCGCCGGCTTTCGACGACGATCTGCTGACGGTCCGGGTGACGTTGACCGAGATGCCGAAAGTGAAGATGCGCTTCGATTACGAGGTTTTCCGCGAGAACGGGGAACGGATCAATACGGGCTCGGTGACGCTGGCGTTCATGAATGCCGCGACGAAACGGGCCTGCCGGGCTCCCGGCTCGTTTCTGGAGCGGTTGAAGCCCTATTTTTAGCGGAAACTTTCCGTGCAATACCTACCGTAAAGCAGGATGGGAAGCGGAGCTACGGCCGGTCCTTTCCGTCCTTGTTTATGCGGCAGACCCCCGGAGGTCCGGTCGACGCCGCGATGGTCGGAAGCGGCTTCCTCTTTTATCCGTCGGATGCCGTTTCTACCGCATACCGGCCCGAGCGGCCTCGTATGCCGGTTCCTCCGTTCGCATGCCGCCGGCCGGTCGAGTCGGGCTGTCGGCGGTTATAGTTCCATTCTGAGCCGAACCATGTCCCGGCACTCGATTCCGTTTTCGTAGATCGGCTCCGGGTAATGCCTGACGAAATAGTCCTTTTCGATCGACTCGATCGAAAAGCCGCAACGCTGGTAAAGCGCCAGTTGGCCGATCCCTGCGTTGCCTGTTCCCACTTCGAGTATACGGCACTCCGCCGCGCGCGCCCTTTCTGCGGCATGGGCGATCAGCCGGGTGGCGATGCCTTGCCTCCGGTACGGTTCCGCGACGCAGAGATTGACCAGTTCCATGGTGAAAGGACGGGTTCGCAGCAGAACCGATACTCCGACGGTACGGCCTTCGATCCGGGCTATGTAGCATGAACCCCGTGCGATGTAGTCGGCGACGGCTTCGCGCGAGGGGTCGGCCTCGTACAGCAACTCGTAAGGGATCGCTTCATGCGGGCCGGTCTGTTCGATCGTCAGGTCGATTTCCATGTTCGCTCCGTTTTCCGCGAAGATAGCCATTTTTGCCGAGTTCGATACTCGAAGCCGGTCTTTGCATGCTTACGGAGGATTCTCCGGCGAGCTCGCCTTTTCCGCGTGGAAGCGCATGCCGGCACGACCCTCCTGCCTGAGCGGTTTTTCGTCCCGTCCCGGCGTGCGAAAGCCTGCCGACGCTCCGGCAGGGATCACTCCTTGCCGGAGTCTTTCTTGCCGGTCGGTTGCTTGCCGGGATCGGAAGCGGGGTCGGCTTCGGCCCCTGCCCCTGCCTCGACAGACTCTCCGGCAGAGGCGTTTTCTCCGGCGGGCGAGGCCAGCCTCCTGATTTCGCGGATGCGGCGGATCAGTTCCTCCTGCATCGGGACGATGTACTGACGCGCTTGCATCATCCCGACGAACAGAGCCGACCACGAGGCGAGCACCTCGATGACCTGACGGCGCTCTTTCTGCGGCACGTCGTTTTTCATCAGAAAATAGCCGCAGGCCCGGTGTATCGTGGTTACCTGATCGAATGCCGCGTGTTCGTTGAGCGTCGTGAACAACCTGCTCATTCTCTGGCTCGTCGTATGGAGCTTCCACAGCCATGCGTTCTCGCTTTCGGGATTCTCGGGAGGCGAGCAAAGCCGGTGGGCCAGCTCGAGATAGAATTTTTTCAGATTGTCGTCGGCTACCGCCTGTTTTTTCGAGGAGACGGCGGAAGCTTTTTTTGCAGTACTCATGATTGCTGGGTGATTTACGGTTATAATTTTATAGTAGGATGTTGTTTCGTGCTGAACGGGCCGGCTTTCTCGTTCCGGAGGCCGGAGATCGCTTCCCTTCTCCGATACGAAAGGAAGCATACGCACTTTAAAAATATGGAAAAAAGTCGAAATAAAAAAATATCTTGCTGAAAACTCGGAAATTGCATCCTGTCGGGACGCGGGATAGCGTTCCTTCCGTTGCGGATGAGGTTTCGGCGGCGGGGAGAGCGCGCCGCTTTCCGCCGCCGGCCGTGTCAGTCGGCTGAAAGCCTTTGTATGTCAGTTTGTCAGCTTCCGGTGCAGTGGCACATTAATTGTTCTGGCAAAGTCATGTTGAAAATTAATTCGTAAAAGCACATACAGTCATGCAAAACGGCAAAATTGGCGTAACGACCGAAAACATCTTTCCGGTCATTAAGAAATTCCTCTATTCGGACCAAGAGATTTTCCTGCGCGAGCTGATCTCCAACTCGGTGGACGCGACGCAGAAGCTCAAGACGCTCTCCTCGACGGGCGAGTTCAAGGGCGAGCTGGGCGATCTGACGATTCGCGTGAAGCTCGATCCGGACAAGCGCGTGCTGACCGTGTCGGACGAGGGAATCGGCATGACGGCCGAGGAGATCGACAAGTATATCAACCAGATCGCTTTTTCGGGGGCGGAGGAGTTTCTCGAGAAGTATAAGAACCACGCGATCATCGGGCATTTCGGCCTCGGATTCTATTCGGCTTTCATGGTGGCCGACAAGGTGGAGATCGTCACCCGCTCCTATAAGGAGGGCTCGAAGACGATGCGCTGGACGTGCGACGGCTCGCCCGAGTACGCGATGGAGGAGGCGTCCGAGGAGCGAGGCCGAGGTACGGACGTGATCCTGCACCTGAGCGAGGAGAGCAAGGAATTCGCCGACAAGGGCCGCATCCGGGAGATACTGAAAAAATATTGCAGCTTCCTGCCCGTGCCGATCGCGTTCGGCAAGAAGGAGGAGTGGAAGGACGGCAAGTACGTCGAGACGGGCGAGGACTACATCGTCAACGCCACCGATCCGCTATGGACCAAGAAGCCGACGGACATTACGCTGGAGGAGTACATGGAGTTCTACCGCACGCTCTATCCGATGGCCGAGGACCCGTTGTTCTATATTCACCTGAACATCGACTATCCGTTCAATCTGACAGGCATTCTCTATTTCCCGAAGATACGGAACAACTTCGAGATACAGAAGAACAAGATCCAGCTCTATTCGAACCAAGTGTTCGTGACCGATTCGGTCGAAGGCATCGTGCCCGAGTTCCTGACGCTGCTGCACGGCGTGATCGACTCGCCCGACATCCCGCTGAACGTGTCGCGCAGCTATTTGCAGAGCGACTCGAACGTCAAGAAGATTTCGGGCTACATCACCCGCAAGGTAGCCGACCGGCTGAGCGAGCTGTTCACGCAGCACCGCGACGAGTTCGAGAAAAAGTGGGACGATCTGAAGATTTTCATCGAGTACGGCATCATCACCGACGAAAAGTTCGCCGAGAAGGCCGCCGACTTCACGCTCGTGAAGAATACCGACGGCAAGTATTTCACGCTCGCCGAGTACAATGCGCTGGTCAAGGAAAACCAGACGGACCGTCACGGCAACGTGGTCTGCCTGTATACGACCGATCCGGTCACGCAGAACGCATTCGTCGAGGCGGCTCGCGGCAAAGGGTACGACGTGCTGACGATGGACGGCCAGCTCGACGGTCATTTCATCAGCTGGTTCGAGAACAAGAATGCCGGTACGCGTTTCGTGCGTGTCGACGCCGATGTCGTCGAGCGGCTGATCGACAAGGAGAGCGATCTGAAAATGGCGCTCAGCACGGCTCAGCAGGACCTGCTCCGTCCGGTGTTCGAGTCTCAGCTTCCTCCCGAGGAGAAGGTCCGTTACACCGTCGCTTTCGAGCCGATGGACGAGAGCCGTCCGCCGGTAGTCATCACCCAGAACGAGTTCATGCGTCGGATGAAAGACATGGCGGCGATGGGTGGCGGCGGCATGCAGTTCTACGGGCAGATGCCCGATAACTTCAATGTGGTGGTCAACGGCAACCATCCGCTCGTGGCCGAGATTCTCGGCGAGGTCGAGAAGAGCTACGGGGACCGTCTGAAGACGATGAACAAGAAGCTCGACGCGGCCTTGTCGGAGCAGAATGCCATAGAGGAGAAGCTCAAGGACAAGAAGCCCGACCAGCTGACCGACGAGGAAAAGAAATCGCGCGAGGAATCCTCGGCCAAGGTGGATAAGCTGCGCGGCGAGCGGACGGCCCGCCTGACCGAAATCGGCAAGGAGAACAAGCTCGTCAAACAGGTGATCGATCTGGCCTTGCTGTCGAACGGTATGCTCAAGGGCGAGAACTTGACGAACTTTATCCGTCGCAGCATCGAGCTGATCGAAAAATAGCCGTCGATCTGCTGCCGGAACGGCGGGGCGGGGCATTCGACCGAATGCCCCGCTCTCGTTGTTTTTATCTGTCCGCTCGGTGTTCGTCCGGGCGCTGCCGCTCGGGTGTTATTCGCTCCGTTACGGCCGTGTATCGGACGGGGTTCCGCTATCCTCGGGCCGTTATCCATGCGAAGGTGCGGCTGTCCGACAGGCGACGGACCGGGCGATCCCGTTGCCGGGGTATCCTCGGCGGAGGTCGATGTCTTTTCGCCGGATAAGAAATGGGGCGGTCTCGTACACTTCGTGCGGTCAAGGCTGCAAAAAAGCGAGCTGGATTCTCTCGAAAAAGAATCCGGCTCGCATCCGGCTGTACGGAATGCCGCTAACGCGACCGGCAGCGGATACGGATGGCATGCGCTGACCGCGCCGCAAGAAAGAATCCCGGTTCCGGTAGCGGCTTTTAATCCAGCGTGAAGGAGAAATGGTCGTAGGGTTCCGTGCGGAGCGATATGCCGACCGTCGAGGGAATGATGCCCAGCAGCGGAGAGAACGTGTGTACGGTGACCGTCCGCCCGTCGGGATGAAACTCGAGCACGCGCAGCCAGCCGTCGCCTCCGTTTCCTTCCCAGCCTCCTCCTTCGGCCTGGGCGTTGAACATCATCTGGTGCACGTTGCGTCCCGCGCGGTTCTTGTCAGTGCGGAAACCTACGTGTCCCCGGTGGCTCATGTCGTCCACGACATGGCCGCACAATACCATCGACGAGTTAGCCGAGGGCTCGATCAGTTCCCGCCACAGCGCGTCGCCGAGCGTGACGTCGGTCAGGGTGGGGTAATCGTTCTGCGAGATCAGGCTGTTGCCGAGCACTTCCGAGTTCATGTAGCCGTGAGTGAGCCAGATGACCCGGTGATCGCGGTACTCGGGACGCGCGACCAGTTCGCGGGCGGCCTCTACGATCGCGCGGCGCGGCTGAAACTCGAGCGATACGATCAGATAGTTCTCGCCCGTCGGCGCCTTGAACTCGTACCATGCGTTCTCGATCGTCTTGACGCCCGCCGCATTCTCGAACATGCCGGTCAGCAGCTCGGCGTACCGGCTATCGCGGTTGGGCGGGAAATAGGAGTTCAGCTGGCTGTACCGGTTCTCGGAGCTTTTGTAGCCGTAATCGTGGTTGCCGGTGCACAGAATGTAGGGAATCGTGTCGTCGAGCATGCCGAACGAGCGCGAGACGGACTCCCACTGCTCGGTCGACGGCTGGTCGCCGGGCCAGCCGTCGCCTCCCGACACGGTCCGGAAATTCTCCTCGACCATGTCGCCCGTGCAGAGTACCAGACGGATATTCAGCCGCTCGACGTTATACCGGATCCAGCGCGTCATCACTTCCAGCAGCGGCTGGTTGTAGCCGTACTTGACATAGGATTGCGGGTCCGGTAGCAGCACCATGCTCCACGAGGCGCTGTCCTCGAGCATCAGCGGTTCGACTTTCTGGGCCCGAGCCGTCAGGCACGGACCGCTCAGCAGGGCAAGAAGCAGGAGAATTCGGATAGGTTTCATTCGTATCGTGTTTTTAAGGTAATCGTTTCGGTTTTGTCATGGGTCGGGCCCTGCCGGTCTCTGTGCGGTTTTGTCGGGAAGCGGTATTCTTCCGTAGGAAAGAGGTACCCTCGCTGTCGGCCTGTCGGTCGCGGGGAGAGGATGTCTTCCCGGTGGACATTCGGCTCCGCGACCGTATCGGAACGCTTGCCGGAGCCTTGGGTGAGCAGGGTCGGGCGACCGTCTGCCTGAGACAAGAGAAGCGCCGGATTTTTGCGATGCCGGCCGTTCATTTTGAGTCTGCACGGCGGTTCGCGGCTCCGCGGGAACTACCTGACTTCGATCGTATAGTTGTTATTGTAGCATACCAATGCCCATTCGCCGTTCTCGAACTTACGGCCGGGAGCTTTCTGCACGAAGCGGTAAGGGGTCTGCAACAGCGGTAGCTCGGCTTCGTTCAGATACCGTACGAAATCCGATCCGTGCAGCTTGACCGTCCCGACGAAAAGCTTCGTCACGTCGTATCCCCGGTATGCGTAAAGGCTCGGAATCGAGCCGAAGTCGGCAATGTAACGGCGGTCGAAGTTCAGAACTCGCTGATTGCCCCGGTCGGCGTGGTACGAGGTGACGTAACGCAGGTTCAGTTTGAAAAAGAGGTTTTTCTCGATGTTGCGGAACCGGGCCCAGCGCGACGAACCGACGACGCGGATCGAAGGGTTGAGGGCGCTGCGCGCGATCAGACTGTTCTGGATCGAGCTGATATAAGCCAGAATGGCGTCGGTCGTCGTTTCGTCCGATGACAGCACGACGATCACGTTCTCCTTGTCGCCGCTCAAGACGTTTTCCAGCGCGCTTCCTCCCATGCCCTTGGCGTAGTGCAGCCGGTGGGCGGTTCCGGGCAGCAAAGGCAGTATTTCCTGTTGGAACTCCGTGTCGTTTTGGGCGGCCGATATGACGACCACGTTGTTCGTGTCCGAGAACAGTCCCCTGAGTTTGTCGTACTTCGATGCCGCATCGGGAGCCGCTTGGAACAGCAGCGAATGATCGGCGCTCTCGATCGCGCCGAGCGGAGATACGGCCGGGATGCCGTACCGGGCGGCGAAATCGGCTACCGGCGTGAAAGTCTCGTCGTAGACGGGGCCGACGATCAGGTCGGCCTCCCTGAGTTCGGGACGTTGCAGCAGGGTTTGCGTTTCGGTTACCGAACGGCCCGTGTCGAACAGGTCGAGCCGGGCGGATACGCCGTTGCCTTTCAGATCGCTCAGCGCGAGCAGAGCCCCTTGGTAGAATTCGAGAAACTGTCTGTTCGGAGTCCCGTCGGCCTGCAGCGGCAGCAGCATGGCGACGCGTACCGGCGCATTCGCATCGAATCGCTTGACCGGCCGCTCGCCCGCCGTGGCGTCCGGCAGGGGCGGCGTATCGGTCGGGAAGACCGGTCCCGTACCGGGAATGCCCGCATGTGGGTCGCTCTCGCTCGGATATTCGGACTGCGGAGCGACGGGTATGCGCAGGATGGAGCCTACCTTGAGCCCGTCCCGGAGGTTTGCCTCGTTGTACCGGACGATCGAGTCGACGGGCAGTCCGTATCGCTTGCCGAGCGAGTAGAGCGTTTCCCCGCGTGCGACCATGTGGTGCGTGAAACGATCCGAAACGCTGTTGAGCGCGTCCTTGTACGATTCGATCTGCTCCTTGATCTCGGCGTGGTCGCTCGACCCGACGCTCGATTTGCGGATGTTGATCTGCTGGCCGATCGACAGGTGCGTGGGGTCGAAGCCCTCGTTGTCTTCCATCAGCACATCGAGTCCCACGCCGTACCGCTTCGAGATGGAGTAGGCCGTCTCTCCCTGATTGACCGTATGTATCTCGAACAGTCGCTTTTTCTTCCGTTCCGAAAGGGGCTTCTGAGGCTCCTGCCGCACGACGGGAATCTTGAGTACCTGTCCCGTTTTCAGGCCTTCGGCCGTGTGCGGGTTGTTGCGGCGGATCGCTTGCTCGTCCGTGCCGTAGGCTTTACCGAGCGAGTAGAGCGTTTCCCCGGGCTCGACCGTGTGCACGTAGTAGCTTTCGCCTGCGATCGTGACCATGCTCTCCGACTTCCGGGTTTGCGCGCGGGCCCACGAAAAGCCCAATAGAATGCAAAGCAGCAACCAAGCTGTTTTTTTCATTTTCGGTTCTATTTTCTGCAAATATAGGAAAAAGTCACGATCGTTCGTCTTGCCGGGTGCGCGCCTTTCTTCGCACTTATCGGGCTGCGCCCGCCTGATGCCCGATGCGAATTTTGCGGGCGCTTGTTTTGCGGAAAGGCCTGTTTCCCGCGTTGCGGCCGTGCGTCCGGGAGAAATACCGTTTCCGGAGCGAGCCCGGCGGCATATCTGTCCTCTGTTCGGCAGAGTTATGACGCACCTTTCCCTAAGTCGTTCGAAGGACCGTTCTTTCCTACCTCGCGGGATATGTCCTGCTTAGGCGAATCGGTGATCCGGTTATCTACTTTCCTGTACCAGCCATCGAACTCTCCGTGTCTCCGGTTTCCCGGTATGAAACTCCCTCCGCCGGAGGAAATTTGGAATAAGGGGCCTGACCGGATGTACGGCTGTGTACCGACCGCGCCCGGCGGATAGAAAAACTCCGGCTGCGGGCGCGTTGGCATATGGAAGTATGGGATTGCCTTCGGTGGCGGAAGGTCTTACTCTTTGTTGTTGAGTTCGCGCAGGCGAATCGCGGTGATGACTTTTTTCGTGTAAAGAGGGAAGTCGCCGTTCATCATCCATGCATAGTAACTCGGTTCGGTTCGGAATACCTCGGCTACCGGGCGTCCCTTGTGCTTGCCGAAGCTGAACACTTCGACCCCTTTCTCGTCGAAGACGATTCTGCCCGCGTAGTCGGCGCACTTGCCGCGCGACGAGAATTCGGCCAGATAATCCACCTCGTTTTTCAGCTCGGGGTAACGGTCCAGCTGCGCGAGCAGCACTTCGTAGGTGGCCAGCGTGTCGGCTTCGGCCGAGTGGGCCTCGTCGAGCTCTTTCCCGCAATAGAATTTGTAAGCGGCCACGAGCGTGCGCTGCTCCATCTTGTGGAAGATATTCTGCACGTCGATGAAACGGCTTTTGTGCAGGTCTACGTCGAGTCCGGCACGCAGAAACTCTTCGACGAGTACCGGAATGTCGAATTTGTTCGAGTTGTAGCCTCCGAAGTCGCATCCTTCGATGTAAGCCCACAGCGATTTGGCGATCTCGCGGAAAGTGGGGCAGTCGGCGACATCCTTGTCGTAGATGTGGTGGACGGCCGAGGCGGCCTCCGGAATGTGCATCTGCGGGTTGATCCGGCGCGTCTTGACTTCCTTGCTGCCGTCGGGCATTACTTTGACGAGCGATATTTCGACGATGCGGTCTTTGCACGGATCGACGCCGGTGGTTTCCAGATCGAGAAAGACGATCGGATTTTTCAGGTTCAGTTTCATTCGTTTTTCTATTGCGGGTCGCCCCGTTGGATTCAAGCCGGAGACCGACGACACCCGGCCCGGTGCCGAAAGGCTGGGCCCGAAGCTTTGCCTTTTGCTGCCGGCTTTCCTGTTTCGTTCCGTTCGACGGCCCGGCACCGGAATTCGTCCGGTCCGGCGGTTACGGTCGGACGTGCAGTCGCGCCGGCGCTTTTCGGGAATCCTCGGCTACCGGGCGGAAGTCCCGGCAAAAGCGCTGCGGTCCGCTGCCTGCGACGGGTCTTGGACGGACTTTATGCGTTGATCATCATCGGCATGAGCAGCATCAGCGTCTCGGTGTCCGGAGCCTCGTCGTAGACGGGCTTGAACACGCCGGCGCGCGTCGAGTCGGCCAGCTCGACCGATACGTTCTGCGTCTCGATGTTCGAGAGTATCTCGACAAGGAAGGTCGACCGGAAGCCGATCTCGATCGCCTCGCCCTCGTAGTCGCACGTGAGCGACTCCTGAGCCGACACCGAG
This sequence comes from Alistipes ihumii AP11, assembly GCF_025144665.1. Classification (NCBI taxonomy): domain Bacteria; kingdom Pseudomonadati; phylum Bacteroidota; class Bacteroidia; order Bacteroidales; family Rikenellaceae; genus Alistipes; species Alistipes ihumii. The sequence goes on along the minus strand of NZ_CP102294.1, from coordinate 871,532 downwards.
AAATCGAGGTCCTGAGCGGTCAGGTTGATCGTATTGGGCTCGATCTCGAACTTGATCAGGTTCGTGGCCTGATTCGAGCAGACGGCCACGCGGCGGATACCGTTCAGGAGCTCCGTGCGGTCCACGAGCACCTTGTTCGGGTTGTTGGCCGGAATCACGGCGTTGTAATTGGGATAGTTGCCCTCGATCAGCCGGCAGACGAGCGTATGGTTTTTCAGGTGGAAGACGACGTTTTTGTCGTCGAATTCCATCCGGATGTCGGCGTCTTCCTTCCCCAGTACGCCCCGGAGCAGGTTAGCCGGCTTTTTGGGCAGGATGAAAGAGGCGGTCGTACCGGTTTCGACCGAGGCGGCGTACTTGACCAGCTTGTGGGCGTCGGTCGCCACGAAGGTGATCGCCTGCGGTTCGATGTTGACGTACACGCCGTTCATCACCGGGCGGAGCTCGTCGTCGGCCGTCGCGAAAATCGTTTTGTTGATGCCCGTAAGCAGCAGGTTCGTGTCGACGGAGATTTCCTGTTTCGTCTCTTCGTCGAGCGCGGGCTGCGTCGGGTAGCTCAGTCCGGAAGTGCCGGGAATGGCCAGCTTGCCCGTTTTCCAGCTGATCTGGATTTCCCACGTCGACTCGTTGGCCTCGATCGTCAGCGGTTGCTCCGAGAACTCTTTCAGCGAATCGATCATCAGTTTGACCGGAGCGGCGATCACGCCTTCCTGCTCCATGCTGTCGACTTTCAGCGTGCCGATCATCGTGGTCTCGAGGTCCGAAGCGGTGATCTTCAGCACGCCGTCCTTGAGCTCGAACAGGAAGTTGTCGAGAATGGGCAGCGTGTTCTTGTTGCTGACCACCTTGTTGGAGGTCTGCAGCACGTTCAGCAGTGCGGTGGAGGATACGACGAATTTCATATGTTATGCGCTTTAATGGTTTGACAATGAATGTGTCGGGAACGCGGTTCCGGCCGGTCGCGCGAAACCGCGCTTTCCTCCGGCGAACGGAGAGTCGCCGAACGGAAATCCAACTTCAAAGATAGTCCAAATTTTCAGATTCCGGCCAACTTTTCCAAGCACGTTGCTATCATCTTATCAACAAACGGCCGATAGTCGGTGTCGGATTCGAGCGCGACCCGTTGGGCGATCACCGTGCAGATCGTGACGGCATCGTGCCCCATCAGACGAGAGAGTCCGGCCAGCGCGGAGCCTTCCATCTCGAAATTCGTGAAGCGGTGGCCGCCGTACTCGAACGACTCGATTTTCTCGTTCAGGCGCCTGTCGGCCGGCGCCAGCCTCAGGTAGCGTCCTTGCGGGGCATAGAATCCCGGCGCCGAGGCGGTCATGCCCTCGACGGTATCCGGCGCGAACAGCTCGGCGAGATAGTCCGAGCAACGGACGAAATAGGGGGTGGCGAGCCGCGAGTTCCAACCGGTATGTTCGACGAACGCCCGTTCCATTTCCCGGTCGCAGACCGCTTCGCTTCCCTCGTAGAAGTTCAGCAGGCCGTCCAGCCCGACCGATATGCGCGAGAGAATCCGGTCGCCCAGCTGCAGCTCGGGCCGGATCGCGCCGCAGGTCCCCAGCCGGACCAGCGTGAGCCGGGTTTTCTCCTCTTTTTCCGTGCGGGTCCTCAGGTCGATGTTCACGAGCGCGTCGAGCTCGTTGACGACGATGTCGATGTTGTCGGTTCCGATGCCTGTCGACAGCACGGTCATGCGCTTGCCCGCATAATATCCGGTGGCGGTCACGAATTCGCGGTTCGCTGCCCGGTGCTCGATTCGGTCGAACCGGGAGGCGACCTGCTCGACCCGTCCGGGGTCTCCGACCAGTATGACGGTCCGAGCCAGCTGCTCGGGGCGCAGGTGCAGATGAAAGACCGAACCGTCGGAGTTGACGATCAGTTCGGAAGGGGCTATCATTCTTGTCATGTTTTTTATGGTGTTTCGGACCGGTTCCGGATCGTTCCGGCCGGCCGGTTGTCGTTGTTTTCTCGATCCGCCGTTTCCGTGCGGGTCCGGACGACGGACCGGCTTCGTCGCTGCGGTTCTGCGTGCGGTGTCGTTTCCTTTTTCGGATCGGTTTCCCGTGCTCGGGCATCGGAACGACCGCTTTGCGCGTGCGGGTTCCCTCCGCCTTGGCTCGCTGTCGCTTTCGTGCGGCCGGGCTTCCCAAGGCGTATCAAAGATAAGCTAAGAACCGGTAACAAGCAAGGAACGGGCCGGGAAATCGTTTCCCGAATCCGCACCGGCGGCCCGCAGGAAAAGCCGGGACGACATCCGGCCTGTCGTGCGTAGGTTTTCGGGGGACGGAGGGCCGCTTGGCTCTTTGCCGGACCTCTTCGGCGGAGACGCTTCCGGCCGGCGTGCCGGCGATATGCGTTCCGGAACTGTCAACCGGGAGCCGGAAATTGTCAGGGCGATGCGGCTGGCGTTCGTGCCGGGTCGGCGTGCCGGATCGTCTCGATATGGATTTCGTTGCAGCCTTGGATATGCCTCTTTCGGCGGGGGCGCTTTCCTCGTTTGCGGGTCCTGTCGAAACGGTCGGAAGCGACCTTTCCCGGGACGATTTCTCGACGGATTCGCCGGCGCTTCTCCTCGTGTCCCGGTCGGCATTCGGCGGGATGCCGCGCCCTGCCGATTGGGTCGGCGGAGCGGCGGCGACCGGTTGCTCCGAGCGTGTCGGTGGGCATTCCGGGGCCCGGCGGTGCGGTTCCGGTTCTTATGGCCTGCGGTCGTGATACGGTGCGGACCGGATGCTGTGCGGTATTTATTTTCTTTATTCGTTTTGTCGATGTATAGGTTTGTGTAATAAGTGGCCGTTATTCGTCCGAAACCGTTTTCTTTGTAAAAATTATTTAAGTAGGGAGAAAGCATGACACTGATAAAATCCATTTCGGGTATCCGGGGTACGATCGGCGGAGCGCCCGGCGAAAATCTGACGCCGCTCGACCTGGTCAAGTTCACGTCGGCTTACGGCCGGTGGTTGCGGGAGAACAACGGGGCGGGCCGGCGCCTGCGGGTCGTCGTCGGACGCGACGCTCGCCTGTCGGGCGAGATGGCCGCCTCGATCGTGACGGGTACGCTGTGCGGCTGCGGGATCGACGTGATCGATATCGGGCTGGCCACGACGCCGACGGTCGAGATGGCCGTGACGGGCAAAGGAGCCGACGGAGGGATCATTCTGACGGCCAGCCACAATCCCGGGCAGTGGAATGCGCTGAAGCTGCTCGGATCGCGCGGCGAGTTCCTCAGCGACGCCGAGGGCAAACGGGTGTTGGCTATTGCGGCGGACGACGCCTACGATTACCCCGGGGTGGACGCGCTGGGGCATGTCGTCTTTCGCGGCAGTTACGACCGCGAGCATATCGACCGCGTGCTGGCCCTGCCGCTGGTCGACCGTGAGGCGGTTCGTCGGGCCGGGTTCCGCGTCGTCGTCGATGCGGTCAACTCGGTGGGAGGAGTCGTGATGCCCGTACTGCTCCGGGAACTGGGGTGCGAGGTGGTCGAGATGAACTGCACGCCCGACGGGAGGTTCGCCCATACGCCCGAGCCGATCCCCGAGAACCTGACCGATATCGCGGCACGGGTCCCCTCCGAGCGAGCCGATTTGGGCGTGGTGGTCGATCCGGACGTGGACCGGCTGGCTTTGGTCTGCGAGGACGGTACGATGTTCGGCGAGGAGTATACGCTTGTCGCGGTGGCCGATTACGTGCTCTCTCATACGAAAGGGCCGGCCGTGTCGAACCTGAGCTCGTCCCGCGCGCTGCGCGACGTGGCTGAGCGTCACGGCTGCCCGTATTGTGCGGCGGCGGTGGGCGAGGTGAACGTCGTGGCGAAGATGCGCGAGGTCGGAGCCGTAATCGGAGGCGAGGGTAACGGAGGGGTGATCTATCCGGAACTTCACTACGGCCGCGATGCGCTGGTCGGCGTAGCGCTGTTTCTGACTCATCTGGCCCGGACGGGACTGAGCGCCTCGGCGCTGCGGGCCACGTATCCCCCGTACTTTATTTCCAAGAACAAGATCGAGCTGACGCCCGATATCGACGTGGACGGCGTGCTGTCCGCGATCAAGGCCAAGTACGCCGGCGAGCGCGTGACCGACATCGACGGCGTGAAGATCGACTTTCCGGCCGAGTGGGTTCATTTGCGTAAGTCCAACACCGAGCCGATCATCCGCATTTACAGCGAAAGCCGCGACGAGGCTTCGGCCGAGGCGCTCGCGCGCCGGATCATGGCCGATATCCGCGAGGCGACCGGACGATAGCCGGATAAATAGGGCGCGCACGATCCGGGCGGACAGGTTCGGAGAGGATTGACCGGAATTTAATCGGACGGCCGGTCCGGGCGGGGGAGTCCGGGAGCGACGGGCGGCCCGGTTCTTTGCACCGGCAGTGTGGTACGAGCCTATTCCGGACCGTTATTGTACTGTTTCCCGTGCGGGGATGCTCGGTATCGGCCGGCGTTTTTTATCGGCGCGTCTTGTGTCTCATACTCGCCGGTTCTCCCGGGCGGATGCCGCTGTCCGCAGGTAGACGCAGTCGGCTTCGCGACTGCTGTCGCGTGTGCCGGACGGCAGGCGATGGGGCCGGGACGGCCGGTTTCGCCCGGAGCTTGGTTTTGTTCGGCGATATCGTAACTTCATACCTAATACTTTTGCCGCATGATCACCGATTTCCGACTCAGGGTATTCCGAACGGCTGCCGAGAAGCTGAGCTTCACGCGCGCCGCCTCCGAGCTTTTCATTACGCAGCCCGCCGTTACGAAGCACGTCGGCGAGCTGGAAAGGCAGCTCGGCGTGGCGCTGTTTCTGCGCCGGGGAGGAACGATTTCTCTGACTCCGGAAGGCGAACGGCTGCTGGGCTATGCCCGCCGGATCCTGTCGCTTTACGGAGAGCTGAACGAGGCTTTTGCGCCGGACGGAGCCGTGCCCGGCGGAGAGATAGCCCTCGGCGCGAGTACGACGCTGTCGCAGTACGTGCTCCCTGCCGTATTGTCGCGTTTCAGGAAACGCTATGCCGACATCCGCGTGACCGTGGCCGACGGTAACACGGAGCGGATCGAGCGTCTGGTCGCCGACGAGCGGATCGATGTCGGCCTGATCGAGGGACAGGCCGCCCGTCCTTCGCTTCGCTACGAGACTTTCATGCAGGACGAGCTGGTGCTCGTGACTTCCGCCGGCAATCGCGCGCTGGGCCGCGACGGGATGTGCGCGGCCGATCTGACCTCGGTTCCGCTCGTAATCCGCGAGACGGGCTCGGGCACGCTCGATGTCGTCGAGCGCGCTTTGGCGGCCAAGGGCCTTTCGCTGCGGTCGCTGAACATCGAAATGCAGCTCGGCAGCACCGAGAGCATCAAGCATTATCTGTACGACTCCGGAGCGGCGGCCTTTCTCTCCGTGCAGGCCATTCGGGAAGAGCTGCGTCATGGATTGCTGCGCGTAATCGGTCTGTCCGACTTGTCCGTTACGCGCTGTTTCAGCTTCGTTTCCCTGCGCGGCCGCCGCAGTCGTCTGGTCGATTTGTTCGAGCGCTTCTGCGTCCTTCATACCCGTTCGGGAAACTGACGCCCCGTTCGTGTCGGGCATGGGATTCAGACAAGGCTTTTGCCGGCGATCTCGGAAGCATGTCCGGCAAGATTCTGCCGGAACCGTAACCGTGTCCGTTCGGGAAACGTGTCGGAGACCGCAGGTGTCCTTGTCTTCGGTTGCCGCCCGTGACAAATATGTAAAATTGCCGCCGCTGCGCGAAGATCGTCCGCTGTGCGGATGCCGGGATCGGTTTGGTCCGAGCGGCATGGCGACCCGGCAGGATCTTGCGCCGGAAACGGCGGGCGGCGGCTTCTTTTTGCCGGAACCGCTTGTGTTTCACCCGTCGGTTCGTTATCTTTATCGCCTGACCAAAACCGAATCTGTTATGGAAAAAGTAAAACGATACATCGACGAGCATCGGGAGCGTTTCGTCGAAGAGCTTTTCTCGCTGCTGCGCATCCCGTCGATCAGCGCCGACAGCGCGCATCGGGGCGATATGGTCCGTTGCGCCGAGCATCTGCGCGACGCGCTTCTTTCCGCCGGCGCCGACCGCGCCGAGGTGATGCCGACCGACGGCAATCCGATCGTTTACGGCGAGAAGATCGTCGATTCGGCTGCGCCGACCGTGCTCGTGTACGGTCATTACGACGTGATGCCGGTCGATCCGCTCGACGAGTGGAAGACCGATCCGTTCGAGCCGGTTTTGCGCGACGGACGTATCTGGGGGCGCGGGGCCGACGACGACAAGGGACAGTCGTTCATGCACGTCAAAGCGCTGGAGGCGATGATTTCGGCCGGCGAGCTGCCGTGCAACGTCAAGTTCATGATCGAGGGAGAGGAAGAGATCGGCTCGGCGAGCATTACGACATGGTGCGCCCGGCACAAGGAGCTCCTTCGTTCCGATGTGATTCTCGTTTCGGACACCAGCATGCTCGGCTGGGACGTGCCGTCGATCACCTGCGGTCTGCGGGGCTTGTGCTATGTGCAGGTGACCGTTACGGGACCCGACCGCGATCTGCATTCGGGTCTGTACGGCGGAGCGGTGGCCGATCCGGCCGTCGTGCTCTCGAAGATGATCGCGTCGTTGACCGATGCCGACGGCCGCGTGACCGTCCCCGGATTCTACGACCGGGTGCGGGAGCTCTCGCCGGCGGAGCGGACGGATTTCGGCCGGGCTCCGTTCTGCGAGGCCGCTTTTTGCAAGAGCATCGGCGTGCGGGAAACGGCGGGCGAGAAGGGGTACTCGACCATGGAGCGCATCGGCGTGCGGCCGTCGCTTGACGTAAACGGCATTTGGGGCGGATATACCGGCGAAGGCGCCAAGACGATCATTCCGTCGAAGGCTCACGCGAAAATTTCGATGCGCCTGGTACCCGATCAGGACTATCGCGAGATCGGCCGTCTGTTCGCCGAGCATTTCCGTTCGATCGCTCCCCGCAGCGTCCGTGTCGACGTAGAGGTGCTGCACGGGGGCTTTCCGTACGTGTGTCCGACCGATCTGCCCGCCTATCGCGCCGCTGCCCGGGCCGTCGAGCGGACGTTCGGCCGGAAGCCTCTGCCGTACTATTCGGGCGGCAGCATCCCGATCATCAGCACGTTCGAGAAGGAGCTGGGCGTCAAGTCGGTTCTGCTCGGATTCGGGCTCGACCGCGACGCGATCCACTCGCCGAACGAGAGCTACGGACTTGAGAACTTCCTGCGCGGCATCGAGACGATCGTCTGGTTCTACCGCGAGTTCGCGGCAGGCAGGTGAACGCTGTCGCGCCGGTTTACAAGTCTGGTCATGAAGTTTTGTGAATAAGTTTCGGTCGATCTTTTTCCCGATTTTTCTGTTCGCAGGGATACGGATATGTGATAAATTATTAAAGTGTGGCTAAATAAAAAGCTATGTTTTGTTGTGAGGGTAAATTCTATTTGGTATATTTATTCCATGCTCTTATCCCGATCTCGTTAGGCGGTTGCCGGAACGATGGATTTATTCTATCGGAGCGAGAGGAGCGACCGGGATGGCGCATGGATGCGATCGAATGATTCATTGACACTTTTTGTAGTGAGGCGAATAGCAGCGATGCCATTGATTGCGAACCCCCGTTGTATAGCTTTCATGAAAGGCGCGTTGGTTGGGGGAAAGAAACGGGCTATTGTCCGATGTTCGATTGCCGATGGTCAATCCATCCCGAAATAATACGGACAAAGGGATATGGATTTGTTTGGGTGTCGGGAGCGGGAAATGCCATGAAGTTTAACGAGAAGATGCAAGAAACATAAGAGAGGAGGACCATGCCGGAAATCGGACAGACGGACGTCCTGCCTGAAAACGAGATCGAATATCATTGGTCCGGTTAAAATCTTTTTTATGAAAAGTGTGCGAATCGTGTTAGTGCTGGTTCTTGCTGTCATGCTTGGAGGATGCTCGGGGCAGTCAGGCAGCGATTGTTCAAGTCGGGAGCAAACTTTGGCGGAATTCGCGTTCTGTCCTCAGGCGCTCGACAAGTGTATCTACTTTGAAATGGATGCGACGGCCGTAGATGCGGCAGAACCCGACTTGGTCGTATGGATTGTTAGCAGGGAGAGTCAGATATCCGATTCGGCCGGTTGGGAAAGACTCGGCTCGGTATGCACTCCCGAGAAGCTGCTCGACCTGTATGAAAATAAGGCGGCCGGTTGCGGCGCTAAGGGATTTCAGATGAATATCGATGCCGCCGACGAGCAGGGATGTCGGCAAGTTTTTCTTCGGGTGTCCGCTGAATAATCTCGAAGGGAAAGTGCCGGAAGTGGATTCGCCTGTCGGAATCATGTTGCGATGCCCGGTTTAGCCGGATCGATCTTTCTGCGGAAGGTTTCTGTTCATCGTTGGAGCGTCGATCGTCGCCGAACGTATGGCGGCTGCGGACGATGCGCTCCAAGCGGTCGGTCCGCAAATCGGGATGCCGGTGTCGGTCGCATGCGTATCGAAAAACGGAATACGATCATTCTGGAGGCAGCCGCCGTCGTCACGACGGCGGCTGCTATCGTTCGGACGGAACAGACGGAACAGACCGTTTGAAGTCGGAGAGAATCTTTCCGATGCTTATTTCTCCGGTTGGCCGCTTTCTTTATTTCTGTTTTTAGTAAGTTCATTCGAATATCGAATAGCTGTCGTAGACGATTCGATATTCGGGTTTGGAGATGGGGTTACTGTCGGATCGACGGGTTCGGGAAAACCGGAAAACGCGTAGAGTCGGCAGTGAAAATGTGTCTTAGTCGTCCTGTCGCTCTGTCTCGGATTGGATTTTATGATAAGGCAAGTCGGAAAAACGGGCGTTAGAACCGGTTCGAGGATTGCTCGAAAAAACGGTGAAGTTCCGAATACGAAACCGACAAGTTGATTCATTAGATTGCGGGGGCGGATGCCCGTTCCTATGGAGACTCGGGTCGCGATGTTGGCCGGGCCTAACAACCGATCATCGCACGATGTCAGGGTAATTCGTTTGCCATGGCAGATTTCTGTAATGAAAAACTCGGATGATTTTCCCGGCGGTCCCGATCGGGAAAATTCTCTTTCACATGCGGCAAAGATCAGACTTTCGGTAACTGACACGCGAGTGTAGGGCGTTTAAAAGACACGCTGGCCCGAAATTACTCGGGCCAGCGTATGGTTGCGGATTCAGGAGTGTCTATTACTCGAACAGCGCCTCGACCTTCTCTGCGACTTCTTTGGGGTCGGGGTCGATATCGAACACGTGCGACGGCTTCAGGAAAAACAGCTCCTTGCCTTCCATGAAACGCTTCTCTCCGCCTCCGGTCACGTTCAGCATGACGTATTCCTCGGGAGCGATCCTTCCGTCGCGGACGGATTGGATCAGCGTAGCCAGCGCTACGGCCGGAGCCGAGTAGATGTCGACGCCTTCCAGTTCGGCGAACAGCTTTTTGGCCGCACGGGCTTCGTCGTTCGTCGCGACGAGTATGTCTCCGCCCGTGTCGAGCAGCGCGTCGAACAGGCCGCCCTTGATTCCGTAGGGGGGCTTGCGGTTCGAGAGTACCTTCGCGTCGATTTCCTCGACGTCGAGCCGGGCCTGATCGTCGTCGTAAGGGAGCATTTCGCGCGAGCGCGCTTTCCATGCGTCGTACATCGGAACGAAGGGCGCATTCTGGGATACCATGAGCTTCATCTTGTGATTGCCGAACCGCCCGTCCTCAATCAGCCTCAGGTTGGCTTCCCATGCGGCGATCGCGCCCGTGCCGCTGCCGACGGCCTGAAAGTAATAGTCCGGAATGCGCCCGATGTGCGTGACGGCCGACAGCACGGTCGTCGCCATTCCGTCGCGTCGCGCGACGTTCTTGGCGCCTCCCTCGGCGAAGAATTTGTCCGACTGCAGCGCCATGTCGCTCAGCTTGATCGCGTCGTAATAGTCGGCTCCGTGCCGGGGCGAGATCAGCTTGACGCAGTCGTCGAGCGGAGCCTCGAACCACAGCGCGTCGATATTTTCCTCGGGTACGCTGAGCAGCAGCGGAATATGGTTGTCCGAGCACACCTTGGCGAACGCGCGGGCCGTGTTTCCGGCCGACGCCACGACGAGTACCTTGTCCTTGTGTTTGCCGTTCAGCCGGCCGCAGACCGAGTAGGCCTCCGTCTCTTTGAACGAGCAGGTCGTCATGCGCGCCCCGATTTCGGGAAAATATCCGTTGAAAGTGATATACAGGTTCTTGAGTCCCAAATGCTCGGCGAGCTTGCGGCTGCGGTAGGTGACCGGAGCGCACGATCCGCTGAGCGTCCGTTTGACCGGCAGCCAGTCGGCAAAGCGGTAGATGCCGTGTTCCTCGCCTTTGGGGCGTATCTGTTTCGACTCGTAGACGGCCCGGATCAGCGAGGGGACGTGGCTCTGCTTATCTTCGAGCGTCCAGCCTTCGTCGTCGAAGACGCGCTCCGTAGCGATGTTTTTCAGCTTGTACCGTGTGGCGTTGAAATCTTTCATTGGTTCGGTTCGTGTAGCCGGCGGTCCGTTCCGGGTTGTCCGGGGACCTCCTTACTCATGCAAAAGTAGGACAATTTTCGCTCGCTGACAATACGAAAGGCTCCGTATCGGGCTCGCAACGACCGTTCGGAGCGTAAAATACGACTTTATACTTATCGCCCTTCCGGATCGTTCCCGCTTCCTTTCCTCGTTTGCGGAACGGTTGTTGCCGCAGACGAAATTTAAAGTTCGCGCTACCTCGTTTTCGCCTTAAAAAGCGTATCTTGCGAACGATCAATTCCACGGCAGCAGACCATGAAAACACCGAAGACCCTGGATCGCGACCTGAGCTGGATCTATTTCAATCATCGAATTTTGCAGGAGGCGCAGCGCGCGAACGTGCCGCTCTTGGAGCGGCTGTCGTTTCTGGGCATTTACAGCAACAATCTGGACGAGTTCTTTCGCGTGCGCGTCTCAACGATGAAACGCGTCGCCGAGTACGAGAGCGGCCGCAGTCCCGGCGCACGCAGGGAGCTGCGCGAGATCAACCGGCTGATCCATGCCTATTCCGAGGAGTTCGAGCAGACGTTCGCCGGCATTCTGGCCGAGCTGGAGAAAGAGCGTATCGCGCTGCTGGACGAAAGCCGCCTTTCCGACGCTCAGGCCGCCTATGTCCGCGCGGTCTATCGCAACGAGCTGGACAGCGCGACTTATCCGCTGATCCTGACACGGGGAGCGCAGTTCGGCGAGCTGACCGACTCGGGCGTTTACCTGGCCGTCCGTTTGCTGAGGCGTACGCGTACGGGACGCGTGGCCCGGGATTATGCGCTGATCGAGTTGCCGGTCAAGGATTTCGGCCGGTTTCTCGTGCTGCCTTCGAACGACGGGAGAACCTGTCTGATCTTTCTCGACGACGTCGTGCGGTTCTGTCTGCCGTTCATTTTCGCCGGTCTCGGCTACGAGTCGTTCGAGGCTTATGCCGTGAAGTTCACGCGCGATGCCGAGATGGAACTCCGCGGCGATGCCGGCGAGGGCCTCGTCGAGAAGGTGGCCCGGGGCGTGAAAAGCCGCAAGCGGGGCGAACCCGTGCGTTTTGTCTACGACCGGCGGATGCCCGACGAGATGCTGCGATATTTCAAGCGCAGGTTCGGCATCGATCGGTACGATATCTGCGTCGGCGGTTCGCGTTACCACAACATGAAAGACCTGATGCGCTTCCCCGACGTCGGACGCGGAGACCTGCGCTTCGAACCGTGGCCGCCTGCGCCGGTCCCCGACTTCGATACGGCCGACAGTACGCTCGACCGGGTGCGGCGGGGCGACGTGCTGTTCCACTATCCCTATCAGAGCTTCTCGAACTATCTGCGTCTGCTGCGCGAGGCGGCCCTGAGCCGCGACGTGCGTACGATCCGGACGACCGTCTACCGACTGGCCAGAAACTCCAAAGTCGTCAAGGCGCTGATCTGCGCCGCGCGGCACGGCAAGCAGGTGACCGCCGTCGTCGAGTTGATGGCGCGTTTCGACGAGGCGTCGAACATCGACTGGGCGAAGAAGATGCAGGAAGCCGGCATTCGGGTGATTTTCGGCGTCGAGGGACTCAAGGTGCACGCCAAGCTGACGCACATCGGATCGTCGAGGGGCGACATCGCCTGCGTGAGCACGGGCAACTTCCACGAAGGCAACGCCCGAACCTATACCGACGTCGCGCTGCTGACGGCCGACCGGCGGCTGACGCGCGAGGTCGAGCGCGTGTTCGAGTTCATCCGCCAGCCGGCCCGGCCGTTCGCCTTCGACCATCTGGTCGTATCGCCTCGGGACATGCGCCGTAAGCTCAATGCGCTGATCGCCGACGAGGTGCGCCGCGCCCGGCAGGGCGAGGAAGCCTATATTCTGGCGAAAGTGAACCATATTACCGACGCGAAGCTGATCCGTCGACTCTATGCCGCCGCCGCCGTTGGCGTCCGGCTGCGCCTGCTGGTGCGCGGCAACTGCTCGATCGTGGCTTCTGCGCACGATCGCGGGCGGATCGAAATACGCGGCATCATCGACCGTTACCTGGAGCATTCGCGCATTCTGATCTTCGGTCACGGCGGCGACGAGCGGATCTATATCGGTTCGGCCGACTGGATGACGCGCAATCTGGATAACCGCGTCGAGGCGTATGCGCCGGTTTACGACGAAGCGGTCCGCCGGGAGCTGCGCCGGATCGTGGACGAAGGATTGGCCGACAACGTGGCCGCGCGGGTGGTCGACGGCACGGGCGACAACCTGCTTTACGACGACGGGCGGCCTCCCCGGCGCTCGCAGCAGCGACTTTACGAGCATTACCGTGCCGAATCCGGAGAAAAATAGCTATCTTGTCTTCTCTGATTGCATAGACATGTTGAATAAGAAACTCAATTTCGCCGCGATCGACATCGGGTCGAACGCCGTGCGATTCCTGATCAAGAGCGTCGCGGAGGGCGAGCCTCCCTCGGCGATGACCAAAACGGTCCTGATCCGCATTCCGCTGCGGTTGGGCGAGGACTCGTTCCGCCGGGGCGTCATCACGACCTTCAAGGAGAAACAGCTCATGCGCACGGTCAAGGCGTTCCGTCTGCTGATGAAAGTATACGGGGTGACGGCCTACCGGGCTTGCGCGACCTCGGCCATGCGCGACGCGTCGAACGGTGAGCGAATCGCCCGTAAGATTCACAACAAGACCGGCATCCGCCTCGAGATCATCGACGGACAACAGGAGGCCCGTATTGTGTACGACAGTCATGTGGCCGATCTGCTCGACCGGGAGGGTACGTATCTCTATGTCGACGTCGGCGGCGGCAGTACCGAAATCAGCCTGATCGCCGACGGAAAGCTCGTCGATTCGCATTCTTTCGACATCGGCACGGTCCGTCAGCTGACCGGCACGGTCCGTCCCGACGACTGGCAGGCGCTCGACCGCGAACTGAAAGTGTGGGCCGGTCGCTACGGGAACTTGCAGATCATCGGCTCGGGCGGAAACATCAACAAACTGTACCGCATGGCCCGCGCCTCGCATGACAACCGTCTGGAGATCGGGCGGCTTCGCGCCTTGTACGACGAACTGAAGGACAAGACCGTCGAGCAGCGCATGGAACAATATTCGCTCAACGGCGACCGGGCCGACGTGATCGTTCCCGCTGCCGAGATTTTCCTGCGGATCGCGTCCGTGACCGGCGATCGCCCGATCATCGTGCCTACGATCGGCATCATCGACGGTATCGTGCACAGCCTTTACGTGCGGCATCTGGAGCAGGAGGCGCAGGACTTGTAACACGGGGCGGAAGGAACGGGCGAGCGGGTTTCCGCCTGCATGTTTGCGTCGCGGACGGTGTCTCGGCGGAGCGATCGGCTTTCGGGGCTTTCCCGTACGCTGTGGCCGGCAATCGTTTGCCGGGCTGAGGTCGCGGATACCGGCGAAAAGAGACTTTCGGACTTCTTTTGTTGGGCTTCCCTCGTGTTTACGGTCGGCTTGAGGCTTTTTGCTTCAAAATTGTGCTCGCCGGTTTTCGATGCGCACTTTTCGGAGCATTTTCCGGTTGCCTGCCGCCTGCCCGATCTTCTCTCCCGGACATCAGGTTACCCGCTTATTTAGGCGGCGTTATCGGACGGTACAATGGAACTTTGCGGCGAGGAAGCGGACGCCGGGGAGTGTCGGTACGATGCTCGTCCGTGCCCGAGGCGTTACGGTCCGCGTTATGCGCTTCGTCGGCCCGTTCTGGCAGAGCCGCTTGGGGCTGCGGGCGGAACGGGCGCGGACGGTTGCGGAACAATATTTGAAATACCGTGTGGCGAACGGTATCGAAAACATCGATTCTATGCGTCGCTTCTTATTTTGGATTCTTTTGTCGGCGCTGCCGGCGGGTCCGCTAACGGCACAGAGCATGAAACCGCTTACACAGGAAGAAAAAAGGGTGATCGTCGACAAGGGCACCGAGCGGCCCTTCTCCGGCAAGTATTACGACCACAATGAGCCGGGCGTCTACCGCTGCCGGCAGTGCGGCGAGCCGCTTTACCGCTCTGCGGACAAGTTCGATTCGGGCTGCGGCTGGCCCAGTTTCGATGACGAGATCGAGGGAGCGGTCCGGCGCGTTCCCGACGCCGACGGACGCCGGACCGAGATCGTCTGCGCGAAATGCGGAGGACATTTGGGCCATGTGTTCGCCGGCGAGGGATTCACGCCCAAGAATGTCCGCCATTGCGTCAACTCCGTTTCGCTCGATTTCGAGAGGACGGCCGGCGAAGAGCGCGCCGCGACCGATACGGCCGTTTTCGCAGGAGGCTGCTTTTGGGGCGTCGAACATCTGATGCAGCGGGCTCCGGGCGTTCTGTCGGTCGAGTCGGGCTATACCGGCGGCCGGACCGAACGTCCTACCTACGAGCAGGTTTGCAGTCACGAGACCGGCCATGCCGAAGCCGTCCGCGTCGTGTTCGATCCGTCGAAAACGTCGTACGAGGCGTTGACGAAACTTTTTCTGGAGATTCACGATCCGACGCAGGTCGATCGTCAGGGCCCCGACATAGGCGACCAGTACCGCTCCGAGATATTCTATCGGACGCCGGAACAGAAAGCGGTCGCCGAGCGGCTGCTCGATACGTTGCGCGCCAAGGGTTACCGCATCGCGACGAGGGTTACCCCGGCCGGAACGTTCTGGCCCGCCGAGGCCTATCATCAGGACTATTACGAGCGCAAGGGCACGCAGCCTTATTGTCACGGCTATACGAAGCGTTTCTGACGGGTATTCTCCCCTTCGCGCCGATCCGGACGTTTTTGTCCGGACCTTTCCCGTTTCGCGTTGTTCCCGGAAAGGCAGGCATGTCCCGGAGAATTCATCCGTTGGCGAGACCGGAACGCCGCGCGCCTCGTGTCAGGTGGCATTTTTTTTGCGCTGGCATCGCGGAAAAATTACGTATGAAGCAGTGGCAGGTCCGGCTGCAGAAGAGCCGGAGTTACAAATGGTGGGTACTCGCCGTGATCATGGTGGGTACGTTCATGGCGGTGCTTGACGTGACGGTCGTCAACGTAGGACTTCCCACGATCATGAATGTCTTTCACATCGGCCTTTCGACGGCCGAGTGGGTCGTCACGGCCTATATGATTACGATGACGATCATGTTGCCTACGGCCGGCTGGCTGGCCGACCGCTACGGCAACAAGCGGATATACGTGCTCGGCATGATTCTGTTTACGTTCGGATCGTGGTGTTGCGGCCGGGCCACCGTCGACGAGTTCCTGATTTTTTCCCGGGCATTGCAAGGGGTGGGCAGCGGCATTATCCAGTCGCTGGGACTGGCCATCGTTTCGCGCGAATTTCCCGCCAAGCAGCTCAGCACGGCGCTCGGTCTGTGGGCGGTCGCTGCTGCGGCGTCCATCTCCTTCGGACCTCTGGTGGGCGGTTTTCTGGTGGACGATTACAGTTGGCATCTGATTTTCGATGTGAACGTGCCGATCGGCATACTGGGCATTGCCGCCTCGCTGCTGATTCAGAAAGAGTGGAGGAATCCCGACATAGGCCGGTTCGACTGGATCGGCTTCGTGAGCGTCGCTCTTTTCATGCCGTTGGTCATCTACGGGCTGGCCCGGGGCAATGCGTCGGGCAACCCGCACGGCTGGACGGCCTGGGACGTGGCCGGCTCGTTCGCCGTGGCGGCCGTCGCGCTGGCCGTGTTCATCGTCCGCGAGCTGCGGACGGACCATCCGCTGCTCGACATCCGCCTGTTGGGCGACCGTCATTTCGGCGTCTCGATGCTCGTGTTGATTATCTTCGGCATCGGCATGTTCGGCGGCACTTATCTGCTGCCGCTTTACATGCAGAACGGGCTGGGCTATACGGCGCTGATGGCAGGTATGGTTTTCCTGCCGGTAGGACTGATTCAGGGAGTTCTGTCGACCGCTTCGGGCATTCTTACTCGCTATGTCGGCGCGCTGCCGCTCGTGTTCGCCGGCATCGCCGTGATGGCGCTGAGCTTTTTTCTAGCCAGCCGGTTTACGGTTCGCACGCCCCATTCCGCTATCATGGCCGTCGTCTATCTGCGGGGATTCGGCATGGGGCTGACCTTCGCGCCGCTGAACGCTTTCTCGCTTCGGAACCTGAATCAGAACCAGATGGCTGCTGCAGCGGGCATATCTAACAGTATCAAGCAGTTGGTCGGAAGTATCAGCATCGCGCTGCTCACGGCGGTCATGACCTCGCGCATCGCCTACCATACGGCCCGCGATGCGGGCGACCGGACCGAAGCCTACGTTTCGGGAGTGACCGACGATTTTACGATCGTCGTGATGCTGACGCTTGCCTCGGCGCTTCCTTTTCTGCTCCTGCTGCGCAGACGTCATAAAGGAACGGATTCGGGTTCCGGGCTGTTTTGACGGATATCCGCCCGCGCCGTTGCGGAAAATTTCCCGCTCTCAGCGGGGAAGAAGGTCTTCGGAATCGGTCGAACAAGGTGTTCGGGAATAGGTTGGATATTCGGAAATAATTCTTATCTTTCGCTCGATGTCTAAAATCTTTACCGTTATGAAACGAAGCTTGCTCGGTCTGTCGTTGCTGCTCTTTTCGCTGATGTCGTTCTTTCCCGCCGAGGCCAAGAAGCCGGTGACGGATCCCCGTCAGGCGGCGATCGTCGAGAAAATGCTGGATAGCAGGGATTACTGGATAGCGGTCTCGAGCGTCTATCCGCTCAAGCAGAGGAGTTTTACCGTCAGCGGCTATACGATTCATGTCTGCGGGGATACGCTGCAGACGGTTCTTCCCTATGTCGGTCAAAGCTACCGGGCTCCGTTGGGAGCCGACGAGGGCATGAGCTTCAACGATGCGCCGATTACCAACTACCGAGTGAAAAAAATGAAGCGGGGCAATTGGGTGATTACCTTTTCCGCCCGGACGAGTACCGAGTCGTGCTCGTTCACGTTCCGCATCGAACCGAACGGCCTGACGAGCGTTTCCCTCGTTCCCGAGAGCTGCGAGAGCATCACTTACAAAGGCGCTCTATCTGCCCGAAACGCAGCGGGTTTCTGATAGCGAGGGGATTTCCGGGGTGCGGCATCGTCTTTGTCGCTCGGCCGCACGCCGGGTCATACCGTCGGTTTGGAGCCGCATTTCCCGTTTCGCTTGCTTGCCGGCGAGCGAATCGTTCCGTTTTCCGGTTATGTGCTTTGCTGTACCGGCCCTCGAGTTCTCGGTGTTTCCGAGCATGAAATCCCCTCCGGCGGCAGAGGCTAATCGGACGGTGCCCGGTTGATGGTAGTTAACCGAGACAGGGCGGATATAAAAACTCCGGTTGCGAATGCGCTTGGTACGTTGAGGCATCGTATCATTGCCTTCCCCTTTTTCGAGCCGTTTTTGTCGCATATCGTCGGGCTTGTCGTTTCTCGGGGCGTTCGGAAGCGTTGCGGTTTCGTGCTCGCGGTGCTTCGCTTCGGCTATGGCTGCATGGGCCCGAGGCGCCTGAGTACTCGGATCTATTGCCTCTTTTTTCGGCTTCGGGCCGTGTCGAGCAATGTCGGAGCGCTTGCCGGGATTCGTCTGCGGTCCTTCGGTCCGAGCGGTTCGGGGCGGCGGAATCCGGCCGGATGCGATCCGGGCGGAGCAGAGGTGCGACAAGCGTCGTCGGACAACCGTCGCTCGGCAGGGGAGAGCGCTCGTTATCTGTTTTATCCGTACGCTAAATGACGACAGGGGCCGCGAAAGCGGCCCCTGTCGTCGGTCTGCGCCCGATTCGGTCAAATGTCGATATTCGCGTATTTGGCGTGCCGCTCGATGAATTCGCGTCGGGGCGGCACGTCGTCGCCCATCAGCATCGAGAAAATCCGGTCCGCCTCGGCGGCGCTCTCGATGTTCACTTTGCGCAGAATGCGCGTCTTAGGCGACATGGTCGTTTCCCACAGCTGTTCGGGATTCATCTCTCCCAGACCTTTGTACCGCTGTACGTGAGCGCCCTTGGCTCCGAACTCCTCGAGCGCGGCCTCGCGTTCCTCCTCGGTCCAGCAGTAGCGGCTGTTCTTGCCTTTCTTGACCTGATAGAGAGGAGGCGTCGCGATATAGACGTGTCCGTTCTTGATCAGGTTGTTCATGTAACGGAAGAAGAACGTCAGCATCAGCGTGGCGATGTGGCTGCCGTCGACATCGGCATCGGTCATGATGATGACCCGCCCGTAGCGCAGCTTCTCCAGATTCAGCGCCTTGCTGTCTTCTTCGGTGCCTATGGTCACGCCGAGCGCGGTGAAGATGTTGCGGATTTCCTCGTTCTCGAAAATCCGGTGCTCCATGGCTTTCTCGACGTTCAGTATCTTGCCCCGCAGCGGCATGATCGCCTGAAAATTCCTGTCGCGGCCCTGCTTGGCCGATCCGCCGGCCGAGTCTCCCTCGACGAAGAAGATTTCGGCCTGATCGCGGTCGCGCGACGAGCAGTCGGCCAGCTTGCCCGGCAGGCCCGAGCCCGACAGTACGGTCTTGCGCTGCACCAGCTCGCGGGCCTTGCGCGCCGCGTGGCGTGCCGTGGCGGCGAGGATCACTTTCGATACGATCGCTCGGGCGTCCTTCGGGTTCTCCTCCAGATAGTGCGTCAGCGCGCCCGATATGGCCTGATCGACGGCTCCGGCCACCTCGCTGTTGCCCAGTTTCGTCTTGGTCTGTCCCTCAAACTGGGGCTCGGCCACCTTGACCGATACGATGGCCGTCAGTCCCTCGCGGAAGTCGTCGCCGTTGATCTCGAACTTCAGCTTGGCGAGCAGGCCCGAGTCCTCGGCGTATTTCTTCAGCGTGCGCGTCAGCGCGCGGCGGAAGCCCGTCAGGTGCGTGCCGCCTTCGATCGTATTGATGTTGTTGACATACGAGTGGACGTTCTCCGAGAAGCTCGTGTTGTATTGCATCGCCACTTCGACCGGTACGCCGTCCTTCTCGGTGTCGATGTAGATCGGCGTTTCGGTCAGCGGCTCGCGGCTCGCGTCGAGGAACTGGACGAACTCCTTGAGCCCCTCGGTCGAATAGAACGAGTCGTGCACGAACTCTCCCTGCTCGTTGCGGTTGCGCCGGTCGGTGATGTTCAGCCGCACGCCCTTGTTCAGGTATGCCAGTTCGCGCATGCGCGACGAGAGCGTCTCGTAGTCGTATTCGGTGACCGAGAAAATCGTGTCGTCGGGCTTGAACGTGATGATCGTTCCGTGATCCTCCTCCGAGGTTTCGCCGATCACTTCCATCGGAGCCAGCGGAGTGCCCTTGCTGAATTGCTGGCGGAAAATGCGGCCCTGCCGGTGCACCTCGGCCGTGAGCAGCGTCGAGAGCGCGTTGACGCACGATACGCCCACGCCGTGCAGACCGCCCGAGACCTTGTAGCTGTCCTTGTTGAACTTTCCTCCGGCGTGCAGTACGGTCAGCACGACCTCCAGCGCCGAACGTCCCTCCTTTTCATGGAAGTCGGTCGGAATGCCCCGGCCGTTGTCGCGCACGGTGATCGAGTCGTCCTCGTTGATCGTGACGTCTATGTCGGTGCAGTATCCGGCCAGCGCCTCGTCGATCGAGTTGTCGACCACCTCGTAGACCAGGTGGTGCAGTCCTCTCACCCCGATGTCCCCGATGTACATGGCGGGACGTTTGCGCACCGCCTCGAGCCCTTCGAGAACCTGAATGCTGGATGCCGAATACTCTTCCGGCTGATGAACCTGATTTTTTTCCTCTGTGCTCATAGGATGTGGTTAATAATCTTCAAAAGGTTGAAATGCAATGAACTGCATGTCCGCGCGACGGTTCGGAAAAAACGGCCCGGCCGTTTCGGCCGACGGCGCGGAACAATTCAAGCAAAGATAACGATTTTTTCGCTAAATGCCAAGAATCGACTGCATGTCGATCTCCTCGACGCGGCCCTGATTGAACCGTAGCGTGCGGGACGGATATTGCTGGATGTTGCTGATGTTGTGAGTGGACATCAGTACGGCGCAGCCTCGCGATACGATCCATCGGAGCAGTTGCATCAGCCCGTCGGCGGCGGCAGGGTCGAGGTTGCCGGTCGGTTCGTCGGCCAGGATCACCTGCGGGTCGTTGAGCAGCGCCCGCGCAATGGCCAGGCGCTGCTGTTCGCCGCCCGAGAGCTCGTAGGGCATCTTGTACTCCTTGTTGTGGAGACTGACCATGTCGAGCACCTCGGCGATCTTGCTGCGGATCTGCAATTCGTTGCGCCAGCCGGTGGCCCTGAGCACGAAGTGCAGGTTCATAAAGACGTTGCGGTCCGTCAGCAGGCGGTAGTCCTGAAACACGATGCCCATGCGGCGGCGCAGATAGGGCACGTCCTTGCGCCGGATCCGGCGCAGGTCGAAACCGACGACGCTGCCGTACCCTTCCCGCAGCGGCAGCTCGGCGTACAGCGTTTTCAGAAGCGAACTCTTGCCCGATCCGACCCGGCCGATCAGATAGACCATTTCGCCCGGGTAGACCGACAGGTTCACGTCGGAAAGGATCAGGTTCTGCACGCCTTTGTGTCCTTTGAATGAAGCCTCGCGGAACGCGTCGTTGGCATGATAGATCGCCGCGTCCCGCAGCTCGACAACCGTGTTCGGATTCATCGTGTTCGTCATTTTGCATCCCAAAGATAAGCAAATGTTCCGAAACCTCCGCGCGGCCCGGGAAAGAGAGCGGGCCTATTCGCCGGCTCCTTTTTTCAATGGGTTGATCCTTAACGGGTAATCGTTCGATCCGATGCCCGTTTCGGGGAGACGGCGCGAAGTCCGTCGTGCAAAATTTCCTGCGTGGAGGATGTAGCGGAGGATTTCGTCGAGCGGAACGAGGGAGGGCTTCCGCTGCCCTTTTTCTCTGCCGGCCGCTGTGAGATGCGGCTCGCGTCGGGAGGCGAATCCTGCTCTCGGCTTGTCCCGGCTAGATACGGAAAACGGTCGCTGTTTCTTTTTTGACCGAAAGCGGGAGATTCTTGACAAACAAGCGGCCGCGCCGCCGGTTCCGGAAATTTTCTTGTTATCTTTGGAATACTGACTCCAAACTCTGCTTGCCATGTTTTTCTTTTCCGTTTCGTCTCGTTTTTTGGTCCGATTCTGGACCGTCGTATTGCCGATGTCTTTATATTGCGGCGCTGTTTTTGCCGCCGAGCCTTCGTCGCCCGAGCGCGGCGGCTGGTTCGAGATGCCGCTGGAAGCCTCGGCGGAGCCGCGCGACGGAGGCGACCTCTATCTGGTCGGAGGCTACAATTCGATCGATGCGGGTACGGTTCCTTGGGGCGGGATCGTCGAATCCGAGAACCTGTATGTCGGCGACCGGGCCGGCGAGGTGGTTATCGTCTACGAGGACGGCTCCCAGGACGAGGTCCCGCTCGTTTTCGGCTGTACGATGTGGTTCCGCGCCCATTGGCTCGACGGCGGCGCGCCCTTCAAGACCGACCGGGCCGAACCCGAGATGACCGCCTGCCTTCGGGAGGCTCTTTGCCTGAAGGGCGCTTTCGAGGGCGAGCCGCAGTGCGTGCTGAAAATTCGCCTGCGGAACGAACCGGTCAGGGAGATATTCGTCCGGGACAATCCCGACAAGCGGGGCGAGCCTGTTTTCACGGGCGGTTATCTGGTTCCCGCGGGGACTCGCGGGACGCTTTCGGGCGGCGTTCCGGTACGGGCCGACGATCCCTTTTTCGATATGCATGCGGTCGACAGCCGGCGCCCCGACCTGCGGACCGACTGCTTGGAACGTATCGTCCGCCGTCTCTATACGTTCGGCGACGACTGCCGCCGCGTGCCGCCTTTCGTCTATCCCGAGGAGTATGCTCTGGCGAGAATCGAGTTTACGGGAGACAGCTACGCGAATATCCTGACCCGTGTCTTCCACGACAACGTGGAAGATATCGTCCGCAACAAAATGCTTCCCGACGGCATGATCTGCGAGTCGTCGCGCGGGGCCGACTCGTGGCGCTACGACGGGTTCGGCACGTGGGTTCCCCGGGCGGAGAGCTACACGAGTTGCATGTACTCGCGCAACCGTCCGCTGGTTCTGCTTTCGATGCTGGGGCTCGGGGCCGAGGCGCTCCGCACGGCCGATTTCCTGAACCGCTGGCTGATGTACTATCCCGAGCAGGAGCTCTATTTCGGCGAGGTAGCCATCCCCGGGCATTGGAGCGTGATTCCGAACAAGCCGCTCGAGTACTCCCGGGTACTCGTCGGGGTTGGATGGCCCACTCGCTATACGAAGGAGCGTTTCGGCGAGGATTTCCAGAATTACGGCAATGCCGAGCCCGACGGTCACGGCATGACGATGATGAGCGTGGCCAACGCCTGGCTCTGCGGCGGAGCTTCGGCCGCGTGGGTGCGCGATAACTGGAAGTACGTGCGCGAAGCCGTCCGGTGGATCGACTGGACGATGGCGCACCCCGATCTGTCGTTCAACGAGCACGGGCTGATGTACGGCGAGACCGAAGGCGGTATGATGGAGTTCACGATGTTCAACAACATGTCCTGTTTTCTGGGCCTCCGCATGTACGCCGCAATGGCCGAGAAGGCGGGCCGTTCGATCGAGGCGGGCCGCTGGAATGCGCTCGCCGACAGTCTGGGCGAGGCGATCCTGCGCTACTGCGTCCGGGACGGAAAGTGGAATACGGAAAAGTTCGGCTTCTTTCACGATCCCTCGCTGACGACATGGGCCGAGTACGTCGGCTGGGATGTCGGATCGGACGTGCCCGAGCGCTGGTACGAGCTCAGTCGCGACACCTACCGCGATGACCTCGCGCGCTACGTCGGCGATACCTACATGGGGCCCCGGGGACTCGGCTACGATCATAACCTGATCTCGCAGAACGCGCTGTTGCTCGATCGGAGCGCCGATTACGACCGCTTCCTGCGGAATCTGGCCCGGCTGTGCTATGCGCCGCGTCTGCCGAAGCCGTTCATCGTGCCCGAGTGCGCGTCGTACAGCCGCGAGAAAGACATGATCCGGCGGCAGGGCGATCTGGGCAATTTCGTGCAGCAGAACGAGACGCTGCGAACCGTGATGATCGCGGCCGGAGCGTCGAAGGCTGCGGACGGCGTTGTCAAGGTGATGCCCCGTCTTCCCCGGGGCTGGAATGTCCATGTGAGCGGTCTGCATGTATGGGGCGGCGACGGCGCCACGATCGACTATCGGGTCGATTATCCGCGGGGAAGCCGCCAGCGGGCCGTGTTCCGCGTGACGGACAGGGGCGATCTGCGTGCGCTGAAATTCCGGGCCGGTCCGTTCGACTGCGAAACGGTCACGGTGAACGGCCAGAAGTGCCCGACCGAACTGTCGGGCGACGCCCGCTGGGCATGGGTCACGATCGATGCTCTCGAGGACGGCCGCGAGTATACGGTGGACATCCGTTGACGGGAAGCATGGGCCCGGTCGTTCGGCCGGACGACCGAGGTTCGCGATTCTTCGTTTCTGCGGTCTGTATCGGACGTTCTTCCCTTGTCGCTTCGTCCGCTCGTGCTATGCCGTCGGAAGACCGGTGCCGGCAGATCTTAGGCAATAGCCGTACGGCGCGGTGTGTGCCCCGTTCTGGCTTTGTGCGGCAGGGCGCGTCTTTCCCGAAGGGAATGTCTCGCGCCCGTCATGCCGGCGCATGGCTCGCCGTGCGGACGACCGTTGCTCGGGGAGCCGGCGTCCGGCCCGTTTCGGCGCTCGGGGCCGGGCCGGCGTGTCCGCTCATTCGATGCGCAGCGCCATGATGTAGTCGTTCATGTAGTAGCCGTTGCCGATCGGAAAATCTCCCTGCCGGACCTTTTTCATGCCCATATGCTCGTAGAATCCCAGCGCCGGATTGTCGCGGTTTACGTTCAACTCCATCGTGCAGGGGCCGCAAGCGAATTCCCGGACAACGGAGACCGCGTGCTCGAACAGCTTGCGCCCCAGCCTGCATTTCTGAAAGGCGGGCAACACGTAGATTTTTTGCAGATGGAACAGCCCGGGACCCTGTCGCTGGACGGAGACATAGCCGGCCGGCTCGTTGTCCTCGCAGGCGATGTAGTAGACGTGCCCCTGCCGTTCCATCTGGTCGCGCAGGCTTTCGGGCGAGTACATCCATTCCATCATGTAGTCCGTCTGCTCCCGGCTCAGAATCTCGCTGTACGTGGCCGGAAAAGTCTTCCATGCCATTTCGCGAATCAGGGGTATGTCGGACGGCGTCGCTTTTCGTATCGTGGTCATTGCGGTAAGTATTGAGGACCTCCGATTGCAAAAATAGCCTATTTTTTCGAGTCGCGCTTTCGGTCGGATCGCGTCTTACTCGGCAGGAACTCGGAGGTCTTTTCCCGGTCCTCTGCCGCTTTTCTCGCAATTTTTCCTCCGCAGGCGCCGTTTGTCGGGAAAAATACGTTATCTTTGCATCAAGCTTTGTGTGCCGTCTTATGGAAAGACGGTCCGCAGGGCGATCAGGGACTGACCGGTTTTGACAGCAGGCAGAGTCTGATGGTAAGCACGCCGAGCGTTGTGTGGGCTCTCGTAAAACTGAATGCTCGAATTACAAATGGCAATAATAGCTACGCACTCGCTGCTTAATTTTACAGAGTAAAATGGCTTAATTCCGCGGTCCGATGAGTCCGTGGAACGAGTACCCCGCCGAGCGCTCCGTCCCGTAGCGCGAGGAATCCGGGGTATCATCGAAACGGGAATGGCGGTTGCGACGCCTATAAGCGGCCGCGAGATTTCATAGGCTGCGGCTGCGACTGGGTCGCCTTCGGCCAGGTCGCGGCAAGAGGATCAATCGAAGGATAAGCGTGTAGAAAGCCCTCGGGTTCCTTGTTTGGACGAGGGTTCGACTCCCTCCAGTTCCACCGATATGCGGGCACAGGACCGACCGGTCCTGTGCCCGTTTTCGTACGGGCTGTCGCCGGTCGCCGATCCGCTCCGGCCGGCAGCCGCGGGCTTTCCCATTGCCGGTTTATCCGACAGAACGGTCTTCGGGTCTTTCCGTGCCTGTTGCCGGCAGGTCCGGCGGGACGACTTTCGGTTTTTTTCGTTCTTTGTCGCCGTTTTGGTAGACGGGACGGCTTTGGGGCCGCCCGGTCCGAAGGGGCCGCCTGCGTGTATCGTCGCTTCGTGCCGTCATTTTCTTCCTGAGCGTCGTTTTTAGGAAAGGGCGGTTCATGGCGTTCCTTTCCGTTTCCCGATCGTTATCGGATAGGACCGGGCATTTTCGGAATGCGCTCCGTTTCTCCCGTTCCTTCCGGTTCGTGTTCGGTCGCTTGCCTCGTCCGGTCTTTCTGCGGCTCGGGAGGGGGCGAGGTGGCATCGGCATGCGCCGATTCGAGTCGGCTTGGGATGTTTTCGGGATACCGATTGTATACTTTCCTCTACAGACCTTCGAGTTCCCGATGTTTCCGGTTTCCCGGTATCAGGCTCCCTACGGCTGAGCGGTTTGGGGCAGAGGCCTGATCGGATGCGCGGCTTGTGGTTGCCGACCGTGGCCGGCAGATGTAAAAGCTCCGGTTGCGAATGCGCTTGGCACATGGAAGATAATCGCTTTTTTACGTTCGGAAAGTCCTCGCTAATGCTCGGTCCTCGAGCGCCGCACTGTTTTTCGACACGGCCCGAAAAGTCGGCAGGCAGGTCGGGCCGCTTGTCCATGTCCGGAGAAGATGCGGGCGGGATGCCCTGACGTGCAGGCCGGAGCCTGTGCCGCTCCGCATCCGGATGCCGTTTTTTACGTTCGGCTCCATAAGCGGCGACTATTCGGAGCGATTATGAACTATCTTTGTCTTCCGACTAATACGATATGCCTATGAAAACGGAGAAACCCGGCGTGTTCCGGGCTTGGGTGCTCGCCTCGCGTCCCAAAACGCTGGCTGCGGCCGCCGTTCCCGTGCTGGTCGGGTGCGCGCTGGCCTATTCCGACGGCTGTTTTCGCTGGCCGGAGGCACTGCTGTGCACGCTGTTCGCTTTTCTGATGCAGATCGACGCGAACCTGATCAACGACCTGTTCGACTATCTGAAAGGCAGCGACCGGGGGGACCGGTTGGGGCCGCGAAGAGCCTGCGCGGAAGGGTGGATCGCTCCCCGCGCGATGAAGCGAGGCATATTCTGCACGACCCTTGCCGCCTGCGTGGCGGGACTCGGACTGCTCCGTTACGGCGGACCGGAACTGATCGCCGTCGGGGCCGTGTGCGTATTGTTCGCGTTTCTTTATACGGCGGGTCCCTATCCGTTGGCGTATCACGGGTGGGGCGATCTGCTGGTCGTCCTCTTTTTCGGCTTCGTTCCGGTAGGCTGCATCTATTACATAATGTGCCACAGTTGGACGGCTGACGCGGCGGTTGCCTCTTTGGCCTGCGGTTTGGCGATCGACACGCTGCTGATGCTGAACAATTACCGCGACCGCGAGCAGGACGCGCTGAGCGGCAAGCGCACGCTGGTCGTGCGCTTCGGAGCCCGTGCCGGCCGGATTCTCTATCTGGCGGCGGGCTCGGCGGCCGTGCTGCTTTGTCTGTGGTTCGTGCCTCGGGGGCGACTGTGGGCCGGTCTCCTTCCGTTGCTTTATCTGCCGTTCCATGCGGCGAGTTGGCGCCGGATGACGCGCATAGGCAGCGGCAAGGCGCTCAACGGCGTGCTGGGCGAGACGTCGCGCAATATGTTGCTGTGGGCCGCGCTGCTTTCGCTCGGACTGATACTCGGCTGAATCGTAGAGACTGCCGTTTCCTGCCGATCCGGGTATTCGGGCTATCCGGTTTTTCTCTGAAAATGAATGGATTCGTCCGATGAAAGAGAGTATGAGCGGTAAAGTCGGAGTATCCGGCTTTCTGTGATGTATGTCAATGGTCTTCGTTCCGTTCACTGGTTGCGCAAATGGTAGCAACAACAAAAGGAAATGGGGCATTGCGTCTTTGATCCAAGACCATACGAGAAAGGGAAAAAGGAAAAAAATCGTTTGCCGGGTGTTTCATAAATTCCGAATTAGAGACTATTTTTGAATCATAGCGTTTCTAATTGCTCCGGTTATGAAAAGCAAATTATCGATTGCTGCATTGTGCTGTTTCGTTTCGGTTATTTGTCTGTGCTACGGGCAAGAAAGGAAAGCCGATATTCCGGTGGTAATCGACACGAAAAAGGATTATGGTCAGGGAAAATCGCGCATTTGTCTGAGTTATCCCGGTATTGAAGATACGTTAATTGTTCGTCCGTATATTAGGGTTGATTTCGAATATCCATTGAGTGATGTATCGAAACCGATAGTTGTTCGGTCTGTTATTTTAATGGGTTTGAGGATATATACAAAAGAAATGGATCACATCATGAATTTATTTTATTTCGATCATAAAGGAAACGAAAAACTTTGGGATCTTTTCGATGCGAAAGTAGCCGTATGGTATAGAAATCAACCCTATGAAGATATTGCTGCAAGACCTGATGATATTTCAATTTTCTGTGGCCCCCGTATCTACCTGGCTCCAGAAAAGTGACTTCTTATCTTTAAAAAGCAGGCCTCCAAACGAGGCCTGTTTTTCTACATTCAGACGCAAATGGTAGCTTAGTAGTCGTTTTTCCTTCTCACCATCCCCGCCACCCCTTTCTCCGTCTTGACGAGCTCGTACCGATCGAGCCTCTCGTACAGCTCTCCGAGCGTTTTGCACCCGTAGCGCTTGATGCGGTACTTGGGCATCAGCTTCTTGAGCGCCGTTCCGACCTGCGAGAGCGGCACTTCGTCTTTTTTTTGACTATGTTCATTGAGTCATACCATCGACGATTGTTCTATGAGTACGAAGGGAATCAGTTGAGTTATCTGACCGAGCGTGCCACGGCTTCCATGGCAACGAACGACGTGTACGTTCCCGGTCCTACTGCGCGGATGGGTTATAGCTACGACTCGAACGGCAACATGACGAACGATTACAGAAAAGGACTGAAATTCCAATATAATTTTGTAAATTTGGTTCGGAGGGTGCAGGACGACGGCGGATCGACGCTTGTGGAGTACACCTATTCGGTCGACGGTCGGAAGCGTCAGGCGGTCGGAGGCGACGGAAAAGGCTTCCGCTATCGCGGCGATTTGGTCTACACCGTCGAAGGAGGTTCTTTGTCATTGGAGAGCGCCGCATTCGGCGAGGGACGTATAGCGAAGACGAGCGGGAGCTATTCCCCGTTGTATTTCGTTACGGATCATCTGGGGAGCGTCCGCGTAGTGGAGGATCAGTCCGGAACGGTCTGCGAGTCGAACGACTATTACCCTTCGGGAAGTCGCTGGAAGGACCCGACGAGCAAAGTGTCGACGAACCGTTACCGTTTCAGCGGCAAGGAGGAGCAGACGCTCGGAGATCTGGGGTATCTCGATTTCGGAGCCAGAATGTACGACCCGGCGCTGGGAAGATGGTTCACGCAGGACCCGATGGCGGAAAAGCACTTTTATCTTTCACCCTATAACTATTGCGCTGGAAATCCGGTTTCTTTGATTGATCCCGATGGTAAAGAGTTTGTGGATCATAATGGTGTCAAAATTGTTATCACATACAATAGAAACGGTACATTGAGTTTTTCAAAGAATGCAACAATAGATGTGATGAGAGCTGCCAAAGCATTGTATGGAACACCTACAGGAAGAACCCAATTGAGGAGGATGGACCAGTCCGACATTAAAGTAAAATTGAGTATTAGCCCTGAATCAAAAACGGGGAGAACAGTGGACGGAAAACTTACCCAGATTTATGGGAAAGCTGTTCAAGGAAATTTTAACGAAAGTGATAATTACGCTCGAAAGGTGAATTCAGATGGCACATATGGCATTACGGAAGCTTCCATAATCATTTACGAAGGCACCATAAAAGGACAGCTCGAACAAGGGCAGGGAAAACATCAAGGTTTGACTTTAGAGCAAGCAATCGGTGCAGTCGTCGCTCATGAAGGAGTCCATGCAACGGATAAGTCTGAAATACATAAGGATATAAAGGAGGAAATGACAAAGTACCAAGTTAGGGAAGACAGGGAGGTCAAGCCGAATGCGGTTGAGCGGCAAATTATGAAGGAGTATAAAATTTTAAATAAATCACGATGGTGGATAGATTTTTAATGTTGATTTTCTTTACTTTGTGCATATGCAATACATATGCGCAGAACGGGAAAGATAATCCTTTTCCGAGAGTTATCGTTCCCGACAGTATCGCTGTAAAACTAAGGGAAGCATATAAATCGACGACTACAACTCGATGCAATGCAGAAGCTAATGTTTATAATTACATCGATCCTACCGATTATGATTTTAAAAACGGAATCTATTCTTTTAAGGGAATGGGACCGCATTTTCCAAGGAGGATATTTATATTCAATGATGGACGATTATTTATCTTTGACAATGCAGGTTTCGATGCTCCCAAAGAAGTTATACATGAATTTACACGAGCGATGGATTCACTGCATTTGTCATCGGATCAAGTCGTTCAGTATGTGAAAGCAATTAGTGAATATTTAGAATTGGAATCCGATCGAACATATGGAAGAGAAATAATAGAATAACTTTTAGGACAAAAGCAAAGGAGGCTGACTAACGTTTAAGATGTTAGTCAGCCTCTATTTTTATCCGATTATAATTATTTCCTTCTCGCCATTCCCGCCACCCTTTTCTCCGTCTTGACGAGCTCGTACCGGTCGAGCCTCTCGTACAGCTCTCCGAGCGTTTTGCACCCGTAGCGCTTGATACGGTATTTGGGCATCAGCTTCTTGAGCGCCGTTCCGACCTGCGAGAGCGGCATTTCGTCTTTATTGACACGGCCTTGGGATGAGCCTGTCGTAAACGGGCGAACGGAAACGTTCCGGCGCCTTCCTCGTTTGAGATATATGCGAATTCGCGACGCTCCGATGCGCTTCGCCGATCTGACCGAAGGGAATGGACGGACCCGTAAACGGAAAGGGACAGGCGGGAGCGGAAAAGACGGAGGTTCCGGAGTATCCGGCCGGGTCGTCTCAGCGTGACCGTCGTCGGGCGCTCCTCTCTTTTCGGTTCGGGGCTCCGATTCCGCGTTTTTCCGGCGGAGCTTGCGTGCCGACGATGAAGATCGCCGGTCGCTTGTGTATGTCGGGCGCGTGGCCGCGCCACTGGCGGACCGGGGCCGTGCGGATCAGCTCGTCGGGTTGCAGGATGTCGGCCGCTACGGTCAGCAGCGTGTCGTCGGCGCACAGGCTCGTCAACTCGTCGAACAACCTCAGGTTTCGGTACGGAGTCTCGATGAACAGTTGCGACTGTCCCTCGGTCCGGGCCCGCTGCTCGAGGCGGCGGATCGCCTGTCCCCGCTCGGGGTGCTTGACAGGCAGATAGCCGTTGAATGCGAACGACTGCCCGTTGAGGCCCGAAGCCATCAGCGCGAGCAGGATCGACGACGGGCCGACCAGCGGCGTTACGCGGATTCCGTGCCGGTGGGCCAGCGCCGTCAGGTCGGCTCCCGGATCGGCCACGCCCGGCAGACCCGCCTCCGACAGTACGCCCGCATCGGCGCCGCCGAGTACGGGAGCCAGCAGTTCCGCTACCTGTTCCGGCGTCGTGTGCTCGTTCAACTCGGCTATCCGCAGACCGTCTATCGGCTTGCCGATGCCTGCCCGACTCAGGAAACGGCGGGCCGTGCGCTCGTTTTCGACGATGAAATAGTCGAGCCGCGCCATGACGGCACGGTTGTATTCCGGCAGGACGTCGTAGACCGGCCGGTCGCCGATCGGGGTCGGCAGCATGTAGATCGTTCCGTAAGGCATGCCTTTGCTGTTTTGTCGTTTTCCGTGTTTCCGGGGCCGTCCCGTCCGCCTGTCGCTCCGGCGCATACGGACGGGGAAGTCCGTTTCCTGCCGTTCCGGGACCTATTCTCTTTTCTGCCGGCGAAAAACGGACGTCTTTTGCGACGGAGCGAGGCCGGATGCGGCATGACGCTTTTTCGCCGTAAACGGTCGTTTCGTCGAGGTTTTACGCGTCCGTGTGCCGGCCGGCGCACAGCGGAGACGCTTCGCTTGAGCGGACAGGCGGATGCGGATATCGTGCGCGCCGAAACGTCCGGTCCGTTTATTCCTTGGTGTAGACGCGTTTGACGCGGGTCGATACGCTCGTCATGATTTCATAGGGTATCGTCCCCAGCGCTTCGGCCATTTCGATGACAGTGGCTCCGTCGCCGAAAATCGTTACCGTATCTCCCTCCCGAGCGTCGATGCCGGTGATGTCGATCATGCAGGTGTCCATGCAGATGTTGCCGAAGATCGGAGCCTTGCGTCCGTTCACGATGAAGCTCCATCGGCCGCAGCTCAGGCGGCGGTTCAGTCCGTCGGCATAGCCGATCGGGACGGTCGCGGTCCGTACGGGACGGTCTTTCGCCACGCCGTGGCGTCCGTATCCGACCGTGTCGCCGACGGGAATCTCCTTGATCTGCACGATCCGGCTGCGTAGCGTGCTGACGGGCAGCAGGTTTTCCTGATGCACGAAGCCGATTCCGTACAGCCCGATGCCGAGCCGGACCATGTCGAACTGCGCTTCCGGAAAGCGCTCGATGCCCGCGCTGTTATCGATGTGACGCAGAATGTGCAGTTCGGGAAAAGCGGCTGCGATCCGGTCGCTCAGCTCGCGGAACAGCGCGATCTGCGAGCGCGTGAAATCGTCGTGGCGCACCTCGTCGCTGCCCGCCAGATGCGTGAAGACCGTCCGGACATACACTTCGGGGGTCTCGCGCAACGTGTCGATCAGCGGTTCGATGTCGGCACGCTCGAATCCGAGCCGGTGCATGCCCGTGTCGAGCTTGATATGGATCGGACTGCGGCCGGCTCCGTGACGGCGGACCGCCTCGGTGAACGAGCGCAGCGACGAGCGGCTGTATATCTCGGGCTCGAGCCGGTAGTCGAGCATCAGGTCGAAACTGTCCGAATCGGCGTTCAGCACGACGATCGGCATCGTGATGCCCGCCTCGCGCAGCGTGACGCCCTCGTCGGCGAAAGCGACGGCCAGAAAGTCGACGCCTTGCCGCTCGAGCAGGTTCGCCACCTCGAACGTGCCGCTGCCGTATCCTGCGGCCTTGACCATGGCCATCATCCGTTCGCCGGGACGCAGCAGTCCCCTGAAATAGTTCAGGTTGTGCTGCATGCGGTCGAGATCGACTTCCAGCACGGTCGTGTGAATCTTGTTCTCGAGCACGCGGCCGATCCGCTCGAACCGGAACCGTCGTCCGCCCTTGAGCAGAATGCTTTTTCGGACGAAGCGCGCCCGCTCGCCGGCCTTCAGGAAATTGTCGGTCGACAGATAGAATTCCTTCCGGCAGTCGAACAACGCGGCATGGCGGAATATCTCTTCGCCGATGCCGATCAGCTCCGATATGCCGTTCGCGCGAACGAGCTCCGCCACGCGGGCATACAGCTCGTCCGACGGCAGTCCGCTCTGGTCGATGTCCGAGAGGATCAGTACCTTATCGCGGTTTCCGCTCGTTGCCGACAGGTATTGCAGCGCGATTTCGAGCGAGTTGATATCCGAGTTGTACGTGTCGTTGACGATTTTGCAACCGTTTATGCCGTCCTTGAGCTCGAGCCGCATGGCGACGCTTTGCAGCCGGGGCAGCCGCTTCCGGATCGGCTCCGTGTCGAAGCCCAGCGCGCCGTACAGCGCGAGCGCGAGCGCGGCGTTCGCGCGCGAGGCCGGATCGTCGAACGGTAGTCCGTCCAGCTCGCGTTCTGCCGGCTCGACGCCGATCAGCTTCCGGTCATCGTAGCGTTCCGGGACGAGGCGGGCGAGCAGCGGGTCGGCCGCGTTGTAGACGATCGTCGGCGTATGCTCGAACAGCGTTAGCTTCTCGTCGGCCTTCTGCCGGGGCGAGTCGAAATTTTCCTGATGCGCGTCGCCTATGTTCGTGACGATGCCCAGATCGGGGCGGATCATCCGTTCGAGCCGCGCCATTTCGCCCCGCTGCGAGATACCCGCCTCGATCAGCACGATCCGGTCGTCCGGCTCGGCCATTAGCAGCGACAGCGCGACGCCGATCTGCGAGTTGTAGCTTTTCGGACTGCGGAACAGCCTGATCTGCGGCGGACAGAGCTGGGCGATCCATTCTTTCACGACGGTCTTGCCGTTGCTTCCCGTGATGGCGACGACCGTTCCTTTCAGGCTGGTCCGGTGATCGGCGGCCAGCCTTTGCAGCGCTTCGAGCGAGTCGGCGCAGCGGACGAATCCCGCCAGCGGGTAGGCTTTCGCATCGACCGGCGAGTCGGTCAGAAAGGCGCGTACGCCCCGACGGTACAGTTCCGCTATGTATCGGTTTCCGTCGCGGCGGGCGCTCCGTAACGCGACGAACAGCGTGCCGTCCGGTTCCGACAGCGTTCGGCTGTCGGTCGATACGCGCATGACGGTCGCGTCGGTGCCAAGAAGTTCGCCGCCGCAGAGCGAGGCGAGCTCTTTCAATCGGTATTTCATTTTTTCGAGCTAAATAGGATACAAAGTAAGCGAATTTTTCGCAAAGGTATTTCGCAGCCGTTTGCGGACCGGCGAAATTCGGAATCGCTTTGTTCCGATGCGATGTCTTGTCCGGCGGATTCGGCCGGTCTGAGGCCGGCCGGTACGGAAGGCTTTCCTCGCCGCTCCGTCGTGCCGCGTGCCGGAGGCGAACCGTTCTGTGCGGACGTTCGGGGAGCTTCCGTTCGGAGCGTTCGGACGTTTCTCGGAGAAGGCTTTCCCCCGGATTTTCGCCGGCCAGGTCTTTTGCGCTTGGAAATGGGCTGTATAAACCTTATATTTATCGTTCGGCTCGGCTAAACCCGGCTGCGCTTCTGAACAGAAATAGCATGAAGAACTTGTTTGCGCTGGCAGCGGCTTGTATGTTGTCGGCTTTCGTCTCTTTGTCCGGGCAGCCCGGATCGCCGACCGTCTTACTGTATCGCTGCGAGTGGAAAGATACGTCCTCCTTGGCCGACTTCTCGTTCGAAGGCGTCGAGCCCGTGCTTTCGTCCGATGGACTCCGGATCGTCGAACCGGGCGGTTTGATCCGGCTGAACCGCTACTATTCGCTTGCCGAGCGCACGGTGCGCTACCATGTGCGTCTCGACTCGGGCTGCAGGGCTGTTTTCCGGAGCGATCAGGGCGACTTCAAAGCCTATGTGGATATGGCCTCGAAGAGCGTTTCGATGGCTACCGATCCCGTCGTCGAGACCGTCGCCGGGTTTTTGACTCCCGGTCACGAATACCTCGTCGAGATCGAACGAGACTATCAGACCGTCCGGTTGCGGGTTGCGGATCTTCATACCGGCGAATCGGCCCGTCTCGAGGCTACGATGGACGGCTCCGGCGGTTGCGGAACCGGGGCGGTTCAGCCTGTAGGCTTTTTCGTCGGACGTCAGTACGACTATTATTGTTTCGGTCTGGAGAGAGGCTCCGGCATGCTCGTGCGCAGTATCGTCGTGACGGCCGCTGCTTGCGACCTGACGTTGCTGCTCTATGGCGATTCGATCACCGAGCCCGAGGGCTACTATCCGGCCCGGGACTTTTCTCGAAGCTGGGTACAGCTGATCCTGGCCCGGATCGGCGGTCGTGCCATGTCCAGCGGGCGGGGCGGAACGACGATCGACGAGCTGCTCGAGCGCATCCGCAACGAACTGCCGTACGTGCGCGCGAAGTACGTCATGGTGACGATCGGCACCAACGGCGGCAATACGGAGCGGAAGCTGTGCGAGTTGGTCGAGTACATTCGTTCGCAAGGAGCCGTGCCGATTCTGAACAATATACCGTGCAACGAGCATGGCACGCAGGTCGAAACAAACGAATTGATCGAGCGGGTGCGCCGCCGTTACGCGATCCGGGGCTGCCGCTTCGATCTGGCCACGTCGGTGGATCGCGACGGTTTGCAGGTCGATACGTCGACGATGTGGCGCGAGGACTATGGGGGCGGCCATGTTTATTATCATCATCCGAACGTTCGGGGATCGCGCTTGATGTATCTTCGGACGCTGCTCGACGTTCCCGAGATTTACGAATGAGAGGCCGGCCTGTTGCCGTAGCCCGGTCGGTCGTTTGGGGTACGATTCTGCCGAACATCCGGAAAGTGGCTGCTATTTGTGTCGGCCGGGCGTTTCGAGCAGGGGCCGGCCAGAAGCGCGAAAGGGAAACGGACCGAATGAAGTGCCGGTGCGCCGGAAGGAATCCGGGTTTCGGCTCTGCCGGTTCGATCGGGGAGAGCGCGCATGATTGTACGGGCGAATTCCGTGCAGGAGAGACGGGTTCTTGCAATCCGGCCGGCGCCTTTGTCGGTCGGTATGTTCGCATGGCTGTTTTTGTTCCCTGTTTCCGGGCGACGGTTCTTCCGGTCATTTGACGGGCCGAAGCGCGCGACGGGTCGGTTTCGTGGCAGGGCACAGGAGCCTCAAATGTCCAGCTTGACGACCGTGATGCCCGCTCCGCCCATTTCCTCGTGCTCGTCTTTCGCGCTGCGGACGAGCGGTACGGTCCGCAGGTAGCTGCGTATCTCCTCCTTCAGCGCGCCGGTTCCCTTGCCGTGCAGGATGCGGATTTCGGAGAACCCGAGCATGATCGCCTCGTCGACGAAGTCCTGCACCGTTTCGACTGCCTCGGCTACGCGCATGCCGCGCACGTCGATCTGTTCGTGAAACTGGAGCCTCCGCTCGGCCGTACTGAAATTCGTCGGCGGAGCCGCGGGGCGCAGCTCGCGGGTCGCCTTTTTGTATTCCGCGTTCGATATGGGCTCCAATCGGTTCAGGTCGATCGTCGTCAGGATCTGTCCGAAACCGACCGTTGCGCGCTTACCGCTCAGGCCGATCACCTCCCCGACGGCGTCCTGCCCCTTGATCCGTACCTTGGCGCCCGGTTCTACCGCGCGCGGCTTTTGGGCCTCTTTCGGCTGTTCTGCCTGCTTTCCGGCCGTTTTCGCATTTTTGCGTTCGGAGCGGCGCTCTTCGCGGCGGCGGAGCTGTTCTATCTTGCGGTCGATCAGCGAACTGTCGGCCTCCTGCTGTTCGAGCCGTTCGCGGAAATCGTCCATTTTACGGCGGACGAGCAGGGTTTTTTCCTTATCGGCCTGCGACTCGCGGATCGTGCGGATCGTCTGCTCGATCTGCCTGTTGGCCTCCGAGGTGATCTGCTTGGCCTCGCTCTTCGCTTCCTTGATCAGGCGGTTCCGCTCGGCCTGGATCGCTTCCAGTTCCGAGCGGTATTTTTCGGCCAGCTCGTCCACACGTTTCTCGGTCTGTCGTATTTTGTCGCGCTTCTGCTCCCAATAGCGCCGGTCGCGCGCGATCTCGCGCAGCTGCCGCTCGATATTGACGTGGTCGCTGCCGGCCTTGTCCGCCGCATTGCGGATGATCTCCTCGGGCAGCCCGATCTTCCGGGCGATTTCGATCGCGAACGAGCTTCCCGGCTTGCCCGTTTCGAGCCGGAACAGCGGCCGGATGTTCTGCACGTCGAACGTCATCGCGCCGTTGAGGATGCCCTCGGCGTTGCTGGCGTAATATTTCAGGTTCGAGTAGTGGGTCGTGATGACTCCGAAGCAGCGCTTCTGCTCCAGCTTTTCCAGTACCGCCTCGGCGATCGCGCCTCCGATGACCGGCTCGGTTCCGGTTCCGAATTCGTCGATCAGCACCAGCGAGCGGCCGGTCGCGCCGCGCAGGATGTTCTTCATGTTCAGCAGGTGCGAGCTGTACGTGCTCAGGTCGTTGTCGATCGACTGCTCGTCTCCTATGTCGATGAACAGGTCGTCGAACAGGCCCATTTCCGAGTTCTCGGAGGCCGAGATCAGAAATCCTTTCTGCATCATGTACTGGAGCAGCCCGACCGTTTTCAGGCAAACGGACTTGCCTCCCGCGTTCGGGCCCGAAATGACCAGAATGTGCTTCTGAGGCGTCAGCGTCAGCTCGAGCGGAACGATCGGCTTGCCTTCCCGCCTCAGGGTTTGCGCGAGCAGCGTATGCCGGGCGTTTTTCAGACCGATCTGCGGCGCGCGCTCGACGATCGGCATCGTGCAGTCGTTCGCCAGCGCGAAGCGAGCCTTGGCGCGGATGAAGTCCATCGTCGTCAGGAAGTCGCCCGAGCGGCGAATGTCCGGCAGGTCGGGCCGGATCGCGTCCGTGAACCGCGTGAGAATGCGCACGATCTCGCGCCTCTCCTCGTATTGCAGCTCCTTGAGCTCGTTATTGATTTCGACGACCTCGACCGGCTCGATGTAAACCGTCTTGCCGGTAGCCGACTCGTCGTGGACGAACCCTTTGATCTTTCGCTTGTTGGCGGCCGAGACCGGAATCACGGCCCGTCCGTCGCGGACCGAGACCGAGGCGTCGGCGTCGACCAGACCGGAAGCCTGCGCCGCACCCATGATCTGCAGCAGCCGGCGGGATGCCTGTCCCTCCCGCTCGCGGATCGTGCGACGGACCGCGAACAGCTCGGCCGAGGCGTTGTCCCGGATACGTCCGAACTTGTCGACGATCGAGTCGATGTGGTTGATGATCGCCGGAAATCCGCTCACGTCCCGGCACAATTCCCGGAGCCGGGGGTACTTTCCGTCTTCCCGGCCGCCGAAAAAGGCGACGAGCGCGTGGACCGTCGAGAGTCCCTTGCGCAGCGCGACGATTTCCTCCACGTCCAGAAATGCGCCTATAACGGCGGCCTTTTTCAGGAAAGGCTCCGTATCGACGAAGCTGCCGTCCGGGAATCCGCTTTCGAGCATCAGCGCGGTCCGCATCTCGTAGGTTTGCTCGAGTCTGCGCACGACCGTGTCGTAGTCGTTGCTGAATTCGGCTTCGGAGAGCTTGTCGGCCGCGCCCTGCGTGACGCAGAGCGCCTTGATCTGGCTTTTGATGCGGTCGAAACCTATCTTGCTTTCGAAATTGTCGGGGTAAATCACGTTTTTATGAACCAAAGGTGAATGAACGGCCCTTTCTGAGAACGGGCCGTCAGTTCCGGTCGCGCCGTCCGAACACCGAGAAATGGACGTAGCGGCCCGGGTGCTGCTTCAGGTCGAGAAGCAGTGCCGACAGGTTCGACGAGGCCTGAACGAGCGAGTCGTACAGCGCTTGGTCGTTGACGAACTTGCCGACCGTCCCGTCCCCGTCGTTGACTTTCGCGAGCGTACGGTTCAGTTCCGCGAGCGTGCCGTTCATTTGGGCGACGAGCGTCGGAATTCGCGACTGGCTCAGCGAGTCGCTGAAGCGTTCCACGTTCGTGAAGATCCGGTCGATCTGTCCCGTCTTGTCCCGCAGCGTGCGCGACAGGTCGTTGACGTTGGAGATCGTTTCGCGCAGCGAGCCTTTCTCATCCGCGACGACGGACCGCAGGTCCCCCGTGATGGCGGCTACGTTGCCGATCGTGGCGTTCAGGTTCGCGCTGTTGTCCGAGAGCAGCTTGTTGATGCCGCGGAGAGTGACGATCATCTCGCTGATCACGTCGTTGGCCCGCTGCTTGAGAAACTCGAACTCGCTTCCGGCCACTTCCAGAAAATCCTTGTTGATTTCCGAGAACAGCGTGTCGCCTTCGTGCAGATATGCGTCCGAACGGCCAAGCTCCAGCTCGATCGATTTGCCGCTCATGATGCCGTCGCTGAAGATACGGGCCTTCGTGTCTTTCGGAATCTTGAACTTCGACTTGATCGCGAATTCGACGACCACGTTGTTCGAGCGCTGCGGATCGTAGCTGATGTCGCTGATCGTGCCGACCTTATAGCCTTTGATGACCACCGCGGCCGACGGCTGCAGACCGTTCACCTGATCGTAGGCCGCGTAATAGTGTACGCTCGACGTGAACAGGTCGGTTCCCTTGAGGAAATTGACGCCCCAGTAAAGCGCTGCGATCATCAGTATTCCGAAAAAACCTATCTTGAATTCTCTGCTCAGTTTCAGTTTCATGCCGTTCTGTTTTGCGAGTTAAGCGTTCGTTCTGCCGTTGTCCGTCCTATCGTTCCGAGCGCCGGGCCTCGTCCATCGGGATCGGCTCGTTTCCCCGGAACGGAACGAGAAACGCTCCTTTGACGTGGCGGCGGACTTCGGACTGTAAAGATAGGGCTTCTTTGTAAGAAGCCGCCTCTCCGACGTAATATTTGTACAGGTTTTTTATGACCATTTCCTTTGCCTCGCCCCGGTACGGGCCGAACGACGAGGAGTTTCTGGGCAGTTTGCGCGACGAGCTGGCGATCTGCACCCGGTATACGACCGGCTCGTCGGAAGACGCTCCTCGCTTGTCCGCCTGTCCGGATTCCTCCTGCCGCGACGTCGCGCCGCCCGCTTCGCCCCGGTCCTCGTCGCCGGATCCGCCCGGATTCTCGCTGTCAAGAACAATCAGTGTGCCACGGCCCTCGCTCCGGACCTTGTACTGACTGAAAGCGTTGAACAGGCTCCGCGCGTAGGTCTCCCGTCCCTTTTTCGATCCGATGAACTTTTCCTCGGTCGGGTTCGAAATGAATCCGAACTCGCACAGGATGCTCGGCATCGCGGCGCGCCACAGCACCAGAAAGCCCGCTTGGCGGACGCCTCGGTCCTGCATTTGCGTGTTACTGACGAATTGCTTCTGCACCATGTCGGCCAGCAGGCAGCTTTGGGTCTGGTACGCGTACTGCATCAGCGAGAACATGATCAGCGACTCGGTCGACCCCGGCTTGTAGCCCTGATACCGGGTCGAGTAGTCCTCCTCGTAGGTGATCACGTCGTTTTCCTTCATGGCTACGTCCATGTTCTTGCTCGCCTTGTCGACGCCCATGACGTAGACCGAGACTCCGGAGGGCGACGAGGACTTGTTGCTGTTGATGTGGATCGAGATGAACAGGTCGGCCTTGGCCCGGTTGGCGATGTCGCCGCGCTCGGCGAGCGGAATCAGCACGTCCGTCTTGCGGGTATAGATCACCTGCACGTCCGGATAGTGCTCGCTGATCATCCGTCCGAACCGGAGCGCGACGTCCAGATTGATGTCCTTTTCCTTGTACAGCCTGCCGACGGCTCCGGCGTCGGGACCGCCGTGTCCCGCATCGATTACGACGGTGTTTATACCGATTTTCCTATTTTGCGCGTTTGATGTGACGGAAGCGGCTAAAAACAACGTAAAAAAAACGGAAGTCTTTAAAATACAGTGTTTTAAAACTTTCATTACGCCAAACGTTAGGAACTCTTTTTTTTTAACTATTTTTGCGAACGTAAACGGTAACTTCGCAAAGTTAAATATTTGTGGTGAATTGCGGCTAAAAAAAACGAAATATATCTTGCTCCTGCTGTCCCTTTCCCTGTTCGGACAAATGGTATTTAGCCGCGGTGTGGTCTTCGGAGGGTTCTCCGCCGGAGTGCGTCACGACACGCTGCCGGGCGTGTCCGTTCCCGATTCGTCCGCGGGCGTCGGCTCGTTGCCGCGTCCCGACTCCGTCCCGGCCCGGGAAAAAGCCGCGCGCGATTCCTCGGGCCTTCCCGACTCCGCCGGCCTGTCCGTCGGCGGTCCGCTTGCCCTCGGCGCCGATTCGTCGGCGTTCTCCGGTTTGGGCTCGCCGTTGTTTCCGGCCGATTCGCTGGCGGCGGACAGTGTGGAGCGCAAGCCGTTTCTCGACGATGTGATTTCTGGCAATAACGAAGACTCGCTGATCTACGATCCGCGCCGCAAGCTCGTCTATATTTACGAGAAAGGCGACGTGAAGTATCAGGACAAGAACCTGAAGGCCGACTTCATGAAGATCGATATGGAGAGCAAGGAGATTTTCGCGCACGGACGGATGGACACGGTGGCGGGCAAGCCCACGAGGCCCGAATTTCTGGACGGCTCGTCGAGCTACGAGATGGATACGATCACCTACAACATCGAGACCGAGAAAGCCCGGATCAAGGAGGTGTCGACGCAGGACGGAGAAGGCTATCTGCTCGGAGCCCGGGTCAAGAAGATGAAGGACAATACGGTCAATATAGCCGGAGGAAAGTTCACCACCTGCGACGCCGATCATCCTCACTTCTATCTGGCCATGACCAAAGCCAAGATGATTCCCGGCAAGAAGGTGATCGTGGGTCCTTCTTATCTGGTCATGGAGGACGTGCCGATTTATCCGCTGATGTTGCCCTTCGGCTTTTTCCCGACGACGAGCGGGCGGCAGTCCGGCTTCATCGTGCCTTCGTGGGGCGAGGAGAACCAGAAAGGTTTTTTCCTGCGCGACGCCGGATATTATTTCGCTTTCAATGATTATATCGATCTGACCGTGCTCGGCGGTATCTATACGTTCGGGTCGTGGGAGGCCAGCGTGGCTTCGCGTTACACGAAACGCTACAAGTATTCCGGCTCGTTCAACGTCCGCTTCTCGAAGGATATCATCGGCGAAAAAGGCGACCAGAACTACATGAACATGAACAACTACAACGTAGTCTGGACGCATCAGCAGGACCCCAAGTTCCGTCCGAACTCCTCGTTCTCGGCCAGCGTGAACTTCTCGTCGAGCGGCTACTCCAAATACGGCTCGCAGACCATCGGCGAGTACCTCAATACGCAGACCAACTCGAGTATCGCCTACTCCAAGTCGTGGGCCGGCACTCCGTTCTCGCTGTCGACGAACTTCTCTCACTCGCAGAACTCGCAGGACTCGACCGTTTCGCTGAGCTTCCCGAACGTGGTGTTCAACGTCGCTCGCATCTATCCGTTCCGGCGCAAAAACGCGTCGGGCAAGCAGCGCTGGTACGAGAAAATCTCGCTGAGCTATACCGGTACTTTAGGCAACAACGTGACGGTCAAGGAGAGGGACCTGTTCACGTCGGCGATGTTCAAGAAGATGAAGAACGGTGTCAATCACCAGATTCCTATCTCCACTTCGTTCAATCTGTTCAACTATCTGAACATCAGTCCGTCGGCCAACTATCAGGAGCGTTGGTACTTCCGTAAGATCGACCGTGTGTGGGACCCGGTCGCCAAAACGGATGTGCCCGGAGATACGACGACGGGCTTCTACCGCCTGTACGACTATCGTTTCTCGGTCAGCGGTTCGACCAAGATCTACGGCATGTTCCAGTTCAAGAAGAAGGACGGCCTGATCCGGGCGATCCGCCACATGCTGACGCCTACCGTGAGCTTCAACTACACGCCCGACTTCTCCGATCCCAAGTACGGCTATTACAAGTGGGTGCAGAGCGATACGCTCGGAAACATGAAACAGTACTCGCCCTTTTCCGACGGACTTTACGGCGTGCCGGGATCGGGACGGAGCATGGCGATCTCGTTCGGCCTCTCCCAGACGCTCGAGATGAAGGTGAGGGACAACCGCGATACTTCCGGAGTACGGAAAATCAAGGTGATCGACAACCTGAGCATCAGCTCCTCGTACAATTTTCTGGCCGACTCGATGAATCTCGCTCCCTTTTCGATCTCGCTGCGCACGACCCTCATCAAGAACCTGGGGCTCAACATCAGCGCCACGCTCGACCCGTACGATCTGGACGCCAACGGGCGACGTATCAACCGCTTCATGCTCCGGCGCGGCAAATTGGGGCGGCTGACGAGCGTCAGCACTTCGTTCGGTTACTCGTTCAACTCGCCCGGGAACGGCAGTTCGTCGTCGCAGCCCGCGATGAACGACATCAACAGCGGGGGCGCTCCGCCTCCCGAGTACGCCGACATGTTCGCCCAACCGGGCTTCAACGATCTGGACCCCAATACCCGGCGGCAGATGATGTCGTCGAGCTATTACGACTTCAATATCCCGTGGAACATCGGGTTCAACTACAGCTTCAGCTATTCCAAGCCGGGGCTGACGGCCACGGTGGTTCAGACGCTCGGCTTCAACGGCAGCGTGAACCTGACGCCCAAGTGGGGCGTTACCTTCAACGCCGGATACGATTTCAAGGATAAGAAACTTACGCCGGGTACTTTCACGCTGACGCGCGACCTGCATTGCTGGCAGATGCACTTCAACTGGGTACCTATCGGTTTCCGCAAGAGCTGGAGCTTCACGATCAACGTCAAGTCGGCCATGCTCAAGGACCTCAAGTACGACAAGAACAGCAGCTTCTACGACAATCTTTACGACCGGTAAGGCCGTGCGCGAAATTCGTAAACTATTAAACCCTTAAGCACATGATAAGAACGTTAATAATCAGTTGTATGGCAACATCCCTGACGCTCGGCGCGTCCGGCGCGGACGTCAATCCGCTGCTCGTCGAGTCGACGGCTCCCCACGGAGCTCCGCAATTCACGCAGATCACGAACGAGCATTACAAGCCGGCTTTCGAGCAGGCCGTGCGCGAGGCTCG
Source organism: Alistipes ihumii AP11 (assembly GCF_025144665.1). Lineage (NCBI taxonomy): Bacteria > Pseudomonadati > Bacteroidota > Bacteroidia > Bacteroidales > Rikenellaceae > Alistipes > Alistipes ihumii. The sequence continues at coordinate 827,942 of NZ_CP102294.1, read as the reverse complement.
CGCCGACATCGCCGCGATCGTCGGCAACGCCCAAGCTCCGACATTCGCCAATACGATCGAGGCGCTCGAGTTCAGCGGCCGTCGTCTGGACCGCATCTCCAATATTTTCTTCAACCTGAACGAGGCGCATACGAACGATACGATGCAGGCTCTCGCGCTGGAGCTTTCGCCCATGCTGACCGAGTTCAGCAACGACGTAAGCCTCGATCCGAAGCTGTTCGCCCGGGTCAAGGCGGTTTACGATCGGCGGGAGTCGCTGGGGCTGAACGCCGAACAGAGGCGATTGCTCGAAAAGACCTACAAGGGGTTCGCCCGCAGCGGCGCGGCCCTTTCCGACGAAGACAAGAAGATATACCGCGAACTGACCGCCCGTCTCTCGGAGCTGAGCCTTCAGTTCAACCAAAACTCGCTGGCGGCCACGAATGCCTTTACGCTTCATGTGACCGATCCGGCCGTCGTCGGGGAGTTGCCCGACTTCGTCCGCGAGGGCATGGCGGCCGAGGCCAAGGAGCGCGGGCTCGACGGATGGGTCGTCACGCTGCAGATTCCCAGTATGGTCCCGTTTATGACTTATTCGTCGAATCGCGCCCTGAAAGAGAAACTCTGGCGAGCTTATAACACCCGCTGCGTGGGCGGCGAGTTCGACAACTCCGCCATTGTCGAGGAAATTGCCGACAAGCGTCTGCAGCTTGCCGGTCTGCTTGGATACGAGACATATGCCGACTACGTGCTGGAAGAGCGTATGGCCGAGAGCTCCCCGACGGTCAACGCCTTTCTGGCGGAACTGCTCGACCGGGCGGTCGAGGCTGCGCGCCGCGATGTGGAAACCGTGGCCGGCTACGCCCGCGCTCAGGGCTTCGACGCCGAGCTGATGCCTTGGGACTTCGGCTACTACTCCGAGAAGCTCAAGCACGAGCGCTACGAACTGAGCGAAGAGCTGACGAAGCCCTATTTCCAGTTGGAGAACGTACGGCGGGGCATGTTCGAGCTGGCGAACCGTCTGTACGGGATCACGCTGCGCGAAAATCCGGAGATTCCGGTCTATCATCCCGACGTGAAAGCCTACGAGGTGTTCGATGCCGACGGGAGTTTTCTGGCCGTTCTGTATATGGACTTCTTCCCCCGCGCCTCGAAACGCGGCGGAGCATGGATGACCGAGTTCCGCCAGCAGGGAGTCGAGAACGGCGTCGAGACGAGGCCGCTGATCTCGGTGGTCTACAACTTTACGAAGCCGACCGACAGCCTGCCGTCGCTGCTCACGTTCGACGAGGTGACGACGATGCTGCACGAGTTCGGCCATGCGTTGCACGGCATTTTCGCCGCCGGAACCTATCCGAGCCTGACCGGAACGGCCGTCTACCGCGATTTCGTCGAATTGCCGTCGCAGATCATGGAGAACTGGGCCTACGAGAAGGAATTTCTCGACCTGTTCGCGGTCGATTACCGTACGGGCGAGAAGATGCCCGCCGAGCTGATCCGGCGGATACTCGACGCGAAAAACTATCTGGCCGCCTACTCGCATATCCGGCAGGTGGCCTACGGCCTTTGCGATATGGCTTGGCACAGCATCTCCGAGCCGGTGAAGATGCCGGTCGTCGATTTCGAGAAGAAAGCGATAGCCCGGGCTCAGGTACTTCCTTACGTCGACGGGCAGTGTACCTCGACCTCGTTCGGCCATATCTTTTCGGGCGGCTATGCGGCCGGGTACTACAGCTACAAGTGGGCCGAGGTGCTCGAGGCGGACGCTTTCTCGCTGTTCAAGGAGAAGGGCATTTTCGACCGTGAGACGGCTGCCTCGTTCCGGGAGAACATTCTCTCCAAGGGCGGAAGCGAGCATCCGATGAAGCTCTATGTCCGCTTCCGCGGCCATAAGCCCGACACGCAAGCGCTGTTCGACAAAATGGGTATCGAGTAGCCGAGGCCGGTTTCGAAAAACCGAACGAACGGATAAGAATGCCTCGAAAAAGGCATTCTTATTGTTTTTATATCGGATGTCCGGCCGGCGGCACGGCACATGGAATTGTACGTTTCTGCGAATCCGGCCGTCGGATGATCCGGCCGCCGAGACGATAGATAAGAGATTGACTATGAATATCCGATTATGGAGCCTGACGGTCGCCTGGCTGCTTTTCGCAGCTTGCTCGGACCGCAACGCGGAGCTCGCTCCCGACTATTTCTCCGGCGAGATCGCCGGTACGTCCGACTCCCTCGTCTTTCGGGACTGCGCGACTTCGGTCGATTATCTGTTGAGCGAAAAGGGAGCCTATCGGGACGTGACCGCACGGTACGGCCGTCTGGCGGGTCCACGCCGCCGGGTGTATCTTGCCTGCCGGGCGCATGTCGATTCCGATACCGTCCCGGACGGTTCCGCCGTCCGGCGCTTGGTGATCGACCGTCTGATCGCGTTCGGCGAGGCGGGCGGATGCGACTGGCAGTATCAGCTGTCGGGCGTGTACGAGTCCGACGATCCTCGGCACAGACAGGTGCTGCGCCTTCGTCCCGACCGGACTTTCCTGCTGACCCGTTTCGGCGACGGGACCGAATCGCACACGACCGGCTCTTGGGGACTGGCCTCGGAGCTGGTACTGCTGCTCGACTGCGAGGCAGGTAGTCGGATGTCTTTCCAATTGATTCCGGACCGGCAGGCGTTGCTGAGCGACGACCGGACGCTCTCTTTTACGAAAGTGTATCTCTGATTCGGGCGCGGCTGTCTTTCCGCTTGCCGTCGGCGCCGCTCGGCTCGCCGGTTTGCTTTCGGTACGTGTCGTTACGGCTGTTCCGCGATTTGTTGCCGATGAGATTCCGCTCCGGCGGGTCTTGTCGTTGGGGCGAGAGCGGATCGTCGGCCGTGCTGCGTGGCGGATTTTTCGATTCGTAAGTCTGTTTTCGGTGTGTGTGTTTGCAGTTGTCTCTCGGGGATTTCCGGCGGGTTCCTGCTGTCGGAACGAGAACGTGTTGCCGGCAGCGTCGCGGGCGGGCTTTCGTATTCCGGCCGCAGGCGATCGGCGATTCGTCGGTCTGTTCGGCGGCCTGCTCGCGTTTATCCGTTTCTTTTTGCCGAAAGTGTTGCGTTGCCGGTTGACAGACGGTTTCCGGTCGTGGAATTGCGGACAGGCGATGCACTTGCCCTATGCGAGGCGCGGAAACGACGGGCGACGGCGGGTTTTGAGCAGGAACCGGCCACGGCTGTTTTGCGCGATGGCCGGACTCGCTCCCTGTCTTTTCTCGGTCCGAGATCGACTTGTCCGGACTTGTCCCCGGAGCGTAGCGGACGACGGAGCCGGATGCCTCGGCATCTTTCGTTTACGTCGTTCGCCGGGACGGCTTGACGGCGAAACCGTCGAGCGTCCGGCCGGCAGTGCTCGCATTGCTTCGTCTCATGATGGGGCCGGGCCGGAGAGGGCAATGGACAGTTATATACTTCAGCGTACCGAGCATGTTCGCATCCGGAATTTCAAACGACCGTTGGCCGCGATTTGCGGTCATAAGCTGCCTATTCGATTAGGCTTCTATTGGGCGGGTCCCCTCCGTCGAAAGGGGGCTGCATACGGGAAGGCCGGAAACATCGGGAACTCGAAAACCGGTACAATACAGCATATAATCGGGGAAAAAACGAAAATCGCCGGCCACTCATGTGGCCGGCGACTCTTATTTTCGTAGCGACGGAGATTACAGCTTGTACCCGTCTCTGTACTGGTAGTGCGTCAGCTTGTCGGCTTCCGGGTCGTGCATGAACTTTTCGACGATCGGGTTCCAGACGACAGGCCGCCCCAGCTCGTTGGCGATGTTGCCCAGAATGCACATCGTGTTCGAGCTGTGTCCCACTTCGACCGGCACGTTCGGGTCGATGCGCGAGCGGATCGAATTGATGAAGGTCTGATAGTGCCCCACTTGCGTTTCGTAGGGTACGTCGCTCTCTTTTTTCTTCGTCTCGGGCATGAATTTCGGGTCCGAGGCAAGGAACTCGCCGCGGCACACCTGTATCCACTCTCCGTTCTCGCCGTAGATCTTGACGCCCTGCTTGCCTCCGTCGAACTCCTGCTCGGTCACCCGGGTGCCGTTGTCGTAGAAATAGGTCAGATGCTCGTAGGGACCGTACCCGGCGGGTATGATTTTGACGGGACCGTTGCGGTCCTTGCCCATGGCCCATTGCGCGATGTCGAACATGTGGGCTCCCCAGTCGGTCATCAGGCCGCCGCCCATGCCCTTGTACCAGCGCCATGCGCCCCAAAGCTGCTCGTTCTGCTCCGGCTCGAGCGTGATGACCGGGTTCAGGTCCGAATTGTAATATATCGTTTCGGGCAGCGGGCCGAGCCATTTGTCCCAGTTCAGCCCGGCGGGAACTTCCTGTCGGGGCAGGGTATAGGGGGTGGGGGAGCCTCCCACGTGCACCTTGATCAGCTCGATGCGCCCCAGCTCGCCTTCGCGGACCAGGTTGGCCGCATGGATGAATTCGGCATCGGACCGCTGCTGGCTTCCCACCTGCAGTATCCGGCAGTGTTCGCGCACGGCCTTGCGCAGTTGCTGTCCCTCGTATATGGTCAGCGTCAGCGGCTTTTCGAGGTAGACGTCCTTGCCGGCCCGGCAGGCTGCGATCGCGATCAGCGCGTGCTGGTGGTCGGGTGTCGCGATCACGACGGCGTCGATGTCGTCCCGCGCGAGCAGGTCCTGATAGTCCTCGTACAGGTCGACCTTGCATTTCTGCCCGTGCTCGGCGTAATATTTCTTCACGCGCTTTTCGAAGCGGGCTCTTTTGACGTCGTAGACGTCGCATCCTGCCAGCACGCGGACGCCGTCGATCGTAAGGAAGCCCGCCAGCAGGTGCATCGCCTGTTGACCGAGACCGATGAAGCCGATGCCGATCGTATCGTTGGCCGAGCTTTTCTTTTTCGCGGATTTCGGGGCGGCAGCCAGAGCCGACGGCATCAGTACGGCTCCTGCGGCTCCCAGCGCCGAGACTTTCAGAAAGTCGCGGCGGGTCAGTTTGGATTTCTCATTCATATCGTTCAGATTGGTATAACGGTTTTATCCGCCCAAGTTAGCAATTCGGACCGAGAATTCAAAATGATTTCGCCGCCGGGGGGCGGCTTGTTGCATGAGTGCTTTCTCTTTGCTATCTTTATCCGAAGTATCGGGCGAGGATTTTCCCTGTGCGGCGCGGTGACGGGCTTTTCTCTTGCACGGGGACGTCGGGCTCTGCCGGAAAGCACGGTCCGGAATCTCGATCGTCGGTCCGCGGGGATCGGAGTTCCTGTGCGGCGGCGGAGCAACGGCGATGCGCTTGCCCGGTATTATGTGAACCGAAAAACTCAACTCTATGAAAAAACTGCTTTGCATGTTGATGGCAGCCGCCGCCTGCGCGGCGTGCGCTCCGAAGGAGCCGCCCGTTTCTTTGATTTTCGATACCGACATGGCTCCCGATTACGACGACGTAGGCGCGCTGGCCGTGCTGCACGCGCTGGCCGATTCGGGCGAGGCGCGTATCCTCGCTACGGTTTCGTCGAACAGGCTCGAGACGACCGTACCCTGCATCGATGTGATCAATACTTATTTCGGCCGGGAGGAAATTCCGTTGGGGGCGCCCAAGGGCGAGGCCGTCAGTCAGGATACGTGGCACAAGGGCCTGCGGTGGACCTCCGAGTTGCCGGCCCGGTTTCCGCATCGCACGGGAAGCGCCTCGCAGGCCGAGGATGCGGTGGCGGTATACCGCCGTGCGCTGGCCGGCGAGCCCGATACGAGCGTGGTCGTCGTGACGGTCGGATTCTTCACCAATCTGCGCGACCTGTTGCTTTCGGGGCCCGATTCGCTCAGCGAGCTCACGGGCCGCGAGCTGGTGGAACGGAAGGTGAAACGTTTGGTCTCGATGGCCGGCCATTTCCCGGAAGGGCTCGAGTTCAACGTGATGATGGATGCTCCGGCCGCGGCCTATGTCATGGAGCATTGGCCTTCGCCGGTGATACTGAGCGGTTTCGAGATAGGCGAGAAGATCATCACCGGCCGCCGTACCGCTGCCGAGGGACCTGCCGACAGCCCCGTGGCCGAGGCGTACAGGATGTCGCTTCCGCAGGATAACCCGGCCGGTCGCAACAGTTGGGACCAGTCGGCCGTACTGGTGGCCGTTCGGGGACCGGAGCCCGGATTCGGGCTCGAGCACGGCACGCTGACGGTCGATCCTTCGGACAGCACGGACCGCTGGACGCCCGATCCCTCGGGCCGTCATGCCCGGCTGACGTTCCGTCAGTCGCCCGAACAGATCGCCGAACAGATCGAGTCGCTGATGATGCACCGACCCGTGTGCGGTCGGTAGCTCCCCGGCCGAGTCGGCATCAGGGAGATTCTGCAAAACGGAGGCTCCGGGTACGCGAGGGCTTTCGGGAAGGCTTCCCCGGACCGGACCGTCGAGATCGCCCGGTCCGAGAGCGGGGCATATCTCTGTTTCCGGAGCAACGGCCTGAGCGGGACTGTCCGGCAGCGGGCATGGATTTGTCCGGAGAGCGGAAACGGCCGCGACCGTATTTGCCCGGACCGGGTCCGGCGGTTTCCCTTGTAACTTTCGGAGCGAGGAAAACGTTCCATTAGTAACGATTCAAATCGGTTGATGCGATGAAAAAATGGTTGATTCTGCTCGTCTGCCTGTCGTCGGGCGCTTATGCTCCGGCGGCGCCGGACGGTCCCTTCGAGGACGATTATTACGCCGAATACATGGACGGCGATTACGACGACTTGTATAAGTACGGTTTCCGGATGAACAATTATGCGTCCGTCTACAGCGACCGTTTCGTCGTGTCGCTTGCCCGCGAGTACGGGATGCCGCGGGCCGATCTGCGTTATTATCTCCGTAAGGGCTATTCTCCGAGCGACCTGTTGTTCGGTCTCGAGCTGTCGCGGCGGGCAGGCCGTTCGTTGCGCCGGATCATGGAGCTTTATTACGGCAGTCCGGACCGTAACTGGACGGTCGTTTCCATCCGGTTAGGCTTAGGGCCCGGTTCTCCGGCTTTCGGTCTGATACTCGACCGTTTCCGTTCCCAATGTCGTTTTTGGGAGGATTATTATGTCCGGCGGAATCCGCATCGTCATCCTCCCTTGTATAAGCACTCATGGTCGTATTTCCGGCCTCACGCGCCGCATGGCCGTCCCGCACGGCCTCATTTAGGGCCGTTTCATCCGGGGCCGGTCCGGATGCCCCGCGGCGAACAGGCGTCTCCGCCCGTTCCGGGGAAAGTCCGTCGCGATAACGGACGTAAACCCCGCACGCCGGATTACAGGCGTGGCGGAACGGTCTCTCCCGAAAAGCGGCGACCCATCGCCGAACCCGCGAGGGGGACCCGCCCGTTGTCGCCGCCCCGTCCGTCGCGTGCGGCGGACGATCCTTCCGTTTCCCGTCCCGGACCGCGCGGCGCGAGGCCTGCGGCCGACCGCTCGAAAAGGGACGGTTATCGTCGCGGCGGATCATCCGGAGCCCGCCATGTTCCTGCGTCCGAAGCGAAAGGCTCTGCTGCCGAGACGAACAAGCCTGATCGCCGTTCTTACCGCCGATAGGGGAGCGATAGCCGGACAGCGCGGTCTGTGGCGCCGGCCGGGACGGTTGCGCAGTGCAGGCGTTCCGGCCTTTCGGAACGTCGCGCCTCGCATGTCGACCGACGACAGTTGCGCCCGGCTATTCGGATGGCCGGTATGCGACAGAGTTTCCTGTTTCCGGTCGGGCCGTTGCGATAGGTTGTGCGATCTCGCAACGGGAGCCGGATTTGGCCGAGATAGGCTGCGTTTCGTACGACCCGTCGTTCCGACTTGAAAACGAGCGGCCGTCGGATCGGGCTACTCGACGATCCGGATACTCAGGTTGCGGATTTGCAGTCCGGCGTCGAAAGTGCCGGGGACTTCCCACCCGAAGTTCATGCCCGTCAGCTCCAGATCCTCCGGCATGGTATGGACGAACTGTCCTTTGGCCTGCATGGCGGCGACGCCGCGCCGGATCAGCGGCAGCAGATCGAGCCGGGCGCTGTGCCACTCCCGGTCGTGGAACGAGACGTCGCCCCAGATGCTGCGGGGCGGAATCGCATAGATGTAGGTCGCCGTGCCGATGTCCCATTGCACGTACTCTTCGTCGCTCAACCGTTCGTAACGGTAGTCGAACGACGGCACGCCGACCCAGAGCGACAGCCCGTAGTCGGGCGACCGGGGATTCGTGTTGCGCATGAAAAAGTAGAAAGGCGACTGGGCCGTATGCAGGCTCTCGTCGTATTGCTCGTCGCTCATCCTCCGCTCGCAGTGCTCGATGCGCAGGTCCATGGCGAAATAGAGATGCCTGATGCGCCCGATGTTAGGCCGGTGCGTGAAATCCTGCTGGATCAGCAAGTGAGGCCATGCGCCGTCGGCGGTCCGGGGGCTCCGGTACTCGGTGCTGGTCGTGATATCGAGCGTCAGCGTTCCGTCCGCCGAGCGGACGATCCGCTTCCCTTCGTTGGCATACGCGACGCTTCCGTCCGCCTGCCGGACCGGAGGAGTGCCTCCCAGATCGTACCGGCTGGCCCATTGGGCCATTTGCCAGACGGGTTTTCCGCTCCTGCGTCCGAAACGGATCGTGTCCGTGTTGGTCTTTTCGAATCCGCCGTTGTTTTGCACGATCGCGGGCCAAAGCGGCGAGATCGCCATGCCCCTTCGGAACTGCGGGTCGCCCAGCACTTCTCTCCCTTTCGTTTTTCTTTCGTTCGTTCCGCGGCCGCGCGGGTCGGATTCCGGTTCGTTGCCGTTTGCCGCCGTCAGGCAGGAAAAGGCCGCTATGGCGGCCCATAACATTTTGTTTCGGATCGTCATCGTCTTGCGTAGTTCGGGTTGGATCGGGCGTTCTCCTCGCTCTCGCGTATAAAGTGGAGAGCGAGAAGAAACAGCACGGTAAATATAACGATTCGGTTCGGAATATCCGCTCCGCAGACTCGTGTTTTTCGAGTCGGCGTTTTTTGTCTGTCGTGATACGGGGAGCGCTTGCCGATGCCCTCGTCTTTTGCGCTTATTGTTTCGGCGCGTCGGGAGTCGGACCGGCCGCGCGACCCGCCCTTCCGCCGTCCGGCCGTTCGTCCGCTTGCGGATTGCTCGCCGGAGGCGTCTCGTCGGATGCCGTTGTCCCGTCAGTCTGCTCGTCCGTGTCCGTCCCGCTTGCGGCGGCCCTGTCCGTTGCATTCGCGTCGGCCGACCGGACGGTCTCCGGCGCGGGCTGCGGCTGCATCCATCGTTGCAGGTCGGTTCCGGCCGGGCTTTGGAACAGAACCAGATCGAAATCGGGAACTACGGCGATCACATGGTCGAACAGGTCGGCCTGCACGCCCTCGTAGGCCACCCATTCCTTGATCGAGGAGAAGCAGTAGATTTCGATCGGAATTCCGGTCGGTGTCGGTTGCAGGTGCCGTACCATGCAGGTGAGTTCCTGGTTGACGACCGAAAGGGCTTTCAGATAGTTATTCAGATAGGCCCTGAACAGGGTCAGATTGGTCAGCCGATACAAACCGGCCTGTCGCGCGCCGTCCGGCCCGGTCCGGGCGGACGTTTCGGCTTTTTTCTCATGTTCGGCGATGAAGTCGCTCACCAGCGGGATTTTCCTGTACCGCTCGATCGCTTCGGGCGTGCAAAAGCGCACGCTGCTCATGTCGATGCTGATAGAGCGCATGATGCGTCTTCCGCCGGACTCTTCCATCCACCGCCAGTTCTTGAACGAGTCGCCGGTCAGCACGAACGGGGGGATCGTAGTGATCGTGTTGTCGAAGTTCTCGATCTTCACCGTGTTCAGCGTCACTTCCAGCACCGTCCCGTCCACGTTGTACTTCGGCATGCTGATCCAGTCGCCCGGCTTGAGCATCTTATTGGCCGAAAGCATGATGCCCGATACGAACCCGAGGATCGAGTCCTTGAAGATCAGCATCAGGATGGCGGCCGATGCGCCCAGCCCGGCCAGCAGGTGCAGCGGGGACCGTCCGACGATAAGGCCGATGATGACGATGCCTCCGACGAAAAACAGGCTGACCTGCAGGATCTGAAGCATTCCCTTGAGAGGCCGGTCGTGCATTTCGTCGCGTCGGTTCAGGAAAGCGAACGTCACCTTGAGCAGGGCGTTGAGAAGCATGATGATGATGATGATAACGTAGACCAGACAGATCGTCTGTAGCACCGCGGGCGTGTGCGAGCGGGCCGGGAAGGCCAGCGGAATCAGCAGATAGACCAGTATGACCGGGATCAGATCGGAAAACTTGCGCAGCACCGACCGTTCGACCAGCACTCCTTTCCATTTCTTGTCCGCCTGTGCGGCGATCCGCTTCCCGACGCCGAGAATCAGAAACCGGCAGACCAGGTCCGCAGCCCATGCGATCAGTACGATCAGCAGCAGAATGATCGCCTGATCCAGCAGGTCGGCGGTTTCGGGGCGTATGCCCGCTTCGGTCAGCATTTCGTGCGCCCACTGGGTGAGGCGGCTGTCTTCGTTCATAGGATGCCTGTTTCGGCCGTTCGGCCCGTAATTGCCGATGCAAATACTTTGCCGTGAACGATTTTCGCATCGGGTCCGTACCGAAACAAGAATTTTGGTCAAAATTGCCTGTCGGACGGGAAGATTTTCCAGCCTCTTTTTGTATTTTTGCCAGTAAGGACAATACTACCCAAACTTCGTTTCGATGAGGAAAAGAATCAAATGGCTGATTACCGCCGCCGTGCTGCTCGTGGCTGCCGGGGCGGGTTGTTACAATCTGCTGCGGACCCCTGCCGCCGAAGAGGGGGCGGGGGGAGCGGGTCCCGCTGCCAAGGGCGGCGTGCTTCATGTCAACGCGCTCGTGATCCGTCCGCAGCATCTGACCGACGACATTTTCACGACCAGTACCCTGCTGCCCGACGAGGAGGTCGATCTTTCGTTCGAGACCTCGGGCAAGATCGTCTCGATCGATTTCGAGGAGGGCACTCCCGTAAAAAAAGGACAATTGCTGGCTAAGGTCAACGACAAGCCGCTGCAGGCCCAGCTCTCCAAGTACAAGGCTCAGGTCAAGCTGGCCGAGGATCGGGTTTACCGTCAGAGCACGTTGCTCGAAAAGGATGCCGTGAGTCAGGAGGCTTACGAGCAGGCGCGGACCGAGCTGGCTACGCTGAACGCCGACATCGAGCTGTGCGAGGCCAACATCGCGTTGACCGAGTTGCGCGCTCCGTTCGACGGGATCATCGGTCTGCGCCGCGTCAGCGAGGGGGCCTATGCGTCGCCTACGGTCGTGGTTGCCAAGCTGACGCGCATCGCTCCGCTCAAGATCGAGTTCGGCGTGCCCGAGCGCTATGCGTCCGAGATCAGGCCGGGAACACCGCTCTCCTTTACCGTCGAGGGGAGTCTCGAGACGTTCCGCGCCAAGGTGTACGCCGTCGATCCGAATGTCGACGAGCAGTCGCGCACGCTTTCCGTGCGCGCGCTCTATCCCAACGACGGGCAGCATTTGTTCCCGGGACGTTTCGCCAGCATTCGCATACAGGTCAGCGATATACCCGAGGCGATCGCCGTTCCGACCGAGGCCGTCGTGCCCGAGATGGGCGTCGACAAGGTCTTCCTTTATAAAGGCGGCACGGCGCGTCCGGTCGAAATCAAGACCGGCATCCGGACCGACTCGGTGATTCAGGTTGTGCGCGGCCTCTCGCCCGGCGACACGCTGATTACTTCCGGTACGCTCCAGTTGCGCACCGGTTTGAAAGTCAAGCTCGACAATCTTCGATAAACCGGCTGCCCTATGAACATTTCCGAACTGAGCATCCGGCGGCCCGTCATGGCGACGGTGCTGACGCTGATTATCCTGCTTTTCGGCCTGATAGGCTACACCTCGCTCGGCGTGCGCGAGTATCCGAGTGTCGACAACCCGATCATTTCGGTCAGTTGTTCCTATCCGGGGGCCAATGCCGACGTGATCGAGAACCAGATTACCGAGCCGCTCGAGCAGAATATCAACGGTATTCCGGGCATTCGCTCGCTGTCGAGCGTCAGCCGGCAGGGCTCGAGCCGCATCACGGTCGAGTTCGAGCTTTCGGTCGATCTGGAGACGGCGGCCAACGACGTGCGCGACAAGGTGTCGCGCGCGCAGCGCTATCTGCCGCGCGACTGCGATCCTCCCACCGTGTCGAAGGCCGACGCCGACGCGTCGCCTATTCTGATGGTGACCATCCAGAGCGACAAGCGGTCGCTGCTCGAGCTGAGCGAGATCGCCGATCTGACGGTCAAGGAGCAGTTGCAGACGATCAGCGACGTGAGCAGCGTCGAGATATGGGGCGAGAAGCGTTACTCGATGCGCTTGTGGCTCGATCCCGTCAAGATGGCCGGCTACGGCATCACGCCCGTCGACGTGAAAAACGCGCTCGACCGCGAGAACGTCGAGCTTCCCTCGGGCAGCATCGAGGGCAATACGACCGAGCTGACGATCCGTACGTTGGGCCTGATGCATACGGCTCAGGAGTTCAATGATTTGATTGTCAGTGAGGAAAATGGCCGGATCATCCGTTTCAGCGACATAGGCCGGGCCGAACTCGGTCCGCAGGACATGCGCAGTTACATGAAGATGGACGGCATTCCGATGGTCGGCGTCGTCGTGATTCCGCAGCCGGGAGCCAACCATATCGACATTGCCGACGCCGTCTACGAGCGGTTGAGAACGATGAGCAAGGATTTGCCCGAAGACGTCGTCACGCGCTTCGGATTCGACAATACGAAGTTCATCCGCGCCTCGATCGACGAGGTGAAGGAGACGGTCTACGTCGCCTTTTTGCTCGTGATCGTGATTATTTTCCTGTTCCTGCGCGACTGGCGCGTGACGCTGATTCCGTGCGTCGTGATCCCGGTATCGCTCGTCGGGGCGTTTTTCGTCATGTACGTAGCCGGCTTCTCGATCAACGTGCTGTCGATGCTGGCCGTCGTGCTGGCCGTCGGTCTCGTCGTCGACGACGCGATCGTGATGACCGAGAACATCTATATCCGTATCGAGCGGGGAATGACGCCCAAAGAGGCGGGAATCGAGGGATCGAAGGAAATTTTCTTCGCGGTCATTTCGACGACGATCACGCTCGTGGCCGTCTTTTTCCCGATCGTTTTCATGCAGGGTACGACCGGCCGCCTGTTCCGCGAGTTCAGTCTGGTCGTGACGGGCGCCGTGCTCATTTCGGCTTTCGCGGCGCTGACCTTCACTCCGATGCTGGCTACCAAGATGCTCGTGCGGAAAGAGCGGCAGAGCTGGTTCTACCGGGCGACCGAGCCTTTCTTCGACGGGATGAACCGCCTCTATGCCCGGACGCTGGCGGCATTCATGCGCCGGAGGGTCGTGGCCATACCGGTCGTGCTGCTGACCGTGGGGATGATCTGGGTGCTCTGGAGCCGTATCCCGTCCGAGATGGCTCCGCTCGAGGACCGCTCGTCCATATCGATCAACACGCGCGGGGCCGAGGGGATCACCTACGAGTACATGCGCGACTATACCGAGGACATCAACCGTCTGGTCGACTCGCTCGTCCCCGAGGCCGAGGCCATTACGGCCCGCGTGTCGAGCGGGAGCGGCAACGTCCGGATTTCGCTTCGGGATATTGCCGACCGCGACCGCTCGCAGATGGAGATCGCCGAGGAGTTGTCGAAAGCCGTCCGATCCAAGACGATGGCCCGTGCTTTCGTGCAGCAGCAGAGTACGTTCGGAGGCCGCCGTGGCCAGATGCCCGTGCAGTACGTGCTGCAGGCGACCAATCTCGAGAAGCTCCAGCAGGTACTGCCCGGATTTATGGCGAAGGTCTACGAGAGCCCCGTTTTCCAGATGGCCGACGTCGATCTGAAGTTCAGCAAGCCCGAGGCCCGCATCACGATCAACCGCGACAAGGCCGGTCTGATGGGAGTCAGCACGCGTGACATCGCCCAGACGTTGCAATACGGCCTCAGCGGCCAGCGCATGGGCTATTTCTATATGAACGGCAAGCAGTACGAGATTTTGGGCGAGATCAATCGTCAGCAGCGCAACAAGCCGACCGACCTCAAGTCGATCTACGTGCGCAGCGAGGCCGGCGAGATGGTGCAGCTCGATAACCTCGTGTCGCTGCAGGAAGCCGTCGCACCGCCGCAGCTCTATCGCTACAACCGTTTCGTTTCGGCTACCGTATCGGCCGGACTGGCCGAGGGGAAGACGATCGGGCAGGGCCTCGACGAGATGGACCGCATCGCGCGCGAGACGCTCGACGACACGTTCCGCACGGCGCTGGCCGGCGATTCGAAGGAGTTCCGCGAGAGCTCGTCGAGCCTGATGTTCGCTTTCGTGCTGGCCATCGTGCTGATCTATCTGATCCTCGCCGCGCAGTTCGAGAGCTTCAAGGACCCGCTGGTGATCATGCTCACCGTACCGCTGGCGGTGGCCGGGGCGCTCGTGTTCATGTATGCGGGCGGGCAGACGATGAACATATTCAGCCAGATCGGCATCATCATGCTGATCGGGCTGGTGGCCAAGAACGGTATCCTGATCGTCGAGTTCGCGAATCAGAAGCAGGAGTCGGGTCTTGCCCGCGGGGAGGCGATCGAGCAGGCCGCGTTGCAGCGCCTGCGCCCGATTCTGATGACCAGCGCCTCGACCGTGCTGGGACTGATTCCGTTAGCCGTGGCTACCGGCGAGGGAGCTGCCGGCCGCGTGGCGATGGGTGTGGCCGTCGTCGGCGGCATGCTCGTCTCGACCCTGCTGACGCTTTACATCGTTCCGGCCATGTACAGCTATATTTCCACCGACAGACACAAGAAGAAAGCATGAGAAGATTCCTGTCGCTGACTTGGGCGCTGTGCGGCTTGTCCGTCTTGTCCGCGCAGACCCCTTATACGCTGAAGTCCTGTCTGGAGACGGGCTTGGAGCGCAATTACTCGATTCGCATCGCCCGCAACGAAGAGCGGATCAGTTCGTCGAATGCGACCCGGGCGGCAGCCGGGGCTCTGCCGACGCTCGATCTTTCGGCAGGCTACGACGGAGCGCTGTCCGATAGCCGCACCCGTCCGCGAGCCGGAGAGACGTCCTCCGAAAACGGGGCGTACGACCAGACCGTGTCGGCGGGGCTCGACCTCGAGTGGACGATTTTCGAGGGTTTCCGCATACGGACCGATTATCGCCGCCTGCAGGAGCTCAAGGCTCAGGGCGAGCTGGAGACGCGCATAGCGATCGAGGATTTCGTCGCTTCGCTGGCGGCCGAGTACTACAATTTCGTCCAGCAGAAAATCCGGCTCAAGAACTTCCGCTACGCCGTGTCGCTTTCCAAAGAGCGGCTGCGCATCGTCGAGGCGCGTTACCGGATCGGCAGCTTCTCTCGTCTGGACCTGTTGCAGGCACGGGTCGACTTCAATGCCGATAGCTCGCAGTACATCACGCAGCAGGAGCTCGTTTTCGCTTCGCGTATCCGGCTCAACGAGCTGATGGCCGTCGATAGCGTCGACAGGCACATTCTGGTGCTCGACTCGCTGATTCGGGTCGATGAGACGCTCGACCGCCGGGAACTCGAGGATCAGATGCTGCGCGCGAACTCCTCGCTACTTCGCTCGGCCCGCGAGCAGACGCTGGCCGAACTCGATCTGCAGACGCTTCGCTCGCGCAATTATCCCTATCTGAAGCTCGGCGCGGGATACGGCTACTCGCTGAATCGCTACGGCAGCGGCTCGACGCTTCAGCGCCGCACGCTGGGTCCCGATGCCGGCCTGACGCTCGGCATGACGATTTTCGACGGCAACCGCCGCCGCGAGCAGCGCAATGCCCGGATCGAGATCGACAACGCCCGGTTGCGGACCGAACAGCTCGAGCTGTCGCTGGAGGCCGACTTCTCGAATTTCTGGCAGGCTTACCGCAACAACGTGGAGCTGCTCAAGCTCGAGGAGGAGAACCTCGTCGCCGCGAACGAGAATTACGAGATCGCCATGGAGCGCTATCTGCTCGGCGACCTGTCGGGCATCGAGATGCGCGAGGCCCAGAAAAGCCTGCTCGATGCCGAGGAGCGGATTCTCTCGGCCCAGTACAATACGAAGCTTTGCGAGATTTCGCTGCTCCAGATCAGCGGCGGCATACTGCACTACCTCGATTGATCCTTTTTCGCAGGTACTGATCCGGTTGTTTTCGCATCCGACTTGCGTTTGTGACCGCATGGCAGCGAAAGCGCCGGGTAGGCAGTCCGAGGTTTGGCTGCAGATGGCTCGGCGCAGCGGGACGCTCCGGCGGTTCTGCCGCTCGGCATCCGGCGGCGAGTATCTTCTCTTGTTCGTTTTCTCGGGCGTTCTTTGTTCGCCCGGCAACTCCGGCTTATTTGTCGGTTGCGCGGCGAACAGTCCCGCGACTGTCCGAAAATCCGGGCCGATTCGCGGCCTTGGACCGTGAATGGCCGTTGTGCAAGGAAAACCTCTGCGCGGGGCGTTTCCTGTACGGGCCGAACCGTGCCGCGAACCGTCGGGCAGAAAGGGGAGCGGCGCGGGCGTTTCCCGTTTGGTATCCGAGTTGCAGGATTCCGGCCGATGCAAACGGAAAAAGTCATGAAGGCATACGAACTGTTCGACAACGCTCCGCGTAAGCGTTACGAGTTCCGTATCGACGGGCTGACTCCCATGATAGAGTATGCGAAGCCCGCGGACGGCGTGATCGTTCTGACCCATACCGAAGTTCCCCGCGAACTGGCCGGACGAGGCATCGGGAGCCGACTGGTCGAAAAGGCGCTCGCCGACATCGACCGGCAGGGCCTGAGGCTGATTCCCCGGTGCTCGTTCGTGGCCGGGTACATTCGGAAGAATCCCCGGTGGGAACGGATCGTCGCGCGGGAGTGACGGCAGGTCGGCGCATTTGCCTTCTTATGGATGAATTTGAGCGATCATGGAAATAGTCAGGGAATATACCAACGGCGAGCTGACCGTGATCTGGAAGCCCGGTCTCTGCACTCACGCCGGAGTCTGTGTCCGGATGCTTCCTCAGGTTTACAGGCCCCGCTTGCGGCCGTGGGTCGATCCGACCCGGGCGACGACGCGGCAGCTGATCGAACAGATCGAACGCTGTCCGTCCGGCGCCTTGAGCTACCGGCTCGGGTGCGGTTCGTCCGGTCGCTGAACGGTCGGGCTTGCGGCGGGTTCCGTGTTTTTTGCCGGAAAGTTTCGGGTCGGGCGGCGTTTGTCGTCCGATCTCGCTATCTTTGCCCGATGAGCCATCAAATCCGTCGAGCTATGAGAATCGTTTTCCTCTCCGTTATCCTTTCGTGCGCTGCTCTCGGCGCCGGATCGTCGGGCGTCGTCGCACCGGACGACGCATGTTCCCTCGTTGCGGAGTATGCCGGGTTTTCCCGGCCGAGCCGAGGCCGCTCGTATGCGAAGGACGCATGGAACGTCTATTACAGGGGGTGGAAGGTGGACGGCGCCTCTGCCTCGTCGTTCGAGGATTTGGGAGGCGGCTACGGCAAGGATGCGTGGAGCGTCTTTTTCGAGGGAGTGAAAGTGGACGGCGCCTCCGCCTCGTCGTTCGAGGGTCTGGGCGGAGGGTACGCGAAAGACGACTGGAACGTGTTTTACCGGGGCAAAAAGGTGAAGGACGCTTCCGCTTCGTCGTTCGGGAGCCTCGGTGGCGGCTACGGCAAAGACGACTGGACGGTTTTCTTCCGGGGAGGCAAGGTGCGGGAAGCCTCGGCATCCTCATTCGAGTGTCTGGGCGGCGGTTACGGCAAGGATGCGTGGAATGTATTCTACATGGGGCGCAAGCTGGAGGGAGTTTCTCCGTCCGCGTTCCGGATGCCGGGCCGAAGATAGCGCGCCGTTGAGCCGTGCGGAAATAAAAAAGCGCGGCTAACACATGGCTCAATCGCCACAAAAGCGATTAGCCACATCCCGGTAAAATTATTGTCCGTTCTTCTGTCGCGTGCAGGCCGGTTCAGCGCGCTGTCCCATAGAGGCTTGTATATAGCCGCGAACGGGCGTTCCGACGTCCGGGATCGGAGACGGCGGCGTTTTTTTTGCCGAACATGGTGCGAACGGGAAAATAATCCTTACCTTTGAGCAGTAAACAACGCGAGTTCATTCTGATCCTTATCTTCCTTGCATTTCCCGGGCGCGTTCCTGCTCCGGTTCTTTCATCGTTGAAATCGACCTTTATAAGCTTTCCTTGTTTCGGCAGTAAACGGCCAGAGTAAGTCTCACGGCGGAGACCGAAGACGGCTTATGTCCAATTCAACGATGCAACGCGAATGAAATCATTCTTTGCCGGCGAGCGCAAGCCCGGCTTCACGTCTCTTGTTTCTGAAGGCTCTTGTCTTTCCGGCCGGGCGAAAGGCGTCCTGCCGGGTCGGGGAAGCCGGAAACAATCTCTCCATTTTTATCGGGTCGCCTCGGGCGGCCGATCACTAAAAACGTCCGCGAATGCGGACCCGAAATCATTATGACATTTAACGAACTGAACATGGCGGAGCCTATTTTGAAGGCTGTCCGCGAAAAAGGATACGACGAGCTCACGCCCATTCAGCAGCGGGCTATTCCGATCGCCCTGCGGGGCGCGGATATTCTCGGAATCGCCCAGACGGGCACGGGCAAGACGGCGGCGTTCGCCCTGCCCCTCTTGCAGAGACTGGTCGAGGAACGATCCCTCGAACGGGAACCGTCGGCCGTCGCGGGAGAGACCGTTCCGCTCCGGCGCGAGCGGAGGGGAAGGTCGCACGGGAAAAGCGGCCGCCGTGCTATTCGGTCCCTCGTTCTGACCCCCACGCGGGAGCTCGCCCTTCAGATCGGCGAGTCGTTCGCCGATTACGGAAAGTATACGGGCCTGAAGCACGCGACGATTTTCGGGGGAGTCAAGCAGGGGCCTCAGACGGACAGGCTCCGCCGGGGCGTCGATATTCTGATCGCCACTCCCGGACGTCTGCTCGACCTGATCGCTCAGGGAGAGGTCGAACTCGGGAACCTGTCGCATTTCGTGCTGGACGAGGCGGACCGGATGCTCGACATGGGCTTTATCGCCGATATCAGGCGCTTGTTGCCGTTGCTTCCGGTCCGGCGCCAGACGCTTCTTTTCTCGGCCACCATGCCCCGGGATATCGTGGCTCTGTCGGGCTCCGTCTTGCGCGATCCGGTACGGGTCGAGGTAACGCCCGCTTCTTCCACCGTCGATAGGGTGGACCAGCGCGTCTACTTTGTCGAGAGACCGGAAAAAAAGAGCCTGCTGGTATCGGTGCTCAGAAAGCAGGCGGACAAGTCGGTGCTCGTTTTCTCGCGCACGAAGCACGGTGCGGACAATATCGCCCGCATGCTGAAAAAGGCCGGTATCCGCAGCGAAGCGATCCACGGAAACAAGTCGCAGGGGCAACGCCAGAGGGCCTTGGGCGATTTCAAGTCGGGAAAGGTGAAGGTCATGGTGGCCACCGACATTGCCGCACGGGGCATCGACGTCAGCGAGCTCCATACCGTTATCAACTACGATCTGCCCGATGCGGCCGAGACCTATGTCCATCGTATCGGCCGAACCGGCCGGGCGGGCCGCTCAGGCGTAGCGCTCACGTTCTGTTCGCAGGACGAGCACGCGAAGGTCAGGGATATCCAGAAGCTGACCGGCAGAAAACTCGAGACGGTGTCTTGCACCGCCTGATCATTTTATCCATTCAAAACTTTTCTATGGCAGGATCACAATCGTTCGGAAAAAGAGAGAACGAAAAAAAGAAGCGGGCCAGGCGCCTCGAAAAACAAAAGCGGAGGGAGGAACGGCAGGCCGGCGGTCCCAGTTCGTTCGAGGAGATGATCGCCTATGTCGACGAAAACGGGCGGATAGCCGATACCCTGCCCGAAAAAAGCGGTAGGGAGGAGGTCAGGCCGGAAGACGTGCCGATCGCTACGCCCAAAAGGGAAAGTTCTGTTCCGGAGATGCTTACGGGCCGGGTCGAGCATTTCAACGAGAGCAGGGGATACGGTTTTATCAAGGATATGGAATCTTCCGAGAAATATTTCTTTCACGTTTCGTCGGCTCCCCCGGACATTGCCGAGGGCCATATCGTCGCTTTCGGAACGGAAAGAGGAACCCGGGGGATGAATGCGGTGAGCATAACGAGAACGAAATAGAATAACAAGTTACGGATTTAAAAAACGAAAAAATGAACATTTACATTTCCAACCTGAATTTCGCCACGAAAGACGAAAGTTTGCGAAACTTATTCGCGGGATACGGCGACGTGTCGTCCGCTAACATCATTACGGACCGCGAAACCGGTCGTTCGCGAGGATTCGGCTTCGTCGAGATGCCCGACGAAACTCAGGGCCGGTCGGCTATCGACGCTTTGAACGAGACCGAATTCGAAGGCAAGGTCATCACGGTCAACGTGGCCCGTCCGAAAACGGAGCGGAACGACCGGGGCGGATTCGGCAACAACGGAGGCTACGGCAGAAGACGGTATTGATCCGTCCGGTCCTCCGGATTTTCGAGCGGTATGTCTTTCATCGAAGGACATACCGCTTTTGGTATTGTTTCTGCCTGGTAAGCGTGGGGGCGCACGGCAAATCCGTGCGTTGCCGGTTCGGGGGAGATAGATGTCCGAAGCGGGAAAATCGCGGTTCGGTTTTTTCATCTTCCCGTACCGATTATTTTTTGCGAATGAAGGCAACGTCGCCTTCGCTTAATTTTTCAGAATAATGGTTATAGGATATCTCAGGGTTAGTACGGGCAAGCAGAATCTGGCTAACCAACAGAATGAAATCCGGCGTTTCGCCGACAGTAAGGATTTCGTAATCGACAGCTGGGTCACGGAGGTGGTCAGCGGCCGTAAGCGCGAGCGCGACCGCAAACTTGGCACTCTTCTCAAGCGGATGAAGCCGGGAGACACGCTGATCGTGACGGAAATTTCGCGGCTGAGCCGGACGCTGACGGACATCATGGCTATCATGGGCAAGTGTCTGGCCCGGGAGATCAATCTCTATACAACCAAGGAGGGGTATTCGTTCGACAATACCATCAACAGCAAAGTCCTTTGCTTCGCTTTCGGACTGGTGGCGGAAATCGAGCGCAATCTGATTTCCATGCGAACCAAGGAAGCCTTGGCCCTGCGCAAGGCGGAAGGAATGGTCCTCGGCCGTAAAAAGGGCAGCTTTACGAAACAGAAGGTGTTGATCGACAATCAGGAGGAGATCGTCCGCATGCTGGAGCAAGACAAATCGATCACCGACATATGCAAACGGTTCGGGCTCTCGCGGGATACGTTCGCTAAGTTCCGGAGGAAGTATCCTGCCGTACAAAGGGCGCTTTCGGATAAGGAAAAGCGACGAGTGCAGCAATTCAGGAAAAACAGATTGTGACCAGACAAGCCTGTGCTTACCCCGACCCCGTGTTCCATACCCGGGGTTTTTTGTCGCACGTTTACCGTTTTCCTATTCGGTTTCACGACTTGATGGCAAATTCGCATGGCAAAAATAGAAAGCACTCGCAAATTCTTTTGCCAGTGCTCGATTTTCCAGTGACTCCGATAGTATTTTTAAGCCGGTTTTATGGGTGAATTTATTATGTTTAACGATTTTACACACAGTGTAATACATTGTTCTTTCAGGTAATTTAAATTCAGGCACCATTAAAATAAGGAATCACGAATTCGGTCGCCCGCTAAATTGTTATACGTTAAATGCAACATGTCGGTCAAATTGATTCCGCAACTCAAATAGCTGAATAAGAATAAATCTTTTGCGAGTTGGAGAAACGGCTTCGGATATTTGGTCAACGTCCGAACATCTAAATCCGCCAAACGTTTCATATCGTCTTTGGATAGGGCCCGTTTAGCAGTCGTTTCCCTGAATTTGCTGACTTTGAATATTTCGAACGGATAGTTGTTCTTCTTAACCAGATTGTCCGCGACGGCTTGGTTATAGAGCGCACGCAACGAACGGAAACGAATGCCAATGGAATTGTCGGAATAATGCGCTTTCGTTCTCAGCCATGTTTCGAGTTTTTTCAAAAATTCCGTATCAATGTCGATGAAATAGAAGTCCAGTGAGCCGAAACAACGTATCATCGCTGTTTGCGAATGAACGAATGTCATGGCATTTCCGATACGATTTTCCTGACGCTGACGCTCGATATGTTCGGACAGATATTCACCTACGGCGACTTTGTTGGATGCCTTGTCTACGAGCGTATGTAACGTATAGTCCCGTTCGCTGGCTTTAAAGTCGACTATCTGATCTTCATACTCCCTGATTTTCTGTTCGACCAGTGCGATGATTTTCTCCCTGTTAGGACAATGGCGGCGCGGACGACCTTTCTTTGCATCCCAATATTGAGCGTTAAGGGATAAATGCAGACTGATGTACTTTAACTTGCGGTTTTTTGTCAGGCGGAGCATTAATGGATGTTCTCCGTTAGCGAGTGTCTTTGAGGTAAATAGCACTGCTGAAACTGATGTGTTCATGCCGATTTTCGGTTTAAACACTGGTTTAAACAAATGGGGTAATTCGTCCCGAAATCCACCCGCAACAACAATAAAAAACGGCCTGTCGTTTCCGACAAGCCGTTTGCAATCAGTGACTCCGACAGGATTCAAACCTGTAACCTCTTGATCCGTAGTCAAGTGCTCTATTCAGTTAAGCTACGGAGCCTTCCCTTATTGCGAGTGCAAAGATAAGTAAAAAATCGTTTCTTCCAAATAAAAACGGGCGGAATCGTGCAAAATAGTTCGATCGGGGCCAGGATTTCTGTCCGTCTCACGTTCTGTTGCCCCTGCAGTCGCGGAATATGGATGTTTTGAACCGAGTCATCGCACTGTTTTCATGCAAGAGGGAAAATGTCTTACGTTCCTTTTCCGATTCGTAAGCATAGATTTACGGTTTGCCAGAATGTCCATTGCGGATTCGGATGGCGTATTATGCGGTCTGGCCTCGGATTCGTCGCGTGCTATGTTCGAGAAGCCGGAATTCGTCCCGATGTCGGTCGTGGTATCTTTCGTCGCGGTACGCTCCGCCGGATGGGAAGCGTACTTCCCGGTCTGCCCCGTAGGCTTTACGGGAACGATCTTATTGGAATGTCGATCGGGGTGGCCGTCGGTTGCGGACGCCGTCCGCCGATGGGGAGGCATGGAAGCAGCGTACCTCTTCATGAACGACTCATTCCCCGACTTGCGGAAAACTGGCGATCGTTGCGCCGGGTCTCTTATATGGAGCTTGTGGGCTCTGTTGCGGCGGAACGGCCGAAGCTGCCGTGACCACCGCAATTCGTCGGCCGGCTGTTTTTCGCAGGATTGGCGTGCGGTCGGCGAGGGAAGTTTCCTTCACGATACGGTCCGAAAGCCTCGTTTCTTATTTACCCTTGATCCGGTCGGGGTGGGACGAAATGAACTCTGCCCAGCTCTTGCTGCCCGTGCGGCCTCCCCCGAGGGCCTTCTTGCGCGGCGACGGATCGATCCGGCCGATGACCGAGCACTGGAAATGGTGGCATACGGCGACGGCCAGCCCGTCCGTCGCGTCGAGATGCGACGGCAGTTCGGTCATATGGAGCATGCTTTTGAGCAGGGAAGCTACCTGTTCCTTCGAGGCCGACCCTCGTCCCGTGATCGCCTGCTTGACCCGGCGGGGCGCGTATTCCGAGACGGGCAGCCCCCGGCTCAGCGCGGCGGCCATAGCGACTCCCTGCGCCCGTCCGAGTTTGAGCATGCTCTGCACGTTCGCGCCGAAAAAGGGCGATTCGAGCGCCGCCTCGTCGGGCCGGTAGGTGTCGATCAGTTGACAGACGCGTTCGAATATGTGCTGCAGCTTACGATACGGATCGCCAATCCGGTGCAGGTCGATGTCGCCCAGTACGACCAAATGCAGCGTATTCCCCTCGCTTCGGACGATGCCGTAGCCCGTCCGGTTCGTGCCCGGGTCGATTCCCAGAATGACTTTGCCGTCCATCGGATGATTTCCTTATGCCGTCTCCGGCTACTGCTCCGCTTCGCCGAGCCGTTCGCGGAGCTTGGCCAGCTCCTTCTCCAGTTGGCGGACCTTGTAGCTCAGGTCGGGGAGGTTGCGGAAAACGGCATGCGAACGGTGGTACTTGATACCCGGCATGGCGGGGCTTCCCATGTAGGTTTCTCCTTCGGGAATGCTGTTCGATACGCCCGATTTCGAGGCGATCTTGACCCGGTCGCCGACGGTCAGATGCCCGGCGATGCCGACCTGCCCTCCGAACATGCAGTTCGCGCCGACCTTGGACGATCCGGCCACGCCGACCTGCGAGGCGGCGACGGTGTTTTCGCCTACGGTCACGTTATGGCCGATCTGAATCAGGTTGTCGAGCTTGACGCCCCGGCGGATGACCGTCGAACCCATTGTCGCCCGGTCGATGCAGGTGTTGGCGCCTATTTCGACATCGCTCTCGATGCGGACGTTGCCGATTTGCGGAATCTTGTGATACGCACCCTTGTCGTCCGGAGCGAAGCCGAATCCGTCGGCTCCGATCACCGATCCGGCGTGGATCGTCACGTTGTCGCCGATCTCGCACTGCTCGTAAATCTTGACGCCGGGGAACAACTGTACGTTATCGCCCAGACGGACGTTGTCGCCCACGTAGACATGAGGATATATCTGGCAGTTTTTCCCGAGGCGGACGTTCGCGCCGATCACCGCGAACTCGCCCACGTAGGTTTCGTCGCCCAGCGTGGCCGATGCATCGATCGCCGCGAGCGGGCTGACGCCCTTTTTCCGGGGCTTGTTCGCTACGTACAGTTCGAGCAGCTTCGCGAAGCACGAGTAGGCGTCGTCGACGCGGATCATCGTCGCCGCGACCGGAGCCGTAGGCTCGAACGAACGGTTGACGATCACGATCGTCGCTTTCGTATCGTAGATATAATGCTCGTATTTCGGGTTGGCCAGAAAAGCGAGCGCGCCTGCTTCTCCTTCTTCGATTTTTGCGAGTTTCGTGACGACGGCCTTCGGGTCGCCCGCGATCTCTCCGCCGAGGTAGCCGGCGATCAGTTCTGCGGTAAATTCCATATCGTTGGTTCGGTTGATTGTTCTGTTCGGCTTACAGGTAGTTTTTAATATCGATGTTTTCGGGCATCAGCGGGGTCGGATCGCCTCCGAAGGTGACCAGCTCGCGGATGACGCTCGACGAGATGGCGACGTACCTGGCCGGGGTGAACAGCAGCACGGTCTTGATCTCGGGAAAGAGCGTCTGATTGACCTGCATGATGTTTCGCTCGTACTCGAAATCGACCGTGTTGCGCAGGCCGCGCAGGATCGTGTCTATACCCAGCTGGCGGCATACCTTGCCGGTCAGCTCGTTGTAGATGACCACCTCGATGCGCGAGTCGTTTCGGTACAGGTCTCGGATCAGCCGGGCGCGGTTCTCGGGCGTCAGCAGGCCTCTCTTTTCGGTGTTGACGCCGACGGCGATGACGATCCGCTCGAACAGTTCGAGTCCCTGATCGACTACGATCTTGTGTCCCAGCGTGAAAGGATCGAACGATCCCGGAAACAGCGCGGTTCGGTTCATGACGTTCCTTTTGGTTTGCGTTTCGCTGAGGCGAAGGTATAAAAAACGCGGCAGATAAAAAACTCGGGCGTCCGAAAGACAGCTTCGTTCGCTGCGAAGAGCGTATATCGAGTCGGGTCCGGAGCTTGCATGATATTCGTTCGGTCGGATCAGTCGCTGCGCTTTCTTTTTTTTCTGGAAAAGGATGTCGGCCTTTCGCAGGACGACGGATCGGAGCTCGGGTGTCCGCGTGAAGGATTGCGGCCGAGCGATTCTCTGCGATTTAGCATTTCCCTACCGTGGCGGATGACTTCCCCTCTGCTGTAACCTGTTTCCGCATGCGCTGTCTCCCGAATCCCCCGTATATGACGGTTCCGTTCGACATTCCGAATGCGCTTGCGGATGGGGCCGGTGGAACCGATCCGCATAACGGGGGCGTGTTCTGCGATTCGCTTTCGGAACGGAGGGTAACGATGGTTTGCCGAATTGGAATATTTGCCGGCATTCGGTTTATTGTCTGACGCATCGGACAGGTAGGGCGTACCGGTTGGCCAATAATTCCACGATCGTGGTTCGGTCACGGAAAAGGTGGCCTTTCATCGCATAGCATGGAGTACCGGACCGGATGTATCCTTCTCCTTTCCAGTAATAACGGGCCATGCCCGTTCCGTATGTGCCGTACAGTACGCCTCCACCCGGCATGATCAGTTTGCCTTCTGCATATTTGTAAACGAATACGCCGTTCATCTCGCCGTAATTGTAATCGTATGGCTGACTAAAATCCACGGTGCCGCTCAGCGATTCGATCTCGTCTTTGGTCGGCAAACGCCATGTCCCGGCTGGATCCGCCAAGCCGCAGGGATCGCTGTCGTCATCGTAAGGCATATCCTTCCATTGAATCGTTACCTGGTCCGGGTTATACGCTATGTTTTGATACATCCATGCTTTCGGATCGTCGGACGGTAGTCCGTAAATGCTGTTGAACCGGAAAAACAGCCCGAAGTCGGTCGGCGATCCGATCGCGAACCGGCTATCCTTGAGCACGATGTTGCCGCGGGCCCACGTCGTCTGTCCGTCGGTATACATCGATCGTTGGACAACGCTCTGGCGGCAGTCGGTTCCGGAGACGAATATTTTCCACTCGCGATCATCGGTGCTCGTATTGGCCGGAACGGTAAACGAGACGACCGGGTCGTATTTCGATCCGGTCAATGTCGGGGAATCCCCTTCGCTTTTGAGTTCTGTGACGAAACGGTCCGGATCGCTCTCGCAAGCGACGACCAGATCGAACGTGTCGTAGGGAACGTTCCCTTCAGGGTGATGCCATTTGTACAGAGCGTATTCGCTCAGGTTCGTTTTGTCGTTGTGACAGCGGGAAAACAGAGTTTCCACGAACAGAAAAAGACATGCTGCGGAAAGATTAGGTTTTTCATAATAGTTGGAATTAGTTGGGATCGAAGAATCGGAGTGATAGTGTTTGCGTATCCGTGTCCTATTATCGAATATATGTGAATTTTAGGAATTTCATTGACGAAACCGTTTTTTCTGAATGGGGCTTTGATCGGCAATCCGAGAATCGTTCCGATTTCTTTCGTGATCCTTCGACGACCAACGCTCGGCAATGGAGTCGGGCGACGCCTTAATCGATCGGACTCGATCCCGAGGCCCGGTCGTTGTAATCGTTCATAACGAGCGGACCGTTCGACCAGACGGTCGAACGGTCCGCTCGGTTCATTTTCTCGTCTGCTTAGTTCAGCTTGGCGAACAGCTTGCGCAGGCTGACCTCCTCGCCGATCATCGCGGGCAGGTCGGCTATGGCCACGCGCTGCTGCTCCATCGAGTCGCGGTGGCGGACCGTGACGGTCCGGTCCTCGAGCGTCTGATGGTCGACCGTGATGCAGAACGGCGTGCCGATCGCGTCCTGACGGCGGTAGCGCTTGCCGATGCTGTCCTTTTCGTCGTACTGCACGTTGTGGTCGGCCTTCAGCGCGTGCATCAGCTCGCGGGCCACCTCGGGCAGTCCGTCCTTCTTGACCAGCGGCAGCACGGCGGCCTTGACGGGAGCCAAAGCCGGCGGGAAATGCATCACCAGCCGGGTGTCGCCGCCCTCGAGCGTCTGCTCCTCGTACGAAGCCGACAGTACCTGAAGCACCATGCGGTCGACGCCGATCGATGTCTCGACGACGTAGGGCACATAGCTTTCGCCCGTTTCGGTGTCGAAGTACTGTATCTTTTTGCCGGAGAACTTCTGGTGGTTGCCCAGATCGAAGTCCGTCCGCGAATGGATGCCCTCGACCTCCTTGAAGCCGAACGGGAACTCGTATTCGATGTCGGTCGCCGCATTGGCGTAGTGGGCCAGCTTGTCGTGGTCGTGGAAGCGGTAGTGCTCGTCGCCGAATCCGAGCGCGCGATGCCATTTCATGCGGGTCTGGCGCCAATGGTCGAACCAGCGCAGCTCGTCGCCCGGACGGACGAAGAACTGCATCTCCATCTGCTCGAACTCGCGCATGCGGAAGATGAACTGCCGCGCGACGATCTCGTTGCGGAACGCCTTGCCGATCTGCGCGATGCCGAACGGAATCTTCATCCGGCCGGTCTTCTGTACGTTCAGGAAGTTGACGAAAATGCCCTGAGCCGTTTCGGGGCGCAGGTAGATCGTATTGGCTCCTTCGCTGACCGAGCCGATCTTCGTCTCGAACATCAGGTTGAACTGGCGCACTTCGGTCCAGTTGCGCGTGCCCGAGATCGGGCAGACGATGCCGCTGTCGACGATGATCTGCCGCAGCTCGTCGAGGTCGTTGTCGTTGAGGGCCTTCACCATCCGCTCGTGCGCCTCGTCGCGCTTGGCCTTATGCTCGGCCACGCGGGGATTGGTCGCCAGAAACTTGGCCTCGTCGAACGAATCGCCGAACTTCTTGCGAGCCTTTTCGACCTCCTTGGCGATCTTTTCGTCCTGCTTGGCGATGAAGTCTTCGATCAGCACGTCCGCACGGTAGCGCTTCTTCGAGTCGCGGTTGTCAATCAGCGGGTCGTTGAACGCGCCCACATGGCCCGACGCTTCCCAGATGCGCGGGTGCATGAAGATCGCCGAGTCGATACCCACGATGTTGTCGTTGAGCTTCGTCATCGCGTCCCACCAGTAGCGCTTGATATTGTTCTTGAGCTCGACGCCCAGCTGTCCGTAGTCGTATACGGCGCTCAGGCCGTCGTAGATTTCGCTCGACGGGAATATGAACCCGTATTCCTTGCTGTGAGCGACCAGTTTCTTGAAGAGTTCTTCCTGTGTCATATCGTTCGGTTTGCTTTCGTTTTTTGCTCGTTTTACGGGAGCGCGTCCCCCGCGATCTCCAGTCCTCCGTCGGCCGTTTCGCGCAGCGGAAACAGCTTCGTCCGCTCATCGGGCGTCCGGTTGGGCTGGTGGATGCTCAGCAGCAGCCTGCCGTCGAACGTGCGCAGGATCATGCCGTGCCCTCCGTCGCGCCGAAAGATCGGCTGCGGAAATTGTTCCCACGGTCCGCCGATGTCGCCGCTCCGCGAGCGGGCCAGCCCGATGGCGTAGCCCTCGTCGGTGAACGACGACCAAAGCATCAGCAGCTCGCCCCGGCTGTTGCGCAGCAGGAACGGCCCGTCGGTGACGTACAGTTTTTCTCCGGGGACGTGCGAGCGGACCCATGGCGCCTCGGACGCCTTGAACAGCGTGACCGGCTTTCCCGCCGGGCCGCTCAGGTCTTTTTTGAGCCGGACGGCTTCGACCGTGCCGTTGCCGATCTGCGTCCACTCATGGCAGAAAACCATCCATGGCCGTCCTTGTCGGTCCACATGCAGCGTTCCGTCGAGCGAGTTCCAGTCTTCGGGCGTAACGCGCCCTTTGCTGTGCTCCCTGTAAGGTCCTCTCGGCGTGTCGGCCTCGAATATGGCTGTGCCGAGCAGGCTGTCGGCCTTGCCGCGTATCGTCGCGAACAGATAGTATTTGTCCCGATAGGCATGGCATTCGGCCGCCCAGAAATTGTTCCCGCCCCAGAAGCCTTCGTCCGGAACGAAAGCGGGGTAGGGGCCCGTCCACTCTTTCAGGTCGCGGCTCGCATAGCAGTAAAACCCTTTGGAACGGTACGAAACGTCGGCTTGGTTGGTCCCGAACAGGTAATACGTGCTGTCGCCTGCGACGGGCAGGATATACGGGTCGCGGATATGAATCCCGGCGAGCGGCACGGCCCGTTCCGCCGGCTGTTGGGCCGGTAGCTCTTGCACCGACAGAAAGGCGGCGGCAAAATACAGGGCGAGGCGATTCGATATTTTTTTGTTCGGACCGTTCATAAGCATATAAGGGTCGAAAATCGTTGCGGCGCCGGGAGGCGTTCGGCTCCGACGGCCATTGTCCGTCATGGCGTTCGCGCGACGCAGATGCAAAGATAGGTTTTTTTCTTAACTTTGCGTGCGAACGCCGGAAAGGCGGCGAGGAAATTATGGGGCGGATTCTGGCGATCGACTACGGGGCGAAGCGGACGGGACTGGCGGTGACCGACCCGTTGCGGATCATTGCCGGGGCGCTCGATACGGTGCCTACTGCCGCGCTGCTCGATTACGTGAAACGCTATGTGGTCGCCGAGGGCGTCGATCTGATCGTCGTGGGCATGCCCCGGCAGATGAGCGGGGCTCCGTCGGCGAGCTATTCGCAGATACGCCCGTTGGTCGAGCGTCTCCGGAAGGAGTTGCCCGGGGTGCGCGTCGAGCTGTTCGACGAGCGTTTCACCTCCGTGCTGGCCCAACGGGCCATTATCGAGGGCGGCGTGCCCAAGAGCCGCCGTCGCCATGACAAGGGCTTGGTCGACCGCGTCAGCGCGACGATCATCCTGCAGGGGTACATGGAGTCGGCCGAAAGGTTCCGGGCGGACGGCCCGGTATCAGGAAAAGAGTAAAAGGAAGATACGCGACTATGTTTTTACCGATTTATATCTACGGGTCGCCGGTTCTGCGCAACGAGTCGGTCGACATTACGAAGGATTATCCCGATTTGGATCGCTTTCTGGCGGATTTGTGGGAGACGATGTACGAGGCCGACGGGGTGGGGCTCGCCGCTCCGCAGGTCGGCCGCAACATCCGCGTGTTCGTTGTCGACGCGTCGGTCAATGCCGACGAGGACCCGCGTCTGGCCGGGTTTCGCAAGACCTTCATCAATGCCCGGATTTACGAGCGTTCCGGCGAGGAGGTGCTCTACGGCGAGGGTTGCCTGAGCCTGCCCCGCTTGAACGAGGACGTGAGCCGGCCGGAAAGGATACGCATCCGCTATGTGGACGAGCATTTTGTCGAACACGACGAGGAGTACGACGGCTTCGCGGCCCGGGTGATTCAGCACGAGTACGATCACCTGGACGGCAAGCTGTTCGTCGATCGTCTCTCTCCGTTGCGCAAGACGCTGATCAAGGGCAAGCTGGCCGCCATGGCCAAAGGCAAGTACAAGGCTGCCTACAAGACGAAGCTGGTTCGCAAGTAGCTCGTTTCCGGTCGTTTTATGATCTCTCTTTCGTGATCGTGCGTTTCCGTCGGAGGCGCGCTTCTTTCCGTTTGGCCAGGCTGTCGCTCGAAAGGTGTATTCCTGTTGGGGAAGTCCGGCGGTTTTCATGCCGGTTTCGGCCATGAAGGGGGCCCGGTCCGGATAGTCTTTCCCGGGGAAGATATTCGGAACCTCCGTGTATCGCTTCCGGTTTGCATGGCCGCTTATGCGTTCGGCCGATTCTTTCGTCTGGATAACATGTTGCCGGTGAAGTCGGAGGTTCGGCCCGTCTTCTTTGCCCCGGCCGGTTACGGGCGGCACGATTTTCACGATCCGGTCACCTCTCCGATACCCCGGGCGCGGGTTATGCTCCGCATTCCTTGTCCGCCCTCGATTTCATCGGCCGGCCGCATGGCGTGTGCGACGGAAACCCTGCATGTGGAGAAGTGTGGTATTCTGTGGAAATGTGTGGAGCGCGCAGTGTGGAAAACCAGCGGATGCTCAGCCTGTTTCTACGGCCTTCGTGTTTCGCGGACTCCCGAGCGGGCTGCGCGGGTTCGTCTTGCCCGAAAACAAAAAGGAGGGAGCCGTCGCGGCTGCCTCCTTCTGCGGGACTTGCATCCCTAAACTACTAACCCAAACTTAAATAAATGAAGAAACCTTGTTGCTTGTCCACTTTACTTTCTAAAGCGTATATTTCAAACTCTGTGCCAAATTTCGTGCGACTTGTTTCGCGTCGTCGCTTTCTGCTTTCGGAATACTTCAAATACCGTGCCGAAAATCCGATCTTCCGTTTTGCCGTTTCCGAAAACCGTGCATGGCGGAACGCCTTTCGATTGTGAGTACTGCAAAGTCCATGCCAAAAAACAAGCGGCGGAACGTCTTCCGTCCGCCGCTTATCGAATAAGACCGTCTTGTTTGTTATCTGGAACTCTCTTACGAAACGGGAGAGTGAGCCGTATTATTGTTTTCGTGCCGTTTTATCTTTGTGCTCCAGCGAGCGGCAGATCGCTTGGTTGATCTCGCGTACTTTGGTTTCGTCGATCTTGATCTTTTTCCGGTCGTAGGTCATCAGTCCGTTCACTTCGATTTCCACGTCGCTCGTCTGCGTGTAGACGCCGGCCGAGAATCCGCGCGGGATCATGTCGAGCAGCATGCCCGTGTAGCGGAGATAGGCTTCCGTCACTTCCGCCGGTGTCTTGAACTGGACGTATCCCCAGTTGCGGTCCGGTTCCCACAGATGCCCCTCGGCCGCCATGCCGATTCCTCCGTATTCGCCGAGCACAGTCGCGCGCTTCGCGTCGTAAAGATACATTTCGGGGTCCGGGTAGTGGTGCAGGTCGAGCATGTCGCCGCAGGGGTAGTGATTGCCTCCGCTGGCCGGATTCACCAGACGGGTCGGATCGTGCGTCTTGGTCCATTGCGCGATCTCTGCGGTTTCGAACTGGCCCCACGCCTCGTTGAACGGAACCCAAACGCCGATGCACGGATTTGAGTAGAGATAGTCCATGATTTCCTGCCATTCCTTGCGGAAGTCGGCTTCTGATTCCGGCGACCGCTGCCATTCGGCTCCGTCGAAATATTGTTCCATCTGCCATTGCGGTCCGCCCGTGCTGCTGGGCATGTCCTGCCAGACGATGATTCCGTGCCGGTCGCAGTGTGTGTACCAGCGGGCCGGCTCGACTTTGACGTGCTTGCGGATCATGTTGAATCCCCATTGCTTGGTCTTGATTACGTCGTATTCGAGCGCCTCGTCCGTCGGGGCCGTGTAAAGTCCGTCGGGCCACCAGCCCTGATCGAGCGGTCCGAACATGAACAGGTCGCGGTTATTGAGCTGCAGCCGGACGATGCCGTCCGCATCGCGGGCCGTCGAAAATTTGCGCATGGCCGCGTAGCTTTTCACCTCGTCGACCGTTTCCTTGCCGGATTTGAGCGTTACCCGCAGGTCGTACAGGAAAGGCGAGTCGGGACTCCACAGTTTCATATCGGCCGGCATGGCCGCTTCGGCCGCCACGCCCGGCAGGGCCACGGCGGTAGCGACCGTCCGCTCGCCGTCCATGACCGTCACTTCGATCCGGTCGTTCGGCTCCGCATCGGGCACGTCGGCTTCGATGCGCAGCGTGCGGCGGTCGATGTCGGGCGTCGTCCGCAGCCCGGCGATGTATCGTTGCGGAACCGGTTCGAGCCAGACCGTCTGCCAGATCCCGCTGACCGGCGTGTACCAGATTCCGCCGGGGGCGGACGTCTGCTTGCCGCGCGGCTGCTCACCCCGCTCGGTCGGGTCCCAGACCCGGACCTTCAGCGTGTTTTCCCCTTTCCTGTGCAGCGCGGCCGTTATGTCGAACGTGAACGGAGTGTAGCCGCCCGTGTGGCTGCCTACCTGCACGTCGTTGACCCAGACGTCGGCTTTCCAGTCTACGGCGCCGAAGTGGAGCAGTATCCGGTCGCCGCTCCAGTCGGTCGGGACGACGAACGTGCGGGCGTACCACAGCTCGTTTTCGGCTCCGAGCCGCTTGCCTACGCCCGACAGGCTCGACTCGACGGCGAACGGTACGAGAATTTGGCCGTCGTAGGCTCCGGCAGGCGTTCCGGCCGGGACGATCGAGTAATTCCACAGTCCGTTCAGATTTTTCCATCGCGCTCTTTCCGCCAGAGGGCGCGGGTATTCGTTCAGCGGGCAGGCCGGGTCGACCTTTTCGGCCCATGGCGTTTTGATCTTGTCCCCGGCCGGCTGCCATTGGGCGGAGCCGGACGAGCCCAGCAGCAGTGCGGCTGCGGCAAGCAACGATTTTTTATTCATATCGGCAGAGTTTGTTAGGTTCCAGTCAAAAATAACGAATAAGGCTTGAAAAACCAAGCATTTCGGACAGACCGACCGGGCAAAAGCGCCTGTGTCAGATCAGCAGCACGGTGGCCGCCGTGACGGCTACGCCTGCCGCCGCACCGGCCCCGACCTGAGCGAGACTGTGGCTGCCCAGTTGCAGGCGGGAGCTGCCGAGCGCGCCCGTCAGAACGGTCAGGACGATGAGCGCAGTCCGAAACTGCGCCAGTCCCGTGTAATTCATCACGATCATCATACCCAGCAGGCCGCCTGCCGCTGTCATGTGGAGACTGATTTTCCAGTAGAGGTTGACGACGAACGCGATCACTACGCAGCAGAGCGCCGCGATCAGAAACCGGTCGACCAGAAAAGCGACCGTCATTTGCCGAAACGACAGAATGCACAGCATATAGCAGACGGCTACGATACCCATCGGCAGCATGCGCTGTCTCTGATTTTGCAGCCTGAGGTCGGACAGACCGCCGAACAGTTTCAGTACGGCCAGCGAGAAGGCCGGAAGTATCAGCGTGTTGAGCAGGATGACCGCTGCGATGAACCAGCGGGCCTCGGCCGGCAGATTGGACATGACGGTCGGGCCGAACAGCAGGAGCAGCGCGGCGATCGTCGGAACGATCAGAGGGTGCAGAGCGTAGGATATCGCCCGGCTGAGGCGGTCGTATGGATTTTTCATGGACAAGCGTGTTTCAGGCGGCCTAAGTTAAGGAAAAAATCCGGATTGTCGCTCGGGTCTTTTATTTCGTCGTAGAGGGCGGCCTTTGCGCCTTACGATCCCGTTTCGTTGCGGCATACCTGCAAGAACCGGCCCGAAAGGTTCCGTCCTTCAGGCGCGTCGGTACGCGCGTTTACCGTAGGGTACGCTCTCGAGTCTCGGCTCTGCCCGGATCGGGATTCCGTAAATCGGGACCGTGTGTTGCAAAACTGCGTATGGCGAAAAAGGAGTGCGGATCGCGCCGTTCTGGGCCATGGTGAATTTCCGAGGGCGGGCCCCGGCCGATACGGAGCCGAGCCTCGGTCTGCTTCCGCGTGCTGTTCGCCCGCATGGCTCGCCGCGCGGACGGCGACCGCTATAGCTGCTTGCGGAGCCGAGCGACCGGAATGCCGAGCATTTCGCGGTACTTGGCCACCGTGCGCCGGGCGATGTGGTAGCCTTTGGCGTTGAGGATATCCATCAGCACCTCGTCCGTCAGCGGCTTGCGCTTGTCCTCCTTGTCGATGCACTCCGAGAGGAGGTTCTTGATCTCGTACGACGACACTTCCTCGCCGCTGTCGGTCTGCATCGCCTCCGAGAACAGCCGCTTGAGCGGTATGATTCCGAATTGCGTCTGCACGTACTTGCTGTTCACCACGCGCGAGATCGTCGATACGTCGAGATTCGTCGCGTCGGCGATGTCCTTGAGGATCATCGGGCGCAACTTCGACTGGTCGCCGTCGATGAAGTACTCGCGCTGATAGTCCAGTATGGCCTGCATCGTATGCATCAGCGTGTCGTGGCGCTGCTTGATCGCCGAAATGAACCATTTGGCCGAGTCGATCTTGTTCTTGACGAACTGGATCGCCTCGCGGTCGGCCTCGGTACTCTGCCCGCCCCGGGTGGCCATCTCGCGGATCATCTCGACGTAGCGCCGGTTGACTTTGATGTCGGGGATGTTCGACGAGTTGAGGCTCAGCTCGAAGATGCCGTTCTGATAGTCGAGCGTAAAGTCCGGTATGATATAGGGCTGGTTGTCGTTCTTCCCGTCGCTGTACAGGTTGCCGGGTTTGGGCGACAGGCGGACGATCTCCTCGATCGCGTCCCGGAACTCGTCCTCGCCGACGCTCAGCCGCGACATCAGCTTTTCGTAATGCTTCTTCGTGAACTCGTCGAAATAGTTGGTCAGTATTTTCATGGCCAGTTTCTGTGCCTCGCTGTGCTGGGGCATGGCATGCATCTGGAGCAGCAGGCATTCCTGCAGATTACGCGACCCGACGCCCGTGGGCTCCAGTTCGTGGATGACTTTCAGTACGCTTTCCAGCTCCTGCTCGGTCGTCTCGATTCCGAGGCTGAACGCGATATCGTCCGCGATCGAGCTCAGGCTGCGCCGCAGGTACCCGTCGTCGTCGATGCTGCCGATCAGGTATTGCCCGAGGGTCATCTCGCGCGGAGAGAGGTTCTTGAAGCCGAGCTGCTCGATCAGGTTCTCGTGGAACGACATTCCCTCGGTCAGGTAGACGGGGCGTTTCTGGTCGTCCTTCGAATAATTGTTGGCGTGATATTTGTACCGCGGCGTATCGTCCTCGGCGAAGTATTCCTCGACGGAAACCTCTTTGGTTTGCTGCTCGTCGTTTTCCTCGGTGGCTTCTTCCTCCAGTACGGGGTTTTCCTCGATCTCCTGCTTGACGCGCTGTTCGAGCTGAACGGCGGGCAACTCCAGCAGTTTGATCATCTGGATCTGCTGCGGCGATAGTTTCTGCAGCAGTTTCTGTACCTGGCGTTGGTTGATGTTAGACATATTTCATAGCGGTTAAATAAATTATGGTATGCTCGGTTCGTATAGGACAAAGATACGCATAATCTATTTGACAAAAGCCCCCGTGAAAGGGGACTTTGTGTCGTGATAAGTCGTAAGTGATAGCGATCTTTCGCCTGCGGATCGCACAATCGGACAACGCTTAGAATTCGGCGCTTTTCGGCGTGCGGGGGAACGGAATCACGTCGCGTATGTTGGCCATGCCCGTGACGAACAGCAGCAGCCGCTCGAATCCGAGCCCGAAGCCGCTGTGCGGCGCGCTGCCCCATCGTCTCGTGTCGAGGTACCACCAGATGTCCTTTTGCGGAATGCCCAGCTCGTCGACCCGGGCCCGCAGCTTGTCGAGATTCTCCTCGCGCTGCGAACCGCCGATGATCTCCCCGATCTTCGGGAACAGCACGTCCATGGCGCGTACCGTCTTGCCGTCTTCGTTCTGCTTCATGTAGAACGCCTTGATCTCTTTCGGGTAGTTGATCAGGATAACCGGCTTCTTGAAGTGGCGCTCGACCAGATAACGTTCGTGCTCGCTCTGCAGGTCGAGGCCCCAGCTGACCGGGAACTCGAACTTCTCGCCGCTTTTCTCGAGGATTTCGATCCCTTCGGTATAGTCCAGCCGCACGAAATCGTTCTCGACGACGAAACGAAGTCGCTCGAGCAATTCTCCGTCGTACATCTTGGCCAGAAACGCCAGATCGTCCGCGCAGTTTTCGAGCGCGTACCGGATCAGGTACTTGAGGAAGTCCTCGGCCAGCTCCATGTTGTCTTCCAGCTCATAGAACGCCATTTCGGGCTCGATCATCCAGAATTCGGCCAAATGTCGGGGCGTATTCGAGTTTTCGGCCCGGAACGTCGGCCCGAACGTGTAGATCTGCGACAGCGCCAGCGCGCCGAGCTCTCCCTCGAGCTGGCCCGACACGGTCAGGTTGCAGGGTTTGCCGAAGAAATCCTGCGCATAGTCTACCTCTCCTGCGTCGTTCTTCGGCACGTTGTTCAGGTCGAGCGTCGTGACCTGAAACATGGCGCCGGCGCCCTCGGCGTCGCTGCCCGTGATCAGCGGAGTGTGGAGATAGAAGAATCCCCTGTCGTTGAAATACTTGTGTATCGCGTAGGCCATGGCGTGGCGGATGCGCAGTACGGCTCCGAACGTGTTCGTGCGCGGGCGCAAGTAGGCGATCTCGCGCAGGAACTCGAGCGTATGTCCTTTTTTCTGCAACGGATAGGTTTCCGGGTCGGCGGTCCCGTACAGCTCGATGCGCTCGGCCTGTACCTCGACGGGCTGCCCCGAACCGAGCGACTCGACCAGACGGCCCTCGACCTTTATGCATGATCCGGTCGTAATCTTTTTGAGCAGGCTGTCGTCGAATCGGGCGACATCGGCCACG
This sequence comes from Alistipes ihumii AP11, assembly GCF_025144665.1. Lineage (NCBI taxonomy): Bacteria > Pseudomonadati > Bacteroidota > Bacteroidia > Bacteroidales > Rikenellaceae > Alistipes > Alistipes ihumii. The sequence goes on along the minus strand of NZ_CP102294.1, from coordinate 790,281 downwards.
ATCTGAATGTTGTGAATGATCGAACCGTCGTTGACGGCGATGAAGGCCACGTTCTTATTTCCCCGTTTGGTCCGTACCCATCCTTTGACGACCACGTCCGTTCCCGGCGCCGTCGATCGGAGCAACTCCGCGATTTTCGTTCTGCTGTCTGGCATATTTCGTCTTTTAGTAGTTTGCGCGTCATCCGTTTCCTGCATCGTGATAATGAGGCTTGCCTTTGTCACGGCACCGAAAGCGGTTCTGAACGCAAATATCGTAAATTTAATTCAAAAGTCGTCTTCCCGGGTTCCGAAAATGGCTGCCGACGGGCGGTCCGGCCGGGTATCGGTTTTCTTTTACTTGCCGGCGGTGCGACAACGAAAGCGCCCGAATCCGGTCGGTTCGGGCGCTTGGATAAAACTGGATAAGAAGCGGCGAATCAGTTGCTGCCGCCGTATTCGTCCGAATATTCCCCGATAGTGACTTTGGTCTTGGGGTTGCACAGTTTCGGGTTGTTCTCTCCGAGAAGCTCGATATCGATCGGGTACTGTCCCGCTACATCGCTCGCCAGATAGATCGTCAGCTTCCCTTGGGCGACGGGATTCCGGGTCGAGCATTCCGGATTATAATAGAAAGGAACGGTGGTCTTCGTGTTGATCCGTAACTCGTTCTTGTCGGAAGACGTGTACATTTCGTACATCGACTTGCCGTAGAGTATCTCTGTCGAAATCGTGTAGTGCGAGGCTTTGATCGCATCGTACGTCTGGTCGCCGGAGAGCTGTACGATCCGGTAGGTTCCGTTCCAGTCCGAGCTCAGGTTGCTGGCCGATTGCGTCGTGGCCATTCCGCTCATCGTGACGGCCCACTGGTTCGTGCTCGTCAGGCTGACTATATAGCTGGTGGAGGTCATGCTTACCGAGGCGCTTCCGTCGACTATTTTGTATTTCGTTTCGCTGGGGAACTCGATGTTCCAGCGGGCCCCCGGTTCGGTCAGCGTAGCGTATCCGTTCGTTTTGATTATCAGGTCGCCCATACGCGTATAGTCGTTTTTCATGTGAGGGGCCCGGCCGTTGTACTGAAGGGTATAGCGGCCGTCCGTCTCGTTGTAGCTGAGGATCGTTCCCGGAGCGAACAGCGTGTCCCTGACTCCCTGAGGGGCGGCCTCGTAGTCGCCGTTTCCCTCGACGATCAGCGTATTGAGCCGGAATGCGACGTCGAAAGGATCGAGCGAGAACACGCTTTGGTTCATCGTGTTGATGTAAAGGGAATAGTAGGGAAGCGTCGACGGGGCGCTGGTTCCTTCGTAGTCCTTCAGACAAGAGGAAAACAGGGCGGCGCACCCGGCCATCAGAAGCAATAGCTTTTTCATGTTTTGCGGTTTATTGTTCATTTGATTTTTGCGGTTTGTCATTCATTCGGTCGAAAGCTTGCGCGCGTTTCGCGACGCAAAAGGATAACGTATTCCTTATAGATGTTATTGCGGTCCGAAACGTTGCATCCGTAAAACCTCCCGTTGGCGGGCTTCGCGGCGTCTTTGCCGGGAGCCTCGCTTCCGAGGCGGAAACCGAAAGCAGACCTCTGCAAAGCTACGTACTAATTTGCTAATATTGAAATAATGGGGCATATTTGCCGGAAACGACGCTTGCCGATTCGGGAAAGAGGCTTTCGGTCCCTGTTTTGCGGAGTCGTTGCGGCCATGTCATTATCATGCGGGTATGAAGAAAAAGTATAGCAAGCTTTCCGAGTCTCAGAGGACGGCTTTGCAGGCTCAGGGGTGCACGTCCGACTCGTGGGACTCGATCGAGGTGGGGGACGGCTTCCGGACCGATTTCGTCCGGGACGCTCATTTCGGCGGAAAGGTCCGGCTCGGCGCCAACGGTACGCCGGTCGAGTTGCCGGGAGGCGTGGTCCGCCGCAGCGGCATATACCGTGCGGCGCTTCACGACTGTACGGTGGGCGACGGCGTGCTGATCGCCAACGTCGGACGCTATATGGCCCGGTATGACGTGGAAGACGGCGCGGTGATCGAGAACGTCGGGCAGATCATCTGCGACGGGCGTTCGTCGTTCGGGAACGGGGTCGAGGTCGCGACGATCAACGAAGCTGGGGGGCGCGAGGTCCCGATATACGACGGCTTGACGGCCCAGATCGCTTACGTGCTGGCCATGTACCGCCACCGGACTCGGACCGTCGAGCGGCTGCGCGGCCTGATCGCCCGGTACGCTGAGAGCCGGACGGCATCGCGCGGCGCGATCGGCCGGGGCAGCTCGGTGGTCAACACGCTGTCGCTGCTGAACGTCTCGGTCGGAGAGGGCGCTTCGATCGACGGAGCCGCGTCGCTCTGCAACGGAACGTTGAACAGCACGTTCGAGTCCCCCTCGAGGATCGGATCGGGCGTGACGGCGAGCGACTTCGTCATCGCTTGCTCGGCTACGGTCGATACCGGATCGATGCTGCGCCGCTGTTTCGTCGGCGAGGGCGTGGTGATCGAGAACGGATTCTCGGCCGAGAACTCGCTCTTTTTTGCGAACAGCCATCTCAATCACGGCGAGGCGTGCGCCGTTTTCGCCGGGCCGTATACCGTTTCGCATCATCGTTCGACGCTGCTGATCGCCGGATACTTCTCGTTTTTCAATGCCGGTAGCGGAGCCAACCAGAGCAATCACATGTACAAGTCGGGACCCGTACATCAGGGGGTTCACCTGCGGGGATGCAAGTTCGGCAGCGACGCCTATGTGCTGTTGCCCGCTTCGACCGGCGCGTTCACGATCGTGACCGGCCGTCACTACAATCATCACGATACCGAACGGATGCCATTTTCGTATCTGGTCGAGGAGGCCGGCGACTCGGTATTGCTGCCCGCCGTCAATATCCGCAGTTGCGGAACGGCCCGCGACATCGATAAATGGCCCCGGCGCGACCGCCGACGGGGAGTCGCGCACGACCTGATCCGTTACGATATGATGAATCCCTATACGGCCGGCCGGGTGCTCGACGCCATAGGCGAGTGCGAGGCGCTGATCGGGCGCCATCCTACCGCCGAAGCCGTTACGTGGAACCGGGTGAAGATCAAGACTCCCTCGCTCCGCAAGGGACTCGTGCTCTACCGGCAGGCCCTTCGCTCCTATCTGGCCGGACTGCTGGGCGAAGGGATGGCCGATGCCCGGCCGGATGCGTCGCTCCGGCAGTGGGTCGATCTGGCCGGCCTGATCGCGCCCCGCAGCCGTGTCGAGGCGCTGCTCGACCGGATAGACCGGGGCGAGATCGACGATCTGAACCGTCTGGAAGAGGCTTTCCGCGAGATCGACCGACGCTACGAGGCCGACGCGCGCCGTTGGGCGCTGTACGCCCTGTCCGTACTGCTCGGCAAGCCGGAAGAAAGCATCGGCTCGGACGATATCGGGGAGCTCGTCCGTCAGGGAGCCGACGACCGCCGTGCGCTGGAGGCGGCCGTCGGGCAGGATGCCTTGCGCGACCGGGCTCCCGTCATGGCTACCGGCTACGGCATCGATGCGCCCGAACAGCGCGAGGCCGATTTCTGTGCCGTCCGGGGCGAGCGGTAGCCGGTCGCAGGTGTTCGTTCCGACGGGGACGGCGTCGGGTTAGCGGATTCCGTTCGGGGCGTTTCCGTGCCGTTTTGCTTGGCCGGCTTGTGCGCGGCTTCCCTTGCGGAAAACCGTATGGGTCAATCTGAAGTCAGTATAAGATTGAGTATAGTAGCTATCGTGGGGCGCCCGAACGTTGGCAAGAGCACGCTGTTCGACCGCTTGGTCGGCATGCGCGCGTGGTTTCCATCATGCGGTTTCCGGACGCGCTGCGCGGGGTGCTCTCGGTTTTCGGAAAGCGTCGGCAGGGCGGCTGAGCGGACCGGTTTTTACAGAAAAATTACCTATCTTTGACCCATGCGGGGAACCGCAGGGGTCAATCTGAAGTCAATAGAAGATGAGTATAGTAGCTATCGTGGGCCGTCCGAACGTCGGCAAGAGCACGCTGTTCAACCGCTTGGTCGGCATGCGCAAGGCGATCGTGAACGATACGGCCGGTACGACGCGCGACCGCCATTACGGCAAGACCGACTGGAACGGCCGCGAGTTTTCGGTGATCGATACGGGCGGATACGCGCTGGGCGGAGAGGATATTTTCGAGGAGGAAATCCGCAAGCAGGTGGTGCTGGCCGTCGAGGAGGCCGACGTGATTCTGTTTTTGGTCGAAGTGTCGACCGGGATCACCGATCTGGACATGGCGGTGGCCGATCTGCTGCGCCGTACGTCGAAGAAAGTGATTCTCGTCGTCAACAAGGTGGACAACAATAACCTGGTGTACGGCTCGCACGAGTTCTATGCGCTCGGTCTGGGCGATCCCTACTGCATTTCGTCGATCAGCGGCAGCGGGACGGGGGATCTGATGGATGCCGTCGTAGCCGCGCTGCCGCCCGACACGGAGGCCGAGCAGACGGACGATCTGCCCAAGTTCGCGATCGTAGGCCGTCCGAACGTCGGCAAGTCCTCGCTGACGAACGCTTTGCTGGACCGCGAGCGCAACATCGTGACGCCGATCGCCGGGACGACGCGCGACTCGATCCTGACGCGCTACAACAAGTTCGGCATGGACTTCTATCTGATCGACACGGCCGGCTTGCGCAAGAAAACCAAAGTGACCGACGATCTGGAGTTCTATTCCGTGCTGCGCTCGATCCGTTCGATCGAGTCGTCCGACGTCTGCATCCTGATGATCGACGCGTCGGCCGGAGTGGAGGCTCAGGACATGAACATCTTCCGCCTGATCGAGCGGAACAAGAAAGGTTGCGTGATCGTCATCAACAAGTGGGACTTGGTCGAAAAGGGCAGCAACACGATGAAGGAGTATGCCGAGAGCATCCGTCGCCGCATCGCTCCGTTCGACGACGTGCCGATCGTCTTCACGTCGGTGCTGAACAAGCAGCGTATCCTGGACGTGCTGCAGACGGCCATGAACGTCTATTACGCCCGCATCCGCCGGATTCCGACTTCGGCGCTGAACGAGTATCTGCTGCCGATCATCGAGCAGACGCCTCCGCCGTCGACCAAGGGCAAGTACATCCGCATCAAGTATGTCACTCAACTGGCTTCCCCGACTCCGGCTTTCGCGTTCTTCGTCAATTTGCCGCAGTATATCAAGGAGGGATACCGTCGCTTTTTGGAGAACAAGATCCGCGAGCGGTGGGACTTCAAGGGAGTGCCGATTCAGATTTTCTTCCGCCAGAAGTAGCGCCCGCTCCCGGGGCTTGCGGCATTGCCGTTGTCGTGCTTTACGTCTCGGGAGCGGCGGACTGCGGAGAGCATAAATAGAAAAACAGAAACGCAAGGATTCCGATTCGCTATACCATGAAAAGAACCGTTTGCCTGTCCGTGCTGAGCCTGCTGGGGTTCGGTGCGCTCGGTGCCCAGAATGCGCCCGAAGGCTTTTGGACCGATCCGTCGGTCGCCTCGGAGGGCAAGGCCGACTCCCGGCCCGAATTCGTCAGCTATTCGACCCGCGAGCAGGCCGAGACCGGCGATCCCTCCCGGTCCCCCCATTACGTGTCCCTCGAGGGCAAGTGGCGGGTGCGCCATTCGACGATGGCCTCGGGAGGAGAGCGCGACTTCTATCTGCCCTCTTTCTCGGCCGCCCTGTGGCAGCAGACCGAGTTGCCGAACACGGCTCCCGTGGCGGGAGCCTCGCCGCTCGAAGGGCTCGTGCCGCCACAACTGCCTGCCGAGATTCCGCTGGTGCAGTACCGCGCCCAGATCGAGATTCCTTACCTGTGGCTCGACCGCGACCTGTTCCTGCATGTCGAGGGGGTGGGAGGGGGCTATTCGCTCTATGTGAACGGACGGCGGATCGGCTACGCGAACGACACCCGTACACCCGCCGAATTTCCGATTTCCCCGGCCGTGACAGACGGCGTGAATACGATTGCTATCGAGGTGTACGGCTTCTCGGCGGGCAACTGGATGGAAACGCTGATTCCGCAGACGGCCGCCGGCACGCTCGGCAAGATTTACCTTTACTCTCAGCCGAAGTTGCGGATCGAGGATTTCGTCGTCGAGACGAGTCCCGATTCGGCTCGGGTGCACGGCAATGTCGACTTCGCCGTGGTGATGTCGAACTCTTACCGCAGCGCCGAGAAAGTCACGCTCGGTTACGACATTTATTCGCCGGCCGGCAAGCTGCTGACGTACAACCTCGTCGAGCGGGAGATTCCCGGCGAGAGCACCGACACGATCCGTTGTCACGAACTTCTCTACCATGTGATGAAATCGGCCTGGACGCCCGACGCTCCGACGCTGTACGAACTGATGCTCTATACGCGCCGCGACGGGCGTATCATCGAGTATATCCCGTTGCGGTTCGGGTTCAAGGATGTGGAGCTGCGCGACGGGGAGCTGTGGATCAACGGCAGCAGGGCGTCGCTGGCGGCGGCCGACTACGATGCGGCCCCGGACGCCGCTGCGACCGAGCGGGAACTGAGGGCGCTGAAGAAAGGAGGATTCAACACGGTTTGCGTCAGCTATCCGCAGCCGGCTTGGTTCTACGGCCTGTGCGACCGCGTGGGCTGTTATGTGATCGATCAGGCCAACGTCAACGCCGGATACCGGACGGACGATCCGAATGTCGGCGGCTCGGTGGCTAATGCGCCGGATTTCCTGCCTCAGTTCATCGATCGGGTGTCCGCCATGCAGGGACGAAGCAAGAATCACACGTCGGTCGTCGCACTGTCGCTCGGCGGTCGTTGCGGCAACGGGTATAACCTCTACAAGGCTTACCAGTGGCTCAAGGCAGCCGATTCGCTGCATCTGGTCACCTACCGCGACGCGCAGGGGCAGTGGAACTCCGATTTCGATTTTCCTGCCACCCGTGACGGACGGACCTACCTGAACTCGGCCGCCGCTCAGAAGCAGCCGGCCGCCAAACCCAAGGGCAAAGCCTCCGCGCACCGCCGATGAAAGTCGATCTGATCGTCGTCGGCAAGACCGACCAGGCCGAAGTGCGCTCGCTCGTGGCGGCTTACCTGAAGCGCTTGAATTTCTATACGAAGGTGACGCTTACGGAACTGCCCGACCTGAAGAATACCCGGAGCCTGTCGGCCGAAAGCCAGAAGCGGCAGGAGGGCGAGGCGCTGTTGCGGCAGTTCGGCGAGGGCGACTATGTCGTGCTGCTCGACGAAAAAGGAGCCCAGCTGCGCTCGGTCGATTTCGCGCTGTGGCTGCAAAAGCGGATGAACAGCGGATTGCGCAGGCTCTGTTTCGTGATAGGCGGTCCTTACGGTTTCTCGCCGAAAGTGTACGAGCGGGCCGACGGTCGGTTGTCGCTTTCGGCTATGACCTTTTCCCATCAGATCGTGCGCGCCCTTTTCGCCGAGCAGCTTTACCGGGCCTTTACGATTATCCGCAACGAGCCCTATCATCACGAATAGTTCGCTGTCGTTTTGCAGAACCGGCTTTGTGCCCGACTGGAGCGCGTGATTTGTTTCCTGCGGGCCGGAAAGGCGTGCCGAATTACGATTGCCGGGCAGCGGATGTCCGGTCGAGCCGTTGAGCCGGGACGTCTCCGAAGAAAGACGCCGGCGGGACTGCTCCTCTCCCCCCCCTTTAAACGTTGCTGGTACCGTCGCCTTCCCCTTCGGACAAGGCGTTCTTGCCGGCATCTTTCCGGATGAAGAGCCATTTGTAAGGATTTTATGACCTCCCTCCTCGGTTTTTGGACGTACGGCATCCGATATTGTTCACGGTCCGGGTATCCCGAAGTTGCGGGGGGGAAGGCGGAATCGTCGCCGGGAAAGTTTTCGCTCCGGTTCTGCACGGAACGAGGAGAAGCCTTTCTTAGGCTTCTTCTCGTTCATGCTCTTGCCGCTTCAGCCGAGCTTTTACCGGTACGGCCGCCGGCCGTAGCCGTTCGATGGTTCGCGCTCGTGTCAACCGATCGCCTGTCGTCCCAACTTGTCGAGCGCCGCGTCGATACGCCGGAGCGTTTCCTCCTTGCCGATGATCTCGCAGATGTCGAAGATGCTCGGGCCGGAGCCGGCTCCGACGAGCGTCAGCCGCAGCGAGTTCATCACCTGTCCCATCGGATACTCTCGGGCCACGATCCAGTCGTGCACGATCCGCTCGGCGTTTTCCTTCGTGAAGTCGTCGATGCCGGCGATCACTTCCTTCAGCGCGGCGATCCGGGCCGGGTTCTCTCCTTTCCAGAATTTGGCAACGCCTTTCTCCTCGTACTCTTCGGGCGCTTTGAACAAGAACCACGACAGGTTCCACAGCTCCTGAGGGAACGTGGCGCGCTCCTTGATCAGCGCTACGGCCTTTTCGGCCCGATCCTTTCCCGCTTCGATTCCCTTTTCCTTCAGCACGGGCATCAGTATTCCGGCCAGTTCGGCATCGCTTTTCGCGTGCAGGTACTGTGCGTTGAACCAGCGGGCTTTTTCGGGGTTGAACCGGGCGCCGCTTTTGCTGACCCGTTCGAGCGAGAAAGCTCCGATCAGTTCGTCCATCGAGAAGATCTCCTGTTCCGTTCCGGGGTTCCAGCCCAGCAGCGCCAGCATGTTGACGAACGCTTCGGGAAAATAGCCGTCCTCGCGGTATCCGTGCGCCGTTTCGCCGTCGGGCGACACCCAGCGCAGCGGGAAGACCGGGAAGCCCATCTTGTCGCCGTCGCGCTTGCTGAGCTTGCCGCCTCCGGTCGGCTTGAGCAGCAACGGCAGGTGGGCGAACTCGGGCTGCGAGTCGCTCCAGCCGAAAGCCCGGTAGAGCAGGTAGTGCAGCGGCAGCGACGGCAGCCACTCTTCGCCCCGGATCACATGCGATATCTCCATCAGGTGATCGTCGACGATATTGGCCAGATGATACGTCGGAAGCGCGTCGGCCGACTTGTAGAGCACTTTGTCGTCCAGCATCGACGTGTTGACCGTCACGTCGCCCCGGATCAGGTCGTGCATATGCACCTGCTCGTTTTCGGGCATCATGAAGCGTACGACCCACGGTTCGCCGGCTTCCATTCTCCGGCGCACTTCCTCGGCCGGCAGCGCGAGCGACGTGGCCAGCCGGCCCCGTACCTCGTGGTTATAGGCAAACGTCTGGCCCCGCGATTCGGCCTCGGCCCGGATCGAGGCGAGCTCCTCCTGCGTGTCGAACGCATAGTAGGCGTGACCCGATTCGACGAGTTGCTGTGCGTATTTCAGATAGATTTCGCGGCGCTCGCTCTGCCGATACGGGGCGTGCGGTCCTCCTTCGGCGACCCCCTCGTCGATGCGTATCCCGCACCATGCGAGCGAGTCGAGGATATATTTCTCCGCTCCCGGCACGAACCGCTGCGAATCGGTGTCTTCGATGCGGAGGATGAAGTCTCCGCCGTGCTGGCGGGCGAACAGGTAGTTGTACAGCGCCGTACGGACGCCGCCCATGTGCAGCGGGCCCGTCGGACTGGGCGCGAATCGTACTCTGACTTTTCGTTCCATGTGAGTTCTTTTCCGTTTATTTCGTAATGTATTCCAGCCGCATCGTGATGCTGGCTTTTTTGTTCTTCGAGGCCGAATTATAGTTGCCGCCGGCCGACAGCGCCTCGTTCGAGTTGGCTCCGGTAATCTGGAATACGCCCATGCGGCCGTTCGCGAGCCGGCCGAGCGACGACGAGGCGTTGCGGGCGATGATCTCGGCCCGGGCACGCGCGTCGGCCGTCGCCTCTTCGATCAGCTCGAGCTTCAGGTCCGACAGCTTCGTGTAGAAATACTCCGGTTGTTCGGCGTCCATCCGGACCCCTTGGGCGATCAGCGACGAGATTTCGCGCGATACGCTTTCGACGGCCTCCACGTCGGTCGACTCGATGCGGAACTCCTGCCGCAGCTCATACCCCGTGAAGCGGTCGCCTACGTACCGGCCGTCCTGATAGACCGGCTCGGTCTGTCGGTTCACGTTGACGAACATGAACAGTACGGCACTGTCGGCGATTCCCCTGCTGCGAAGATATTCCTGCACCTTGCGCTTGTTGGCTTCCAATGCGGCATAACCGCTTTCGATCGCCGGAGCCTGCTCGACGATCCAGCCTTTCCATACGATCAGATCCGACGTGAACTGGCGCTCGCCCAGTCCGGTTACGACGATCCGGTTCTGCGAGCGGTATTTGTGCTTGTAGGCTCCGCCCAGGACGGCGGCCGTCAGAATAGCGCACAGACCGATGACGGCTGCGCTCCAGATGTTCTGTTTCATTTCTCGATCTTCTCTTTTTCGTTTTCCGGATGCCGTAGCGGAACCGCTTCCTCTCGCTTCCGGAGTTTGCTCCGATGCGGTTTCGATCGGTCCCCATACCGCCGGCGTTTCCGTTGGAGCTTCTCCTGCCGTCTCGGGTCCGGCGGACGTTGAGTGCTTGGCTTTCAAAAAACGTTCGACGAACGTCCGTTCTGCCGACCGTACAACGGCCGCTGTCTTTATTCCAATCGCTTTTTCAGCGATTCGGGCAGGACGGGCATCGCTCCGTGCTGAGTGCAGACATAAGCCGACACGTCGACGGCCAGTCTGTGGGCCTCGCGCATTGTCTTACCTCGCAGCAGAGCCGAGCAGAACCCGGCCGTGAACGAGTCGCCGGCGCCCACCGTGTCGGCGACCTCCACTTTCGGCGTCTCGCAGAACGAGGCTTCCCCGTGCTGCGGGAACACGTAGCTCCCGTTCGCTCCGAGCGTCAGGATCAGGTATCGGAGTCCGTACCGCGCGATCAGCGTCCGGCAGGTGTCCTGCAGATCGATGCCCGGATAGCCGAACAATCGGTTCACAATGACCAGCTCTTCGTCGTTTATCTTCAGTACGTTGCACTTATCGAGCGATCGTTCGATCACTTCCTTCGTATAAAAGTCCTGCCGGAGGTTGATATCGAATATCCGGTAGCGGTCGCCGTCGTCGGGCATCCGGTCGAGAAACCGGGCGATCGTCTCTCGAGAAACGGGGCTTCGTTGGGCGAGCGATCCGAAACAAACGGCCCGCGTCCGTTCGGCCAAGGCATCGAGCGCGTCGGTGTAGGGGATGTTGTCCCATGCCACGCCGGTGCGGATATCGTAGCGCGGTACGCCTCGCGCATCGAGTTCGACTTGCACGGTGCCGGTAGGAAAGTCTACTCGTTGCAACAGGTGAGTTACCCGTTTGCCGTCGAGCGTGCCGGCCGCTTCCTGTCCGAGCGCGTCGCCGCCGATAGCGCTCGCCACGCAGCTTGCCAGACCCAGTTGCGATACGTGATAGGCAAAGTTGGACGGCGCTCCGCCCAGTTTTTTCCCTTCGGGCAGGACGTCCCACAGGATTTCGCCTATGCCTACGATGAGCGGATCGTTCATAAGCCCTTATCGGTTGGTTCTGATTTTCTTGGTAAAGAACAGCAGGTACAGCACGCCGATCATCATCACGGCCAGCGCTCCGGCTTGCGATCCCAGCGAGTCGGCGGCCATACCCATCGGCAGTGCGAACACGGCGCCGCCGAACAGGCCCATGATCATCAGGCCCGATACTTCGTTCTTCTTATCGGGCATGTGCAGCAGCGCCTGCGAGAAGACGACCGAGAAAACGTTCGAGTTGCCGAGGCCGAACAGCGCGATGCAGATCGAGATCACCGTTTTGTCGTGCGTGAAGAAAAGCCCGGCGAGGGCGACGATCATCATCAGCACGCTGACCAGAAAGAACGGCCGGGCCGCGAAACGAGCCAGCAGGAATGCGCCGGCGAAGCTCCCGATCGTACGGAACAGAAAATAGATGCTCGTCGCGTAGGCGGCCTGCTCGATGCCGATGCCCAGACGCTCCTGCAATATCTTCGGAGCCGTCAGGTTCATGCCGACGTCGATACCCACGTGGCAAACGATTCCCAGAAAGGCGAGCAGCACGAATCCGTTGCCCAGCAGCGCGAGGCACTGCCGGAACGTGGAGGCTTCTCCCTTCTCGTCCTCCTCCTCGATCTTCGTTACGCCGAGCGACAGCACGGCCAGAATCGAGATACCCGTGAAGATCGGGTAGAGCAGTTTCCAATTTCCGAACTCGAGGGCGGCCCATCCGGCGATGATCGGAGCGACGAACGAGCCGATCGCCTTGACGAACTGCCCCAGCGTCAGAGCGCTGGCCAGCCGGTCGCCGTGCACGATATTCGACAGCAGCGGGTTCAGCGAGACCTGCATGATCGCGTTGCCGATGCCCAGCAGGCAGAACGACACGAGCATGATCGTGAACGACGCCGTATTGTGCGGCATCGGGATGGTAAGTACGGGCAGCAGCAATGCGAGCGCCGTGACCACCAGACTGATCAGTACCGTTTTGCGCCGGCCGATACGGTTCATCAGCAGGCCCGTCGGCACGGAAAAGATCAGAAACCACAGGAATACCATCAGCGGGAACAGTCCGGCCATGGTGTCCGACAGCCCGAAGTCTTTTTTGATGAAGTTCGTTCCGGTTCCCACCAGATCGACGAAGCTCATCGCGAAGAACGAGAGCATGATCGGGACCAGTTTCAGGTAGAGGTTGCCTGATTTGTTTGCAGTTGCCATGAGTTTACGGTTTTATAGTATTTCAGGTTGTTCTTTCGCTATACGTTGAACAGGAAGTGCATGATGTCGCCGTCCTGCACGACGTACTCCTTGCCCTCGACCGCGATCTTGCCGGCCTCGCGGCAGGCTTTCTCGGAGCCGAGCGCGACGTAGTCGCCGTACTTGATCACTTCGGCGCGGATGAACCCCCGCTCGAAGTCGGTATGGATGATGCCGGCGGCCTGAGGGGCCTTGGTCCCCTTGCGGTATGTCCATGCGCGGGTCTCGTCCGGTCCCGTCGTGAAATAGGTCTCCAGATCGAGCAGCTTGTATGCCGAGCGGATCAGCCGGCTGACGCCCGACTCGCTGAGTCCCGCCTCCTCCAGAAACATCTGCCGTTCCTCGTAGGTCTCCAGTTCGGCGATGTCGGCCTCGGTCGCCGCCGCTACGATCAGCAGTTCGGCATTCTCGTCGCGGATCGCCTCGCGGACGGCATCCACATGGGAGTTGCCTTTCGCCGCGCTCTTTTCGTCCACGTTGCAGACGTACAGCACCGGCTTGTCGGTCAGCAGATGCAAGTCGTGTACCGCTTTGCGGTCCTCCTTGTCGAGTTCGACGGTCCGGGCGCTTTTGCCCTGTTCGAGCGCCGCTTTGTAGCGCGAGAGGATGTCGAACAGCCGTTTGGCCGTCTTGTCGCCCGTGGCGGCCTGCTTGCTCACCTTGCCGATGCGGCTCTCGACCGTTTCGAGGTCCTTGAGCTGGAGTTCCGTATCGATGATCTCTTTGTCGCGCACCGGGTCGATCGTTCCGTCCACATGCGTGATGTTGTCGTTCTCGAAGCAGCGCAGCACGTGGATGATCGCGTCCGTCTCGCGGATGTTGGCCAGAAACTTGTTGCCCAGCCCCTCGCCTTTGGACGCGCCCTTGACCAGACCGGCTATATCGACGATCTCGATCGTCGTGGGGATGATTTTCTTCGGGTTGTCTATTTTCGCGAGGTTCACGATCCGCTCGTCGGGCACCGTGATGACCCCGACGTTGGGTTCTATCGTACAGAAAGGAAAATTCGCCGCCTGCGCCTTGGCGTTCGACAGACAGTTGAACAGCGTCGACTTGCCTACGTTGGGCAGGCCTACGATTCCGCATTGTAATGCCATTGTCCGGAGTGTTAGTGTCTTTTGGTAATGTGCGCAAATGTACGAAAAAATACCGACTAACACGGTCCGATTCCCCAAGATTTGTGACCTCGGGAAGACGACGGAGCGCCCTCCGGCCGGGCCGGCCGTTCCGCAAGAGCGGAAAATTGCTATATTTGTCGGATAAACGGCGACGTATGATACCGAAAATCATTCACTATTGCTGGTTCGGCCGGGGAAAGATGCCCGAACTGGCGGAGCATTGCCTGGCCTCGTGGCGGAAGTTTCTTCCCGACTACGAGCTCAAGCTCTGGAACGAGGACAGTTTCGACGTGAACCGGCTGCGGTTCACCCGTCAGGCATACGAGCGGCGCAAGTTCGCGTTCGTCACCGACTATGTCCGGCTGTATGCCCTGAAAAGTTTCGGCGGAATCTATATGGATACCGACGTGGAAGTGCTGCGCAGTCTGGACGATCTGCTGGGCCTGCCCGGCTTTACGGGATTCGAATCCAACTGTCTGCTGCCGACGGGACTGCTCGCCTCCAGGAAAGGGGCGCCTTGGCTCGATATGCTGATGAGCTATTATGACGGCAAGCCTTTCGTCCGCTGGTACGGCCGCCTGAACGATACCCCCAATACGCTGATCATCTCGAAAATTTTCCGTCGTCGGGGGATTCGGCTCGACAACACGTATCAGGTGTACGACGGGGAGCTGCATTTTTTCCCGAAAGACTATTTCTGTCCGAAAACCTACGAGACGGGGCAGCTCGAACTGACGGAAAATTCCTATTGCATCCATCACTTCGCCGGGTCGTGGAAATAATCCGGCGTCATGACGCCGGTCGTCGTGCCCGTCGTCCGACGAGCGGGCGACGAGCATTCGTCCGATGATAACCTTTTGTCATATGCTCTGTCGATCCGGATCGGAGCCGGCGGGCCGAACTGAATATCCGCCGGGGTGCGGGGATCGATCCCGAAATTTTCATTCACGACAATCGGGAAGGGGGTTGGGGACGGTGCGAAACCTACAACCATTATGCATCCCAGGCCAGGAGTGACTACCTGTGCTTTCTGCACGAGGACTTCTCGTTCAGGACCGCCTCGTGGGCCCGCACGATCGTCGATTTTTATCGGGCTACGCCGGGAGCGGGCGTGATCGGGTTCTTCGGGTATGCGCTCAAGACGCGGTCGCCTTCGCTAATGGGGGGATTGAGTCGCTATGAACGGGCCAGTCTCTACCAGCATATCGGCGAGCGTGTGGTCCGCTTGGAGAGCAGGGCCGGAGAGGCCGACTTCTCGCCGGTCGTTCAGGTGGACGGCCAGTGCCTGATCGTGCCCAAGGCGGTCTGGCGCGAACATCCTTTCGACGAGGAACTCTTTCGCGACTTCCATTTGTACGACGTCGATTTCTGCGTCCGCATAGCCCGTCGCTATGCCAATTATATCTGCCACAGCGTGTTCGGGGAACACGGGTCGGTCGGATCGTACGACGATGACCGGTACCGGAATGTCTTGCTGTTCCAGCGCAGATGGGACGGCTGCCTGCCGCTGACCGTCGTGCCGATGAGTCCGCGCGAGGTGCGGGAGACGGAAACTTTCGCGGCCTATAAGTTTTATAAAAGGGTTCTTTCCAAAGGGCGGAGCGCCTACGTGCCTTTCGCCTGGAGCATGTACCGGCGCTACCGGACGGGACGTACCGATTTGCGGCTGCTCCGGCATGCTTTGCACTATGCGCTGATCCTTTGCCGGCGGCGTTTGCGGCATGGGTAGGCTGCCTTCCGGCCTGCTTTTGTCGTTCCGACCGTTTCGACCGTTTCGACCGTTTTCAGAAGCTTTGCGGGCTTTCCCGATCGTTTTGCGGCGGATATGCCGGTATATGATGAGGATTCCCGATCGTTTCCGGTTGTTTCTTTCGATTTCTTTGGTTTTTCGGCGGTTCTTTCTTGGCGGCGATTCTCGGCCGATTCGGATGGACTTCGGCACAGGCAGGTTTTTATACTTTTCACATAGGATGCCCATGCGCTTTCGTACAGGGCGATTCGCTGGATGCATGGCGGAGCGTAACTGTCGGAACGGTTCCGGCAGGGCCCGCCGGTACTGGGGGATACCAGCGGTCTCGGTTCCCGGTGCCGTGCATATCGCAGCTTGCGGAGAAAGTGCTTTGCGCCGGTCGGGGCGGGCGCTCCGAGCCTGATGTGTCCGGAAAAACCGCTCGCCGTTGAAACGAAAAGCGCGGCAAGCCTTTCCTGAAAGCTTGCCGCGCTCGTATGGCAAGTGTCGTGCGCCGATTATTTTCATTCGCAGACTCGCCGTTTGTAATTTCCGGCGTCCCGGTTCGCGGTCGGAACATTTCCGGAATCCGTTCATCCCTGCATGGCCTCCGCCTGACGAATACGACCGGGCGGGTCCTATTGGACGGCGATCAGCCTGTACGATCCGCCCCGCACGTCGAAACTCAGGTGCTGGTCGCTGGGTTGCTTCGCGCTCAGACGGGCTACCTTGTTGCGGACGGCCCGTCCGTTTTTCCAGACGGTGACGCCGTTGATCTTGATCTCCCGGACGCCCTGTTTCGGAGCTCCGATCACGCCGCGCGACCCGGCGGGCAGCTCGGCGTCGAGCGCGAACAGGTAAGGCGTGTACTCGAATGACGAGACTACGCGCCCGACCGGTGTCAGAACCGATGTCCGGGCCGAGTCGAGTCCGGCCGGTATAGGCAGGATGCCGATCTTGGCGTAGGCCGTTTCCAGCGGGCGGATACCGCAGATATATTGCGAGGCGATCGTCAGCCCGCCTCCGCTCCATGCATGGTTGACCGAGCCGCCTCCGAAGCCTTCCGCTCCGATGCCCCAGCCCTCGAACAGCGTCGTGAAGCGGTCGTCCTCGACCATTTTCGAGAACCGGCGGTTATGCCGCGCGAGCCCTTCGGCTCCGTGACCCATTTGCAGCATGGCCTCGAGTACATATTTTTCCATGTAGGGACTGGCGTGTTCCTGCGTGCGGAAGACCTCCAGAATGGCCGGATACTTGTCCCGGTCGGCCAGTCCCGATACGACGGCCAGCGCATGGATGCGGTCGTCCGTGGCATCCTCGTATTGCGGGTCGCGGTACTCGCTGCCGGTCCAGAAGTGGGCGTTGAAAGCCTGCTTGAGCGCGCTCATCTGTTCGGCGTAACGTTTGGCGTCTTCTTTCTTGCCCAATATTTGCGCCGTATTGCGCATGCCTTTGAGCATCAGGTAGTACCAGCAGTTCTGGAGCGGAACGATGTCGATGTCGGTGCCCCAGTCACCCCAATTCCAGCCTCCCTCGCGCAGCAGCATGGTCCCTTTGTTCCCTTTTTTCCAAAGAGCTATGTAGCGTTGCACGGCCGGATAAACGTCGGCGAGCGTCTGCCGGTCGCCGGTGTACCAGTAGTAGTTCCACAGTCCGTAGAATCCGAGCGAGGCCATGACCTGTCCGGGCAACTCCTTGTCCCAGTTCGACGAGGGAACGGGGGCGTAGATCACGCCGTCGGTCTTCTGCCATCCTGCCAGGTCGTGCAGCCATTTGCGCGTCAGCAGCGCGGCCGACTCGGACAGCACGTAAAACGCTTCGCCCGATTCGTTGACGGCGTCGCCCGTCCATTGCGAGCGTTCGCGGTCGGGGCAGTCCATATAGGTGTCGCGCATCGTGAGGTAGAGCGTGCGGAGCGCTTTTTTCCAGAATTTGTTGTACAGCGGGTCCGAGCACTCGAATTCGCCGGTAAACTCCGTGTCGTAGCCCGTCTCACGGAACTTCAGCTCGACGGCTTCGGCCCCTTTGGGCAGCACGTAATAGATCTTGTGCCCGTTCGTCCAACCCAGGTTCTCGTAGCTTTGAAGACCTTCGCGGGCGATGTATTCGCAGCGCAGGTAGTTGTCGCCGCCGTTGTAGACGAGGTAGTTGTCCGACATGATCTTCACCGTGTCGCCGGCATGCGCCTTCAGCTTGATGTACGGTGTGATCTGAGCGTTATAGGGCAGCGTGCAGATGATCGAGTCGCCGCTGCGTCTCTGCGAGGCGTAGTCGCGCAACTCGCCGATCTTCCACAGCGGGATCGGGCGCTTGACCAGCTTGTTCCAAGGCCGGCATCCGGCCGGTCCGTTGTCGACCGCCCGGGTCATGTCGCGGTCGTCGAACGAAGGCATGTACCATGCGTCGTCGCTTTTGCGCCCGTCGTAGCGGATGTTCGACTCGGCCAGGCGGAAGTTGGGGTCCGGCTTGTCGCAGGTTCCGTAGGCGGCATTCGTCTCGCACTTCCAAGTCTCGTCGCTCAGAATGTCGAAATCGGCCGTCTGGCAGTCGAAGATCAGACCGGCCTTGCCGCTGTCGTTGTGCGAGAACGACGGCTTGCCGAAATACCACAGCAGCACGGCGATCGTGTTCTTCCCCTTGACCAGGTAAGGAGCCAGCTCCACCTCGTCGTAGTAGGTATCCTGCGGATTGGGGCCTCTTTTGAGACCTCCCTCGAATACGATCAGCCGGCCGTTCACCCAAAGCCAGTACTTGCTGTCCGCTCCGATGCGGGCGACGACCGAGGAGGGCAGGGCGGGCAGATCGGCCGTGTAGCGGTAGTTGAGCCATGTATTGGGTTGTTCGGGCGTCGTGCCCGAGCTGATCCAGCGGGCTTTCCATGGCCGCTCCGC
Organism: Alistipes ihumii AP11; assembly: GCF_025144665.1. Lineage (NCBI taxonomy): Bacteria > Pseudomonadati > Bacteroidota > Bacteroidia > Bacteroidales > Rikenellaceae > Alistipes > Alistipes ihumii. The sequence goes on along the minus strand of NZ_CP102294.1, from coordinate 771,999 downwards.
GCGGTCGGGCAACGCTGCGACCGCACGGTCCGAGCTCCACAGCAGGGCGCTCAGGCAAAGGATCGTCAGAAAAGGTTTGAGTTTCATACGGCAATTAGGGTTTGGTAGTTCGTCGCTAATGAAAAATGATCCGGAAAGCGGTTCCCGGATCATTCTTCGTCGTATCGGTTAAAGGCCGGCTCCCTTTTTGGCTATCTTCTTGATCTCCGACGGGAGCAACTTGCGGACGTTCTTGGCGACGTCCTGCTTCTGTTGGTTCTGCTCGATCGTGAATTCGACCGGATCGCCTACGTTGAGGTCCGCGAACTCCCCGACGACGTCCTGATAGTGGAAAAACAGGTTGTTGTTCGGGTACTTGATGAAGCCGAAACCGTTCTTGAGGCTCAATATCTCGCTCGTTTCGAACGTCTGCTCGCGGGCTTGGCGCGACGGGTCGGGCGCGACGAACATTTCGCTGATCAGCGGGTTGTTCTGTTGTACGCCGTAGTTGATCACGTCGTGCATGGCGACCGGATAGGTGGCCAGCGAGAGCAATTCGTGCGAGGTCTTGGTGACCATCTTCACGCCGTCGTCGTTGACATACTCGAATTCCCAACTGAGCAGCATGATCCGCAGTCCCAACCCCGTGAGTTTCCGCATCAGCGGGGTGTAGTCGGTATCCGAGACGATCAGCACGACCGTGTCGATGCGGCCGGTCATCGCCAGTTCGTAGGCTTCCAGCGAAAGCCATACGTCGATTCCTCGCTCTTCCTTTTTCCCTTGCAGATTTCTCAGCGGCAGGTAGTGGGGCTGAATCCCTTCCGACATCAGGATATCGTCGAACACCCGGTCGTTGTACAGCTGGTTCCCCCGCTGGGCCGCCTCGGCCGCATTGAGCCGCCCTCTGAAATAGTGCGCTTGGGCGATCTGGCATTTCGAGGGCTCGATGCCTTCCTCCTCGGCCACGCGGTGGCGGATGAAATTATGCAGTCCGCCCAGACTCAGCCGCCTTTTTACCGGATGGATATAGTTGTAGTAGTTCGATGCGTGCAGCAGAAAATTTCCGTCGTAAAATACTCCGATTCTACATGATCCACAGGGTGAATTCATAGTATTGGATAAGTTGTTTTATTGTATAAGTTTACAAAAATTCCGGTCGTTCGCTGTGCGCCGGAACCGTCGATTTGTTTTCCAAAAGTATGCAATTCGGGTATAAAATGCAATTTTTTCTTGTGTTTTTTGTATCGAACGGTTGCTTTTTTGCTTTCCCGGGGCTTTCCGGCCGAAATTCGGGAACGGAGCGGGCCGAACGGGCCGTCTCCCGGAATTTGTATTAATCCCGTATAAATTCTAACTTTGAAAAAATTTTGTTCGTATATTTCGGCCGCTGGCGGATACGACGGGCGCGCGGCGAACGGGCGTCTCGCTTCGGCGGCGGTACGGAAACGGACTGATGGGAATTTGACGGAATATCTATGGATGTACAGAAACTGATCGACGACGTGGAGCGCCTTCGCGCCCTGATAAAAAGCTGGAGCGCGGCCGGACCGGCCGGAGCTCTCGAACGGGACTTGGTGCTGGAAAAGCTCAGGGGACTGTATGAAACGATTCTGCTTTCGGAACCGGTTCCCGCTTGCGGGGTCTCCGAGTCGCATGCCGCCGTGCAAGGAGAGGCTTCCGTTCCGACGGCCGGACGGCCGGGTCCGGACGCGCCGTCGGAGAGTGCGCAGGAGGAGCCTTCCTGCGACGTAGGGTTCGCTGCCGCCGGGGAAGGGCATGCGGAGAAGGAAATCCCTGCGGCAACGGCCGGTGACGTGCCGGAAGCGGTCGCCGAGATACCGGCCGGCGCTTGTGCCGAAACTGCGGAGGCGCCGCAGGACGGTTGCGCGACCGCTGCGGCCGAAGCGCTGCCGGACGGGGAGGATTCCGTCGAGCAAAAGCTGTTCGACGACGAGCCTGTCACTCGTCACCGGGTTGACAAACGGGTCATTCTGTCTCTGTACGGGGATGTTCCCGCCGCTTCGCCTTATCCCGTTTCGGCTTCTTATCGCAAACACGAGGAAGCGGCCGGTCTGCCGACTGTCTCCGAGCCGGAAGGGATTTCGTCTCATACGGCCGTGCCGGATGGCGGTACGAGCAAGAAAGTGCTCGGCGAGGTGCTTGCCGGCAGCGGAGCGACGGCTATGAACGAAGTGCTCGGCAAGCAGACCCTCCATGCGGACGTCGCATCGAAAATTCAGCAGGGGATACGCGGGGAGCTGCGCCAGCATATCGGCGTCAACGACCGTTTCATGCTGATCCGCAATTTGTTCGGAGGCGATGCCGCCGCCTATTCGGCGACGATCGAACGGCTCGACAGCTTTACCGACTTGGACGATGCGCTGCTTTACATGCAGGAAAATTTCGAGTGGGACCCCGACAGCGAGGGAGTGCAGCTGTTGGTCGATTTGCTCGAGCGCAAACTTAGCTGAGAGGAACCATGTCGAAGCTCTATGTGGTGCCCACGCCGATCGGCAACTTGGACGATATTACGCTGCGCGCCGTGAGGGTGCTTTCGGACGTGGACCTGATTCTGGCCGAGGATACGCGGACCACACAGGTGCTGCTCAGACATCTGGGGATCGAGAAGAGGATGTGGAGTCACCATAAGTTCAACGAGCATTCGGCCGTCGAGGCCGTTGCCCGTACCATCGAGTCGGGCGAGGCGGTCGCGTTGGTGTCGGATGCCGGCACGCCGGGTATTTCCGATCCCGGTTTTCTGCTCGTGAGAACTTGCCTCGAGCACGGGATCGAAATCGAGACGCTGCCGGGCGCTACGGCTTTCGTGCCGGCGCTTGTGGACAGCGGCTTCCCGTGCGATCGTTTTTGTTTCGAGGGTTTTCTGCCGGCCAAGAAAGGGCGGACGAAGCGCTTGCTGCAACTCGCCGACGAAGAGCGTACGATGATTTTCTACGAGTCGCCTTACCGTCTGACGAAGACGCTCGAGCAGTTCGCCGGGGTTTTCGGACCCGAACGTCCGGTTTCGGTGTCGCGCGAGCTGACCAAAAAGTTCGAGCAGACGGTGCGGGGTACGCTCGCCGAGGTGGCGGCCCATTTCGCCGCGCACGAGCCTAAAGGCGAAATCGTCGTCGTGCTCGGAGGACGTCCTCGCCGCGAGGCGGGTGCCGACGGACCGGCGGCGTCGGGGCGGGATTCCGCCGACATTAATTCCATGGGATTATGATGACCAGAAATAACGCTTCCGGATCTCCGTTCGACTCGCTGAGGCGTTTTCTCAGGGACCGTTTCGATCTGGGGGAGGACAGCGCCCTGCAGGACGAGGTGGTGGACAATATCTGTCGCGGGGTCGATTTTCGCGGCACGAATCTCTGGGTGCTGATATTTGCGACGTTCGTGGCTTCCTTGGGCCTGAATGTCAACTCGACGGCCGTCATCATCGGCGCGATGCTCATTTCGCCGCTGATGGGCCCGATCATGGGCATGGGACTGTCGGTCGGCATCAACGATTTCGACCTGCTGAAGCGTTCGGTGCGCAATTTCGGCTTCATGGTGCTCGTGAGCATTCTGACCTCGACGCTCTATTTCGTCGTTTCGCCGCTGAGCGGAGCGCAGAGCGAGTTGCTGGCGCGCACGGTTCCGACGACTTACGACGTGCTGATCGCTTTCTTCGGCGGACTGGCGGGTATCGTCGCCCAGTCGCGGCGAGACCGGACTTCGACCGTGATTCCCGGCGTGGCGATCGCAACGGCGCTGATGCCGCCGTTGTGTACGGCCGGTTACGGACTGGCCACGCTCCAGCTGAATTATTTTCTCGGCGCTTTCTATCTCTTTTTCATCAATACGGTCTTCATAGCGATCGCTACTTTCGTCGTCGTCCGCTTCCTGAAATATCGCAAGAAGGAGTTTCTCGACAAGGGCCGCGAGGCGCGTGTCCGCCGCTCGATGCTGCTGATCGTTCTGGTGACGATCGTGCCGAGCGTCGTGATCGGCTACCGTATCGTCAAACGCAGTTTTTTCGAAACGAATGCTCAGCGCTACGTGTCGAACGTGTTTCAGTTTCCGAAGGCCAAGGCGATCGATTTCCACACGCATTTCGATTCCGACAGCTCCTCGATCGAGGTGTTTATGATCGGCGAACCCGTCTCGAAGGAGGCGATCGAGAGCGCCCGACTGCAAATGGCCGGTTACGGCCTGTCGCAAGCGAAGCTGATCGTCCGGCAGAATGGCGAGGACGATCACGTCGATCTGGTCTCCCTGCAAAGCGGATACCGCGAGCTGATCGCCGAGAAGAACCGCCGCATCGGCGAGTTGGAGCGGAAGTTGTCCGCTTATGCGACCGATACGCTGCCCTCGGCCGACATCGCGCGCGAGATGCGCGCGCTGGTGCCTTCCCTGCGCGAGGTGTCGCTGTCGAAGACGATTCGTTACGGTTCTTCGGCCGATACGCTCGTATTGTGCGTGGTCCGTACCGACGGGCGGCTCCCGGCTGCCGAGCGCGCGAAGATCGAGACGTGGCTCCGTGCGAGGACCCGGACCGACAGTTTGAAACTTTATATCGAATAGAGCGATGGATTACAGAGCGGTTTGTCTGGATGTGTGCGAGCTGGCCCGCGAGGCGGGAGCCTATATCGCCCGGCAGCGCGAGCGTTTTACGTTTTCGGACGTGGAATTCAAAGGGGCCCAGAATCTGGTGTCGTATGTCGATAAGCAGACCGAACGGACGCTTGTCGAACGTCTGAAGGCCCTGGTTCCCGAGGCGGAGTTCGTAACCGAAGAGGGAACCGTCTCCGCCGCCGGTGGGGCGAGCCGTCTCAAATGGATCGTCGATCCGCTCGACGGGACGACCAATTTCGTGCACGGGCTTTCGCCCTATTGCGTCAGTATCGCGTTGACCGAAGAGGACGAGCCGGTCGTCGGAGTCGTATACGAGGTGACCCGCGACGAGATGTTCTATGCCTGGCGCGGCTCGTATGCCTATCTGAACGGTGAGCGGATCGTTGTCTCGCAGACCGACCGGCTGGAAAACTCGCTGATTGCCATAGGATTCGCCTACGGGGCGGTTTCAAAGACGGACGGCTTTATCGATAGTCTCATACGCTTTCAGAATACGACCAACGGCGTGCGCCGTCTGGGGTCGGCGGCTGCCGATCTGGCCTACGTGGCCTGCGGTCGCTTCGACGCTTTCTTCCATGAGGGCCTGTCGCCATGGGATGTCGCGGCGGGGGCCTTGGTCGCTATGCAGGCCGGGGCGCGGGTGACCGACTACGGCGGAGGGAACGGCTATTTGTACGGCCGGCGGATCATCGCGGCTACGCCGGCCGTGTACGACGAATTTCAAAAGCAGGTCAAATGACGTCGAGCGAGCGGATACAGTATCGGCTGCTGTGGGGGGTCAGTCGGGTGGCCGGGTGGCTTCCCCGCGGGCTGCTTTATCGCGGGTTCGCGCCGATGGTCTGCTGGGTGCTTCACCGGGTCGTCCGCTACCGGGTGAGCGTCGTGCGGACCAATCTGGCGAACGCTTTCCCCGAAAAGAGCAGGGAAGAGCTGCGCGACATCGAGCGCAGATTCTACCGGCATCTGTCCGAGGTGTTTATCGACACGATTCTGCTGGGCTCGATTTCCCGGCGGGAGATACTCGAGCGCATGGTTTACCGCGATGTGGAAAAGCAGGAAGAGCTGATGCGCGGCCGCAGCTGGATTTCGGCCATGTCGCACTTCGGAAGCTGGGAGCTGACGATCAATTACGTCTGTCATACCGACCACCGCGTGTTCGCCGTATACCGGCCGCTGCACAATGCCGTGGTGGATCGTTTCTATCACTCGGCCCGATCGCGCTTCGGGACCCAGCCGGTACCGATGAACGACATCTTCAAGGAGACGATCGCCGCCCGGCTCTCGGGCGGGAAGCCCGTAATCGTCGCGCTGATCGCCGACCAGACTCCTCCTTGGCACGAGATCAAGCATTGGTACCGTTTCCTCGAGCAGGACACTCCTTTCTTCTCGGGCATCGAGAAGATGGCCCTGAAATTGAAAATGCCCGTTTATTTCATGCACGTGCGCAAGGTGGCTCCCCGGCATTACGAAGCCGAGTTCAAACTCGTTTACGACGGAGTAGAGCCGGTGGCCGAGCATCAGATAACCGAACGTTATATCGCGTTGCTCGAGGCGATGATCCGCGAGTCGCCCGAGTTGTGGATGTGGTCGCATCGTCGCTGGAAGCACAAAAAGCCCGCGGATTACGACATGCGCCATTCCCGCGATACGGAAACGCATAATATCCCGGAAGCATGACCCGAGTAAAAATCGTCATACTGAACTGGAACGGGCGCGATTATCTGGAGCGCTTTCTTCCCTCCCTCGTTTCGCGCACGCCGGGCGCGGGGATCGTCGTGGCCGACAACGGCTCGACCGACGATTCGGTCCGTTTCCTCGAGCGTCGTTATCCTCAGGTCGAATTGTTGCGGCTCGACCGCAACTACGGCTATGCGGAGGGATACAACCGGGCGCTCGCCGGGCTGAACGCCGAGTATTTCGTACTGCTCAATTCCGATGTCGAAGTGACCGAGGGGTGGCTCGATCCGCTGGTCCGCACGCTCGACGGCGACGGGTCGGTCGCCGCCGTGTCTCCGAAAATCCGCTCGTTCGGCGAGCCGGACAAGTTCGAGTATGCCGGTGCGGCCGGCGGGTTCATCGATTTTCTGGGCTATCCTTTCTGTCGCGGCCGCATACTCGATTCGATCGAGTCCGACAAGGGACAGTACGACGATCCGCGCGAGGTGTTCTGGGCATCGGGCGCCTGCATGGCCGTCCGAGCCGACGTGTTTCGCTCGCTGGGAGGGTTCGACGGCGATTTCTTCGCCCACATGGAGGAGATCGATTTCTGCTGGAGGGCCCAGCTGGCCGGTTATGCGGTACGGGTCGAGCCCCGTAGTTGCGTGCTGCATGTCGGGGGCGGCACGCTGCCGAACAACAGTCCGCAGAAGATCTATCTGAACTTCCGCAACAATCTGTGCATGCTGTTCAAGAACCTCTCCCCGCTGTCGTTCTGGCCGGTGCTGTTCGCCCGGATGGCGCTCGACGGCGCGGCCGCTCTCGTTTTTCTGGTTCAGGGGCGTCCCGATTTTTTCAGACAGGTATTCCGCGCTCATATGGACTTCCACCGTCGCCGCGGCTCGCTTCATCGGAAGCGGCGCGCGATTCAGCGCGGCCGCGTGGCCAGCTCGCGCTGGATATTCCGCGGCAGCATCGTGTTGCGGCATGCGCTGGGCCGTCGTCGTTTCGGTCATATGATGTGACGGCCGGCGCACGGGGCGCCGCATCTCGCGGGCGTTCCTCTCCGTATTTCGTTTGCCGGAGCTTTTGCCGGAAGCGGTCGCTCGCCGCTTTGCGAACGGACTTCGGCTCCGGATACGATTACGTTACCTGCTCGCTCTCTTCGAAATGGAAGTTCTGAAACGGGGAATCCGTCGCGGAGCCGTCCGGAAGCGCGTCGGCGATTCTCCCGTTGCCGGACCGGCAACGCTTGGTCGGAAATGCAAGATAATCGGAATTTCGGATAAGACGATGTCGGGCCGGGGTCTCTGCCGGTTTTTCACAGCGTCCGGGTGCTTCTGGCCATGTGTCCGGAACGCAGCCACAAACCGGAACGTCTGATCGCAAGAAAAAGCCGAGCAGTCCTTCTGCGGATTGCCGTGCATTTCGGGCGTGAAGTTGAAACCGTTTTCCGTCGGACGAGCAGAGTGAGCTAATGGAACGGCGTTCCGCACCGGTTGCATCGGAAATACCGGCGGATGTTGCCTGCCGAGCCGTTTCCCAGTGCGCCGAGGCCGGCGAGCAGATAGGCGCCGAAACGTTTCAGACGGGTTTCTCCCACTTCCGAACGCACGTCCTGCGACCCGCATTCGGGACAGACTACCGGTCGCTCCGAGGCCGTTTCTTCGGCCAACAGGTCGCGGGCCCTCTCGTAGTCGTCGTCTGCTACGACGACCTGTACGGCCAGCGACGGAATAGCCCCGGCGAACGGCACGTAGTCGTTGGAGTTCTCGTTCAGGACGAAAGCTTGTATCCGTTCGCTTTCGAGTCTTTGCCTGACGACCTGAGCTTCGAACAGGTTGCCGCATTCCTTGACCGTTTTCATCGTGTAAGGTTTTTAAGGACGATTCGCGCGGCCCCGCGTTCCTTGATTCCGGCCGTTCCCGTTTCGTAAGGCATACGCCTGCCGTCCGTCCGTGACGGACCGGTTTTTCGGTTGTCGACCGCGCGTTTTTACTCTGTTTATCCGCAAGATAGTGAAAACAAGACAGACTTGCAAGCGGACTCGGCAGCATTTTCCGGTCGCGACGACGTTTTTCCGGAGGGAACTATGCTTTCGGATATTGAACGAACAGATTCCGGTCGAGTCGGTCGAAGCGGTCGATCACGACGTCCACGCCTTCGATCCGGCCTACCGTCCCGCGGTCCATGGTCGAGGCGACGGCGACGATCATGCCGGCGCCGGCTCTCCGTGCCGCTTCGATACCCGAACGGGCGTCCTCGGCCACGATGCACCGGGAAGGGGACAACCCGATCCGTTCGGCGGCCCGGAGGTAGATATCCGGCGCCGGCTTGCCTGAAAACGTGCCGTCGTCGTAGACGATTCGCCTCGGATCGAACCAGCGGTCCAACCCGAAATGCTCCCTGAAGAACCGTACATTGCGTATTTCCGAAGCCGTTGCGATCGTATGCGGGATGTCGTGCTCGCAGAGCCAGTCCAGCAGTTCGGCGGCTCCGGGAGCCAGACGGAAGCGCTCCTCGTCCTGCAGGCAGAGTTCGCGGTAGATCGTTTCCTTGCGTTCGATCAGTTCCCAGACCTGCTCTTGGGTCAGCGGTTTCCGGAGCAGGTATTCGAAGATCGAGCGCGACGAGCGTCCGTGTACCCGCTCGTACATTTCTTCGGAGGTAAAACCTTTTCCGCGTAGTTGTCGCGATACGGTATGCCATGCCTGCTCTTGCTTGTCGGAGTCGAAGAACAGCGTTCCGTTGAAGTCGAAAATGATTCCGTCGTATGCCATGACCTTTCGGTTTTTTATCGGTTTTCTCGGTCGGGATTCCTGTCGGCGGAAAGATTTCGCCTGTTTCCTGAAAGCGTAAGATCGTTTCCGTACCGCCGGCGTCGCGAAAGGCGGCGAACCCGATCCGTCGTCACGACCGGACCGTCGCGGAATATGGCCCGGAAGTTTCCCGGCGTTCGTTCCGGTCCGTATCCGGACCGCTTGGCAAGCGGCTTGACCGGATATTAGCCTGCCGGGCCGGTTCCGACTTCCCGTCCGCCGAGCCGGACGGCTTCGCCTCCGGCTCGGCGGAACCGGGAGTCGCCGCTGTTTCTTTTCGTCCGTTGCGACGAGGCGGACGTTTCCGCGGCATTTGCCTGCCGTCGCGCGGCTACCGCCTGTAGCTCTTTTTGTAGACGGCCCGGTTTCCCTTGTTGTCCGTCACGGTCAGCACCAGTTCGTGGGTCTTGCCCTTCTCCCAGCGCTTGTCGTCGAAATAGTGCGTCAGCGTCCCTGTTTTGGCGTCGAGCTCGAACAGGGCCCACTGGCCGTCGATCGTGGCCGAGTAGGAGCCGATGCCCGAGAAGTCGTCGCTTATTTTCACAGCGATCGTTTCCCGCGACCCGAAGTCGGCGTCGGCCTTGAAGGCGGGAGCTATGCGGGGCGGAACGGTGTCGACGGCTATGTAGAACGTTCCGAAAGAGCGGGTGTCGGTGCTCACCTTGCCCTCTTTCCACAAGCCGCCGGCCGAGCTGCGCCGTCCGTCGGCGCCTATCGAGCCGATCAGGGCCTTGCTTTGCAGATGCTCGGGCAGCTCCGATGCGTCGATGCTGACCCGGATGCTCTTGTGCAGCGGCACGTCCGGCGTGTGGACCGTATACAGCGGAGAGTATCCGTAGGCGGGTCGGGGTTTGGTTTGCATGCGCAGCAGAATCGATTCGTAGAGCGCTCCCCGGGGAATGGCGAACCAAAGACCCTCGCCTCCGTAGCGGTAGTCGCTGTTCCAGCGCACCGGGATGCCCGAGGGCCTGTCTTGTTCCTCGTCCGTTCCGTCCGCCGACGCGAGGCGGACGTCGAACGCGAGCGTCGAGCGGTTTTTGCAGTCGTCGCCGAGCGTGATTTCCATTCTGTGCGTGCGTCCCTCCTCGAATGAGAGCATGCCCCTGCGAGCGTCCTTGCCGTAGATCGGCAGCGGATTGTTGGGCAGGGCGCAAAGGCGGTACACTCCGTTGCGCGTGCCGCGCGATTCGGGGTAAAGCGCGACGGCGTACGAGTAGCGGCCCAACTCGAAGCCGATCCGGTCGACCGTCATCGAGAAGCAAGGTTCCCCGTCTTTCGACACTTCGGCCTCGTAAATGCCCATCGGGTTGCTCGTACCGTTCTTTTTCTCCTCGGCCTCGACGGCGAAGTATCCGTTCGCCGTGACGGGCAGGGGGACCGTATCGGGCAGCGCGTATCCGCCCGAGGCCGTCCGGCCGACGGGAAGGCTCAGCCGTACGGTGTGCAGGGGAATGCCCTGGACCGTATCGACGGATACGTAGTAAAGCTTCTTGACGACGGGCGGGATCGTGTCGGGCACTTTCAGGAATCCGCGCGCCAGTACGTTCAGCGGTCTCTGCGCCGCTCCTTCGCGCACTTCCAGATGCAGGTGCGGTCCTCCCGACGAACCCCGGTTGCCTGACAGCCCGATGCGCTCGCCGCGTTTGACCGGGAAACGCGTCTCGGGCGGGGCGAAGTCGAGGGCGAACGTTTTGCGGGCGTATTGCAGCTCATGGACGTAGGCTTCGATCGGCTCGGTGAAGCGCTCCAAGTGGCCGTATACCGTCATCCGTCCGTCGGGGTGCGTGATGTAGAGCGCCTTGCCGAATCCGCCCGGCGAGACGTTGATGCGCGAGACATAGCCGTCGTCCATGGCGAAGACGGGCTTGCCGATCACGCCCTGCGTCTTGATGTCGATCCCCGCGTGGAAATGGCCTCCGCGCAGTTCGCCGTAGTTGGCCGACAGCCGCAGCGGAATATTCAGCGGCGAAGCGTAGCCGATCGCCTGTCCGCTTGGCGCCGTCGCTTGTCCTGAAACGGCGGCCGGCTCGACTCTGCTCGCTTCGTTTGCCGCGCTTGCGGACGGGGCGGGCGAGGACTCGGAAAATTCGCTCGGTTTGTCTTCTCCGGTCCGTGCTTCCGAGCTCGTCCGTACCGTCCGCTCCGACGGAAGCGGTTCGTCCGTACCGCTCGAGGCGATCCATGCCGTGCAGAGAGCAGCGGCCGCAGCCAATGGCAGCAGAACAACAATTTTCCTTTTCATATGGCGTTTTTCCTTGTTGATCGTCATTTTTCCCTTTCGCGCATCAATCTGTCGATCGCGTCGCTCACTTCGTCGTAGTCGAATCCGAGGCCCGCGCCGTAGCGCAGCAGTTTGCCGCGCATCTGATAGTCGGAGACGGCACGGGTACCCTGCATCTTGCGCCGCAGCGACTCCTCGAGCTTCGTGCCCAGTTTTTGCGGGTCGGCTTGGGCGAGCGCCTCGTCGATCGTCTGCTCCGGAATCCGCTTGGCTTTCAGCGCGGCTCTGATCTTGCGGACGCCCCAGCGGCTCAGGTTCAGTTTTTCCCGGACGTATGCCTCGGCATAGCGTGCCTCGTCGATGAACCGTTCCCTGACGAGCCGGTCGATAATCGGCTGATGCTGCTCGGGGGCTACTCCCCACCGTGTCAGCGATCGCCGGACGTCCGAGATCGCCCGCTCGCTCTTGGCGCAGACGTTCATCAGGGCCCGCAGAGCCTGTTCGGGCGTTTTGGTCCGTTTCACTTCCATCGCGCGCTGACCGTTCTGGGCTTTCCGAAAAAGTCCTTCGACAGGACGATTTCGCGGTAGCCCTCGTTTTCGAGCAATTCGACGGTTTGAGTGCCGAACCGCTCGTTGATCTCGAAATAAACCGTCCCTCCGGGTGCGAACAGCCGCCGGCCGAGACCGGCGATTGCCCGGTAGAACAACAGCGGATCGTCGTCGGGCACGAACAGCGCCCGGTGCGGCTCGTATCGCAGCACGTTCGGGCTCATCTGCCTCTTCTCGGACTCCGTCACATAAGGTGGATTGCTGACGATCAGATCGAACTCTCCCTCGGGCGGGCCGGTCAGGATGTCGCGCCGCTCGAAGCGGACCGTCTGCCGGTGGCGCTCCGCATTTCGTCGGGCGATGCGCAGCGCCGTATCGGATATGTCGACGGCCGTCACCCGCGCATCCGGCAGCTCGGCCGCCAGCGTCACGGCTATGCAGCCGCTGCCCGTTCCGATGTCGAGAATACGCAGGCCGCTGTCGCTCCTGTGCCGCTCGACGATCGTCCGGACGAGCTCCTCGGTTTCGGGACGGGGGATCAGCACGCCCTCCTCGAGGGAAAACTTCCTGCCGCAAAAGCGGCAGAATCCGGCTATGTACTGGGCCGGGCGGTACGACCCGATCTCGAAAGCGAGGCGTTGCAGATCGTCGCGCAGCGGACAGGGCGCGTCGGGCTCGACGATCACGTCCGTGAATCGCAGCCCGAGCCGGTCCTCGCACACGAGCGCCGCGACGGCCCGCGCCTCCCTCGGCTCGTAAGCCGCCGCGGCCGCGCCGTACACCGTATCCCATATTTCGCGCCGGGTCATTTCGAATGGCTCTTTGACGACAAATATAAGCAAAGGCGGGAGCAATTGAGGAGAAAAAATTCGTTTTTCCGGAAAATTTCCGGGCCGAATCCTACGAATTATCCTCCAGTATGTAGCGAATGAAACTGGAAGCCGAAACTCCTTTTTCTTGCCGGTTTGCGCTGTGCCCGTCACCTCCGTGCCCGAGACCGGCCCGATTTCGCATGGAATTTTTTCGTGCCCGCCTTACTGCATTTGAAACGGTATTGCGCGATTTTTTGCCTGATTGTGCCGGATAATGGTTAACTTTGTCGAATTACGGATTGCATCCCTGTGGTCCGAAGTCAATAATTTTCAATGTATGAAGTCAATAACCGATAGAATCTATGAAAAAGCTTTCTTTGTTTCCGTTTCTCACCCTAACCGTTTTCGGCATGAGTAGTTGTGCGAGCGGAACAGACGACCGCGCTTCTCTCGAGTACGAGAAGTACCGGCTGCCCAACGGTCTCGAGGTCGTATTGCACCAGGATACCTCCGATCCGGTCGTTTCCGTGGCTATCCAGTACCATGTGGGCAGCAACCGCGAGAAACCGGGCAAGACGGGTTTCGCGCACTTTTTCGAGCATATGCTCTTCCAGCGTTCCGAGAACCTGCCGCGCAACGCCTTTTTCCAGAAAATAGACGCGCTCGGCGGCACTTTCAACGGCGGCACGAGCAACGACGGTACCGTCTATTTCGAGACCGTGCCGCGCGATGCGCTGGAGAAGGTGCTGTGGATGGAGTCCGACCGTATGGGCTATTTCATCAATACGGTGACCGAGGGCGGGCTCAAACGCGAGATCGACGTCGTGTCGAACGAAAAACGTCAGGGCGAGAACGTGCCTTACGGTCTGGCGTGGGATCTGACATTCAAGAACCTGTTTCCGCAGGGACATCCGTATAGCTGGACCGTGATCGGGGAAATTCCCGATCTGCGCAGCGCGACGGTCGATGACGTCAAGGAGTTTTACGACAAATATTACACGACCAGCAATGCGACGCTCGTCGTAGCGGGCGATTTCGACAAGGCAGAGGCCAAAAAACTGATCGAAAAGTATTTCGGCGAAATACCCGACCGAGGCAAGCCCGAGGCTCCGCAGGTGCAGAACGTGACGCTCGACTCGACGAAGAAGATTTCGTACGAAGATGTCTTCTGCAACGCGCCGATGCTGTTGCTTGCCTATCCCGGGGTCGAAACCTATAACGAAGACGGCTATGCGCTCGATTTTCTCACGAACCTGCTGGCCGGCGATAAGAAGTCGCCGCTGTACAAGGTGCTCGTCGAGGAGCGCAAGCTCGCGCCCGAGGTCGAGATGTTCAGCTATCAGCTGGAAGTGGCGGGACTGATCGTTTTCGATGCCAAAACCTTCCCCGGCGTGAAGCTCGACGACGTGCAGGCTGCGTTCGACGAGGCGCTCGCCCGCTTCGAAAAGGAGGGGATCGATCCGAAAGACCTCGAGCGTTACAAGAATCAGGAGGAAACGCGTACGTATAACCGGCTGACTTCTACCAACGGCAAGGCGATTTCCATGGCGCGCGACAACGTGTTCGGCGGCGCGCCCGACCGTTCGCTGCGGGAGTTGGACAAGTACCGCGAAGTGACTGTCGACGACGTGATGCGCGTGTACGAGAAGTACGTTAAGGGGCGTCCGTTCCTGTCGGTCAGCATCTATCCCGAGGGACAGTCCGCTTTGGCCGTGACCGGTTCCGTGCCGGCTCAGGTCGAGCAGGAGTCGATCGACGACCAGCAGATGAGCTCCGAGGGCGGACAGATCGTCGACGACCCGTACGAGAAGACTCCCTCGCAGATCGACCGCAGCGTCGAGCCCGCCCTGATGGCCAATACGCCCGAACTCAGCGTACCTGCTGTCTGGAGCTCGACTCTGTCCAACGGAATGCAAATCAAGGGAATCGAGTACGGCGAGCTGCCGCTGGTGAACTTCTCGATCGAGTTGAATCAGGGCATGCTACTCGATGCTCCCGGCAAGGTGGGCGTCGCTTATCTGACCGCGCAGATGCTGAACGAGGGAACGGCCTCGAAGACGCCCGAGCAGCTCGAGGAGGCGATCGGACAGCTCGGCGCCTCGATCCGGGTCGCATGCAGCCGCGAGTCGATGACGCTCAGCGGCCTTTGCCTGAAAAAGAATTTCGCCCGGGCGATGGAGCTGGTCGAGGAGATGCTGCTCCATCCGCGTTGGGACGAGCAGTCGTTCGCCGTAGTCAAGGAGCGGGCGATCGATAACGTCCGCCAGCGCGCGACCGAACCGGAGGCGATCGCTCAGAGCGTTTTCGACCAGGCGCTTTACGGCGCGGGCAGCGTCTTGTCCGAGAATCCGAGCGGCACGGAAGCGTCGCTTCAGTCGATCACGCTCGACGATCTGAAGGCTTTCTATGACGAGTGCTTCAGCCCGAAAGTCGCGCGCATGAGCTTCGTGGGAGGTTTCACTCAGTCCGAGGTGGAGAAGTCGCTCGCGTCGCTGACCGGGAACTGGCCGGCCAAGGACGTCCGTCAGCCCGAGATCGGCGAAGACGGCACGGAGCCTGCGGGCAAGGTTCTCTTCGTCGATTATCCCGGAGCGCGCCAGTCCTATGTGCTGATCGGTTCCAAGGCCATGCCGATGCGCAGTCCCGAGGCCTATCCGGCCGTAATCGTCAACGATAAGCTGGGTGCCTCCTCGGGCAGCCTGCTGTTCGAGATCCTGCGCTTGCAGCACGGCTATACCTACGGGGCGTATTCCCATTTCGTGCAGGGCAATTACTACAACAATTTCCAAGCTCTTTCGAGCGTTCAGGCGATCGTGACCGAAGAGTCGGTCGCTCTGTTCCGCGATATTCTTTCCTCGTACGGCGCGGATTACTCGCAGGAGTTTCTGGACCGGACCCGTCAGGCGCTGTTGCGCACGATGAACGGATCGTTCGAGACGCCGGCGGCCCAACTGGCTATGTTGCGCAAGATCGCCCTTTACGGCTTGGCTGACGATTACGTCAAGCGCAACGAGCAGACGCTTAAGGATATGACTCTCGACGAGGCCAAACAGGTGATCGGGCAGTATATCGATTTCGACCGGATGACGATCGTCATCGTGGGCGACGCCAAGACGCAATTGGCCGGCGTGCGCTCGCTCGGTCTGGGCGATCTGGTCGTGGTAGACAGCCAAGGAAGACCTGTGAAATAAGTGCCGGCCGATCCGACGTGTTCGTCGGAGAGCCGAGGAACGTCAAGATACGAAAGGGGAGGCGCGAGCCTCCCCTTTCGTATCTCCGTCTCCGTCTCCGTCTCCGTCGTCTTTCATGTGGCGGAGTCGTGCAAGGCAGCGCATGGTCCGGTATTCCGTTGCCCCGCGTTTTCGCTTCGGAAATTCGCCATGGCGCTGGAACGAACCGTCGGTCATTGCGGATGCCGTCGGATCGGCGGCTCGGCCGCGATTGCCGGACAGCGTCGGTTGCGACGGGTTTTCGGTGCGGCGTGCATTTCCTGTCCGCTGCTTGTCCGCCGTTATTCGGTTTGCCGTGCTGGGTAAGGTAGGTTCCCGGCTTGCCGGAACGGATGTCGGTATGCTGCCACGAGAAGCTGTTGCCTGTCTTGACTTGTTGCCGGGCGATCGGTTGCGACGAACTTTCGGCACGGCTGTATTTCCTGATTTTCTTGTTTGTCGTGTGACACGCGGTGATAAGGCCGGTCTCCGGCTTGCCGATGACACGCCGGAACGGACGACGGTGCGCCTTAGCGAAATAGGGCTCTTACTTGTCTTGGACTTATTGCCTCTTGCCGTCGGTCGTGTCGGCCGATACTTGGAGAATTACGGCCGTATCCCGCACGGCCGTCGTATCGGAAGGAGACGGGGCGGGGGCCAGTCCCCGTGCGACCAGCAGCGGCCGGATGTCGGGATCGCTTCCCCGGAAATTCCGGTACAGCGAGGCTCCCGGCTCGGCGGCGCCCCGCTCGAGAATGTTTCTCCGGTAGGAACGGGCCAGCTCGCGGCTGAATACGTCGCCGCTCTGCCGGAAAGCTTCGTAGGCGTCTTCATCGTACATCTGCGACCACAGATAGCTGTAGTAGCCCGCCGCATATCCGTCGCCGTTGAATATGTGGGCGAAGTAGGGATACCGGTAGCGCGGGGCGATCTGCGGCAGCAATCCCCGCTGTTCGTAGAGCGAGCGGCGCTCGAGTTCCGTCGGATCGAGCGTGTCCGACGCTCCGAGCGTATGAATGTCCATATCGAGTTGCGCTGCGGCGAGCAGTTCGGCGGTCATGAATCCCTGATTGAACAGCTTGCTGCGGACGATGCGCGCGATCATATTGGCAGGGAGCGTCTCGCCGGTAGCGTAGTGTTTGGCATAGGCGCGGAGCATTTCGGGCTCGGTGGCCCAGTTCTCCATGATCTGCGACGGCATTTCGACGAAGTCGAGCTCCATCGAGTTCATGCCCGTTCCTTTGTACCGGGTCTGGGCGAACAGGTTGTTCAGCGCATGTCCGAACTCGTGGAACAGCGTTTCGGTTTCGTCCAGGCTGAGCAGAGCCGGAGCGTTGCCTCGGGGAGGCGTGAAGTTGGCTACGACCGTCACGACCGGCGCAACGCGCTGTCCGTCGGCCGTGTACCGCTCGGGCCGGAATGCGTCGCACCATGCTCCGGCCTGCTTGCCCTCGCGCGGGTACAGGTCGAAGTAGAGGATGCCCAAATGCGCGTTGTCCTTGTCGAGAACCTCGTATGTCAGGCACTCCTTATGATAGACCGGGATCGACACGGGGCGGAAAGTCAGTCCCCAGAGCCGGTTGCTGAGCATGAAAACGCCTTGCTTGACATTGTCGAGCGACAGGTACGGCTTGAGGGCCTCTTCGTCGAGATCGTATTTCGATTGGCGAAGCCGTTCGGCGTAGTACCACCAGTCCCACGAGGCGAACGTGCTGTCGCCGGTTTCGGCCGCCTTGATCGCCTTCATTTCGGCGAGCTCCTCGCCGGCCAGTTTCAGCGTCGGTTCCCAGAGCCGGTCGAACATCTCGTATACTCGCTCGGGCGTCGCGGCCAGCGTACCGTCGAGCTTGAGCGCCGCGTAAGACGGATAGCCGAGCAGGGCGGCCTTCTCGGAGCGCAGCCTGACGATCCGCTCGACGATCCGCGTGTTGTCGTGGTCGCCGCCGTTGGCTCCCCGGTTCAAATAGCCCCGGTAGTGCCGCTCGCGCAGGTTGCGGTCTTTGGCGTAGGTCAGGAACGGAATCAGGCTGGGTTTGCCGAGCGTGAAGACGTATTTCCCCTTCATACCCCGGGCCTCGGCCTCGGCCGCCGCCGCATTGATCACGTCGTCGGGCAGGCCGGTCGTCTGCTTGAGGCTGTCGAGCACGAGCGCGAAGTCCTTGTTCTCTGCCAGCAGGTTATTGCCGAAGCGGATGCCGAGTGTCGTCAGTTCCGAGTTGATCTCGCGCAACCGTTTCTTGCTGCGGGGCGTAAGACCGGCTCCGGCGCGCACGAAGTTTTTGTACGTGAGTTCCGTCAGACGTTTCTGCTCGGGCGTGAGCGGCAGCGAGTCGAGCTTCTCGTAGACGGCCTCCACCCGTTCGAAAAGCTTTTCGTTCAGGTATATGTCGTCCCGATGGGCCGCTACCGCCGGCGATATTTCCAGATCGGCCTGCTGCATCGCCTCGTTGTTGTCGGCTGCGGCGACCAGCGAGAAGGTCGTGTAGACCCGGTCGAGCGTTTCCCCGCTCCGGTCGAGCGCCGCGATCGTATTTTCGAAATCCGGGGCCGCCGGGTTCGATGCGATCGAGTCGATTTCCTTTTGGTGACGGACAATGGCCTGCTCGACGGCCGGCTTGTAATGGCGTATTTCGATCTTGTCGAAAGGAGGAACCTCGTAGGGCGTGTCCCACGGGGCGAGCAGCGGATTGACCTCCGCCTGTTTGTTGCGGCAGCTTGACATGGCGGTTATCGATAAGAGAACGATGAGCGGAAACGAAAATTTTTTCATCGATGGCAAACGTTGTGAGTTCGTCGGTTGTTTTGTACTTTTGCCCGGAGAGTTCGGGACGCTATTGCAAAAGTAGCGATACCGATCCACAAAACGCCTATTTCTATGCAATTATTTTACGCCCCCGATCTGGACCCTGCTTCCGGGAGCTATCTGCTCGGCGAAGAGGAGTCGAAGCATGCCGTCCGCGTGTTGCGTCTGGGCCGGGGCGACAGCCTGTGGGTGACCGACGGCCGGGGCGCGATGTGCCGGGCCGAGATCGCCGACGATTCGCCGCGCGGCTGCCGGCTCGAGATACTCGGCTGCGAGCAGGGCTTCGGGCAACGCCCTTACTCGCTGCATCTGGCCGTCGCGCCGACGAAAAACGTCGACCGTTACGAGTGGTTCGCCGAGAAGGCGACCGAAATCGGCGTCGACCGGATCACGCCCGTGCTGACCGACCGCTGCGAGCGGCGGACGCTCCGGATAGACCGGATACTCCGTGTGGTGACCGGTGCGATGAAGCAGTCGCTGAAGGCTTATCTGCCCCGGGTCGATTCTCCGATGCCTTTGCGCGAGCTGCTGGAGCTCCCTTGCGCGGGTAGCCGGCTGATCGCCCATTGCGAGGAGAGCGGGAGCCGGACTCCGCTCGGGGAGGCTTTCGGCCCCCGGGAGCAGGTGCTGATCCTTATAGGGCCCGAGGGCGATTTTTCTTCCGATGAAATCCGCTCGGCGCTCGACAGCGGTTTCCGGGCCGTTTCGCTCGGCCGCAGCCGTCTTCGGACCGAAACGGCCGGCGTCGTGGCTGCGCACTCGGTCGCGTTCGTAAACGGCTGGTAGGAACTTTGCGGGACGCTCTTTAGCGGTGCGCGCCGTGCCGCAGGTGCCCGCAGTATCCGGTTGCGCAAGACCGGTGTTTCCGGACTCCTTCGGGGACCGGTGCAAGGCGGCGGACGCAATCGGAGGAAGAAGTCGCTCGCGGTTTCTGTTTCCGAATGCGTACGTATCCGTCATAGAGGAAACGGCGAAGCCGCGGATTTGGCGGAAGGGGCCCGACCGGCGCTTCCGTCCGTTTCCGGGAGAAAAGTCCGTGCGGAAACGGACGAAAGCGAGCGAGCGGGCGAATTACAGGAGAAAAAGACTTTATGCAGAAATCGTTGAATCTTTTCTGGTCGTTCTTCAAGGTCGGGGTATTTACCTTCGGCGGGGGATACGCCATGGTTCCGCTGATCGAAAAGGAAGTGGTCGATCGCCGGGCGTGGATCGATCGCGAGGAATTCCTCGACCTGTTGACGCTCGCCCAGACTTCGCCGGGGCCCTTGGCTCTCAATACGGCGGTTTTCGTCGGCTACAAGATCGATCGTTACCGGGGGGCGTTCAGCTCGGTGCTCGGTGTCGTCGTACCTTCGTTCGTCATCATATTGCTCGTGGCGCTGTTTTTCGTTTCGTTCGAGCACGAGCCGGTCGTCGAGGCCGTGTTCAAGGGCATGCGTCCGGCCGTGGTGGCGCTGATTTTGGCCCCGATCATTCATCTGTCCAAGGGGCTCGGGGCATGGCGTTTCGTACTGGCCTCTCTGGCGCTGGGCGCGACGTGGTATTTCGGATTCTCGCCCGTCTATCTGATTTTGGTCGGGGCCGTCGGAGGGCTGGGCTGGACGTTCTGTCTGAAAAGAAAGGGGCTGAAGCCATGATCTATCTGCAACTGTTCCTATCCTATCTGAAAATCGGCTTTTTCGGCTTCGGCGGGGGGTATGCGATGCTGTCGCTGATTCAGCACGAGGTGGTGATCGCCCACGGCTGGATCACGAACGAGGAGCTGACCGACATCATCGCCGTTTCGCAGATGACGCCCGGGCCGATCTCGATCAACAGCGCGACCTATATCGGCTACGTCGTGACCGGCAGCGTCTGGGGAGCGGTCGTAGCGACGGCGGCCGTCTGCCTGCCCGCCATGACGCTGATGATCGTACTGACGCGCTTTTACCTGGTCCTGCGGAACAATGCCTACATCCGCGGAGTCATGTACGGCATGAGGCCGATGATTCTGGCCATGATCGCACTGGCAGGCGCCGTGCTGTTCACTCCGGTCACCTTTATCGACTACAAGAGCTGGCTGATTTTCGGCGCGGTCTTTCTGGCTTCGCTGCGCAAGATCGATCCGATCCTGCTGATCGTGCTCTCGGGCGTAGCCGGTTATCTGATATACGGTTGAGAGATATCGACGGCCGAACGCCCGGAGAACGGTATTTCAGCCCCTGATAGCATATTTCGGTGCGCCGTTTACGTCCTGCCTCGCGACTTTCGGATTCCCCTCCCGGGCCGGTATGATAGGTTAAGTCCGCTATGACGCACCGGCATGCCGGTATAGATCTTCTCCCGTATAATACGGAAACGATCAGGTCGTGGTGAACAAAGGAACCGATCTATCAGCGACTTCCGCGACAGCATAGTCATGTAAGCGTCTTGAAATAAATGTGCATGAGGCTACGCACACCGTTCCGGTTTTTCGCGATCGCGTGCTTGCAGGAGCTCTTCCGACTTTTCGCCGTCTTAGCGACAGGGCATCGTTCCGGTCGGAAACGGTCCGTTTGTCCGGGTCGTCCGGGCGAGTCGATTGTAATGTCGAGGATACTTGCAATAAAAGTATGTCGGGTGTGACGTAAGCATGCGACGTCGCGTTGTTTCCCGCTGTGCGCACCGGTACACGCAGCGAAAAGAGAAGCCGGAGCCATTCGGCTCCGGCCTCGTGTCGTTGCGCTAAAGCGACGGCTCGGTCCGCGCGACCGTGTCCCGGACATGGAGCTCGTTGTCCGGCCGGGGAGCCGACAGCACCTCGAGCGCCTGTTTTACCACGTTGTCGATGCTTTGGATGTTGTGGTAAAAAGCATTGTCCTCCAGCGGCGTGTTGCGGCCTACGTAGGCTTTGATCTGGGCCAGCATGACCTCTTTCGAGCGTTCGATTTCGGCCGGTTTCGGTGCCACGCCCTGCCGGGCCGCATAGCGGACGAATTCGCCGAGCAGGTCCGGCTGCGAGCCGAAGAAGCGGTCCAGTTCCTCGAGCGTCCGGATTCCGTTCAGTTGCGCGCGGTGGCGATCCGTATAGTCGAGCGTGAAACGGTAGAGAATGTTGCGCCTGGCCACCTCTCTGAAATAAGGGGTCGTGTCCGAAGTGTCGGCCGGTACGAAAATGTCCGGCATGATGCCTCCTCCGCCGTAGACGACCTTGCCGCCTTCGGTCACGTATTTGAGGCTGTCGGCGAAATGGATGCTGTCGGCCGAAAAGAGCTCGTTATGCTCGTAGCGCGACAGCAGCTCGCGGTTGTAGCTTTCCGTTCCGTCGCTGTACGGTTTCTGGATCGACCGTCCCGTCGGCGTGTAGTAGCGTGCGACGGTCAGACGGACCGCCGAGCCGTCCGGGAACGGGATCTGACTTTGGACCAGTCCCTTGCCGTAGGAGCGGCGGCCGATGATCGTGCCCCGGTCGTTGTCCTGAAGCGCTCCGGCCAGAATCTCGCTCGACGAGGCGCTGTATTCGTCGATCAGCACGACCAGCTGTTCGTCGGTGAACTCTCCTTGCCCGTCGCTGTATTGGGTCTCCCTGTTTCCCGCGCGGTCCTGCGTGTAGACGATCATCTTGTCGGCGGGCAGGAACTCGTTCGAGATCGCGATGGCCTGTTCGAGCAGGCCGCCCGAGTTGCCCCGGATGTCGAGGATGAGCTTCTGCATGCCTTGTCCCTTGAGCTGTCCGATCGCTTCGCTCAGTTCTTTGTAGGCGTTGACCGAGAATTGATCGAACTTGATATAGCCGATATCCGGGCGGATCAGGTACGAAGCCGTGATGCTCTTGATTGGAATGGCGTCGCGCCGGACGGTGACCGGGGTCAGCCCGTCGATTCCGGAGCGTTGGATTCCGAGCCGGACTTCGCTGCCTCGAGGACCCCTGAGTCTTTTCACTACTTCGTTCTGGTCCATTCCGACTCCGGCGATCGTGCTGTCCTCGACCGTCACGATCCGGTCTCCTCCCTGTATGCCGGCTTTGGCGCTCGGTCCGCCGGCGATGACGTTCAGCACGACGACCGTGTCGGTCGCCATGTTGAACACGACGCCGATGCCGTCGAACTCTCCTTCGATCGTCTCGTTGGCCTGAGCGAGGTCCTTCGCGCTGAAATACATCGAGTGCGGGTCGAGATTTTCGAGAATCAGCGGGATGATTTCTTCCGTGAGCGAGTCCATCCGCACCGTGTCGACATATTGCGCGTCGATCAGGCGGAGCAGCATGTTGAGCTTGTCGGTCCCGGCTACGGAAAGCGCGGCCCTGCGTGCAGGTCGGTCCGCGCCGCTGCGTAGCAGAAAACTGCCGAGCAGCATCCCTGCTGCCAGCGAGCAGGCGATCACGGTCGGCAGCAGAATCGTGAATTTACTGTTTTTGTACATGTCGTTTTAGCGAAAGTTTCTTGTCGGGGCGCATGGGCAATTCCCGTACCCGAAGCTACTTGTTTTTGAACGTATAGGACAATCCGACCCCGATTTTGTAGGTCCATTGAAGCGAGCGGTTCCGAGGCGTCGCCTGAGGCTCGTTGTAGACCATGCGGCAGAAAAAACCGACGTTGAATATCTTGGCTGCAATGATGCTGAACGTATTTTGCCATTCGACGTAGTTGTTCTGCTCGTAGTTCGTCGAGACATAAAAGTAAGTGATGTAGCTCATCTTTCCTCCTGCGATCGGCTGGTTCAGGTCGATGCGCATCGTCGATCCGAGCGAGCTTTTCTGGTGCTTGCCGGCCGGCACGCCGTGGGCGCCCTGCCGCGAGAGCGAGTCGTCCAGAACGAATTGCATGTTGCCGCTCAGGGGATTGACCGTTACGATCAGCGGCACTTTCTTCAGCGCCCGGTACGTGAAGCCGACGCCGAGCGTCAGCGTGCCGGGCGACATGAAGTTGCTGACCAGTATTTTCTCGGTGACCGACTTGTATCCTTTCGACCATTGGCTTCGCAGGTTGGCGCTGGCGCTGTACGACCAGTTCTTCGAAATGGCCCATCCCGTGTTGAGGTTGAAAATGAAGTAGTCGAGATTCTTGAACGTCGTGCCCGAGATGACGTTCATGCCGTATTTCGAGTCGAACGAGTAGGTCATGTTCAGTTTGTCGCGGGTGTAGACGTGCGTATAGAGCAGCGAGGCGGTCGCGTCGAACGTGTTGTTTCCGCCCGGGGCCCAGTTGTCGAAGCCGGTTTGGTTCAGCGATAGCCCGACCGTGCAGGTGATCGTGTTCCGTTCCTTGCGCAAACGTTTTTTCTCGGCCCGGTAGCGCGCTTCGCTGAAGAACTGGTTGTTGACGGCCGACAGCTGCTTGATCGTGTCCCGAAAGTTTTTGACGTCCGCCTCTTTCGGTGTGACTTTTGAAATGGAGAACTGGGCTTCGGCTCGGCTCGAAGCCAGCAGAAGTCCCGCAAGCAACAGAAAAATTCTCAGGGGTTTCATAGTCTGCGCAGGGTTGAGTCTTGCGCAAAGATAGCAATTTTGACCCGGATTGAGCGGACCCTCTTTTTTTTGCTTCGGAAATCCGTATTTTTGCTCCGGTGCGTCCGCCTTTCCGGCGCGACGAGGAGACGGACGCGACAATAACATGGTACGATGAAATATTTTGGAGCGCATGTCAGTGCGGCAGGAGGGGTCGAAAACGCTCCGCTGAACGCCGAAAAGATCGGGGCGACGGCTTTCGCCCTGTTTACGAAGAATCAGCGGCAATGGTCGGCCGCGCCGCTCAAGCCGTCCTCGATCGGCGCGTTCGAGGCCAATTGCAGGGCGGGAGGATACGCTCCGGGCGTCGTCCTGCCTCACGACAGCTACCTGATCAACCTGGGCCATCCCAAGGACGAGGAGCTGAAGAAGTCGCGCGCTGCCTTCCTCGACGAGATGCGGCGTTGCGAGCAGCTGGGGCTCGACCGGCTGAACTTTCATCCGGGCAGCGATCTGGGCCTGATCGGCGCCGACCGATGTCTGCGGCTCGTGGCCGAGTCGATCGACTGGGCGCTCGAGCGGACCCGGGGCGTGACGGCCGTCGTGGAGAACACGGCCGGGCAGGGCTCCAATGTCGGATATTCGTTCGAGCAGCTGGCGACGATCCTCTCGCTGGTGAAGGATCAGAGCCGCGTGGGCGTCTGCATCGACACCTGCCATGCCTTTGCCGCCGGCTACGACCTGACGAGCGACGAGGCGTGCGAGAGGACCTTCGACGAGTTCGACCGCACGGTCGGATTCCGTTACCTGCGCGGTATGCACCTGAACGATTCGATGAAGCCGCTGGGCAGCCGGGTCGACCGTCACCGGAATCTGGGCGACGGTTTTCTGGGTATGACCGTTTTCCGCTTTATCGCCCGGGACAAGCGTTTCGACGACATTCCGCTGATTCTCGAGACGCCCGACGAAAGCCGTTGGCCGGCCGAGATCGAGCTTCTGAAAAGTTTTGAAAAGGAGGGATAGGATCGGCGTATGCCGGCCATTTCGGCTGTTGCGACGTGTTTCGGTTGCTCGGCATACCGTTTCCGGCGATTCGGGAAGGACAAGGCGTTCGGTCCTGTTTTCGGGGGGCGGCGTGTTTTCGGATTATGTCTGCGACGAAGCCGTTTCCCGTGGGCCGGGAGGCGAAAATTCCGGTTTTGCCGTGCCTCTGCCGGTGAAGACCGTTTGAAAAAGGTCGGCCGCGGTCCGTTTTTTCTCCGGCGGACCGGCCGTTTCCGGCACAGGCGCGGTGCGTGAGGCGGGAAGCTGCGGGCATGCGCGATTCGTTGCGGCTTTTTTCGTATCTTTGCAAGATAGATTCCGACCGAAACCTCCCCGCGCGGAAAGTCCGGGGTAACTCGACCGAAATGAGAAAACTGTTGCAATCGCGAAATCCCGACGTACGGCTGTGGCTGCTGTTGGGCCTGTGGTGGATCGCCAACCTGATTCAGGCCGGCTGCACCGAGCTGGCCAACGACGAGGCTTATTACCATATGTTCTCCCGGTCGCTGGCGTGGGGCTATTTCGATCATCCGCCGATGACGGCGCTGCTCGTACGCTTGGGAAGTTTTTGGGGCGGAGAGTTCGGCGTGCGGTTTTTCTTCACGCTGTTGCAGCCGCTCTACCTCTATCTGCTGTGGCGGATCGTCCGTCCCGATTCCGCGACGGTGCGCGACGCGGGGCTGTTCGTCCTGATCGCCGCTGCGATGCCGATCCTGCAGCTTTACGGCTTTCTGGCCGTGCCCGACGGTCCGCTGATGCTTTTTACCGCGCTGTTCCTGTGGTGCTACAAGCGCCTGACCGAGGACGACCGCTGGAGCCATGCCCTGTGGCTCGGCGTCGCTATGGCAGCGCTCGCGTACAGTAAGTATCACGGCGCGCTGGTCGTGCTGCTGACCGTGCTGTCGAACCTGCGCCTGCTGCGCAATCCGAAATTCTACGCCGCCTGCGTCGTGACGCTGCTGCTGATCCTTCCGCATCTGGGATGGCAGTCCGGGCACGACTGGGTTTCGTTCCGCTATCATCTGGCCGGACGCAACAAGGATTTTCAGTTTTCGTTCGTGACCGAGTACCTGCTCAATCTGCTGGCGATCTTCAATCCGCTGCTGTTTCCCGTTTTTGTCGCCGTCTGGTGGAAGACCCGAGCTGAAACGCCCGTGTTGCGGGCTCTCAACTTCATTTCGGCCGGGTTCGTCCTCTTTTTCCTGTCGACGACTCTGCGCGGGTACGTGCAGCCTCAATGGGAGATTCCCGTTGCGTTCGGCGTGATCGCGCTGCTGTTCCTCCATGCCCGTCGGGGCGGTCGTCCGCGCCGCTACGTCGTGCGGGTAGGGTGGGTGACCGTCGCGCTCGTCGCGCTGGTTCGCATCGAGATGATATTCAACCCGCTCGGCCTGCGTTTCGAGGTGTTCGACAACCGGACGTCCTACGGACGGATCGCGCAGGAGGCTGCGGGAGCTCCCGTGATATTCGACGGCCAGTATACGGCGGCGGCCAAATATGCCTTCTATACGGGCGGACAGGCGTATGCCCAGCCGTCGATCTATTACCGGACGAGCCAGTACGAGCTGCGCGACGACGACGACCGGATGGCCGGAGGTCCCGTGCTGATTCAGGTGTGGGACAGCGTGCCGGGCTCGCGCGACGTTCAGTTGCCGAACGGCCGGACGTTCCGCTATCTGCGCTGCGGACGGTTCGTTCCGGTGCGCCGCATCGCGGTCGAGACCGGTCCGCTGCCCTCCGAGGTCCGGCCGGGCGACACGCTTCGTCTGAGTCTGACGCTGCGCAATCCCTATCCTTACGACTACCGTTTCGACGGCGACTCGGTGAAGGTCGGCATCGTGTGGCGCAACCTGAGCGAGACGACCCGTCGCTACGATTTGCCCGAAGTGCAGGGCCTGCTTCCTGCCGGCGGGACGCTCCGCCGCGAGGCGCGTTTCGTCGTGCCCGAATTGCCGGAGCGCACGTGGCAGGTAGGCTTCACCGTGTCCAACCTTCCGGTGACGACTTGGTTCAACGGGCCGACGGAACGGATAAGAACGATTGCAAAATAACGAGATATGCTTATTCAATTCATCAAATTTTGCGTTGTCGGCGCTTCCGGCATGGCGGTCGATTTCGGCATTACCTTCCTCGGCAAGGAGAAGCTCCGCTTGAACAAGTATGTCGCCAACTCGCTGGGATTCATTTCGGCGGCCTCGACCAACTACGTGCTTAACCGGCTGTGGACTTTCCATAGCCGCGATCCGCAGGTGGCCCAGCAATACATGCAGTTTATCGGCATATCGGCTATCGGGCTGCTGATCAATAACCTGATTATCTATCTGCTCAACGACCGGGCCCGTGTCGGGTTCTATTTGTCGAAGCTGATCGCGATCGGCGTCGTGACGCTGTGGAACTTCTTTATGAACTATTTCTTTACGTTTACTTCTTGAGCGGACCGATGACCGAAAGGGAAAAGATGCTCCGGGGCGAGCAGTTCGAGACGCTCGACCCGCAACTGAGCGAGGATCGCCGCCGGGCGGCCGCGCTGCTGAGCCGGCTCAACGCGCTGTCGATGGATGCGCCCGGGTACCGCGAGGCGCTCGGCGAGCTGCTGCCTCATGCTTCGGACGAATGCCTGATTCGTCCGCCTTTTTACTGCGACTATGGTTACAGCCTGTTCATCGGACGTGGCGTTTTCATTAACTTCAACTGCGTGATGCTCGACGGTGAGCCGATCCGCATCGGCGACCATGTGCTGATCGGGCCTGCCGTGCAGATTTACACCTTCACCCACCCGATGGATTTCGAGCAGCGCCGCCGCCCGGTCGAAAGCTGTCGTCCGGTTGCGATCGGCGACGACTGCTGGATCGGCGGCGGGGCGATTCTCTGTCCGGGCGTCCGGATCGGGCCTCGCTCGGTCGTCGGCGCAGGCAGCGTCGTGGTGCGCGACGTCGAGCCGGACGTCGTCGTGGCCGGCAATCCGGCCCGTGTCGTCCGCCGGCTGAAATAACGGCCGGGAATGAATTTATATAGTTACCTTAATATAATAACCGGACCTCGGGTTTTCGACGATTCCGGTTTCTCGATATGAAGTCCCCTGCGCCGGAGGGGAATTTGTGACAGAGGGCTGATCGAATGCGTGTCCTGTGTTCGCTAACACGGGGCGCTTGCATAGCAGGCGCCCCGTGTCTCGTGTCGTCCGTACGGGACTTATTTCTCGCTCATGTCGGGCATGGGCTTTTTGTATTCGCCGGCGAGCAGCTTCTTGTGACATTTCTCGAAGCAGTCGAGCGTGTAGTTCACGTCGTCGAGCGTGTGCACGGCCGTCGGGATGATGCGGAGGATGATTTCTCCCTTGGGGATCACCGGGTAAACGACCACCGAGCAGAACAGGTTGTAAGTCTCGCGCAGGTCGACGACGATGTTGCAGGCTTCGTCCACGCCGCCCTTCATATAGACGGGCGTGACGGGCGACAGCGTGCCTCCGATGTCGAATCCGCGCTCGCGGAAGCCGCTTTGCAGCGCACGGACGATTTTCCACAGGTTTTCCTTGAACTCCGGATGCGTGCGGATCAGGTCGAGCCTCTTGAGCGCTCCTTTGACCATAGGCATCGGCAGCGCCTTGGCATAGGTCTGCGAGCGCATGTTGTAGCGAAGATAGTCGACGATGAACTTCTCGGACGATACGAACGCCCCGATGCCGGCCATCGACTTGGCGAACGTGTTGAACAGCACGTCCACGCCGTCGGTCACGCCGAAGTGTTCGGGCGTACCCGAGCCGCGTTTGCCCATCGTGCCGAAGCCGTGCGCGTCGTCGACCAGCAGGCGGAAGTTGAAGTCCTTTTTCATCGCGACGATCTCGTCGAGCTTGCCCAGATCGCCTTTCATGCCGAATACGCCCTCGGTGATGACGAGCACGCCGCCGCCGTTCTCCTCGGCCAGTTTCGTCGCATGGGCGAGCTGCTTGCGGCAGGCTTCCATGTCGTTGTGCGGATATACGAAGCGCTTGCCCGTGTGCAGCCGCAGCCCGTCGATGATGCAGGCATGCGCCTCCGAGTCGTAGACCACCACGTCGCGGCGCGTGAGCAGCGAGTCGATGATCGAGATCATTCCCTGATAGCCGTAGTTGAGCAGGAAGGCGTCGGGCTTGCCCACGAAAGCGGCCAGCTCGCGCTCGAGCTGCTCGTGCCACTTGGTCTGTCCGCTCATCATGCGGGCCCCCATCGGATAGGCCATGCCGAACTCGGCGGCCGCCTCGGCGTCGGCCTTGCGCACCTCCGGATGGTTGGCCAGGCCCAGGTAGTTGTTCAGGCTCCAGTTCAGCACCTCGCGGCCGCGGAAGATCATGTGCGGGCCGATTTCGCCCTCGAGCTTCGGGAAAGAGTAGTAGCCGTGGCTCAGCTTCTGGTATTGGCCGATCGGACCCCCGGCATTCTGTTTGAGTCGTTCGAAAATATCCACAATCGTATCCGTTTTAAATTGTATTTAAATTGAGTAATCGTTTCGGAAACAAACGTACAAAGCTAACTATTTTTTTCCGTATGCGCGTACAAAAACGGCTTTTTTTGTCATGGTCGCCCTGCGGAGAGGAGAGCCTTCGTGCGGATTGGCCGTCCGTTGCGGGCGGGCGGCGGAACGGGTGCGCGGCTCGCTCTCCGTGCCGGCTATGCCGGGGCGTCCGGGGCTGCGGATAATATCCGCCCGAAAACGCAATATATATTTTTTCAACTCGTTAAAAATACATAACTTTGCCGAAATTAGGCGACGAACCGTTCTCGGGACGGTTCGGAGTCGGTGTAGGCGCCTAATCCTTAATGAATTGAAGATGAGAATCGACGTAAACAAAGCTTTGGTCGTGCTGGCGGGCGTGACGGCCGCCTCGTGCAGCGGATACAGCAAGGTCCTCAAGAGCAACGACAGCAACCTGAAGTATCAGACGGCCATCGAATACACCGATAAGGGGAAGTACAACAAGGCGCTGACGCTTTTTCAGGACGTCGCTCACGTGTACGCTCAGTCGGCCCGCGCCGATACTTTGGCTTATTATACGGGACTCTGTTACTACAAAAGCGGGGACTTCGTTTCGAGCGCCGAGCTGTTCGACGGCTTCCGCCGCCGTTTCGGGCGCAGCCCGTTTCTGGAGGACGCGGAGTATATGTATGCCAAGGGTTTTTACTTTTCCTCGCCTAAGCCCGAGTACGACCAGACGGCCACGCATCAGGCTCTTCAGGCCATAACGGAATATCTGGACCGCTATCCGAACAGCGTGAAGAAGGACCAGCTGATCGAGAACATGATCGAGCTGAGGCAGAAACTCTACGACAAGGCTTTCATGAACGCCAAGGTGTACTACGATATAGGATACTACAATTCGGCCGTTACGGCGCTTCAGAACGCCATCGATATGTATCCCGAGAGCGGTCACCGCGAAGAGCTGGCCTATCTGATCGTCAGCGCCCACTGTCTCTATGCGCGCAACAGCGTCGCTTCGCTGCAGCGCCAGCGGTATCTCGATACGCAGAACGCCTATTACAATTTCGTCGACCAATATCCCGACAGCAAGTACAAGAAGGAGGTCGACAAGATGCTCGAGGAGGCCAAGAAGCACTTGGCCAAGTACGGCGACCTGCAGAACGGCTCGAACAGCGACAATACGAATCAATCAGATAATTCCGAAACGAAAGATGGAAATCAAGAAAAGTAGCATTCCGACGAACACAGTCACCCGGACGCTCACCGACATCGACGCGCCGACGGGCAACATTTACGAGTCCGTGGTCGTGATCGCCCGCCGCGCGAATCAGATCGCCAGCGAGATCAAGCAGGAATTGAACCGGAAGCTGGCCGATTTCTCGAGCGTCACCGATTCGCTCGAGGAGACGTTCGAAAACCGGGAGCAGATCGAGATATCGAAATACTACGAGCGGCTGCCGAAGCCTACGCTCGTGGCGACCGAGGAATTTCTGGAGGGAAAGGTCTATTTCCGCGAGAACAGACCGGAGCCTCAGCCCGAGACGATCGCCGAATAGTTTTTAACGGTCGCAGACATGCTCGGAGGCAAGAAAATAATCGTCGGCGTAACAGGCAGTATCGCAGCTTACAAGGCTGCGATACTCGTCAGGGAACTGATCCGCGAGGGCGCGGAAGTGCGCGTACTGATGACTCCGCTGGCCAAGCAGTTCATCACGCCGCTGACGCTCGCGACGTTGAGCCGCCACCCGATTCTCGTCGAGTTTTTCGATCCGGAGAGCGGACAGTGGAACAGCCATGTCTCGCTCGGCGAGTGGGCCGACGCGCTGGTCGTCGCTCCGGCTACGGCCAATACGATTGCGAAGATGGCTACCGGCGTGGCCGACAACCTGCTGCTGACCACTTATCTGTCGGCGCGTTGTCCCGTGTTCGTCGCCCCGGCGATGGACCTCGATATGTACGCTCATCCGACGACCCGCTATAACCTCGACAGCCTCAAAAGCTACGGATGCCGGATCATCGAACCGGCTTCGGGAGAATTGGCCAGCGGCCTTTCGGGCAAAGGACGGATGGAGGAGCCCGCCGCGATCGCGCGTGCGGTGTCGGACTATTTTGCCCGCCGGCGCTCGCTGCAGGGGCGGACCCTGCTCGTGACGGCCGGCCCGACGATCGAGCCGATCGACCCCGTTCGCTACATATCGAACCATTCGTCCGGCAAGATGGGCTATGCCTTGGCCGAGGAACTGCGCGACCGGGGAGCCGACGTGATTTTGGTGACCGGACGCACGGCATTGCCGATTCCCGACGGGATGCAGGCGCTGGAGGTTACGACGGCCGACGAGATGTACGCGGCCTCCCTGCATGTTTTCGAGCGTTGCGACGGAGCCGTAATGTGTGCGGCGGTGGCCGATTATACTCCGGTTTCGGTCGCCGACCGGAAGATCAAGAAGGAGAGCGAGGTGCGGAGCATCGAGCTGCGTCCTACGCGGGACATTGCCGCGGCGATCGGAGAGATCAAGGGGCCCCGTCTGCTGGTGGGCTTCGCGCTCGAGACCGATCACGGGCTCGAGCATGCCGAGGATAAGCTCGAGCGCAAGAATATGGATATGATCGTGCTCAACTCGCTGGACGATCCGGGCGCGGGCTTCGGCGTCGATACGAACCGCGTTACGATTCTGCACCGCGACGGGCGGCGGAACGCTTTCGGGCTCAAGAACAAGCGAGCGGTCGCTTCGGATATCGCGGACGAGATCGAGGCGTTCTGGAAAAAGGAGGAATAACCGAAAATTCGTAACTTTCGCTTTGCAGTTCGGACTTTTCCGGCGAGGAAGGGTCCGTTTAATTCATACGGGATATGCTGTGTCGTTTGACGGTCGAGAATTATGCGCTGATTGACCGGCTGGACATCGAGTTCGCCGCCGGGCTGAATATCATTACCGGCGAGACCGGAGCCGGCAAGTCGATCCTGCTCGGCGCGCTGGGGCTGGTGCTGGGAGCTCGCGCCGACGCGGCCGCGATCAAGGACTCGGGGCGCAACTGCGTCGTCGAGGCCGAGTTCGACGTCCGGGGTTACGGCTTGGAGCCGCTGTTCGGGTCGCTCGATGTGGACTATGACGAGCGGACCGTCGTGCGGCGGGTGATTACGCCCGCCGGCAAGAGCCGCGCTTACGTCAACGATCTTCCCGTCCAGCTGACGGCCTTGCGCGAGATCGGCGTCCGACTGATCGATATTCATTCGCAGCACCAGACGCTGCTGTTGGGCGACAGCCGTTTCCGGACCGGTTTGCTCGACAGCGTGGGAGAGGCCGGCGACAGGCTGGGGGAGTATCGCCGGATATACGGCGAGCTCCGCCGTTGCGAGAGCGAGTTGGAGACACTTCGGGTCCGGGCCGAGCAGAGCGGCCGCGACCGGGAGTACGTTTCCTTTCAGTTGAACGAGCTGCGTGAGGCGAAATTGTCGGAGAACGAGCAGCAGGAGCTGGAGGCCGGTCTGTCCGAGCTGTCGCATGCCTCGGAGATCCGCGATACGTTGCTTTTCGCCGCTTCCGAGCTGGAAGGGGCCGAGGATAGCCTGCTTTCGCGGCTCAAGAGCGTCGAAACGTCGGTCGGCCGCATAACCGAAGTCTATCCCCGGGCCGAGGAATTTTATGCCCGCTTGCACGCGGCGGCGCTCGATCTGAAGGATCTGGCTTCCGAGGCCGCTTCCGGCGCCGACCGGATCGATGCTGATCCCCGGCGACTCGAACAGGTAACTGCCCGTCTGGACCGCATCTATTCGCTCCAGCAGAAGCATCGAGTCGCTTCCGTTTCCGAACTGCTCGCATTGCAGGCCCGATACGAAGCGCAACTGGCGGATATCGAAGGCGGTGCCGAGGCGATTGCCCAAATGCGGCAGCAGGTCGAGCGGTTGCGTGCCGAGGCTGTCCGGATCGCGGGCGAGCTGACGGCGGTTCGTACGGCGGCCGCTCCGCGGATCGAAGAGCAGATAGCGGGGATGCTCGCCGAGCTCGGCATGGAGTCGGCCGTTCTGCGGATCGAGATCGCGCCGGCCGCGGAGTTGCGGCCCGACGGTGCGGATACGATACGCTTCCTGTTCACGGCCAACCGGCGGATGCCGCTCCAGCCGGTCGAGAAGGTGGCCTCCGGGGGCGAGATGTCTCGGCTGATGCTGAGTCTCAAGTCGCTCGTCGCCCGTTCGGGGCAGCTTCCTACGGTGATCTTCGACGAGATCGATACGGGCGTTTCCGGGTCGGTGGCTGACCGCATGGGCGAGATCATCGTTCGCCTTTCGTCCGGCTTGCAGGTAATCAATATCACGCATTTGCCTCAGGTGGCTGCCAAGGGGAGCGACCACTTTTTCGTATATAAGGAGGAGTCTGCCTCCGGCACGGCGACTCGTATCAGGAAGCTGGCGCCTTCCGAACGCGTCGAGCAGATCGCCCGCATGCTCAGCGGGACCGACGTGACCGAGGCGGCGCGCGAGCAGGCCCGCCTGCTGCTCGGCGACCGGGCCTGCTGACGGAGGTCCGGACGTTCCGGTATTTCGTCCCGGCTTCCGAGACGGGATTTCCTCGTATCGCGTGACGGAATGTCGGGACGTCGGGTGATTTTTTGCAATGCTGGTGGATCGGCCGTGCGTTTTTTTCGCTTTTTGCGGTCGGATTTTTCCGATGGCAAACCGGGGTTTCCGCGCGGCCGGGAAGCGGTTCGGCGATTCATTTTGATTTTAGGTGTCGTATTTATATATTTGCAATTCGAGATAAAATTTAACAATCGGGCTAATTTTGTAACAATGCGATTTTGGAACGTTGTTAAATAGGGAGGAGAAGTCATGAGCGAGAAATTGTACATTTTCGACACGACGCTGCGCGACGGGGAACAGGTTCCCGGCTGTCAGCTCAATACGATCGAAAAAATGGAGGTGGCCCGGGCGCTCGAAGCGCTGGGCGTGGATATCATCGAGGCCGGCTTTCCCGTGTCGAGTCCCGGCGATTTCAATTCGGTCCGGGAAATATCGAAGGCCGTTTCCCGGCCGACGATCTGCGCGCTGACGCGGGCCGTGCAGAACGACATCGACGTGGCGGCCGACGCGCTGGCTCTGGCCAAGCACAAACGGATACATACGGGCATCGGCGTATCGCACTCGCACATCTACTATAAGCTCAATTCCACTCCGGAGCAGATCATCGAGCGGGCCGTAGCGGCCGTCAGGCATGCGAAGAAGTATGTCGAGGACGTCGAGTTCTATGCCGAAGACGCCGGGCGTGCCGACAACGAGTACCTCGCGCGCGTGATCGAGGCCGTGATCGGGGCCGGGGCGACGGTCGTCAACATCCCCGATACGACGGGCTATTGCCTGCCGCAGGAGTACGCCCGCAAGATCAGGTATCTTGTCGAGCATGTGCCCAACATCCACCGCGCGATCATTTCGACCCATTGCCATAACGATCTGGGCATGGCGACGGCCAACACGCTCGAAGGCGTGATCAGCGGAGCCCGTCAGGTCGAGGTGACGATCAACGGCATCGGCGAGCGGGCCGGCAACACGGCGCTCGAGGAGGTCGTGATGGCGTTGCGCTGTCACAAGCACTTGGGCATCGATACGAGCATCGACTCGAAATTGCTGACTTCGACGAGCCGCATGGTCGCCAGCATGATGAACATGCCCGTTCAGGCCAACAAGGCGATCGTCGGCCGCAATGCGTTCGCCCACTCGTCGGGCATTCATCAGGACGGCGTGCTCAAGAACCGCGAGAGCTACGAGATCATCGATCCGGTCGATGTGGGACTCGACGAGTCGGTCATCGCGCTTACGGCCCGCAGCGGTCGCGCGGCGCTGAGCCATCGTCTCGATCTGCTCGGTTTCAAGCTCGAGCAGACCGAGCTGGACGAGGTGTACGCCAAGTTTCTCGATCTGGCCGATAAGAAGAAGGATATCCGCGACGACGACCTGCTCTATCTGGTCGGCGCGACGACGGGCGAGAAGATAACCAAGCGGATCAAGCTGAAATACTTGCAGATACTGACCGGTACGCTGATTCCGACCGCGACGGTCATTCTGAAGATCGGCGGCAGCGAACGTACGGCGACCTGCACCGGGAACGGACCGGTCGATGCGGCCGTCAAGGCGATCAAGACGCTGATCAACGAGACGGTGCAGATCACCGAGTTCCTGATTCAGGCGATGAACAAGGGCAGCGACGACGTGGGGCGCGTACACGTGCAGGTGCGTTGCGGACAGATGCTCGTCCACGGCTTTTCGGCCAATACCGATGTCGTGAAGGCGGCCGTCGAGGCGTTCGTCGATGCGCTGAATCTGCTCAATGCGACGGAGAAGGCAGAATAAGAACACTTAAATACCGAACAGATGGGAAAGACTCTTTTTGACAAGGTATGGGACGCTCATACGGTCCGTCAGCTGGACGGGGGCCGGAGCGTGCTGTATATCGACCGCCACTATATCCACGAGGTGACCTCGCCCGTGGCCTTTCTGGGTTTGCGTAACCGGGGAATCAAGGTAGCCCGTCCCGACCGGACGACCGGTACGCCCGACCATAACGTGCCGACCGTCGATCAGGACAAACCGGTTGCCGAAGAGCAGAGCCGGATGCAGCTCGAATCGTTCGGTCGCAACTGCGAGGCGAACGGAGTCGAGTATTTCAAACTCGGCAGTCCGCGTCACGGGGTCGTGCATATCGTGGGCCCCGAGCTGGGCATTACGCAGCCGGGTATGACGATCGTCTGCGGCGACAGCCATACGTCGACGCACGGGGCTTTCGGCGCCGTCGCATTCGGCATCGGTACGTCGGAGGTAGAGATGGTTTTCGCCTCGCAGTGTATCCTGCAGCCCAAACCCAAGACGATGCGCATTACCGTCGACGGACGGCGCGGCCCGGGCGTGACGGCCAAGGACATCATCCTGTACGTCATATCCCGGATTTCCGCTTCGGGCGGCACGGGCCATTTCATCGAGTTCGCCGGCGAGGCGATCCGGGCCTTGTCGATGGAGGAGCGGATGACCGTCTGCAACATGAGCATCGAGTGCGGAGCCCGCGGCGGCATCATCGCTCCGGACCAGACTACGTTCGACTACGTTCGGGGGCGCGAGCGTGCGCCGAAGGGCGCCGATTTCGACCGGGCCGTCGAACGCTGGAAAGAGCTTTATTCCGATCCCGACGCCCGTTTCGATACGGAGTACCGCTTCGATGCCGCCGATATCGAGCCGATGATTACCTACGGCACGAATCCGGGCATGGGCGTCGGCATCACCGGAACGATTCCCTCCGACGAGGGTCTGAGCGGCAGCGACCGCGTGAGCTTCTCCAAAGCGCTCGCCTACATGGATTTCCGTAGCGGCGAGCCGATGCTCGGCAAGCGGGTCGACTATGTTTTCTTGGGCAGCTGCACGAACGGACGCATCGAGGATTTCCGCCAGTTCGCCCATGCCGTCAAGGGTCGCCGCAAAGCGCCCCATGTGACCGCATGGCTCGTTCCCGGCTCGAAAGGGGTCGAGGCGCAGGCCCGTGCCGAGGGGTTGGACAAGATACTGGCCGAGGCGGGTTTCGAACTCCGTCAGCCCGGCTGCTCGGCCTGTCTGGCAATGAACGCCGACAAGATTCCCGCCGGGATGTACAGCGTTTCGACGTCGAACCGCAACTTCGAGGGGCGTCAGGGGCCCGGCGCGCGTACGATGCTGGCCGGACCGCTGGTAGCTGCCGCCGCCGCCGTGACCGGATGCGTTTCCGATCCGCGCGAGGTGTTCGGTCTCTAACCGATTCGTTGAACTTAAAGCGATATTTGTCATGTCTATTCCGAAATTTACCCGTCTGACGACGACGGCCTGCCCGTTGAACATAGAGAACATCGATACCGACCAGATCATTCCCGCCCGCTTCCTGAAAGCCGTCGAGCGGAAGGGATTCGGCGACAACCTGTTCCGCGACTGGCGCTTCGACAAGGCCGGCGCGCGCGTGGACGGTTTTCCGCTGAACGATTCGCGCTACGGGGGCGAGATTTTGGTCGCCGCGAAGAACTTCGGTTGCGGCTCGTCGCGCGAGCACGCGGCCTGGGCCATTTTCGACTACGGCTTCCGCGTGGTCGTGTCGAGTTTTTTCGCCGACATATTCAAGAACAATGCGCTGAACAACGGCCTGCTGCCGGTTCAGCTCAGCGAGCCTTTCTTGGAAAAGATCTTCGCTGCGATCGCGGCCGATCCGCAGGCTCGTTTCGAGGTCGATCTGCCGAATCAGACGTTCACGATTCTCTCCACCGGCGAGCAGGCGTCTTTCGACATCGACGGCTATAAGAAGGAGTGTCTGCTGAACGGCTACGACGACGTGGATTATCTGCTCAGCATCCGCGACGACATCACCCGCTACGAGCAGGCGCATGCGTAGTTTGTCCTTCGGTCGTCCGTCGTTCTGCGAAAGTCCGCAGAACGGCAGGCGGTGAAAAATGGTCTTCGGGGGGCTGCCGCTCCGTGCGTGATCGGGCGGGCAGTCCGGGGGCGGAGTGAAAGGCCGGCCGGGACGAGTGCCGGCGATTCGGAACGCTCGGCCGAGGACCCTACCCCTTGTCGTCCGGTGGGACGGGGACTCGGAACGGATTTCCGGACGGATTTTGAAAAAGAGATTGATTGTCTATGGTGGATCGCATCGAAATACTGGATACGACCTTGCGCGACGGCGAGCAGACTTCGGGAGTGTCGTTTACCGTGCGTGAGAAGCTGAGCATCGCGCGTCTGTTGCTCGACGAACTGCATGTCGACCGGATCGAGGTAGCCTCGGCCCGGGTTTCCGACGGAGAGTTCGAGTCGGTGCGGCGTATCGCCCGCTGGGCCGAGGAACGCGGTTTTCTCGACCGGGTGGAGGTTTTGGGTTTCGTCGACGGCGGAGTTTCGCTGCGGTGGATCGCCGATGCCGGATGCCGCGTGATGAATCTGCTTGCCAAAGGTTCGTTGCGCCATTGCGAGTTGCAGTTGCGCAAGACGCCCGAACAGCACGTAGCCGATATTTGCGAGGCGATCGAGGCTGCCTCGGCCGAGGGTATCGCGGTCAATCTCTATCTGGAGGACTGGTCGAACGGCATGCGCTTTTCCAAGGATTACGTTTACGGGATGATCGACGCGCTGCGCGATCGGCCGATCGCGCGTTTCATGATCCCCGATACGCTCGGCGTGCTCGCTCCCGACGAGTGCTATGCGTTCTGCCGCGAGATGGTCGAGCGTTATCCGGAACTGCATTTCGACTTCCATGCCCACAACGATTACGATCTGGCCGTGGCGAATGTCATGGCCGCTGTCAAGGCGGGCGTACGGGGAATCCATACGACCGTCAACGGGCTGGGGGAGCGGGCCGGCAACGCGCCCCTGTCGAGCGTTGCGGCTGTGCTGAACGACCATCTGAAGGTGCGTAACGCGATCGTCGAGAAGAACATCAACCATGTGAGCCGGTTGGTCGAGACCTATACCGGTATCCATATCCCGGCCAACGAGCCGGTCGTCGGCGAAAATGTCTTCACGCAGTGCGCGGGCATTCATGCCGACGGCGACAACAAAAGCCACCTCTATTACAACGATCTGCTGCCCGAACGTTTCGGCCGTGTCCGCGAGTATGCGCTGGGAAAAACCTCGGGCAAGGCCAATATCAAGAAGAATCTGGAAACGCTCGGCATCGATCTCGACGACGAGGCGATGCGCAAGGTGACCGAGCGGATCATCGAGCTGGGCGACAAGAAGCAGGCCGTCACGTCGGAGGACCTGCCCTACATCATCGCCGACGTACTGAAACAGGACGTTTACGAGACGCAAGTACACATTCTCAATTACAACCTGTCGCTGTCGCAGGGCCTCCGGCCCGTGGCCACGCTCAAGATCCGGATCAACGACGAGGAGTACGAGCAGACCTCGTCGGGCGACGGCCAGTACGACGCCTTTATGCGCGCGCTTCGCAAGATATACAAGGAGCAGCTCCGGCGCGAGTTCCCGATGCTGGTCAACTATACGGTCTCGATTCCTCCCGGCGGCCGGACCGACGCTTTCGTCCAGACCTACATTACCTGGGAATACCGGGGCGAGACGTTCAAGACGCGCGGGCTGGATGCCGACCAGACCGAGGCGGCGATCAAGGCCACGCTCAAGATGCTCAACAAACTGGAAAATATGCAGGCGTAAATACCTGCTTCCCGGACATGCGCGTGTATTCCCGTTTGCGACTCCGGAAGGTGCCGGCGCGTCCGTTCGTACCTACTGCGGGGAGAGGGGCCGTTCCCTGAATTCGTTTCTGTTTGGCGGCGTTCCCGTATCGTTACGCTGAAGTCAACGGACAATGCGGTTCGGCTTCGTGTCGCTTGTAGCCGATGGTGGCAGCCGGCTCGTACTCAATGAAACTCGCGTGTGGCGGATCGTAACAAACGGTCTGCGGCCGGGCGGCTCCGAGGACGGGCCGAAGTAGGCGAAAGTCGCCGCTTGCGCTCCGAAACGGACTTCGTCCGGTTTTCGTAAATTTTATTTCGAACGGGAACGGCGCGATTTCCGGGGAATGAAAAGCGGGAAAAAGTTACTCGTTGCGGAACGTTTCCTGCTATTGCGCGACCAGTTCTCTCGGGTCGAACATACCGATTTCCGAGCGGTCGATCAGCCGCATTTTCAACTCTTCCATATCCGGGAGACCTTCGGCCGCCGAGCGGATTCTGTCGCCGAACCGGGCCGCGCTTTCCGCCGAGTCGCGTTCCCGGTTGTAGACGATCAGCAGCACGGGCGCGGCCCGTCTGCCCGTAAGGCCCCGGTAGCGGCAGAGGCACGTATTCATTTGTCGAACGATGTCGAGAACGTATTTCCCGCTCAGCCCGTTTCTGAAATACTTGATCTCGATTATTTTGTCGCTCCGGAGCCCGTTGTCGCGGGAAAGCAGCAGCATATCCAAGTGCAGCCGGTCGCCTATCTCCGTCTGCGGTTTTATCTCGTATTCTTTCCTGTCCGACAGCCGTTTCTCGAACGATTCGATAACCGCCCGCTCGACGTCGTAGTATTCGCTGATGTATCTTGCCCGCTCTCCGGCTTGTACCGGGCCGGAAGGCTTGTCCGGTTTTTTCGCTCCCGAGGGTTTCTGCCGGGTGATTTCGTCCACCTCGCGGGCGATCTTCTCTTTCGTTTCCTCAGGCGAAAGCGCCCGTATCTGCAAGTCGAGCCGTTTGACTTCCAGATCGAACTTGGCGTCGGCCTGCCGTTGCCGCCGGCTCCATTTGTACAGTCCCGCAGCGACCGACAGGGTCCCGGTCGCGAACATGGCGAGCGACAGGTACGGAACGTAGTTCTGCACGCGGAGCAGCAGCTGTTGTTTCGTGCGTATGATCTGCCGTACTTCCGGCTCGAAGCGGGCCATGTCGGACTGCGGGACGCAGAGCCCGAAATCCTCTTTCAGGTAAAAGTACGGAATCAGTACGGCGAACCCGATCAGAATGACTCCGACCGAGACGAAGAATTTGTACAGATCGCCGTATTCGATTTTTTGCATCGTTTCGTCCTTGGAGGCGTTTTCTGCCGCGCGGCTATTTCCAGCCCGGCGCCTTCAGCGCGATTTCCGAGCCGTCGGGCGTGACGAGCATGGCGCCGGTTCCTGCGGCCGTGACGTGCCCGATCACGTCGACGCCCAGCGCGAAGATTTCCTGCTGTTTCGATAGCGGCACCGTGAACAGCAGCTCGTAGTCCTGACCTCCGTTGAGCGCCGCGACGACCGGATCGGCGTGCAGTTCTTCGGCCATATCGTGCGTCTGTCGGGCGATCGGCAGGCGGTCGAGGTAGATGCGCGCTCCGCAACCCGAACTTTTGCACAGGTGCAGCGTTTCGGACGCCAGGCCGTCCGTGATGTCGATCATCGAGGTCGGCACGATGCCCGCTTCGGCCAGCCGTTCGATTATGTCGGTACGGGCTTCGGGCTTCAGTTGCCGCCCGAGAATGTACTCGTGTCCCTCGAACTTCGGTTTCGGATCGGGTTGTCCGCCGCATGCCCTCTTTTCCCGCTCGAGCAGATGGAGTCCCATGTAGGCGGCGCCCAGATCTCCGCTCAGGCAGATCAGGTCGTTCGGCTTCGCTCCGCTGCGGTAGGCGATCCGGTCCTTGGCGACGTCGCCCGCTGCCGTCACGCCGATTGCGAGTCCGTTGACCGAGGCTGTCGTGTCTCCGCCTGCCAGATCGGTCCGGTAACGGTCGCAGGCCGCTCGTATCCCGTCATACAGCCGATCGATCATTTCGACCGAGAAGCGGGCCGGGATGCCGAGCGCCAGTTCGATCTGCCGCGGCGTTCCGTTCATGGCGAGGATATCGGAAATTCCCGCGACGACCGCCTTGTAGCCCAGATGCTGCAGCGGATAGTATGTCA
The DNA here is from genome assembly GCF_025144665.1 of Alistipes ihumii AP11. Classification (NCBI taxonomy): domain Bacteria; kingdom Pseudomonadati; phylum Bacteroidota; class Bacteroidia; order Bacteroidales; family Rikenellaceae; genus Alistipes; species Alistipes ihumii. The sequence continues at coordinate 730,058 of NZ_CP102294.1, read as the reverse complement.
GGTCGAAATGTACGCCCTCGAGCAGCAGTTCGGTCGAGAGCAGCACGTAGCGGTCGCCCGCGTCGATTACGGCCGTATCGTCGCCGCAGCCTTTGACCGTCGAGGCGTTTTGCGGCTCGACGCGCGAGCAGATTCGTTCGATGAGTCCGAATTTTCCGATTTCGGCGATTTCGGTTCGTTTTTTTCCTTCCATAAGTTATTCGGGTTGCTGTCGCAGATTTACAAAGATAGTTTATCTTTTGCGCAGGTGAAAAATTATATTAATTTTGTCAACGTTTGTTCCATATCAAGCTAAATTTCGATTCCGATGCTGAATATCGTGCTGTTCGGTCCTCCGGGGGCCGGCAAAGGGACGCAGGCCGCCCGACTGATCGAGAAATACGGGTTTCACCACATATCGACCGGCGAGGTGATCCGCGAGGAAATTCGTCAGGGGTCGCCTCTCGGCCTCAGCGTGAAGGGCTTTATCGACAAGGGGCAGCTGGCTCCCGACGCTTTGGTGATCGACCTGATCGCCGACTATGTGTCGAAGCATAAGGAGAGCAAAGGAAACATTTTCGACGGTTTTCCGCGCACGACGCCGCAGGCCGAGGCTTTCGACAAGATTATGGAACAGCACGGCACGCCGGTCAATCTGATGCTGGCGCTCGAGGTTTCCGACGACGAGCTGATCGATCGTCTGCTCAAGCGGGGCAAGGAGAGCGGACGTGCCGACGACAGTTGCGAGTCGGTGATCCGGAACCGGATCGATGTTTATAAGGCTCAGACGGCCGTCGTCGCCGATCATTATCGCCGGCAGGGCAAATTCCGTGCGATTCGGGGAATCGGCAGCATAGAGGAGATATTCCGTTCCATCTGCTGCCAGATCGATCCGCTGCTTGAAAAGCCGGATGCGGCGTCTGTCCGTGTCGGGTAGTTGTCTTTTGATTTTTGATGCGGTTATTCAAAACCGTGTTCGGGCGTGTTCCTTGAAAATATGCGAACGACGGTTATGATGTAACCGTGATTTGCGTATTGTCTGCAAAAACTGTCGGTCGACAGCCCGTTTATATTATCCGTGCTTAATATTTCGTGGTATTTTCTCGTGGAAATTTCATACTTTAGCGCATCGAATGCCGGAGCGAATTGTTCGGCAGTTAAAACTATTGGTTCGACTATGAAAAAGCATTTACTGTTCTTTTGGGCCCTGACGGTCCTTTTGATGCCGGGCGTTCAGTCCTGCGACGATTCGTCGGAAGGAGGGAGTGCTCCCGCCGAGTTGACGGTGACTCCTAATCCTTTGACGGTCGGTGCGGACGGCGGCCCCCAGGAGCTATCCTGCCTCGTTGAAAACCCGAACGGCGGGAGCGTCCGAGCTTCGTCGAGCGGGGCGACATGGATTCATTCGTTCGATTGTTCGACAGAGGGCAAAATTTTTTTCTATGTCGATGCCAATCCCGATTACGATCTTCGCACGGGAGAAGTGATCGTGACCTATGAGGATGCCGAGAGCGTCCGACTCGTCGTGGAGCAGCAGGGAGCCGAGCCCCCGATCGGCATTCGCATCGAGGAACTGACCACGACTTCGGCTCGGGTAACCTGGGAGCCCGACGATGCTTCGATGACGTACATTTTGGGTGTTGCCGAAAAGAGCGTGATCGATTCTTATGCGAGCGGTCGCGAGATGATGGAGCACGATCTCGAAGGATTCAAAGCCGATGCCGACTCATGGGGCATGAGCCTGAGCGAATATCTCGAGTTCGGTGTCTTATATACCGGCAAGCAGGTATTTCCGAAAGACGGATTCAAACCCGGAACCGAGTATTGCGCCTATGCGTACGGTATGGATGCGAACGGCGAGTTTACGACGGGGCTGGTCAAGGAAATTTTCGAGACGGTGGCTATGACCGACTGTTCCTTTACGATTGAACCGCGGGATGTGACCAAGAACAGCGTGTTGTTGGAGGTGACGCCCGAGCGCAACGATGTTTCCTATTACGTCGCCTATGTCGAGCGAAAAGCCTTTGAAAACGATTTCCATGGCAGCGACAGCGAACTGATGCAGGCGACCGTCGCCCAGATCAGGTCCAACATGGCATTGACGGGCGCCACATGGTCCGACTTCGTTCATTTGGGGGCCAAGTCGTTCCCTGTGGCCTCGCTTCTTTCCGGTACCGACTATTATGCGTTCGCTTTCGGCCTCGACCGTGGGGCGATCACGACCGACATTTCCAAGAAGCCCTTCCGAACAGCGGCAGCCGAGCTGACCGACGACTGCACGTTCGATATCCGCTTCGTCGAGATCGGAGCCTCGACCGTCGATGTGGAGATCGTGCCGTCGAATTCCTCGACGCGCTATTATGCGACTTTCATGGAGTCCTCTATCCTCGAAACGCACACGCCGGACGAAGTGGCTGCTATGAAAATCAGTGAGGAGGAAGGCTGGCAGACCGATTGGGTCAACGATCCCCGGATTCATTCGGGGACGCAGACGCTCAACTCGAATTCCGATCTGGGCATCGCTCCGTTCAAACCTCAGCACGACTATACGGTGTTCGTGTTCGGTGTGAGTGCCGAGGGCGAACGCACGACGCAGGTCGCAACGAAGAACGTAACCACCGCGGAATTCCAGAAGTCCGACATGACCATCCAAATTCAGGTGGGCGAACGGACCGACAGATCGTGCGTGTTGAGTTTCACGCCTTCTGTCGACGACGAATTGTATTATATCGGAGTGGTGCCTTATGAGTTGCGCGGCTACTATACGACCGACGAGGAGTTTATGCAGGCCGTCGTCTATACGTTGGGCGACTATATCGAGATGTATTGCGTTCGAGGCAAGATGGACGGGCTTTACTGCCAGAGCGACCTGCTGGGCGATGAGCTGAAGCCCGGAACCCGGTATTTGGCCATCGCTTTCGGCTATATGAGCGGCGTTACGACGGGATTGTTCTCGGAGGAGTTCACGACGATGGACGCCGTTCAGCAATAACCGGTATGGTTCGGTGTAAAATAAGCAGGGGACGGTCGAAAGACCGTCCCTTCATTTTTGAGTGTTCATACTTTGGACGAAATATCGGAACACGGAAGAACTTCTTGGATATGTGCCGGAAATCAGTCGTTCATGGTTATCGGCGTTGCCTGCTTCGTGCGGAAAGCCGGTAGAGTGAGTCTGTTCGCTTCGTGCGGAACGGACGGTCGGGCCCGGCTGTCCCGCTTGTGCGCATCGCTTCGGTGCGGCGGAGGGGATCGGGTCGGCTTCCCGTTTTTCGGCCGGATCGGTTCATAGCATGTCGATGCATTGTTCAAAAGCAGCCCGAATTGTTCATAGCTTCCGTCTTTTTGTTGAATATTCCGGCCTTGTTTGTCTATTGTGTGTTCATAACTTTCCCCTCGCAGCTTTTCGGAACGAGAAAAGCCTGTCCGCAGGACAGGCTTTCGAGAGAATGGATCGGGAATTTCGTGTCAGGTGTTCATCGCGCCGCACACGTGGATTACCTGGCCGCTAACATAGGACGACAGATCCGAAGCGAGGAACAGGGCGACCTTGGCGACGTCGTCGGGCGTACCTCCGCGCCGCAGCGGAATCTGCTTGGCCCATTGTTCCTTGATCTCGTCCGACAGCGCGTTGGTCATGTCGGTGATAATGAAGCCCGGGGCGATCGCGTTGGCGCGGATTCCTCGCGGACCGAGCTCCTTGGCGATCGACTTGGCCAGACCGATCAGTCCGGCTTTCGATGCCGAGTAGTTGCACTGTCCCGCATTGCCCGATACGCCGACGACCGAAGCCATGTTGATGATGCTTCCGCTTTTCTGCTTCATCATCACGGGCGTGACGGCATGGATGAAGTTGAACGCCGACTTCAGGTTCACGTTGATGACCATGTCCCACTGCTGCTCGCTCATGCGCATCATCAGTCCGTCGCGCGTGATGCCGGCATTGTTGACCAGTACGTCGATCCGGCCGAAATCCTTGACGATCTGGGCTACCACGGCGGCCGTGTCCTCGAAATCGGCCGCGTTCGACGCGTATCCCTTAGCCTGAACGCCGAGGGCCTGCAGCTCCTTTTCGGTGTTCTGAAAGTTCTCGTCGACTTTCAGATCGGTGAAAACGACCGAGGCGCCTTCCTCCGCGAAACGCAGCGCGATCGCCTTGCCGATGCCGCGGGCGGCTCCGGTTACGACGGCGACTTTTCCTTCAAGTAGTTTCATCTGCTTGTATTTAAGTTAATGTATGGCTCTTTGTTTTCCGCTCCGAAGCGGGGCGCCATCGCTCCGTCTCCGGGCTGTCGTTGCGCTCCGCGTTTCCGGGACCGTCGCCGGCTTCGGAAATCCGGAGGCGAAGAGCTTCGCAAAGGTAACAATTTATTTCGGCATCGGGAACCGCCCGCTGTGTTTTGTCGCTCTTTTTTACTACCTTTGAGCGTCCGTTTTACCGATCGGCACAACGTTTAAAACCCGTAAGATAATGACAAAGGATACCAAACTATTCGATCTGATCGAGAGCGAAAAGCGGCGGCAGATGCAAGGCATCGAGCTGATCGCCTCCGAGAATTTTGTAAGCGAACAGGTCATGCAGGCCATGGGCTCGGTGCTGACCAACAAATATGCGGAAGGATATCCCGGAGCGCGTTATTACGGCGGCTGCGAGGTCGTCGATCGGGTCGAGCAGCTGGCTATCGACCGCCTGTGCGAGCTCTACGGAGCCAAGTATGCCAACGTGCAGCCTCATTCAGGCGCTCAGGCCAATATGGCCGTATTTTTCACGGTGCTCAAGCCCGGCGATACGTTCATGGGGCTCGATTTGTCGCACGGCGGCCATCTGTCGCACGGCTCGCCGGTCAATACGTCCGGCATTCTCTATCATGCCGTGGGGTATAAGCTCGACGAGCGTACCGGTCGGATCGACTACGATGCGATGGAAAAGCTCGCATTGGAACACAAACCCAAGATGATTATCGGCGGAGCTTCGGCTTACAGCCGCGAGTGGGACTACAAGCGCATGCGCGAGATCGCCGACCGCGTCGGCGCGCTGCTGATGGTCGATATGGCCCATACGGCCGGCCTGATCGCCGCCGGACTGCTCGACAATCCGGTCAAGTATGCGCATATCGTCACCTCGACCACGCACAAGACGTTGCGCGGGCCGCGCGGGGGCGTGATTCTGATGGGCGAGGATTTCGACAATCCGTGGGGCGTCAAGACGCCGAAGGGCGAGATCAAGAAAATGTCCGCCATGCTCAACTCGGCGGTTTTCCCCGGCATTCAGGGCGGGCCGCTGGAGCATGTGATCGCGGCCAAGGCCGTCGCGTTCGGCGAGGCGCTCGATCCTTCGTACAAGGAGTACCAGAAGCAGGTGCGCAAGAACGCTCAGGCGATGGCCGAGGCGTTTGCCGCGCGCGGCTATAAGATCGTTTCGGGCGGTACCGACAATCACCTGATGCTGATCGATCTGCGGACGAAGTTCCCCGATCTGACGGGCAAGCAGGCCGAAAAAGCCCTCGTGCAGGCCGATATCACGACGAACAAGAACATGGTTCCGTTCGACAGCCGCTCGCCGTTCCAGACGTCGGGCATCCGTGTCGGTACGCCGGCCATTACGACCCGGGGACTGAAAGAGGACCGGATGGAGACGATCGTATCGCTGATCGACCGCGTGCTCTCGGATATCGATAACGAAACGGAAATCGCTGCCGTCCGCAAGGAGGTGAACGATCTGATGGCGAATTATCCGCTGTTCGCTTGGTAAGAGCTTCCGAAAAACGTATAAGTCGTCGCCGTGTCTCGTTGAAGGGCACGGCGACGATGTTTGAGAGTGTAGGGTTTTTCTGGCGGCGGACTGTCGGATTGTGTGTCCGGCAGGCCAACGCTTCCGACTTGTCGACCGTCGCACCGCTTACGCTCCCTACATGGTCGACTTTCGGCAGCATGTCACGGCTCACGAGATTGACGAAAAGTCTTTTCGCCTTCTTTATGCCTTGATTGGTGTGATGACTCTTGCTTAGGCTGACCGGTATCCGGTCATGGCCGATAACTTCCGTGTGTCCCGCTGCGAGTTGATTCGCTTTTCTTTCGATCTCCGCCCCGGCAACCGTCGTCGGTTCGGGATAGAGCGCCAACGGATTCCCGAGATTTTTCTTGTTCGTTTCCATTGTATCGGGTTGAACGGTGTTTTCCTTGACAGTCGTGCGTGTTCAGACATATCGGTGGCGTGGGGCGGGCAGGTCTTGCATGGGACTGGCCATGACTGGCCCGTCTATGATCGTGGGGCGAGCGGTTGTGTCGCGGGGCGATTCGCCGGTGTCGCCGGTCGCATGACGACCGTCCGATAACTTTCGGTTATGGCGTATAAGAATTTGGTCGTTCGGAGTTTGCTCCGAATGTCGTTTCTTTGTCCCCGGTTCATTGACGTAAAAACGTTCCGGATGATGAAAATGAGTGAAGAAAGGGGCAATATGCTGCACGGCGTTCTGTTGATCGCTCTGTTCTCCTGCGCAGCGTTCTATATCGGCGATTTCCCTTGGGTCAAAAGCCTTTCGTTCAGCCCGATGATCGTGGGCATCGTGCTGGGCATGCTCTATGCGAACAGTCTGCGCAACCGGTTGCCGGCTACGTGGGTTCCCGGCATTCTGTTCTGCTCGAAGCGCGTTTTGCGGCTGGGTATCGTTCTGTACGGTTTCCGGCTGACTTTTCAGGACGTGCTGGCCGTGGGCGCTCCGGCCCTGCTGATCGATGCGGTCGTCGTGACCGTCACGATTTGCGGAGGGGTCCTGTTGGGACGGCTGCTGAAGATGGATCGGGGCATTGCGCTGCTCACGTCGGTCGGTAGCGGTATCTGCGGAGCCGCCGCCGTGCTCGGCGCCGAGTCGACGATCCGCGCCAGACCCTATAAAACGGCCGTAGCCGTTTCGACGGTCGTGATCTTCGGGACGATCTCGATGTTTCTCTATCCGGTTCTCTATCGTCACGGTATCGTTTCGCTGACTCCGGAGCAGATGGGCATTTACACCGGAGCCACGCTGCACGAGGTCGCTCATGTGGTGGGGGCGGGAAACGCGATGAACGGGGAGATATCCGATGCGGCGATCATCGTCAAAATGATCCGCGTGATGATGCTGGTGCCCGTGCTGCTGACGATAAGCTATTCTGTTTCGGTTGTGAGAGCCCGGCGGCGTCGGCTTGCGGACAGGCGGTCCTGCGGCGGCGTGACTCGGCGGATCGCCGTGCCGTGGTTCGCGCTCGGGTTTCTGGCGGTGATAGGCTTCAATTCGTTCGGCCTGTTAGGGGAGGCGACCGTGTCGTTCATCCATTCGCTGGACACTTTTTTGCTGACGATGGCCATGACCGCTCTGGGAGCCGAGACCAGTATCGAAAAGTTCAAAAAGGCGGGTGCCAAGCCTTTCGTGCTCTCGTTGCTTCTGTTCGTGTGGCTTGTGGGGGGAGGTTGGCTGCTGGTCAAATACATGGCTCCCGCATTGATGTAGGGGCGAGCGATTCTCGTGTTAGCCGGGCGTAAACCGGGAGGCTCGGCAATTCTTCTGGCATTCCGTCGCCGTCCGTAACAGTTTTTTTCGGAGACCTCGACCGACGGTGAGTCGCTTCGATCCGGCATGGCGCTTCCCCCGGAACGTCCGGTCTTGCTCCGGCGGGCCGGTTCTTGTGCGACTGTTCTCGCTCTCCCGCTGTTCTTACTCTCCCTATTCTCCCCGTCCCCGCTCTCTTCATTTTCGCATGGGAGCGTTATTTGTAAGAGCGAGGAACGCTATCATGTTGGGATAGGCCATGTATCGGTCTCGCAGCGTTCCGGTACGTGTTGTCTTGCCGCGCGTCGGCACATGCCGGACTCCGTCGGGCTGCGGATATTCAGAAGGCCAGTGTCCTCGTTGGCATGAGAAGCGTTTGGAAAAGGCATTGCCGGTCGGTACCTGCGGCTGGTTGTCGGATGCGGTGTTTTCGGGCTGCTATGCCTGCCTGAGAGGGAAATCCTTACGCGTTTGTCGGGTATCGGTGTAAGGTGCGATGCCTGAACCGAGTTGATCGATGGCCCATTAAACTGTTCAGAGATGACGAAGGTCGCGGATTTTCCGCGACCTTCGTCGGATTCGTATGCGTACGGTTTTATCGAACGGTCAATTGCTGGAATCCTCCGTGAAGCGGCCTGCGTTCCCCGTTCCATATCAATTCTCCCTCGACTCCCTCGGGCAGCGTGATTTCGGCCGACAGAGAACCTTTTTTGCCGACTCGGTATTTTACCGCGATGTCGCCGCGAGGGTGGGGCATCGTGCCCGAAACCTCCTTCAGCTTGCCGAGCGAGGGCTCGATGAGGATGCGCGAGAATCCCGGTCCGTCGCTGTTGATACCGAGGATCGTGCGGAAAAATTCGATGTTCGGGCTCGAGCCCCAAGCATGGCAATCCGAGCGCGACGGTTCGGGCTGTTCGGCCCAGGTCGAGAGGCCCAGTGCCATCTGGTCTTCCCACACCTGCATGTTGTCTAACAGTCGGTCGCCCAGCCCGGCTTTTTTCAGCGCTTGGTTCAGATAGTAGCGGAAATAGATCGTCGTCTGCGTCAGCGTGGTGTCCGCCAGCGTGCGTTCCATGACGGCGCGCGCCTCGTCGCCTTCGACCGCTTCGTTCAGGATCGCCAGCACGTTGACATGCTGCGAATAGTTGCGCCGGTCGCGCGTGTCGGAGAACAGGCCGCGTTCGGCATCCCAATATTTCTCCTTGATCGTCCGCTTGATCGACGAGGCCGTTTCGCGGTAGCGTTTCCCGTACGAGGGTATGCCGAAAGCCTCCTCCATGTCGGCGGCCGCTTCGAGTCCCATGACAAACAGCAGGTCTTGGAACGCGGAATTGCCGTCCTTCTCGCGGAAAGGCTCTCCCGCCTCGAAATTCGATGCCCAGTCGCCGAAAAACCAGTGCGGCACGAATGCGAGCGAGAAATCCTCTTTCAGAAAGCCTTCGTACCACGACAACACTCCCCGGTATGCCGGCAGAAGCGTTTTCAGGTATTCCTCCTCGCCCCGGTAGCGCCAATAGTCGTGTCCCATGCATATCCAATAGAGCGAGAACGACGAGATGAACTGGTGAATGCCCGACGGGTAGCGGCTCATCGTGATGCCGTCCGATACGATCGACTGGCGGCCCTGTTCGATGGCATTGCGCGCCATGTACCGGTCGCGCGTATTGTAGAGCGTAATGAGCGCCTGAATCCGCGTGTCGCCGAAATATTGCAACTGTTCGTAGTAGGGACAGTCCATGTAGGTCTCGTTCGCGCACAGGCGCGCCGTCCGCCAGCCGATGTCGAGCATGCGGTTCAGCTGCGGATGTCCCGGTGCGTCGAACGTTGATGCGCGCTCGAACGGATAGGCCGTGAACGTGCCGTACACGTCGCCGATTTCGAGCGGCTCGTCTTTCGTCTCGATCGTCAGCTGCACGTAACGCCACGTCCGCCACCAAAGCGACGTGAACAGCCGGTCGCTGCCGCCGTCGGGCAGAATGATGTCCTCGTATCCGACGAATTTCTTGCCTTCGATCTCGTCCCGGTTTCCTTTCGACAGCGGGGCGGTGTCCATATAGAGCGCTTCGGCGTATGCGACGGTGATCTGCGAGCCCCGTCCGCCGCTGAACAGCAGCGACAGATAGGCCGTAGTGAGCGAGTCGTTGTCGAGCAGGATGCGGGCTTTCGTGCGGGCCGGAACGGTGATCGAAGCGGCCGAGCGCGGAAAGGCGTCGGGAATCCGGGCGTTTTCCGATTGGCGCACGCGCGAGAAACGGTCCTCGGCGTACTCCATAGGCGGAATCGGAGTCGGGACGAGCAGCCGGCCCGGATAGTCTCGGGCGCCCTTGGCCGCGCCTTCCATGCCGACGCGGGCCGCCGCCCAGGCGGAGTCGTCGTAGTCCGGTTGCTGCCAGCCCCATGGGTAGCGCGACGCGTCGATCCGCTCGCCGGGTCCGGCGGCGAAGTATCCGTAGACTCCGGTCGTGTGGGGGGCATAGGCGTCGTTACGCAGGCATTTCCAGCTGCCGTCCGTATTGGCGCCCTGCTCGTCGGGGCCGTTGCCCTGAACGATCAGTCCGGTCTGATTGAAGCTGATCTGCGCGATCGGCTTCCATTCGACGAAGTTCCACACTTCGGCGGCCAGCGTATTGTCGCCTTGCCGTAGCCAGGGCGACAGGTCGACCGTCTCGTAGTTCCAGTTGTAGATGTCGCCTCGGGCGGGACCCAGACTGACCAGATGTCCGTTGACGTAGAGCTTGTAGCGGTTGTCGGCCGATACGTGCACGACGTATCGTTCCGGTTTCGACGGCAGATTCAGCGTCTTGCGGAAGAGATAGACGCCATAGGCGTTCAGCGGTTCTCCGGGGACGGAGATCCACCGTGCGTCCCATCGTCCTTCGGTCCAGCGGGGGGCGATGTCGCTTTGGCGGTAGCCTTCGAGGTGGATCTGGGCGCCGGCTGTCGCGGCCGCCAGCAGAGCGAGCGTAAGCAGAAACAGTTTTTTCATCGGTTCGGGTTCATTGGTTTCTCGGGTTCGTTTTCCTCGGCGCATGCGTCCAGCGCTTCGAGTAGCGGTCCGCGCACGGTTTTGGGCAGGCTTCCGGCCACCAGACGATACGAATCGACGACCCATTCGCGGATCAGTTTTTCCGGCAGGTCGCCGTCGATGCGTACCGTATTCCAGTGGCGTTTGTTCATGTGCCAGCCCGGCGTCACCTCGGCGTACCGCTCCCGGAGCGCGATCGCATGATCGGGATCGCACTTGACGTTGACGGCGCGGCCGTCGGTCATATCGGCGAGCAGGAACATTTTGCCCGCTACCTTGTAGACCAGCGTCGTCTCGTCGAAAGGGGTCGTTTCCTCGCTCTGAGGCAGAGACAGGCAGAGTTCGCGTACGTCGAGTATATCCATATGGACGCATTTATCGGACGTTCGGATAGTTCCCGCCCCTCGCTTTGCCGTTCGCGGTAAACCGTATGGGCCGGGCCGGATAGGTCCGAAAACAAAAATAGAAATAAAAACGGGATTTTGAAACGCGGCTTTGCTTCATTTCATTCGCTCCGTAATCGGTTCGGTCCTCTGCCGTATCGTTTCGGGGCCGGTTGCGCGAGTTGTCCGCGACACGACCGCTTGCGAAGACCGTGTGCGGTTTTTGCAGGCTTTCCCTCCGTAAATTCGCGAGCGAGAAAGAAATACGCAATTACCCGTAGAGTTTAATAACCTAATTCAAAAAGCAATGAAAAAAATTATCTTAGCTCTGTCAGCCATCGCGCTGGTTGTTTCTTGTTCCCAGTCACGGAAGTGGACCGACAAGGAGAGGGACGAGGTCCGCAAAGTCGTGCGCGACCGCCATGACCGTTCGGCTATCCGCCACATGGAGGCGAAAAATTACACGAATCTCGAGGAATGCGTCGTGACGACGATCGAGGAGACGTATCCCGACTACAATCGCTTCGACAAACTGACCGGCAAGACCGATACGGTGGACGCCGTGATCGTCGACTGCCTCGGATTCACGATCGGTCCCAACTACGAGAATCTTCCGCTGCTGTTCCCCTACGACCAGTTGCAGCAGGCCGGTATTCTTCCCGCCGGTTTGTCGAACGATCAGGTCAAATCGTTCTACGGTTGTCTGACCGGCAAGATCAAGGAGTTGTACCGTACGCCCGATCTGTTCACCATCGCGCTGTTCGACGAGCCCGGAGTTCCGACCGAGGTAGCCGATGCGATGCAACAGTGCGCGTCGATGGTCGTCTCGCCGGCCGATCAGGCTAAGGCCGATGCCAAAGCCAAGGCCGATGCCAATAGCGCGCCTGCTCAGAACGGCAAGTAGTTGGAACGGTATCGAAAGATCGGAAACGAGGCTGCAGGTTCTGCCTGCAGCTTTTTTCTGTTCGGCGATCCGGATAGAAACGGTCCGGAGCAGACGATCGGAGAGCGTTCGGGCGCTTTCCCGAGACTCGTGGGGGAGGGCGGAAGTAAAGGCACGGACTCCGATCTTACATTCTGAGGCGACGCCAATCGACCGTGCAGGGTAAGTCGAAGCCCGTGCTGTGCACAAGCTTCAACTGTCTATTTTCCTGCTCTATCGGGTGAATGGCGTCTTTCAGAATTGGAATAAACAGTTCGAGCTTAAATCTCGCGTATGTCTATATTCGGTTATCTCATCCGTTCATATCGTGCAAAGGTAATCAAAACGATTTTTCGCACAAAGAGCAACGGCGAATATCGACAACATAAGATATCAGGGAACGCCTGCGGCCGGATTGCGGAGATCCGGGGTATGCAGGCGCTCTATCCGGCAGCGGTCGTATCCGTGCAGATAGCAGAAGTCCCTGATCTCGTCTCCTTTCGCTTTGCGCACGTAACGATATTCGTCCGGAAGGTATTCTTCGTAGCGGAGGCCGCACGGCCGATGCTGGACCGCCTCGAGTTTGATTTTCCCTCGGTCCATGCAGTCGAACAGGCCGTACAGGCCGTATTCGGGCTCGTCTTTTCTGGATTCGGTGAACAGATACACCGTACCCGGCTCGAAATGGAATCGGCTCACTCTCCGCATGGCTCGTCGGAATGGACTGTTTCGCGGACGGCCTCGTCCTGACCGAGCGGTGAGGTGTCGATCTTCCGGGCCCGCAGAAAGGTCTTGTAGGTGATGCCGAATCGCGGTTCGACGTGGCGACGGTATACCGCGCTTAGGTTTCGGTCCTGTCTTCCTGGTTCGTAATGCCGGGAAACGATTCGTTGTATTTCCCGCGCTCGTTTCAAGTACGATGTCCGATGTTTCATAGGTTTTGATTTTAAACGGTTAGTAAATTTATTACGAACGGATGCCTGAATTTCGGAACTCCGGTGCTTTTCGAGAAATAGTTATGTCAAAAAAGCCATAGTTTCTTGGGCTTTGCGACTATGCCGGGACCGGATACGGAAATCCTCGGCCTGTTTTCGGTTCATGTTTCTTTAGGGGACTCTTTCGTCCGGGGCACGCGGCGGCTTTTGTACGATGTTTGCAGGGAAAGTCTCCGCCTCTTCCGTGCAAGGATTTCCGTCTCGCTGCGAGACGCCGGGGCGGACATCAAAACAATTATGATATGGATTCCGTGAACATCTACGCACAAAACGAGACGGCTCGGATCGTCGTCGGCTTTCTGATTTTCGCGGTCGCGGTCACGGCGGTCGTCATACTGTACCGCTATGTTACGCGCAAGTTGGCCCGGCGGGCCCGCCGAACCCAAGGTCTGTTCGACGATTTCGTCATCGACGTGCTTCGTATGCCTTTCCTGTTGCTGCTGATCTGGATCATGTTCCGGATATTCAGTCAGACCGTGTTTTACGACACCCGATATTTCGGCGCAATGAATCATGCGATCGAGATTCTCGTGATCGTTACGATCGGATGGATTCTGATCAAGCTGACGCGCATATTGTTTTACGTGCTGGAGAAAAAGCTCGATGCGAAGGCCGACAAGGATATGCAGGTACGCGGGAGCCTGACGAAAATGAAGATTTTCGAGCGGATGATCGCCGGACTGATCGTAGTCGTGGTCGTAGCCGTCTGCCTGATGACGTTCGACAAGATCCGGGCGGTGGGCGTCAGTTTGCTTACGTCCGCCGGAATCGCCGGAATTATCGTGGGCTTTGCCGCTCAGAAGAGTCTCGGCATGATACTGGCCGGTATCCAGCTGGCTATCACGCAACCCATACGCTTGGACGACAGCGTGATCGTCGAGGGCGAAATGGGCGTGATCGAGGAGATCAAGCTGACATACGTGGTCGTGCGCCTGTGGGATCAGCGCCGGCTCATTCTGCCCGTGACCTATTTCCTTGAGAAGCCGTTTCAGAATTGGACGATCAATTCGGCCCAGCTGCTCGGCACCGTCTACTTGTATCTCGACTACGGCATGCCGCTGGAAGCCCTGCGCAGGGAGACCGAAAGGATATTGAGAGATCACCCGAAATGGGACGGACGCGCCTCGAACGTGCAGGTGACCGACATGAAAGAACGTTACATGGAGGTGCGGGTGCTGTTCAGCAGCAGCGATTCGGGCTCGCGGTGGGACCTTTCGGTCGATGTTCGGGAAAAACTTTTGAAATTTCTTCAAGACAACTATCCGGACTGTTTCGTCAGGACGAGGATCATGGATGTGGGACCGGCGGCCAAGGACGGTTCTGCCGGTGCATGATCTTTCCGTTCGGTTTGGCGGATCGCCCTGACGGGTGCGGGGTCCGGGTTCTGTTCCGTATGGGCGGCGGTTCTGCTTTCCGGCCACCGGCCGTTTCCTTTTTGAACGCGCTCGGGGCTTGAGCCGGATCGGATTATGGACCGGTATGCTTTGCGGGGAATACTCCCCGTTCGCTCGGTCTTATCTCACTGGGAAAATAGTCGAGGCGATCCGGTTGCCGGATTCTCCGACGAATTTTGCGCGATCTCTGTATGACGGTTGAAACGCCCGGCTCCGGTTTGTCGGCCCGGGAATGCCGCCGTATGGACCGGTCTCCGGTCTGGCTGATGACAGCGTGCCGGTCTGCCGGAACGATTCCGAGTGCAAATACTTGTCGAAGCGGGTACGGAACCCCGTGCGGATACTTGGACCCGCTCGGTCCGGCCGACGGTGTTTCCGGGTGCAGTCGCTTGTCGCACGGTCGGCCTTGCATTTGTCCGATCGCTTCGGGACTTCGTCGGCTTGAGACCGGCGTGCCGGGAACCGCTCGGTCCGTTTGTCTTTTCTCCGTTCGGGGGAGCCTCTCGCGGGTCCGGCGCCCTCAGACGCCCTGTCGCTTGCATATCGTTCCGTCCTTGACGATCAGCAGAAAGTTTTTCTCCGGTTCGGTCAGCAGTTCGATATTCTCCAGCGGATTGCCGTCGACGAGCAACAGATCGGCCAAGGCGTCCGTCTCGATCGTCCCGAGCGGGCCCGGATAGGGATTCCTGCGGCCCGACAGGGCGAGCAGCTCCGCGTTGTCGCGGGTTACCATTTTCAATATCTCGTAGTTCGAGAACCAGCGGGCCAGCTTGGCGATTCCTCGGTTCTGGTCCTTGGCTTTGGCCGGGTTGAACAGCAGGTCGGTTCCCCACGCGAGCCTGACGCCGTACTTTTTTGCGAGCTTGTACGTATTGTCCGTGCCGGCGACGATCATCTCGTGCTTGCGCTGTTGTTCTTCGCTCGGGTAGGTGTTGTCGTCGGCCGTGAACGGCTGCATGCTGAGCCATACGCCGTTGTCGGCGATCATTTTCATCGTTTCTTCGTCGATCAGGTGTCCGTGCTCGATGCTTTTCACTCCGGCCCGGATCGCCTGCCTGATTCCCTCGGGGACGTAAACGTGCACCATGACGTATGTGCCGGCGTTTTCGGCCGCATGGACCGCCGTCCGTATCTCTTCCTCGAAGAACTGGACGTCCTCGAGCCGGTCGTACAGCGAGGCGGCGCCGCCTCCTACCATCAGCTTGATCTGGCTGGCGCCCAGTCTCAGGTTGTTTCTTGCGGCGACGGCGACGGCGTCCGGACCGTCGGCGATCGTCGCCGCTCCGATCATTTCGGTGTGGGTCGGATCGCAGCACTCGAACGGCCGGGGAATGTCATAGACGGCCCGGAAGTCGCCGTGACCGCCCGTCTGCGAAATCATCGAGCCGCTGGGGAATATCCGGGGGCCGGCGACGATTCCCTCGTCGATCGCGCGCTTCAGGCCGAAGACCGGTCCTCCGGCGTCCCGGATCGTGGTGAAGCCCCGCAGCAGTGTTCGTTCGGCTTCGCGTCCGGCCTTCAGTTGCGTGTAGGACTCGTCGGCCGTCATCAGGTCCATCGTCGTGTTCGGGGCGAGAAAGGCATGCCAATGCGCGTCGATCAGTCCCGGCATCAGGAATTTTCCTTGACCGTCGATCACCTCGGCCGGCCGGTCCCGATCAGAACCGATCGGTTCTGTCGAGACCGTTCGAATCCGGTTGCCGTCGATCCGGACGCTTCCCCGGACGGTGCTTTCTTCTTTGCCGTTGAATATGACGACGTTGTTCAGTATGATGCTCTTCGTTTCCCGAGCGGTTCGTTGCGGAGTCATGGCTGTCGGTCGTTTTACGCTATTCCTTACAGCATATCGTGTGCCATGTGTCGGACGAAAAGAGGGGAAAGGCGTCTTGCCGCATATCGCTCGGACGCTGACCGCAAGAGGTCCGGGCGATAAAAAAAGCCGCAGAGGGAATCTGCGGCTTTTTTCGGATGAAAAATAGAAAAAATCAGTATCTTTTTATAAATACAGAATCTTATCCTATTACGGAAACGTTCACGGCCTGCTCGCCCTTCTTGCCTTCGCTCACTTCGAACTCGACGTTCTGGCCTTCTTCCAAACCGCGGAACCCTTCCTTGTTAATACCCGTGTAGTGTACGAAAATGTCACTACCTGCCTCGGTCGTGATAAAGCCATAACCTTTGGCCGAATCAAACCACTTTACTGTACCTTTCATAAAAGTTGAATTAGAATAACATTGCAAAGAAAATCAAAAAGTCCGGAAATCCAATAGAAAAAGAGTTTTTATTTTCATAAAACCGTCGGTCTCCGCTCCCTTGTCCTCACGGACGGATGCGATCTTTCCCGCCGGCTGTTCCATATGGGAAATATGGGAGTCCGAATCCTTCGGCGATTTCCGCTCGGATCGTCCTGCCCGGCTTTATTCCGTTTGGGATTTCCTGTTATCTTTCCGCTTCGGAGACGGGCGGCTGCAGGCTTCCCGATGCCGGCCCGGACAACTCGTTCGCTCTTCTTTTGAGCGCGGCTTCCGTTTCCGGCTCCGGTTCCAGCCGAAGCGCCGTGCCGTAATAGTTTTCAAAAAATCCGGTCAGTCTGCCGAGGAAGTGTTCCGTCGTTTCCTGCTCTCCGGTCAGCGTGGCCAGATTCATGACCGGACTCGGAACCGACGCGACTTTCCGACCGCGCTTCGAGACGTCTCCGCGAAGCGCTCTGTCCAGCGCGCCGAGGTCCGTTCGGTGCAGCAGCGTGCCGTGGAAAAGTATCCGCGTGCGTGCGACATGCGAGGCGGTCCCCGAGATTTTGTAGCCGCCGACAAGCAGCTCCTTGCGTTCTCCCGAGACGGCCTCGACGCCGAGCGGTCGCAGCGCATCGATGATCGGCGTGGCGAAATCGCGGTCCAGAACGGGCCTTTCGTCCTTGTCTACGATAAAAGCGTAATTGATGTTTCCGTAGTCATGGTAGACGGTTCCGCCTCCCGAAAGGCGCCGGACTATCTCGATGCCGTGCCGCAGACAGTAATCGGTGTCTACCTCCGCTTCGATCCGCTGGTTGCGTCCGACGATGACCGACGGCCGGTTGATATAGAAGAGCAGAACGTCCCCTAAGGGACGTTCTGTCAACAGATGCTCCTCCAACAGCCCGTTCAGGACAGGGGAGTCCGATATGCTTCTTACGAGCCGCACGGCCACTATTTGACGTGGAATGCGACGCGAAGGTCTTCGACTTCCTTGTCGTTGATCGGTTTCAGCTCGCCGATCGGAGCC
Organism: Alistipes ihumii AP11; assembly: GCF_025144665.1. NCBI lineage: Bacteria > Pseudomonadati > Bacteroidota > Bacteroidia > Bacteroidales > Rikenellaceae > Alistipes > Alistipes ihumii. The sequence goes on along the minus strand of NZ_CP102294.1, from coordinate 712,576 downwards.
GCCATGATCAGCGACTTGGCGCTGAACTCGGCTACCTCCAGACGGTCGAAGGTCTGCAACAGCCCGTCGCCGGTGATCAGCACCGAGTCGTTGGCCAGCAGTACGGCCGGAACGCTCTTCAGCGTGTCGGAAATCTTCTTGTTATCCTCGTACTGCACGCCGAACGGAATGATCGGGGTGTCTTTGAGGAAAATCCAGCTTTCGGGGATCGTGCGCACGTTGAACTTGACGCCCGACGTGCAGAAGCCCATCAGGTGCGGAGGCTGCGTGATGATGATCGAGTTGATCTCAGGATGGCTTTGGTAGATCTCCTGATGCAGGGCGACCGAGCGGCTCGGAATCTTGCCGGCCTCGACCATGCCGTTCTTAACCTGCACGATGTTGCCCGGCTCGATATCCCAGCGCGGAACGCCCGGAGGCGTAATCAGGAAGTCGTTACCCCGCCAGCGCACCGAAACCGTACCGTAAGAACTGATCATCAGGCCCTGATCGCAGGCGCGACGCACCATTTTCACGATCAGGCTGCGGATCGCCCGCTCGTCCGACGGATAGGTGACGCCCATGAAGTGCGGATAATCCGTAGGAAGCGACTTTTCGTGCTGCTCGATCTGGTCGTCGGTCAGATACGTGGGCTCGCCCAGCGTCTTGGCGTTGATGACCGTGCGGGCGCAGAACTCGAGCGTCTCGAAGCGCTGGTACGCGTCCATCAGGTCCTCGCCGCACAGCACGACGCCGTGATTCTCCATGATGACGGCTTTGTAGTCGGGGTGATTCTTGAACTCGGCGGCGATTTTCTGACCGAGGCCCTGACTGCCCGGAACATCGTACGGCGCGAAACCGATCTTCCCGCAAACGCGCTTGGCTTGCGGAATGATGTTCGTATTGGGTATCTGGTGCGTGATGCTGAACGATACGAGTGCGGGCGGATGCGCGTGGATGACGGCGGTCATTTTCGGACGCATCTCGTAGATGGCCTTGTGGAAAGGAAATTCCGAAGACGGCTTGTGCGGACCGATGATCGTTCCGTCCGGCTTCACGCAGATGATGTCTTTCGGGGTCAGCGATCCCTTGTCGATACCGCCCGGCGTGATCCAGATGTCACCGTTCTCGTCTTTGATCGAGATGTTGCCTCCCGAAGTGGTAGTCAATCCGCTCCGGTAGATGCGACTGATGACGACCGTGATCTGGTCGGCAGGATGCATCAGCTTGGTGTCTAACTGTTTCATAACCTAATTCATTGTTCTTTCGGCCCCTCGGCCGAAAAGTTGTTTATTTTAACTAACCTAATCGTGTATCCTTTCCCTTGGGTTTCGGTCCGGCGGCACGCGTGCCGCCGGACCGTTGCCTTACTCTTGATCTACAGCTTGTCGGCATGGGCCAGCAGATAGGCCTCCGCCTCGGTATTCCATAGCCCCTTGTGCTGCTGGCAGAGCTTGTGCAGCTCGGCGTAGACCGGACTTTCCTTGCCTTTGGCCTCGAACTCGGCGATCGGGGTCAGCGGCATGTCGATATGCGTGTATATCAGTTTCTTGCCTCCCGGTATGCTCGGCAAATTCAGCGTCGTGTCGATTACGGCGTTGATACCGCCTACGTGCGTGACCAGACCGGCCGGATCGAGCCCTTCGTTCATCATGGCGAGGGCTTCCTTCATGTCGTCCGTGTTGCCGCCGCTGGTTCCTACGACGTGGGTGTAAGCATAGTGCACGTTATAGAAATTGAACGGAGCCTTGAAGTCGGTCTTGGCCGGACCGGCGAAGAAGTTCAGACAGCCGTCGAACGACAGAATCGCGTCGGCCTGCTCGACGACTGCGGCTACCGGCGCGAATACGAACACGTCGTTGTAGCCCTTCCCGTCGGTCAGCGCTTTCAGGCCCTCGACCGGATCGGCCATGCTGCCCGTGTTCACGTATTTCAGCTCGATGCCGTTCTTGGCCGCTTCCTCGGGCGAATAAAGCGAGGCGGCGCGGTCCAGCCGCGTCTGGTCGATGTCGGTCACGACCATCAGCTTCGGCTTGCGGTCGGTGCGGTGAATCGCATAGTTGATCGCGGCGAGACCCATCGGGCCGACGCCGGCCAGAATGGCCATGTTACCGCCCTGCTTGATCTCCATGTCGTGCTTGTACGATCCGGGCGTGATATGATAGTTGGCGTGCATCGCGCCGATCACGCACGACAGGGGCTCCGACAGCGAGGCGGGGTAGTAACCCTCGCCGGTGAACGGTAGCAGGCATCCCTGCTCCATCACTTCGTTCGGAATCACGACGTAGGTCGCGTCGCCGCCGATGAATCGGTACGAGTAGCCCGGCGCGCTCAGCACGCCGACGGGGCCTTTCTCGTAGTTGAGCGCGGGTTGGATCGAGAATTTGTCGCCCGCCTTGAAGCGGCCGCTCCACTTGCTGCCCACCTCGACCAGCTCGCCCGCGAACTCGTGTCCGATGATAACGGGATTCTGGGCGATGTCGCGCGGAACCCGCTTGTGGATATCGGCCTCGTGCGAGGCTTTGTACGACGACATGCAGATGCTGTCGCAAACCACCTTGGCCAGTATCTCGTCGTCCTTTATTTTCGGCAGCTCGAACTCCTCCAGCCGGAGGTCGTTCTTACCGTAGAGTCTTACAGCTTTCGTTTTCATGTGTTTTTGGTTTTAAGAGTTTTGCAGCAAGGCTTCACATGAAACATCCGAATTTTCCCGCAAAGATATGCATTATATTCGTTCCGTGCGAATTTTTGCTGCGATATGTGTCGGAATCGCGTTATCGAATCGTTAAGCATTCGCCCCGGCTTCTCTCCGTGCCGGAAGCCGGGGCGGATACCCGGTTTAGCTCAGCATCACCTGCCCGCCGGTCACCGGCACGGCCTGACCCGTTTCGCAGGTCTGCTCGATCAGGTACAGCACGGCCTTGGTGACGTCTTCCGGGCCGGTTCCCTTGCGCATCGGCACTTGGTCCATGTAGTACTTTCGGACATCTTCGACCGTTTTGGCTCCCGGGACCTTTCCTGCGTGCAGATATTGCAGGAACAAGCCGTTCTCGGGGTTCGACCACAGCGGCCCCTCGTAGAAATTGCCCGGGCAGACCGCGTTGACCTTGATGCGGAACGGCGCCAATTCCAGCGCGAACGACTGCGTGAGACCCACGCCGCCGAACTTGCCGCCGGCGTAGGCGAAGTTGGCTTTCGAGCCGCGCAAGCCCGATTTGGAGTTGATCTGAATGATATCGCCGTAGTTGTCCTCGGCATACTTGTTCTGGAGCTTCATCACGCGCGATGCGGCCTGAGCGCAGTAGAAGTAGGCGTTGTAGTTGATTTTCGTGACGAACTCGAAGTTTTCCGGAGTCATTTCCTCCAACCCGCCTGCGCGCAGCACGCCCGCGTTGCTGACGAACACGTCCAGTCCGCCGAAGCGGCAAACCGTCTCGTGGATCAGGTTGCGCAGGCTCTCCGTGTCGGCTACGTTCGTCTTAACGAAGATGGCGCGGTTGCTCCGGGCCATGCCGTTGAGTCGCTCGGCCGTCGCCGCTCCGACCGTCTCGTTCAGGTCTGCCACGACGATATTGGCTCCCTGCTGGATCAGGCAGCGGGCGATGCCCTCGCCGAAGCCCTGAGCGGCTCCGGTCACGATGATCGTCTTGTTCTCGACGCGTCCCGATGCGCCGCCCGCGCTGACCTTGCGGCGATAATTTTCCACTTCCCAGTTGTCGATGAAGTCGATCTGGCGCTGGGTCATCGGGTGCTCGCCTCCGAACGACTGGGCGATCGCGGCGATCTTCATCATGTCCTCGTACACGTCCAGAATAATGTCGCAGCCTGCGGCGTTGTCGCCGACCGCCACCAAGCCGATACCCTTGATGAGCAGCACCTTCGGCGTATAGCCGTTCGCTGCGACGTATTGCTCGATCTGTGTTTGGGCCTGCTCGAGCAGCGCTTGCTTATCGGCGGCGGCGAGATAGATGTATTTCGACTTGCAGTAGACGATCGCGTCGGGCGAGAAGGGCGCCGCAACTTTCGCATATTCGCTTTCGGACGAGGCATAACGCTCGATCAGCGCGTTGTTGCGGACGCGGAGCGTCTTGATTCCTTGCTTGCTGAGCATCATGCGGATAGCCGGGAGCACTTCCTGCACGCAGTCGCATACCGGCTTGTCGCCTTCGGGCAGCGATACGCCGGCCGCCTTCTCGATCGTCGAGAGCACGCGGTCGTAAATGGCTTCGACCTCGGCCGTCGTGTCGGCGCCGACGAAGATGCCGTGATTCTGCAGCAGCAGAATGGCGGGTTCCTTGCCGAATTTGGCCTTGTAGGCTTTGATCCGGTCGTCCACTTCCTTGAACAGCACGTATCCCGGATCGGTATACGGGATATATACGGCCTCGTCGCCGAACAGGCGGGCCGTTTCGGCCTCGGCGTTCTGTCCGCACATCAGGCCGTTGACCATCGTCGGATGCAGATGGACGATGAACGCGGCGCTCAGCGCGTTGTGCATCGAGGTCTCGACCGACGGGCGGCGGTCCTTCGTGATGCATGCGGCCGCCAGGTCGTTCTTGACTTCCTCCTCGCGCGCGGCCGTATCCGCCGGGTAGGTTTTTTCCGGGATGACGTTCAGTTTCTTGCGGTCCAGCACGGCGAAGCCGTCTTCGGTGATCGTCGCCAGCGCGCATCCGCTGGCCTTGACCCACAGCTTGTCGGCATTCTTGTACGAGGTGTTGCCGCCTCCCGCGATCACGTAGCGGCTGTCGCGGCCGTACTTGCGCGATATTTCGATCAGTTGTTCTATCTCTTTCATTTTCTTTTCGGTTGTTAATGATTGCGTTTCGCTTCGGCAGGATGACCCTGCCGGGCTTCGTTCACGCGACGGCCGGTCTTACCGGATGGCCGCCTTGATTACGCTGTCGCCGTGCTTGATGTATTCGTCGCGCTTGTCGATGTCGGCCTTACCCCGGCTGTCGACGTAGCCCTGCATGCCGCTGGCTACGATGTCCTGATGGGCCGCCACGACGCACGCGCCGCAGTAGTTGATGTACTTGAGCCGCTCGGTCAGGGGAGCTCCGCCCCGGGCGAAAAGCTCGATCGGCTCCATCGCGGGCGTATTGTGCTCCGAACCGAACGTGACGACGAACCCGTTGTCGTGCAGGTAGCCTGCGTATTTTTCGAGCACCTCCACGCTGTTGCGCGTCGTGATGAACTCGACCGAGAAAATGCCGCGCTCGCGGAGCGTCTCGGCCGTTTTCACGACGTCCTGCTCGAAGTCGGTGAAGCCGCCCTTCGCGTCGTCGGCCAGAAACGGATAGGTCGGGATACCTCCCGCCGCCAGAATGATCTTGCGGACGGTCTCCATAGGCAGGAACGCCTTGGGGTCCTCGGGCACGAAGGCCGCGCCTCCCGCCTTGAGCAGGTTGCCCCGGATCTCGTTCTCGACGGCCGCGTGGTCGGCTACGTCCGATTTGAGCGGCTTGCCGCCGAAAATCTTCTCGAAGAAGGCGGCGATCGCTTTCGGCTCGTTTTTGAGGTGCTCGTATGCGGCCAGACGCAACGCCTTGGCCAAGTGACGCTCGCGGATCGATCCTTTGGTCAGCGTCCGCTCGATTTCCTTGAAGTCGAGCTCGAATCCTGCATCGTACGAACGAAGTACGTCGTTCAGCTTGCCGCACATCGTTTCGACCTGAGCGTTCGACTCGGCACGCACCGCGGCCAGCTGCGAGGCGTACGGCTCGGCCAGTTCGACCGGATAGGCGAGGCCCTTGCCGCTGAGGTAGGTGCGGCCCGGATTGTTCGGGTCGTTGACCCGTACGCCGGCGGCCTGATCCTGTTGCTGGAGGCTGATGAACTCGATGTTGAACAACGGGAACAGCTTCCGGCTGCGGCATCCGTCGTTCCACTCCTTGTAGCCGTCCATCGAATAGAAGTCGTTGACGCCGACGACGCGGACGTTTTCGGCCACGGCCCTGTCGAGCGCGTCGGTCAGCTTGTCGAACGCGCTGAACGAGTAGGGCGTATGCAGATGGGCGTTGACATTGACCGCCTCGATCTTGTTTCTTTTCGTTGAATCCATAGGTTCGTTTTTCGGTTGAATGGTAGAAAGTGACAAAAGGCCACACGGACATTTGTTGAATATCTATGCGACCTTTTGTCTGAAGATGAAGCCCGTTACAGGTCCTTAGATACCCTCCTTGGCGCGTCGGATCTGTTCGGCCTCGGTGAAGTTGCGCGTCGGAACGTGCCCGGGCAGCGGAACGATCTTCTCGTGGATGATGTCGATGAAGCTGTCCACCTGCGGGAAGAAAGCGTATTCCAGCTCATAGGCCGGCGTGATCCAGTCGCGCGAACCGAGTACGACGGCCGGTGCGTCCAGATAGTCGAACGCCAGCTCGTTGACGTTGCGTGCCAGATCGTTCAGGAACGATCCGCGGGCCGTCGCGTCGCCGGCGATCACGATGCGGCCGGTCTTCTTGACCGAAGCGAGCACCTTCTCGTAGTTGAACGGAACGAGCGAACGGGCGTCGATCACTTCGGCGCTCATGCCGTATTTCTCCTCGAGCACTTTGGCCGCCTCGAGCGCGCGGTAGAGCGTGGCGCCGATCGTCAGGATCGTGATGTCCTTGCCCTCGCGCTTGATGTCGGGCTCGCCGAGCGGAATCTCGTAGTAGCCTTCCGGCACGCCGCCTTCGTGGAACTGCTCTCCCACGTCGTAGATACGCTGGCTCTCGAAGAAGATCACCGGGTCGGTTCCTTGCAGCGCGGCGTTCATCAGACCCTTCGCGTCATACGGAGTAACCGGGAACACGACCTTCAGGCCGGGAATGTGAGCCGCGAGCGAGGTCCAGTCCTGCGAGTGCTGAGCGCCGTATTTCGATCCGACCGAAACGCGGACTACGACCGGCATTTTCAGAATGTTGCCGCTCATGGCCTGCCACTTGGGCAGCTGGTTGAACACCTCGTCGCCGCAGCAGCCGAGGAAGTCGCAGTACATGATCTCGGGAATCACGCGACCGCCGCACATGGCGTATCCGATCGCCGTGCCGATGATGGCCGCTTCGGCGATCGGGGCATTGAACAGGCGGTGGTACGGCAGCGCCTCGGTCAGGCCGCGGTAGACGGCGAACGCGCCGCCCCAGTCGCGGTTCTCCTCGCCGTAGGCGATCAGCGAGGCATCCTTGTAGAAGCGGTCGATGATCGCCTCGAAGATACCGTCGCGCAGCTGGAACTGCTTCATCTTCGAGAACGGCTTGCCGTCCTTGTCGAACGCGAAGCGCTCTTTCTTGGCGATCTGCTGCACGCGGGGATTCTCGCTCATCGGATGGTTCACGTCGGGCTTGGCGTCCGACAGCGAGTCGATCGACTGGTTCGAGAACATCATCGTGCCCAGCAGTTCGGGCTCCTTGTGCAGGTCCATGCGCGGCGACAGCTCGTCGTCGATGGCCAGCTTGAAGGTCTCGAACATGATATCCTTGATTTCCTTGGTCATGGCGTCCAGATCGGCCTGCGTAGCCACGCCGGCGGCGATCAGCTCCTTGCCGAATGCTACGATGCAGTCCTGAGCCTCCCATGCCTCGATTTCCTCTTTCGTGCGGTACGACGAGGCGTCGGAGGGCGAGTGGCCGCTATAACGGTAGGTCAGCACGTCGATCAGCACGGGGCCGTCCTTTTCCTTCTCGAGGATCGCTTTCTTGCGGCGGTAGCAGTCGATTACGGCCAGCGGATTGTAGCCGTCGACGCGCTCGGCGTGCATCTGGGCCGGGTTGACGCCGGCACCGATACGGGCCGCGAAGTCGAAGCCCATCGTCTCGCCGCGAGTCTGTCCGCCCATGCCGTACTGATTGTCCATGATGTTGATGATTACCGGCAGGCCGCCTTTCATCTCGTCCGACCACAGTTGCTTGAACTGATCCATCGCGGCGAAGGTCATGCCTTCCCACACCGGACCGCGGGCCATCGACGCGTCGCCCAGGTTGGCTACGACGATGCCCGGCTTGCGGTTCACTTTCTTATAGAGGGCTGCGCCCACGGCGATGCTGCCGCTGCCGCCCACGATCGCGTTGTTCGGATAGATGCCGAACGGCGTGAAGAACGTGTGCATACTGCCGCCCAGACCCTTGTTGAATCCGGTCGTGCGGGCGAATACCTCGGCCAGCGCCCCGTAGAGCAGGAAGCGGATACCCAGCTCTTTGGTCGTGCCGCCCTTGAACGCCTTCTTGGCGACGTTTACGGTGGCGCCGTCCCAAAACTCGTTCATGATCTTCTCGAGGCTCTTGTCGTCCAGCAGCTCGATCGCGCGCAGACCCTTGGCGAGAATTTCGCCGTGGCTGCGGTGCGATCCGAAAATGAAGTCGTTGATGTCGAGCATGTAGGCCATGCCGACGGCTGCGGCTTCCTGACCGGCCGACAGGTGGGCGGGGCCCGGGTTGTTGTACTCGACGCCGTTGTATCCTCCGGTCGTCTTGACGAGCTGCAGCATCGTCTCGAACTCGCGGATCACGACCATGTCGCGGTAGATCCGCTTCAGGTCGTCCTTGGTGAAATGCTTGGCCTTGAGCTCGTCCTTGACCGTCTTGTTGTACTGATTGACGGGAATCGGCGTGAACGTGATCTCGCCCGGTTTCCGCATTTGCGTAGGATCGATATATTGCGACTTAGGCATAATACGTAAGTTTTAAAGGTTATTTTTCTGGTTACTCGTTGAATGAAAAGACGGTTTCTTTGAAAATCTCGGAAACGGTCGGGTGGGGGAACACCACCTCCTGCATCTCCTTGAGCGTCATTTCCTGCTCGATGGCCATGCAGGCGCCGTAAATGATTTCGCTGCACGGATTGCCGAGCATGTGCACGCCCAGCACCTCGCCGTACTTCGCGCCGACGATCACCTTGCACAGGCCTGCGCCGCCTTCGTTCTCGGCGACGAAGCGACCCGCGTAGGCCATCGGCAGCTTGGCGATCTTGTATTCGATTCCCTCGGCCTTGGCCTGCTCTTCAGTCAGACCGACGCCGGCCACCTCGGGATTCGTGTAGACTACGCCCGGAATCGCGTTGTAGCGCATCCGGTCCGCGCGGCCCGTCAGGTTGTTGACGACGACCTCGCCCTCGCGGCTGGCCGTGTGGGCCAGCATCGAGAACCCGGTGATATCTCCTGCGGCGAAGACGTTCGGAGCGTTCGTGCGCATCTTGTCGTCGACCTTGACGGCTCCCCGGTTCATCTCGATGCCGAGGTTTTCCAGACCGAGTCCTGCCGTTACGGCGCGGCGGCCGACGCTCATCAGGATCTTGTCGCCTTTGGCCGACAGCGTCTGCCCGTCCTTGTCGACATAGACTACCTCGTTGCCGCGGATTTCGGTCACCTTGCAGTTGAGGTTGAACTTGATACCCTTCTTGGCATAGATGTCCTGCAGCATGGCGCTGATTTCGCCGTCCAGTCCGCCGAGAATCTTCGGCAGCATCTCGACGACGGTCACTTCGGTGCCGAGACTGTTGAAGAAGCTGGCGAACTCCATGCCGATCACACCTCCGCCGATGATTACCAGTGATTTGGGTTGCTCCTTCAGATCGAGGATTTCGCGGTTCGTCACGATGATATCGCCGGCCTCCTTAACGCCCGGAATGGGCGGCACGAATGCCTCCGATCCCGTGCAGAGCAGCAGGTTCACCGCATAGAACGTTTCGCCCGCGCATTCGATCTCGATGCCGTTCTGCGAACGTCCTTTGACTTTCGCCTCGCCCCGCACGACGCGTACCTTGTTGGCTTTCATGGCCGAGCCGACGCCTCCGACGAGCTTCTTGACTACCTTATTCTTGCGCTCGACGATCTTGCCGAAATCGAACGTCGCTCCCGGCGCGCTCACTCCGTACTTGTCGCCGTGCTTGGCGTAGTCGTAGACTTTCGCGCTGTAAAGCAGCGTCTTGGTCGGGATGCAGCCTTCGTTGAGGCATACGCCGCCCAGTTCGCGTTTCTCGAACAGCACGACGTTCAGCCCTTTGGCTCCGGCGCGTTCCGCAGCCACGTAGCCTCCGGGACCTCCGCCGATAATTGCTAAATCGATCATTTTTATTTCAGATTAGAAGTTTTTCGCTTTATATGCCCGTCCGCCGAGGGATTCCCGCGATGCGGGTTCCGCGGAGCGTGGCATGGAATTCAAAATCCGCGAAGCGTCGCACCGTTTCGGCTTAAAGCTCGAAGTCGAGGTTTTCGATCTCCGTGGCGATCTGCTTTACGAAACGGGTCGCCTCGCCGCCGTCCAGCGCGCGGTGGTCGTACGTGAGACTCAGACCCATATAAGGAACGAAACCGTAGACGCCTCCGCCCAAATTCTTAGGCCGCGGCACGATCGTGTTGACACCCAGAATGGCTACCTGAGGCAGGTTGATCACCGGCGTGAAGACCTCGACCCCGTAGTTGCCCAAATTCGATACGGTGAACGAGGCGGCCTCCGACGACAGCAGGTCCGGATCGATCGATCCTTTCTTGCAGGCGTTGGCCACTTCCTTGAGCTGGTTCGAGAGGCCCTGAATCGACAGGTCGTCGGCGTTCTTGACCACCGGAACCATCAGGCCGCGTTCGGTATCGACGGCCAGTCCGAGGTGCACTTTCGAGAAGTTGCGGGTGCTGTCGCCCAAGAAGTGAGCGTTGACCTGCGGGAATTTCTTCAGCGCCTTGATGACGGCCAGGCAGACCATGTCGTTCAGCGTGATATTGGTCGGGTAACCGTTTTCCATCGCTTTCTTGACCTTCTCGCGCAGCGCCAGCACGCGGCGGGCGTCGGCGCCGAGGTGGTGCGTCAGCTGGGCCGAGTTCTGCAGCGAAGCGTGCATTGCCTTGGCGATCAGCTTGCGCATGTTCGAGAGCGGCTTGATCTCGCTGTCCGACGAATAGACGTGGTTCTTCAGCGCGCCAACGTCGGCACCCTTGGCCATGCCGGCCAAACCGCTTCCGGCCTCGGGCAGCGGAGCGCCCGTTTCCTTCATGATAGCTTTGGCCAGCGGGGTCGTTTTCGGCGCGGCTTCCAGCGCGGCCTTCACGTCCCGCTCGATCACGCGGCCGTGAGGACCCGATCCGGCCAAAGCCGATGCGTTGACGGCTTCCTTGGCCGCGAGCATCTTGGCGCGGGGCGAAACGGGCGACGAAGCGCCGGTCGGAGCGGCGGTCGTCTCGGCATGAGCCGCAGGCGCTGCTGCCGGAGCCGCTGCAGGTGCTGCCGCCGGAGCGGGCGCGGGTGTCTCGGCCGGCGCAGCCGTCTCGCCGCCCGGGCGGAACTCGGCCGTCGACTCGCCTTCGTTGCCGATTACCATGACGTTCGTCAGTACGGGAATTTCGTCCCCGTTGTCGAAAAATACGTCCAGTACCGTGCCGGCCACTTGGGCGGCTTCTTCGAACGAGGCTTTGTCCGTCTCGTAGGAGAACAGAATGTCGCCTACCGCGACGGAGTCGCCTTTTTTCTTCTTGAATTCGGTCAGGATGCAGCTCTCTACGGACTGACCCTGTTTCGGCATGATGACTACTGTTGCCATAAGTTGTTCGATTAGTATTTTGTAAAGTTAGTTTTGTGCTTTTACCCTGCAAAGATACAACAATAAGTCATATATACAAGTGATTTCATTATTTTTTTCTAAATGCTGTCGGTTAGCGTGTTAGCTCCGGTGGTGTTGTGTTACAAGTTGGCAGCTTGTATGTACAAATTTCTTTCTGCGAAATTTGCACGGACGGAATTATTTTCCTAATTTTGAACGAGGGAAACGCATTAAGATATTTAGTGGTAATCCTTTTCGCGCGGCGGGAAAGACGTCGCCCGCGGAACAAAACGGCAATTTTATGGGCAATTTGCCTCAATATAAACAGGTATACGAAGCGCTGCGCCGGGAAATTTCGTCCGGCGAGTTTTCGGCGGGCGATCTGTTGCCTTCCGAGCACGAGCTGTGCGCCCGGTTCTCCGTCGCGCGGCCGACCGTCCGAAAGGCGCTCGACCAGCTCGTTTCGGACGGGTTCATATTCAAACATCAGGGGAAAGGCAGCATTGTCAAAGGCGCTCCCAAGGGGATCGGCATCTTGTCGATTTCCGGTACGAGCGCGGCCGTCGGCAGCCCGAACTTCTCGACGCACATCATTCTGAAACCCGAACTGCGGACGTGGACCGAGGCTTTCTCGTTTCCTGTGGAAGAGTGGGAGCGGCGTGCGGGATGCATCTATTTCGAGCGGCTGCGGCTGCTCGACGGAGTGCCGGTATTTTTCGACATCACGATGCTGCCCAATATCGGGCTGCCGCGTTTTCTGAACTACGATCTCGAGAACCGCTCGCTGTTCGACTCGCTTCGCTCCCAATATCAGATCACCGTGACCGGAGGCACGCAGCAGCTGTTCGCCATACGGGCCGACAAGCGCCTGCAGGAATATCTGGGCGTACGTGCGGGGCATCCGATTCTGCAGCTCAACCGCAAGATCGAGACATCCCGGCCCGGGTTTCACATATACAGTCAGGTCTTTTGCGCGACGCAGGGCTACGGGCTGATCGGTACCTTCTAAATTATTTTCGTAGCTTTGCGCTTTCCGTTTCCGAACTTAAAAACGAAGAAGATATGAGTCAGATTAGACAATGCGCCGTCGATACGATTCACGCCGAGGCGGATGCGGTCAGCCGGCTGGCTACCCTGCTGACGGACGATTTCGAGGGCGCTGTCCGCGCGATTCTGGCCTGTACGGGCAAGGTCGTGGTGACCGGCATGGGCAAATCGGGCCTGATCGGTAAGAAGATAGCCGCTACGCTGGCCAGTACCGGAACGCCTGCCTTTTTTCTGCATCCGGGCGAAGCCTATCACGGCGATCTGGGTATGATCTCCCGCAACGACATCGTGCTGGCGATGGCCAACTCGGGTCAGACCGACGAGATTCTGCGGCTGATTCCGTTCATGCAGCGCAACGGCAACCGGATCATCGCGATGACGGGCAATCCCGAGTCGACGCTGGCCAAGAACGCGCACTATCATTTGAACGTCAACGTCACGCGAGAGGCCTGCCCGATGAATCTGGCTCCTACCTCTTCGACGACGGCTATGCTCGTGATGGGCGACGCGCTGGCCATCGCGCTGATCCGCGAGCGGAACTTCCGGCCCGAGGACTATGCCGTATTCCATCCGGGCGGCAGCCTGGGACGCCGCTTGCTGACCCGGGTACGAGACGTGATGCGCAAGGACATTCCGTGCGTGGAGCCGACCGCAACGCTCGGCGATGTGATTATCCGCATCAGCGACGCGCGGCTCGGGATTGCCGCGATCGTCGAACAGGGGCGTCTGACGGGCGTTATCACCGATGGCGATGTGCGTCGCGCGATGACCAAGTACAAGGAAAATTTTTTCAATATCGAAGCCCGGCAGATCATGTCGCGCAGTCCGAAGACCGTTTCGCCCGACGCCCGGATCACGGAGGCCGAGGAGATGATGCGCACCCACAAGATTCATTCGATCGTCGTGACCGACGAGAGCGGAGGGCCGGTCGGCGTCGTGGAGTTCTTCAACGTGTCGGTGCTCGGTTGACTCCTGCCGGCGCGGCCGAGCGGGGGGACTTTTCGGGAGGGCGGCAAAAGTTGCGGTCCTTCGTCGCATGAGGATTTGGATTTGTGGATATTGGCGTTGCCGGCGTTGTGCTCGCAGAACGAAGGCCGGTGGCAAATCCGTCGACATGCCGTTTCGCGGATGACCTTGGATCGGGCCGTCCCCCTCTGTCGTAGTCCTTCCGAACTTTCCTGAAGTTCGTCTGTCTGTCGTCCGTATCGAATCGTCGGCAGAAAACGACGGAGAGTTCCTTTCGCCGTTTTTGTCGGAACGGACGTTTCTTCGTTATGGCGGTCGGTTTTGCAGGGCACGGATCGTCCGCGTTCCATGTCGGAATTTACGCCGGACGGGCGCATGTCGCCCCACTGCCGATGTGGGAGAGCTCGGGGCGGAAATATGCGGAAAAATACCTATCTTTGGTCATCGGAGCACAGCGCCGAGGCGGGCCTGCGCGGACGCGCCCCGGCACGGGAAGCCGGTCCGGCTATCGGGCGAGTCGGTAGGACCGCCGGGGGCTTATGGGGCGAAGGTTCACTTTCTTACGATCATGGACAAATCGGACCATAGCGAGTTCAAATACCTGGTGGCTAACGAGAGCGATCACCGATGGGGCATTACCGCCACGTCGGTGGGCTTTCAGCGGGTGGACCCCGACGAGGCCTATCCGTCTCCGATTCATCCGCGCGGCTACTATTTCGACGTTGTTTCCGGGCGCGTGCTCGACGAGTACCAGTTGATCTATGTCGTCGACGGCGAGGGGACGCTCCGCACGGAAAGCGGCAGCTACCGGCTGACGGCCGGTACGATGTTCCTGATCTTTCCCGGCGGCTGGCATACTTACCGTCCCAGTCCCGAAACGGGATGGAGCGCCTACTGGATCGGATTCCGGGGACGGGTGATCGACGACCGCGTGGGCGGCGGCTTTTTCAGCGGAAAGTCGCCGGTGTTCCGGATCGGACTTTCTCCGCTGGCCGTCGATGTCTACCGCGAGGCGCTGGCCGTAGCCGGCAGGGAAGACCCCTGCTACCAGCAGGTGCTTTGCGGGGCGGTGTCTCTGCTGATGGGGCTGGCGCTGAACCGCAGCCGCAGGGAGAAGCCTTCCGACGGGGTCGTGCGCGACAAGATCGCCCGGGCCAAACTGATGATGATCGACAATTTGTCCGAGCCGCTTTCCGCTCAGCAGATCGCCCGGCGCCTGAATGTCAGTTATTCGTGGTTCCGTTCGGCTTTCAAGCGCCTGACGGGCATGGCTCCGGCCCAGTATCTGATCGAACTGAAGCTTTACCGGGCCATGGAGTTGCTTTCGGAAAACCGGATGACGGTCAAGGAGATCGCCTATGCGCTCGATTTCAATTCGTCCCGCTATTTTTCCAGCTTTTTCAAAAAAAGGACGGGCCGCAGCCCGCTCGAATACCGCGCTTGGATTCGCCGCAATGTGCCCGAAACGGACGGGCCGAAGCGCGCATGAGGCAAAATTCGTAACCTGCCGGTCAATTTTAGTACGTGCCGGAAGTTTCCCATTGTTTATCTTTGTAAATAAGAGACGCCCGTTCCCGGAAAGCGTAGACCTTTTGCGGCGGCTTGCGGCAGACGGACAAGGGTGCTCCGGAATTAAAAAATGACGAAACGATGAAGATAGGACTTTTCGGAATAGGACTGAACACTTATTGGACCCAGTTCGAGGGCCTGCTGGCTCGTTTGGAGGGGTACCGCCGCCGGATAGCCGATCGGCTCGCCGAAACGGGAGCCGAGGTTGTCGACGCCGGGATGGTCGACGAGCCGGCCAAAGCCGAGGCGGCGGCGAAGCTGCTGCGCGAGAACGGTGCGGAACTGGTCTTCCTCTACATATCGACGTATGCGCTTTCGTCGACCGTACTGCCCGTCGTACAGCGGTTGGGCGTTCCGGTCGTCATGCTGAATCTGCAGCCCGAGCCGGCTATCGACTACGACCGACTCAACGCGATGGGCGACCGGGGACGGATGACCGGCGAGTGGCTCGCCCACTGCCAGGCCTGCTCGGTGCCCGAGGTGGCCTGCGTGTTCAACCGGCTCGGACTGCGTTACGATATCGTCACGGGCTATTTGGCGGAGGATGCGGTCTGGAAACGGATCGGGGCGTGGGTCGATGCCGCCCGGGCGGCATCGGAGCTGCGGCGCAACCGCATGGGCGTGCTCGGCCACTATTACTGCGGCATGCTCGACGTGTACACCGACTTGACGCGCCTCTCGGGCGTGTTCGGCACTCATTTCGAGCTGCTCGAAATGTGCGAGCTGAAGACATTGCGCGACGAGGCGACGTCGCAGCAGGTCGCCGCGAAGATCGACGAGTTCTATGAAACGTTCGACGTGGCTTCCGACTGCGAACGTTCCGAGATCGAGCGGGCCGCGCGGACGTCGGTGGCGCTCGACGGGCTGGTCGCCCGGCACGCTCTCGGATCGATGGCTTATTATTACGAAGGGACGGGCGATTACGAGAACATCGTCACATCGGTGATCGCCGGCAATACGCTGCTTACCGGGCGGGGAGTTCCCGTAGCCGGCGAGTGCGAGGTCAAGAACGCTCATGCGATGAAGATCATGGCGCTGCTCGGCGGAGGCGGCTCTTTCTCCGAACCCTATGCGATGGATTTCGACGACGACGTCGTGCTGTGGGGACATGACGGGCCTGCTCATTTCGCGATGGCCGAGGGCCGCGTGGGTCTGGTTCCGCTGCCGGTCTATCACGGCAAGCCGGGCAAGGGACTGTCGATCCAGATGAGCGTCCGGCGGGGGCCCGTGACGCTGTTGTCGGTCGTCGAGGGCCGCGACGGCGTATTCCTGCTTGCGGCCGAGGGCGAGTCGGTCGAAGGCAAGACGCTTCAGATCGGCAATACGAACAGCCGCTATCGCTTTCCGATCGGCGCGCGCGCCTTTATGGACGGTTGGGCCAAGGCCGGTCCGTCGCATCATTGCGCGATCGGCACGGGACATCTTTCGGACCGGATCGAAAAACTGGCCTTTCTGCTCGGCATACCGTTCATAAAGGTCTGTTGACGCGGCGGGCTCGCCGGGCTCCATGCGGCATGGCGGCGATTCCGGTCGCTCTTTGGGCGGTCTTGCCGGCGAATGCGCCCGTGCGGCCGATCCGGAGGGACCGTCCGGGCGGGGCCGGCGGACTCGGAGCGATGACGTTTCGGGGCGGGAAGGCATACGGTGCGGCTCACGCTCCGGCGTGCGCGTTTTCCGGTCGCAGGGGTTCGGAAAGCTTTGCGCCCGATGACCGGACTATATGGCGGCCGCGTGGCCGATTCGCCGATCCGCTTCCGTCCTTCGGGGTGGCGGGCGAGCCGGTTGCAGACGCTTCGAGATAGTTTGCAAAACTACTAACGTGATACTGCTATGACTTTTCTTAACATGATCCGTCGGGCCGGGGTGTGGGCCTTTCTGTTGTTTGTGGGGACTGCCGGGCCGGTTCGGGCCGGTATTCATGACCGGCTGATGTGGACCGATTCGGCCGTTGCCGCCCCTGACCGGCATGTCGCTTTCCGGGGAACTTTCTCGCTCGATGCCGACACGACGGTCGATCTGCAATTGAGCGGGGCTTCGTGGTATGTCGTGTGGCTCGACGGCGCGTACTATACCGAGGGCCCCGACCGCTATGCGGCGAAGTATCCCGAGTACCAGACGCGTCGTGTCCGCTTGGCGGCCGGCGAGCATACGCTGGCCGTGCAGGTGCAGCACGAGGGCGTGGCGACCCGCATCCTGCGCGAGATTCAGCCGTTTTTGTACGTGCGCGCTTCGGTCGGCGACCGTGAGGTGCCCGTGCGCTGGCGCTGCCTTCCGCTCGAGGGCTACGCTTCGCAGGTCCGCAGGGTCAATCCTCAGCTGGGCTGGGTCGAGTGGGTCGATACGCGCCGGTTGCCGGAAGGTTGGCAGCAGGCGTCTTTCGACGATTCGTCGTGGGCGGAGCCTGTCTCCGTCCGTCGTCCGCTCGGGGAGTTCGCTCCGTCGCGGATCGCGCCCGTGCGCAGTCTCGACGTGACGCCCCGCCTGATCGGGAAGGGCGTTCTCGC